>NZ_JAAVXA010000002.1:494-524995 GCF_012241585.1 Pantoea sp. LS15
GAAGAACCCCGTACCGTAAGGTACGGGGTTTTTTGCTTTGTCTTTTCTTCATCTGGCCTTTCTCTTAATCCCTTATCCTGCTAATGGAATGTGTGATCGCTGTCTCAATGTTATTTATAACAAAATTATAACATTTCATTTACGAGGTAATTGAGTTTGCTGACTCAATACGCCGCAGTTTATGGCAGGAGCATAATCACAATGACAGAAAGCATTGCATCAAACGGGACGCTGGCTGCCAGTGATACCCGAAGAAGGGTATGGGCAATTATCAGCGCCTCTTCAGGGAATCTGGTTGAATGGTTTGACTTTTATGTCTACTCATTCTGTTCACTCTACTTCGCACATATTTTCTTTCCCTCCGGCAACACCACGACGCAGCTTCTACAAACGGCAGGGGTTTTTGCTGCAGGATTCCTGATGCGACCGATCGGGGGCTGGTTGTTCGGCCGCATTGCGGATCGTCGCGGGCGTAAGGCCTCAATGCTTATCTCGGTTTGTATGATGTGCTTTGGCTCTCTGGTGATCGCCTGCCTGCCAGGATATGAATCCATTGGAACCTGGGCTCCCGCGCTACTTTTGCTGGCCCGTTTATTCCAGGGGTTATCGGTGGGGGGCGAATACGGCACCAGTGCGACCTACATGAGTGAGATTGCTCTGGAAGGTCGTAAAGGATTTTACGCCTCCTTCCAGTATGTCACGCTTATTGGTGGTCAACTTCTGGCCATTCTTGTGGTGGTTATTCTGCAGCAGATTCTGACGGACGAACAACTTCACGCCTGGGGATGGCGAATTCCTTTCGCAATGGGCGCAGTACTGGCAGTTGTCGCACTTTGGTTACGCCGGCAGTTGGATGAAACCTCTCAGAAAGAGGTCAGGACGCTGAAGGAAGCCGGGACCTTCAAAGGGTTATGGCGTAACCGCAAAGCTTTCCTGATGGTGCTGGGCTTTACTGCGGGTGGCTCTCTCAGTTTCTATACTTTCACCACCTATATGCAAAAGTACCTGGTGAATACCACCGGAATGCACGCCAACGTCGCCAGCGTCGTCATGACTGTAGCGCTCTTTGTCTTTATGCTCATACAGCCGATTGTCGGTGCGCTCTCGGACAAAATTGGCCGACGTACCTCGATGCTCATTTTTGGCGGATTGTCTGCGCTCTGTACCGTTCCGGTTTTGACTGCGCTTCAGCATGTTTCCTCGCCGTATGCAGCATTTGCGCTGGTTATGCTGGCGATGGTGATTGTTAGTTTCTATACCTCAATCAGTGGGATACTGAAAGCCGAAATGTTCCCGGCGCAGGTACGTGCTTTAGGAGTAGGGCTCTCTTATGCGGTAGCCAATGCGTTGTTTGGCGGATCTGCGGAGTATGTTGCGTTGTCTCTTAAATCATGGGGAAGTGAAACAACATTCTTCTGGTACGTCACTGCAATGGGGGCGCTGGCCTTTATTGTTTCCCTGATGCTTCATCGCAAAGGGAAAGGCATCCGGCTTTAATAGTGCGCTATCTGCCACACGGCATAGCCGGTCGTTGCGCCGGCAACATCCCAGGCGAAATCTTTCCAGCTCCAGCCGCTCCCTGCGGGGCGGCTATCCCACAATTCTTTAGATGCCCCCAGACCTACTGAGAACATTAACCCTATCGCCGCGCTACGATCCTGGCTATACCCTTGATGTTGAGCATATTCATTACCGGCTGCGGACAACATCGCGGAAGCGAGGAAATGTTGGGCTTTATCCTGACCGGACCAGCTATCGTTTGCCATATGGCTACAGCCACTCAGAAAGAGGACGCTCAGAAACAGAGGAATACGCATCAACGGGCCCCATAAAAAAGCCCTGCGAGTGGCAGGGCCTGGACATTACAGAATACGGCTGATAAGTCGGTCGATACGGATACGACGTAAACGGCGGATAAGCTTGCGGACTTTCACCGGATAATCGGCAATGCTCTGCAATTCGCGATAATGATTAACCACAGTGGTATGTGTGCGGATCAGCTCCAGCTCACGCTCACGTTTTGCGGCTAACTCATGTTGCGGGTCATGGATCAGGATAGCATTTTCCAGATCCAGTCGCCACGCGCGCGGGTTCAGGTTGTTACCGGTCAGCAGCATCCACTCATCGTCGACCCACATTCCTTTGAGATGGTAGGTGTTGTCTTCATCTTTCCACAGACGCACAACCAGCTGGTCAGTGTTTACGTAATACTGTAAACGACTCAGGAAACGACGCAGGTTAATCTCATAGAGGTAAGGTAGCGCACCGATAATTTTGAACGGCTGATCTTCAGGAATAAAGAAGTCGTTAGCCGTTTTATCCCCAACGATGATTTCCACTTTTTTACCATCGCGCAGCAGCTGAATGATATTACGCACCAGCACGGCAGGAAGGTTGAAGTACGGTGTACAGATGGTGAGTTTCTGCTCTGCACACGGCATCAGATGGAAGATCGTTTTATTTAGCAGGCTTGATTTACCGAGCCCTACCAGCGGGGTAACGGATAACTCTTCGTTGTTTGCATCCCCCTGGAAATGATAGACCGCATCGCGCAGCTCCTGGCGGAATGCACGAACATCATTTTTGATTTCCGGGCTTTTAGGGCGCTCTGGATCGTCAAGGCGATTTACACCACGGCCATGAACCAGATTTTTATCAACCCAGTTAAACATGATATCGGCCATCTGAGGATTACGAATCAGATGGTAGCGGTCGTAGCGATACTTATCGAGCTGATGGAGGTAAACATCATTCAGACTAGCACCACTGTAAAGTACGCTGTCATCAATGATGAAACCCTTGAAATGAAGGACGCCGAGCGCTTCGCGGGTATTAACAGGCACACCATAAACAGGAACATCGACGCCAGGATTCTCCTGCGCCATGCGGCAATACCAGTCAGCATTGGTGTTTGAAGCGGCAGCGCCAATACGACCACGCTGAGCGCGATGCCAGTCAACCAGCACGCGAACATCAAGTTCAGGACGTTGACGTTTGGCTTCATAGAGCGCGTTCAGGATCCCGCGCCCGCCTTCGTCTTGTTCCAGATACAGTGCCACAATGCAAATGCGTCGCGTGGCACTGGCAATCTTTTCCAGAAGCGTCTCCCGAAAATGAGCGGGAGCGTAAAAGAACTCTACATCATCAACTGACTGAGAAATCTTCGGTAGTTGAGCAAGGTGTTGTTGATGTTTATTACGCTTAAATTTTGACAACATCACAGTGCGTTTCTTCTCTGTTCATTGAAGGGTTGTCTGTACCATGCAAACAACATAAGCGGACAATGATACCACCAGTCCCGTCCAAAGTGGGTAACATTTCCAGTAGCTTACTCGTGTTTATCTGCTGATGTCAGGTTGAGGGACAAGGCAACAATACCTTCGTCCAGTTGAATATCAACATCAAATCCAAGTTTTCGCGCCAGGGTCACCATACCGCGATTGTTAGGCATAGTAATGCCATTCAGGCGTAACAATCCGTGATCTCGCGTATAACTGATGAGTTTTTCCAGCAGTCGTCTCCCCAGACCCAGGCCTTTTAGATCAGAGCGCACCAACACAGCAAACTCCGCATCAACATTATCCGGATCAGAAATAGCACGCGTTACGCCAAGGATCTCATCACCCTTATCGGAACGACGAATGGCGACAAAAGCCATTTCTCGATCGTAGTCGATCTGGGTCATATTGGCTAAATCATCGTGGGTAAATTCGTTGATTTCACTAAAATAGCGATAGTAAAGATCCTCTTTCGTGACCTGAGAGATAAAAGCCCGTAGCTGCGGCTCATCCTCTGGCAGAATTGGGCGGAACAATGCCTGTTCCCCATTTTTCATCTCTACCCACTCTTCCAGTTGCAGCGGGTAAGGACGGATCGCCAGACGGCTCTCTCTGTCACCTTCGAATGGCGCGATATCCAGCGTCACGTCCAGTGCCGTAAACTCATTACCGGAGGCGAGAAGGGGGTGGATATCCAGCCGCTGGATCTCAGCACAATCAACTATCAGGTTAGACACCTGCACCAGGAATTGACTTAATCCGGCAATATCAAGCGGACGTAACGCACTGCGGCCACGGATCTTTCTGCTTTTTATAGCCTGAATGATCAGATAACGCGCCAGGTTCATGTTCAGCGGAGGCAACGCAACCACTGCCTGTTCTGCCGGACGCCACTCAACGCCGCCTTCTCCCAGCATGATGAGCGGACCAAACACGGGATCGTGTTCAACCACCACCCGTAGCTCCTGAGCACCTGCGCGGTTAGCCATACTTTGCACCAGCAACCCGTGGATCCTTGCCTGCGGCCAGGCCATTTTGACCCGGTCGAAAATAGCATCTGCTGCTTGCTGAACCTCCGTTGCCGTACGCAGGTATAACATCACCCCCTGAATATCAGACTTATGCGGGATATCCGGTGAACGCAACTTAAGGGCAACCGGATAGCCAATTTGTTCGGCAATATGCACAGCTTCAGCACTGTCACTGGCAATCCAGGTGGGCAGGGTTTGCATTCCGTAACTACCGAGAATGGGCTGAACTTCATGCGTATCAAGCGTCGTCGCACCCTCTTCAATAGCCTGTTGCAAAAGACGGTGAACGTCGACGGTGTTCGCCGTCAAATTACCGGGCAACGCCGGGGTTTCGCGTAACTGTTTCTGGTTACGGCGATACTCGACCATATGCATAAATGCAGTGATGGTGCCTTCCGGAGTACGATAGGTTGGCAGACCAGCTTCACTAAACAAGCGGCGCGCCTCCTGAGAGGAAAACTCACCGCACCAGTTGGTCAGTAAAGTGACATATTTGCCACGTGGATGATTGCGCACGGTATCAATGAGTGCACGCGCACTTTCACTACCCGGAGCGGCCGCGCTGGGGGAGTGGATAATCATCAGTGCGTCGAAATCCTGGCTATCCAGCAAAATCGAGATGGCCTTGATATAGCGATCGCTGTTGGCGTCATCACGTAAGTCAAGCGGGTTGTCAGGCGTCACACTCGTCGGGAGAGCTTCTCTCAGACGATGCAGCGTCTCTTCACCCAGCGTTGCCAGCTTACCGAAGCGCCGCCACAGTTCATCCAGCGCGAGTGCAGCAGGGGCGGCACCGTTACTGACAATCATTAACTTCTCACCACGCAATGGGCGCATATGGCTTAGCGTCTCTACGGCGGAAAAAAGCTCGTGTGTATCCTGTACGCGCAGTAAACCCGCACGTTGAATTGCGGCGTCCCACGCAGGATCCATACCGGAATGCGACTGCAGAAGTCGCTGGGCTGCAGGGCTACGCCCACTTTTGATCACCAGGATCGGTTTATTGCGCGAGGCGCTTCGTGAAGCCGATACAAAACGACGGGCATCGCTGAGGTGCTCAAGGTAAAGCAGGATTGCGCTGGTTTTACTGTCGCGAGCCAGAAAATCAAGGAGCTCATCAACGTCAATATCCAGGCTGTCACCCAGGGCAATGAAGTAGGAAAACCCCATTTCACGTTGCTGAGCCCAGTCGAGGATGGTGTTCGATACCGCCGCAGATTGCGAGATAAACGCGAGTTTACCTTTACGGATTGGTACAGGGGAGAAGCTGGCATTCAGCCCCTGCCAGGGGGCGAGCAGACCAAGACTGTTTGGCCCAAGGATGCGCATTTGATAACGACTGGCGCATGCCAGCAGCTCTGGTTGTTGTTCAGGTGGAGACGAGAGAATTATGCAGGTTTTACACCCTTTTTTACCGAGTGATTCCAGCAGTTCCGGATTTCGTTTCGCATTGGTACACAATACGGCAAGATCGGGTACGAAAGGCAGGCTCTGCACATCCGGCCAGGCAAGTACTCCCTGAACTGCCTTGTAGGCAGGTGTCACGGGCATAACAGGGCCATTAAACCCTCCGGCTAGCAGGTTGCGCATCATCAGATAGCCTGCACGATCCGGTTTCATTGAGGCGCCGATAACGGCAATGGATTTAGGACGTAATAGCGCTTCTAACCCTCTCTGGCTCATGCAGGCCTCCTGTGAATGCAAGCGACCTGATGATTTTAAACGCTTTCTGTCTCTGTTGCTGTGATACTGCCCTTATGAACGGTTTTTCCCGCCAGATAGCGCTCGCGAAAGCGGAAGAAATGGTTGCCCAGGGCGCCTGCCGCTGCGGTATCGCCTGCTAAATCCAGAAGCGCAATGGCCACTTCGGCAGTGCAGTATTGCCCGTCGGCATGCGCTTCACGCAGGCGGTAGGCGGAGACCCGGGAAAGATCGACAGAAATCACCGGCAGTGCGTCAAGATAAGGGCTTTTACGAAACATTTTTCGTGCTTCGGTCCAGGTACCATCCAGCATAATAAACAGGGGCGGTTTACCGGATGGTGGAGCCGAAAGCACTTGACGATCGGCGCCTGCATAAGAGGCCGGGAAAACGACCATGGGCTGATAGTCCGGGTTTGTCACTGCGTCGAGCAGGGCCTGTGGTGGCTCCGTGCGCGACCACTGAAACGCAGTGGTATCAGGCAGAATATCGGCAATCAGGCGGCCCGTATTACTGGGTTTCATCGGCTCGGTATCGAACATAACCAGACAAAAACGGCTCTCCGCTGTACTCGGGGCCAGTGTCTCACACAGGCAAACCTTTAGCGGCAGCAGGCATCGCTGGCAACGACGGATTCGATTGCCACGGGCAAGAAAGGGACGCGTTGAGCGCGCAAGGCGTTCGGCACGTAATTGAAGAACAGCGTTATCAGTCATGGGCGAAATGCAGGGAAAACCCTATTTTCGCAGAGGCGGGAACGGGGCACAAGATGTGCCCCGTGAATGTTACAGCGACTCGTTTAACCAGCTTTCAAAAGGTGCTTTTGGAACCGCACCGTTGAGCATATCGATCACTTCACCCTTTTTGAAAATCATAATGGTCGGGATGCTGCGAATACGAAAACGTGCGCTCAGTTCGGGTTCAGCTTCGGTATTGACCTTAACGAACCGCATTTTCCCGTTACGCTCTTCTGCCACATCTTCGAAGATCGGTGCGAAGCTACGGCATGGGCCGCACCATGGCGCCCAGAAGTCGACTACTACAGGAAGGTCATCCTTGAGGAGTTTGTCCAGCGTAGCACCCGTTGCGTTAATGACATCGCCATCAAACAATTCATGGCCACAACGTCCGCATTTCGCACCATCTTCAATTCGATCATCCGGAATGCGATTGAGAGCCTGACAGTTGGCACATACGGTATTCATAACTAACCTCTGATAGAGCCGTGGGACAGCGGCAAACGCCGATAATGTTTCTAATATGTTACATATTATCAATGAGCCTGTTTGAAACAACAATGCGTTTTATTCAATGAGAACAATAGTCACAGGCTTTTGTACGAAATTATGGCTATGCGCTGGCACATCGGGTAATCTGCGCGCTTCGCGCAGCGCTGGTGGAGAAAAGCATGAACGACGAAATGAAAAACAAAAGCGGCAAGGTCAAAGTGATGTATGTCCGCAGTGATGATGACTCTGATAAACGCACCCAAAATCCGCGTACCGGAAAAGGTGGCGGGCGTCCGGCGTCTTCTCGTGCAGACGGTGGCCGTCGCCCCGCCCGCGATGACAGAAATAACCGCGGTGATGACCGCAAACGTGATGACCGTCCACGTGATGACTTCTCACGTGATAACTCATCCCCGTGGCGTACCGTTTCTCGCGCGCCTGGCGATGAGACGCCAGAAAAAGCCGATCACGGTGGTATCAGCGGTAAAAGCTTTATCGACCCGGAAGTGCTGCGTCGTCAGCGGGCTGAAGAGACTCGCGTGTATGGCGAGAATGCCTGCCAGGCTCTGTTCCAGAGCCGTCCTGAGTGCATCGTCCGCGCCTGGTTTATTCAGAGTGTGACCCCACGCTTTAAAGAAGCGCTGCGCTGGATGGCCGCAAACCGTAAAGCCTATCACGTGGTAGATGATGCCGAGCTGACCAAAGCGTCCGGTACCGAACACCACGGTGGTGTTTGCTTCCTGATCAAAAAACGTAACGGCACTACCGTTCAGCAATGGGTCAGCCAGGCAGAGGCTGATGACTGCGTGCTGGCGCTGGAAGATGTGGGCAACCCGCATAACCTGGGTGCGATGATGCGTAGCTGCGCGCACTTCGGCGTGAAAGGCGTGCTGTTGCAGGATGCTGCACTGCTGGAATCAGGTGCGGCGATCCGTACTGCAGAAGGTGGTGCTGAGCACGTTCAGCCGATCACCGGTGATAGCGTTCTGGATGCTATTGAGCAGTTCCGTAAAGCGGGCTATTCCATCGTGACCACCTCGAGCCATGCCGGTACGCCGCTGTTTAAAGCGACACTGCCGCGTAAAATGGTGCTGGTGCTGGGTCAGGAGCGCGATGGTCTGTCAGACGCGGCGCTCTCCAGTGCGGATCTGAGTGTCTCTATCGACGGGACAGGCAATGTGGAAAGTCTGAACGTATCCGTTGCGACTGGCGTATTGCTGGCCGAGTGGTGGCGCCAGAACAAGGCGTAAGACTGCATGCTTTTTGTATGCCCGGTGAACCGGGCATACAAACTCAAACTACTCGCTCTCTGCCGGTAATACAGGCATCCAGTCAATTGGCGTTTCGCCACGTTTTTCCAGCCATTCATTCGCCAGAACAAAATGATTACTGCCAAAGAAACCCCGATGGGCAGACAGCGGTGACGGGTGCGGCGCCTTCAACACGTGATGACGCTGCCGGTCGATAATCGCTCCTTTCTTCTGCGCGTGAGAACCCCAGAGCAAAAATACCACGCCTTCACGATGCTCGTTGATCAGGCTGATGACTTTGTCTGTAAACGTTTCCCAGCCCAGGCTTGCGTGTGAGTGCGCCTGACCTGCCCGTACTGTAAGCACCGTATTCAATAACAGCACGCCCTGGCGCGCCCAGCTTTCCAGGTAACCGTGAGTAGGGCGGGTAAACCCGGGCAGCGTTCCCTCAAGCTCTTTGTACATATTCAGCAGAGAAGGGGGGATAGCCACGCCCGGGCGTACAGAGAATGCCAGCCCGTGCGCCTGCCCTGGGCCATGGTAAGGATCCTGTCCGAGGATAACGACTTTGACATCGCTTAATTCGGTATAGCGAAATGCGTTGAAAACATCTTTCTGTGGCGGATAAATCGTCTGGCCAGATTGCCGCTCTGTCGCAACGGTGCTGAGAGTATTAATAAAATAGGGCTGCTGTTTTTCTTCGGCCAGCACGTCGTGCCATGTTAAAGGTGTCGTCATCTCGCTCTCCTGCGAATCTCATCTGCGCCTAGCTTACCCGTTAAATTCCTGGGTGCAAAATTACAGGCAGAAATTGACCGTAAGCCCCTCAATTTATTTTGAAATGATGCAGGTAATATTGAATTGGTAAGGTAATGAAATTGATCTAAAACAATAAATGCAGACCACACTCTTTGTGTGGTTGGTGTTTTTGTTGATTTAAATCAATAAATCACCGGGGTGCGAATGATATATATACACACAAGAAACATTGGTTTTACCAATTGGCCTGAAAAGGCCGGCATCAGTTAATGTAGCCTAAGGGAGGCAATACATGATTACAGGTATCCAGATTACTAAAGCTGCAAATG
This sequence comes from Pantoea sp. LS15, assembly GCF_012241585.1. NCBI lineage: Bacteria > Pseudomonadati > Pseudomonadota > Gammaproteobacteria > Enterobacterales > Erwiniaceae > Pantoea > Pantoea sp. LS15. The sequence continues at coordinate 10,072 of NZ_JAAVXA010000002.1, forward strand.
ACGATCTGCTCAACTCTTTCTGGCTGCTGGACAGCGAGAAAAACGAAGCACGCTGTGTCGTCGCGAAAGCAGGTTTTGCTGAAGATGAAATCGTTCCGGTGAGCAAGCTGGGCGAAATTGAATACCGTGAAATCCCAATGGAAGTGAAACCGGAAGTGCGTGTGGAAGGTGGTCAGCACCTGAACGTTAACGTGCTGCGTCGTGAAACACTGATGGACGCGGTTGAGCATCCGGAGAAGTATCCTCAGTTGACCATCCGCGTTTCTGGTTATGCGGTACGTTTCAACTCTCTGACTCCAGAACAACAGCGCGACGTTATCGCTCGTACCTTTACTGAAAGCCTGTAATGGTTTCAGCCATGGGGGCAGAATAAAAAAAGCCGGGGATTTTCCCCGGCTTTTTATTACTCTTCAGTCTTCGTTTCCTGCGCGGCAGCGCTTGGCTTACGGCGCTTACCAATGTTTTTGGTATCGCGGTGACGTTGCTTCACGCGTGGCTTCTCTTTTTCTTTCTCTTTTCGCTCAGCACGTTTCGCGAGCGCTTTCTTGGACGGTTTACCCGTCATTTTTTCACTCGGCGCACGTGTTGTCGGGCGCAGGCCATCAATAACGCGCGCTTTCAATGGCTCATCCACATAGCGGCCAATTTTCTGCAGCAACAGGTAGTCATGTGCTTCGACCAGTGAAATAGCAATACCTTTACGGCCCGCGCGGCCGGTACGGCCAATTCGGTGCAGGTAGGTATCTCCGCTGCGCGGCATATCGAAGTTAATGACGTGGCTGACGTCCGGGATGTCGATCCCGCGTGCGGCAACGTCAGTCGCAACCAGCACGTTAACGCGGCCATCGGTCAGGCGCTTAATGCCTTCGGTACGTTTGATCTGTGCCATCTCGCCTTCAAGATAGCAGTTATTGATCCCGGCATTGCGCAGCATTTCAGCCAGCTCATGCACACGTTCGCGCTTACGCACAAAAACGATAGTGCGGGTGGCATCTTCCTGCTTCAGCAGGTGCTTGAGCAACTCAACCTTGTGCTCAAGGTTGTCTGCACGGTAATACCACTGATGGATCTTCTTGCGCTCGCGCGTGGACGGCGTGGCAGAGACTTCTACCGGATCTTCCAGCAGACGCTCTGCGAAATCTTTGATCGCATCCCCTTCGAGGGTAGCGGAGAACAGCATCGTCTGGTTACGCCAGCGCGTCTCACCCGCGATGTGTTCGATATCCTGGGCAAAGCCCATGTCCAGCATGCGATCGGCTTCGTCCAGAATCAGTGTTTCCACGGCGCGGCAGTCAAAGTTCTCTTCTTTAATATACTGCAGCAGACGGCCAGTCGTTGCGACGACGATGTCCTGGTTTTCGCTGAACACTTCGGCGTGGTTCATATACGCAACGCCGCCGGTGATGGTGGCGATATCCAGATGTGTATTCGCTGCGAGTTCGCGTGCGTGATCGGCAACCTGCATTGCCAGCTCGCGCGTAGGCGTCAGGATTAAAATACGCGGCGGGCCTGATTTTTTACGTGGAAAATCGAGCAGATGCTGCAACACAGGCAGCAAATAGGCTGCTGTCTTCCCCGTGCCGGTTGGCGCAGAACCGAGCACATCGCGGCCCTCAAGCGCAGGCGGAATGGCCGCTGCCTGAATGGCGGTCGGGCGTGTAAAGCCTTTGCTCTCAAGAGCATTGAGCAGGCTTTCATCGAGTTCAAGTTCGGAAAAAGTCGTTACAGTCATGTTCTACCTCTGTGTGGGGCGCTGATTATAGACGTTACGGCTGTAATCTTCATCTGTTTGTATGGATATCGCTTTTCGGTCACCTCGCTTTCCCCTATGCTACTCCAGTTTCACTTAGAAGGTTGCCCTGACATGTCTCAACTCAAAGCGCAGTTGCGCCGCGATGGTTTTACATTTAAACAATTTTTTGTCGCTCACGATCGCTGTGCCATGAAAGTCGGTACTGACGGTATCTTACTGGGAGCCTGGGCACCTGTCGCAGGTGTTAAGCGTATTCTTGATATCGGTACCGGCAGCGGGCTGGTGGCGTTGATGCTGGCGCAGCGTACGGAAGAGCATGTCACGATTGATGCGGTTGAACTGGATGCGCAGGCCGCAGAGCAGGCGCGTGAAAATGCGGCCGAATCACCCTGGGCTGAACGGATGAAAGTGGAATGTGCAGATGTGCTGACCTGGGCGCCTGAACAAACCGCGCGTTACGATCTGATCCTCAGCAACCCTCCCTACTACGAGCCCGGCGTTGAGTGCGGTTCACCGGAGCGTGAACAGGCCCGTTATACCGGCTCCCTCAACCATAAAGCGCTACTCACCAGTGCAGCAGAACTCATCTCCGAAGAAGGTTTTTTCTGTGTCGTTCTGCCTGAGAGTACGGGCAATACGTTCATCGGTATCGCCCAGGAGATTGGCTGGACGCTACGTCTGCGTACTGATATTTCGGATACGGAAGGTCGACTGCCGCACCGTGTACTGCTGGCGTTATCACCAAAAGAAGGTGAATGTTTTAATGACAGAATGGTGATCCGTGGGCCAGACCAGCGTTATTCCGAAGATTACACTGCTCTGACCCAGGCGTTTTATCTGTTTATGTAAACCTGCGGGGCGAGTATCGACGGGCCGGATTCAGCAAGCTGATCCGGGTAATCCAGGGTATAGTGCAGCCCGCGGCTCTCTTTACGCATCATCGCGCAGCGTACAATCAGTTCGGCTACCTGAACCAGATTGCGCAACTCCAGCAAATTATTAGATACGCGGAAATTGGCATAATACTCATCAATTTCCTGCTGGAGCATAGTGATCCGGCGCAATGCGCGCTCAAGTCGTTTGGTTGTGCGCACAATCCCTACGTAGTCCCACATAAACAGCCGTAGCTCATGCCAGTTGTGCTGGATCACGACCAATTCGTCCGGGTTATCAACGCGGCTTTCATCCCAGGCAGGCAGGTGCTCTGTCTCGCGGGCGTAAGGCATGCGTTTTGTGATATCTTCCGCCGCTGACCAGCCGTACACCAGACATTCAAGCAGTGAGTTAGAGGCCATACGGTTCGCACCGTGAAGTCCGGTATAGCTGACCTCACCGATAGCATACAGGCCATCTACATCCGTACGTCCATGATCGTCAACCATTACGCCACCACAGGTATAGTGGGCGGCAGGTACAATGGGCACCGGATCACGGGTTAAATCAATGCCCAGATTCAGCAGCTTTTCGTAAATCATCGGGAAGTGCTGGCGAATGAACTCTGCGGGCTTATGGCTGATATCGAGATACATACAGTCCACGCCAAGACGTTTCATTTCATGGTCGATGGCTCGGGCAACGATGTCACGTGGCGCGAGTTCACCTCTGGCATCAAAGTCCGGCATAAAGCGTGAGCCGTCAGGGCGTTTCAGATAAGCACCTTCTCCGCGCAGCGCTTCCGTGAGCAGGAAGTTGCGTGCCTGAGGGTGGAACAATGCGGTCGGGTGAAACTGGTTAAATTCGAGGTTCGCCACGCGACAACCGGCGCGCCAGGCCATGGCAATACCGTCTCCGGAGGCTATGTCCGGGTTGGTGGTGTACTGATACACCTTGGAGGCGCCGCCTGTAGCCAGTACGACAGCCTTCGCCTGACAAGTTTCAACTTTCTCTTTATTACGATTCCAGACCCAGGCACCCACGACACGACGTGTGCCGGGCAAACCAATTTTGTCGGAAATAATCAGGTCAACGGCATTACTCCGCTCAAGGACCCGAATATTAGGATGACTAAGAGCCTTACTGACCAGCGTAGTTTCAACCTCTTTACCTGTGGCATCCGCGGCGTGCAGGATGCGACGGTGGCTATGACCGCCTTCTCGAGTAAGGTGATAGCTCTCTTCGCCATTGGGCTGAACCTGGGTATCAAATAATACCCCCTGGTCGATGAGCCATTGAACGCAATGACGGGCATTACTGGCGACAAACTCTGCGGCATGCTTATCCACGATCCCGGCGCCGGCAATCAACGTATCTTCAACGTGTGATGCAATGCTGTCTGTCTCGTCAAACACAGCGGCAATACCGCCCTGGGCATAAAATGTGGAACCTTCACTTATCGGCCCTTTACTCAGAACAATAACGTTCTGATGCTCGGCCAGACGCAGCGCCAGAGAGAGACCGGCAGCACCGCTGCCGATGATCAGTACATCACAATGAAGTTCAGGTGTTGTGTTCATGATTTTTGTTTAATTTACTAAACAGTGTTTGGTCAGAATAGCACCTGAATGCGAGATATCGCACGTTTTTTTTAAAGACTGTTGCAATGACTAAACTCGTAAGGTGGCGTAAACAGGAGGTAAATGAATGAAATTATTTTGCGAAGCAGATCGTTAGTGTCAGATTTTGTGGTGAAATAAAGCCTGGGTTGCGTTACTCTTCTGGCGGGAAAAAAGATGTTTCTTGTCAGAAAGTGGTGCGTATCGTGAACAGACTTATAATGAGAGAAAATGAACAGTCTGCGGCGCGATGAACAAAAACAAAGGCGTTACGGAACTTATTGAAGATCAGACACTCTAATTCGGTGCTTGCTCAAAGTGCGGTATTTCTAGAGTGGCGTTTCGATAACGCGTGGAATTTAGGTTTGGGGAGACATTACCTCGGATGAGCGAGCAGTTAACGGACCAGGTCCTGGTTGAACGGGTCCAGAAGGGAGATCAGAAAGCCTTTAACTTACTGGTGGTGCGCTACCAGCATAAAGTGGCGAGCCTGGTTTCCCGTTATGTACCGTCAGGTGATGTGCCTGATGTAGTACAAGAGTCTTTTATCAAGGCCTATCGCGCGCTGGATTCTTTCCGGGGGGATAGTGCTTTTTATACCTGGCTGTACCGTATTGCAGTCAATACGGCAAAGAATTATCTGGTCGCTCAGGGACGTCGTCCACCTTCAAGTGATGTGGACGCAATCGACGCCGAAAACTTCGAAAGTGGCGGCGCATTGAAAGAAATTTCGAACCCTGAGAACTTAATGTTGTCAGAAGAACTGAGACAAATCGTTTTTCGCACGATCGAGTCGCTCCCGGAAGATTTACGCATGGCAATTACGTTACGGGAGCTGGATGGTCTGAGCTATGAAGAGATAGCCGCTATCATGGATTGTCCGGTCGGTACGGTACGTTCACGAATTTTCCGTGCGCGAGAAGCTATTGATAATAAAGTTCAACCGCTTATCAGGCGTTGACGATAGCGGGATACTGGAAAAGGTATTAGGCATGCAGAAAGAAAAACTTTCCGCTTTAATGGATGGTGAAACGCTGGATAGTGAGCTGCTCAACGAGCTGTCTCATTCTCCCGAAATGCAAGAGACCTGGGAGAGTTACCATCTCATCCGTGACACTCTTCGTGGTGACACCGGCGAGGTTCTCCATTTCGATATCTCAGCCCGCGTGATGGCGGCCATTGAGAATGAGCCTGTTCATCAGACCACTCCGCTGATTCCTGAAGCTCAACCAGCGCCTCACCAGTGGCAGAAAATGCCGTTCTGGCAGAAGGTGCGTCCATGGGCTAGCCAGCTCACCCAAATGGGGGTGGCTGCATGTGTATCGCTTGCAGTTATCGTTGGCGTCCAGCACTATAATACTCAGTCTGAAACTAATCAGCAGCCAGAAGCGCCAGTGTTTAACACACTGCCGATGATGGGCAAAGCCAGCCCGGTGAGTCTGGGTGTACCGGCTGATGCCTCCGCCAGCGGCGGTCAGCAACAGCAGGTTCAGGAGCAGCGCCGTCGCATTAATGCGATGTTGCAGGATTATGAGTTGCAGCGTCGTCTGCACTCTGAACAGCTTCAGTTTGAGCAGGCACAAACACAGCAAGCTGCTGTGCAGGTGCCCGGAAACCAAACTTTAGGAACGCAATCGCAGTAATGAAGCAACTTTGGTTCGCCATGTCTCTGATGGCGGGTAGCCTGTTCTTCTCTGCCAACGCCTCGGCTGATGTTTCATCCGGGGCGTTGTTGCAGCAAATGAATCAGGCTAGCCAGTCACTCAATTATGAGTTGGCATTTATCAGCATCAATAAGCAGGGCGTCGAGTCGTTACGCTATCGACATGCCCGTCTTGATAACCAGCCGCTCGCCCAGCTTTTACAGATGGATGGCCCGCGTCGGGAAGTTGTTCAGCGTGGTAACGAAATCAGTTATTTCGAACCTGGTCTGGAACCTTTCACGCTGAATGGCGACTATATCGTTGATTCTCTGCCGTCACTTATTTACACCGACTTTAAGCGGCTTGCCCCTTATTACGATTTTATTTCGGTAGGGCGTACGCGCATTGCGGACAGATTGTGCGAGGTGATCCGCGTTGTTGCCCGGGACGGAACACGCTACAGCTATATCGTCTGGATTGACGCAGAAACCAAACTTCCGATGCGTGTAGACCTGCTTGACCGTGACGGTGAAACGCTGGAACAGTTCCGCGTTATCTCCTTCAATGTGAACAATCAGGTTGGAAACAGCATGCAGAATCTGGCTAAAGCCAGTCTGCCGCCACTGCTTTCTGTTCCGGCGGGTGACTCCGTTAATTTCAACTGGGTACCTTCCTGGATCCCACAAGGGTTTAGTGAAGTCTCAAGCAGCCGTCGTCAGTTGCCAACCATTGAGACTCCCGTTGAATCGCGTCTTTATTCCGATGGATTATTCAGCTTCTCGGTGAATATCAACCGCGCAACGGCAAACAGTTCTGAACAAATGCTTCGTACCGGACGTCGTACTGTCAGCACCACGGTACGCGATAACGCAGAGATCACGATTGTGGGTGAGTTACCTCCGCAGACGGCAAAACGCATTTCTGACAGCATAAAATTCAGGGCCGCACAATGATTAAAGAGTGGGCTACGGTTGTATCGTGGCAGAACGGCATTGCGCTGGTGAGCTGTGATGTCAAAGCATCATGTAATAGTTGCGCGTCCAGAGCTGGCTGCGGCAGTCGCGTGCTGAATAAGCTCGGGCCACAAACGTCGCACACGATTTCTGTGCCAAGCGAACAGCCGTTGATGGCGGGACAGAAGGTGGAGTTGGGGATTGCGGAAGGCAGCCTGCTCAGTTCGGCCATGTTGGTTTATCTCTCCCCGCTGGTCGGACTGTTTATCATGGGCGGCATATTTCAGACGTTGTTTAGTACTGATGTGGCCGCCATGTGCGGCGCCGCTTTAGGTGGCGCAGGAGGATTCTGGCTTGCTAAAGGTTTCTCTCCGAAGCTTGCTGCCCGCGAAGAGTGGCAGCCTGTCATTCTCAGCGTTGGGCTGGCGCCAGACCAGCTTCGTGTTGAGACGCTCTCTTCTGAGGCCCGGTGATCCATCGGGCTTTATCATTATTTACGTCCTAAAACAGAAAACGTCCTTTCTTCACGCTATACCTGTCTCTAAGTGCATTTCCAGGTAGCGAGGATGTAGTGTAGAATGCTGCGTTTTCGCACTGAAAAACGTCAGGCTAAGAACAGCGGCCTCCAGGAATTCGTAAGGCATAATTATTTAACTATATGAAGAACATACGTAACTTTTCGATCATTGCTCACATTGACCACGGTAAGTCGACGCTGTCTGACCGTATTATCCAGATTTGCGGTGGCCTGTCTGATCGTGAAATGGAAGCCCAGGTTCTGGACTCCATGGACCTGGAACGCGAACGCGGTATCACCATTAAAGCGCAGAGCGTCACGCTGGATTACAAAGCGGCTGATGGTGAAACCTATCAGTTAAACTTTATCGACACCCCAGGCCACGTTGACTTCTCCTATGAAGTATCACGCTCGCTGGCAGCCTGTGAAGGCGCGCTGCTGGTGGTGGATGCCGGGCAGGGCGTAGAAGCCCAGACCCTGGCAAACTGCTACACCGCGATGGAAATGGATCTCGAAGTTGTGCCGGTTCTGAATAAGATCGACCTGCCAGCCGCTGATCCTGAGCGCGTAGCGGAAGAGATTGAAGATATTGTCGGTATCGACGCGACTGATGCAGTACGCTGCTCCGCTAAAACGGGCGTGGGCGTGACCGATGTTCTGGAACGTCTGGTTCGTGATATCCCGGCCCCTGAAGGTGACCCGGATGGCCCACTGCAGGCGCTGATCATCGACTCCTGGTTTGATAACTACCTTGGCGTTGTCTCCCTGGTGCGTATTAAAAACGGCACCATGCGTAAAGGCGACAAAATCAAGGTAATGAGTACCGGGCAAGTTTACAACGCGGATCGTCTGGGCATCTTCACGCCAAAACAGGTTGACCGTACCGAGCTGAAGTGCGGCGAGGTAGGCTGGTTGGTCTGTGCAATCAAAGATATCCTCGGCGCGCCAGTGGGCGATACCCTGACGGGGGCACGTAACCCGGCAGATAAAGCACTGCCAGGTTTTAAAAAGGTGAAACCGCAGGTTTACGCGGGTCTGTTCCCGGTCAGCTCTGACGACTACGAAAACTTCCGCGATGCACTCGGTAAGCTTAGCCTGAACGACGCCTCACTGTTCTATGAGCCAGAGAGCTCTACGGCGCTGGGCTTCGGCTTCCGCTGCGGCTTCCTCGGCCTGCTGCACATGGAGATCATTCAGGAGCGTCTGGAGCGTGAATACGATCTGGATCTGATCACCACTGCACCGACCGTAGTCTATGAAGTTGAAACCACCTCGAAAGAAGTGATCTACGTCGACAGCCCGTCCAAGCTTCCACCGCTGAACAACATTCACGAACTGCGCGAGCCGATTGCTGAGTGTCACATGCTGCTGCCGCAGGAGTTCCTGGGTAACGTCATTACGCTGTGTATCGAGAAGCGTGGTGTGCAGACCAACATGGTTTACCACGGTAACCAGGTGGCGCTGACCTATGAAATCCCGATGGCGGAAGTGGTACTCGACTTCTTCGATCGTCTGAAGTCTACCTCTCGTGGCTATGCGTCACTGGATTACAACTTCAAACGCTTCCAGGCCTCCAACATGGTACGTGTGGACGTGCTGATCAACGGCGAGCGCGTGGATGCGCTGGCACTGATCACCCACAACGACAATGCACCATATCGTGGTCGTGAACTGGTTGAGAAGATGAAAGACCTGATCCCGCGTCAGCAGTTTGATATCGCGATTCAGGCAGCCATTGGCAACCACATTATTGCCCGTTCTACCGTAAAACAGCTGCGTAAAAACGTACTGGCTAAGTGCTATGGCGGTGACGTCAGCCGTAAGAAAAAGCTGCTGCAGAAGCAGAAAGAAGGTAAGAAGCGTATGAAGCAGGTCGGTAACGTCGAGCTGCCGCAGGAAGCATTCCTTGCCATCCTTCATGTTGGTAAAGACAGCAAATAACCCTAAGGAGTTGGCATGGCGAACATGTTTGCCCTGATCCTGGTCATTGCTACCCTGGTGACAGGTCTGTTGTGGTGTCTGGATAAGTTTATCTTCGCCCCAAAACGCCGTGAACGCCAGGCTGCCGCTCAGGCAGCCACAGGCGATCAGCTGGATGCGAAAACGCTGAAGAAAGTCGGCCCGAAACCGGGCTGGCTGGAAACAGGAGCCTCGGTATTCCCGGTGCTGGCGATTGTGCTGGTGGTACGTTCGTTTATTTACGAACCGTTCCAGATCCCGTCAGGTTCAATGATGCCAACGCTGCTGATTGGTGATTTTATTCTGGTTGAGAAGTTTGCCTACGGCATCAAAGATCCTATCTATCAGAAAACACTGATCGAAACGGGTCATCCAAAACGTGGCGACATCGTGGTGTTTAAATATCCGGAAGATCCGCGCCTGGACTACATCAAGCGTGCGGTAGGTCTGCCGGGTGATAAGGTCACTTATGATCCGGTTGCGAAGGAAGTCACCGTTCAGCCGGGCTGCAGCTCCGGTACGGCGTGTGAGAACGCGCTGCCAATCACCTACTCAAACGTTGAGCCAAGTGATTTTGTCCAGACCTTTGCCCGTCGTAACGGCGGCGAGGCGACCAGCGGGTTCTTCCAGGTACCGAAAGGTGAAACCAAAGAGAACGGTATTCGTCTGGTTGAGCGTAAAGAGACGCTGGGTGATGTGACACACCGTATCCTGACCGTGCCGATTGCGCAGGATCAGCTGGGTATGTATTACAAGCAACCGGGTCAGCAGCTGGCAAGCTGGATTGTGCCTCCGGGACACTACTTCATGATGGGTGATAACCGCGATAATTCTGCGGACAGCCGTTACTGGGGCTTTGTACCTGAAGCGAATCTGGTGGGTAAAGCGACCGCAATCTGGATGAGTTTTGAGAAGCAGGAAGGTGAATGGCCGACCGGCGTACGCCTGAATCGTATTGGCGGAATCCATTAATTCTCATTAAATGAACGCGTAGCCGCTTTAATTAGCGGCTACGTGAATTATTTCAGCGATAAATCTCTTCGAACTAACGACATCCCCTGTCGTTGTGTATAGAATATTCCCCCGAAGTTTAAGGTTGGCCCTGCAAAGGTGCCACGGCACACGAAACCGCGTTGGTTTTCTCAGGTCGGTTTCGTGTGCTGCATTTTTGACGCATTCATTTATTGGTATCGCATGAACCCCATCGTAATTAATCGGCTTCAACGGAAGCTGGGCTACACTTTTCATCATCAGGAGTTGTTGCAACAGGCATTAACCCATCGCAGTGCCAGCAGCAAACATAATGAGCGCCTCGAATTTTTAGGTGACTCTATTTTAAGTTTCGTGATTGCGAATGCGCTTTATCATCGTTTCCCGCGTGTGGATGAAGGTGATATGAGCCGCATGCGTGCCACGCTGGTTCGGGGTAATACCCTTGCGGAAATCGCGCGCGAATTTGAACTGGGCGAATGTCTGCGTCTTGGGCCAGGTGAATTGAAAAGCGGCGGTTTCCGTCGTGAATCGATTCTTGCCGATACGGTCGAAGCATTAATTGGTGGCGTGTTCCTGGACAGCGATATCCAGACCGTAGAAAAGCTGATCCTGAACTGGTATCAGACCCGTCTGGACGAAATCAGTCCGGGCGATAAACAAAAAGATCCGAAAACGCGTTTGCAGGAATATTTGCAGGGGCGTCATTTACCGCTGCCATCCTATCTGGTGGTGCAGGTACGTGGTGAAGCGCACGATCAGGAATTTACCATCCATTGCCAGGTCAGTGGCCTGAGTGAACCGGTGGTGGGCACAGGTTCTAGCCGTCGTAAGGCTGAACAGGCTGCCGCCGAACAGGCGTTGAAAATGCTGGAGCTGGAATGAGCGAAGAAAAAACCTATTGCGGATTTATTGCCATCGTCGGACGTCCGAATGTCGGCAAATCCACCCTGCTGAATAATCTGCTCGGGCAGAAGATTTCTATCACCTCGCGTAAGGCGCAGACCACGCGTCACCGCATCGTCGGCATTCATACTGAAGGCGCGTATCAGGCGATTTACGTCGATACGCCAGGCCTGCACATGGAAGAGAAGCGCGCCATTAACCGCCTGATGAACAAGGCGGCAAGCAGCTCTATTGGCGACGTTGAGCTGGTCATTTTCGTTGTTGAAGGCACCCGCTGGACGCCGGACGACGAAATGGTGCTGAACAAACTGCGTGACGGTAAAACGCCGGTCATCCTCGCGGTCAACAAAGTGGACAACGTACAGGAAAAGGCTGACCTGCTGCCGCATCTGCAGTGGCTCGGTAGCCAGATGAATTTCCTCGACATCGTGCCGTTGTCTGCCGAGACCGGTCTGAACGTGGATACCATCGCGGGCATCGTGCGTAAGCATCTGCCGGAAGCGATCCATCACTTCCCGGAAGAGTACGTTACCGATCGCTCCCAGCGCTTTATGGCTTCTGAGATCATCCGTGAAAAGCTGATGCGTTTCCTCGGTGCTGAGCTGCCATACTCCGTGACGGTAGAAATCGAACGTTTCCAGAGCAACGAGCGCGGCGGTTATGATATCAATGGCCTGATCCTCGTTGAGCGTGAAGGGCAGAAGAAGATGGTCATTGGCAATAAAGGTGCCAAGATCAAAACCATCGGCATTGAAGCCCGCAAAGACATGCAGGAGATGTTCGAAGCCCCGGTTCACCTGGAACTGTGGGTGAAAGTGAAATCTGGCTGGGCCGATGACGAGCGTGCTCTGCGCAGCCTCGGTTACGGCGAAGACCAATAACTCAAGACGACGAGTATGATGGATGGATGGCAGCGTGCCTTTGTCCTGCATAGTCGTCCCTGGAGCGAAACCAGCCTCATGCTGGACGTCTTCACGGAAGAGTCGGGCCGCGTGCGCCTTGTTGCGAAAGGCGCACGTTCCAAACGTTCTAACCTGAAAGGTGCCTTACAGCCTTTCACTCCCTTGCTGGTTCGTTTTGGTGGGCGAGGGGAGGTCAAAACCCTGCGCAGTGCCGAAGCCGTCTCTCTGGCACTTCCCCTTTCAGGTATCACGCTGTACAGCGGTTTGTATATCAACGAACTCATCTCGCGCGTTCTTGAACATGAGACTCGCTTCTCTGAACTTTTCTTCGATTATCTGCACTGTATTCAGGCGCTGGCGGGTACCACCGGTACCCCCGAACCTGCGCTGCGTCGTTTCGAACTGGCGCTGCTGGGACATCTGGGATATGGCGTCGATTTTCTGCATTGTGCGGGGAGCGGAGACGAGGTCGAGGACACGATGACCTACCGTTATCGGGAAGAAAAAGGTTTTATTGCCAGCATCGTAATCGATAACAGCACGTTTACCGGTCGTCATCTCCGGGCGCTGTATGAGCGCGAGTTTCCTGATCAGGACACACTGCGCGCTGCAAAACGCTTTACCCGTATTGCCCTCAAGCCGTATCTTGGCGGCAAGCCCTTAAAGAGCCGCGAATTATTCAGGCAGTTTATGCCGAAACGTTAGAGACAGAACCAAAAGAAAACCGAGGATTGTCATGGCTGAATTACTGTTAGGCGTCAACATTGATCATATCGCCACACTGCGTAATGCGCGCGGCACGGCTTATCCTGACCCGGTTCAGGCGGCATTTATCGCCGAGCAGGCTGGCGCCGACGGCATTACCGTTCATCTGCGTGAGGACCGTCGCCATATCACAGATCGCGACGTACGTATTCTGCGTCAGACGCTGGATACCCGTATGAATCTGGAGATGGCCGTCACGGAAGAGATGCTGGCGATTGCCTGCGAGACTAAACCCCATTTCTGCTGCCTGGTACCGGAAAAGCGTCAGGAAGTGACGACCGAAGGCGGTCTGGATGTTGCAGGGCAGCTCGACAAAATGCGCGATGCCTGCAAACGTCTGGCCGATGCCGACATCCTGGTTTCTCTGTTTATCGACGCCGATTTCACCCAGATCAAAGCGGCAGCCGATGTGGGGGCTCCGTATATCGAAATTCATACCGGTTGTTATGCTGATGCTGAAAGCGACGCAGAGCAGGCCAAAGAGCTGGAGCGTATCGCCAAAGCTGCTAAGTATGCCTCAAACCTGGGCCTGAAGGTTAATGCCGGGCATGGCCTCACCTACCACAACGTAAAAGCCATCGCCGCCCTGCCGGAAATGCATGAGCTGAATATCGGCCATGCGATTATTGGCCGTGCAGTGATGAGTGGTCTGAAAGAGGCGGTATCAGAGATGAAACGCCTGATGCTGGAAGCGCGCAAGTAATGGCCATTCTGGGCTTAGGCACGGATATCGTTGAAATAGCCCGTATTGAAGCGGTGATCGCCCGTAGCGGCGATCGCCTGGCAAGGCGTGTGCTAAGCGATAACGAATGGGCCATCTGGGAAGCGCATCAGCAACCGGTGCGTTTTCTGGCCAAGCGCTTTGCGGTAAAAGAGGCGGCAGCCAAAGCCTTCGGGACTGGTATTCGAAATGGTCTGGCATTTAACCAGTTTGAAGTGTTTAACGACGAACTGGGTAAACCACGTCTGCGTTTATGGGGTGAGGCGCTAAAGCTGGCGGAGAGGCTGGGCGTGAACCATATGCACGTGACGATCGCGGATGAACGCCACTATGCAAGCGCAACGGTGATCATCGAAAGTTAAAGTTTGTCCGCATGATGCATCAGGACAAACTTATCCCATAGCTGCTCTTCGCTCTCGACGTGTGCCGGATCTTTCAGGATGGTATTGGGGATCGGGCACACTTTCTGACAGGTCGGCGTCTCATAGTGGCCGATGCATTCGGTGCAGCGGTCGCTGTTAATCTCATAAATGCTGTCACCCATCGAAATCGCCTGGTTCGGGCATTCGGGTTCGCACATATCGCAATTAATGCATTTTTTGGTAATTAACAGCGCCATCAGGAAATTCTCAGAAACAACACAAACTGGGCGGGCATTATACGCGTCAAACCAGTTTCTTTACCAGTTCTTCGCTGTGACGAATGCGCTCGGGCGCGTGCTCCAGATCCTGCTGCACCAGTGCCATGAACAGTAGATCGGTCAGCATCATTTGCGCACTGGTGGACGAGATAGCCGCACTGCGCGTAGCCTGCTCTTCAGCAATGGTATATAAACAGCGCGTTGCCCGCTGTTGCAGGGCATTCGGGGTAAAACCGGTGATTGCCAGTATTTTACCACCGACACGCAGGGCTTCGTCGGTCGCCATGTTGATTTCACGACGCTCACCGGAATAGGAGATCGCCAGCAGCAGATCGTCAGGATCCATCGCCTGTACGGTCGCCAGCAGGGCATGCATATCCTGCTCTACGATGGCGTTAAGCCCAATTTTTGTCAGCTTCCAGCCAAAGTTACGCGCCACAAGTCCGGACGCACCGATGCCGGTCAAAATGATACGCCGCGCCGCATGCAGCATCGCCACACTTTCCAGCAGCTTTTCTTCGGAATTCACGTCCAGGGTGGCATGCATGGCTGCGACGTTTTCTTTAATCAGCTTTTCCCCCACCAGACGCATCGGGTCATCACCACGGATTTGGTTATGTACGGGCATCGACTGCGGATTGGGGTTACTCACCAGCGCTTCGCTAATCGCCAGTTTGAGGGCGGGAAAGCCCTTAAAGCCAATCTTCTGGGCAAATTTCACCACGCTTGATTGACTCACACCGGCTTCACTCGCCAGTTGCTGCGAGCTGAGATGGCGGGCGTGATCGGGCTGAGAAAGCAGAAAATCCGCCAGCTTTTTGTCGCTTTGAGCAAAGCCTGCATACCGCTGGCGAATACGAATTAAACAGTTCATAGGTTCTCCTGGCGAAAATGTGATTATCTGCGCAAATACGAATTTTGCTCGCCTGAATGAATTTTATATTCCATTATAGTGTGATTATTATGAATTAAAAATTCCTGAGGTACAAAACATGAATCTTGGCTCACTTGTTTCAGAAACGCGTAACCCGCAAACCATGGATCTGGATGCACTTTCCACCCTTGAGCTGGTTAACCGTTTTAATCAACAGGATACGCTGGTCGCGCAGGCAGTGAAAGAGACATTACCTGAGGTGGCGAAAGCTGTCGATGCCGCGGCGGAAGCACTGAAGGCGGGTGGTCGTATTATTTATATGGGGGCCGGAACCAGCGGGCGTCTTGGCGTGCTGGATGCGTCCGAATGCCCACCGACGTTTGGTGTTCCACACGGTCTGGTGGTCGGGTTGATTGCCGGTGGTCCAGGTGCGCTGCTGAAAGCCGTTGAAGGGGCGGAAGATAACAAACAGCTGGGTGAGGAGGACCTGAAGGCTCTGAATCTGACAGCGAAGGATCTGGTGGTCGGGCTGGCGGCATCCGGACGCACGCCGTACGTCATTGGTGGGCTGGAATACGCCAACGAGACCGGCTGCACAACGGTAGCCATCTCCTGTAATCCAGGCTCTCCGATTGCACAGGTCGCTGCCATTGCTATTTCCCCGGTTGTAGGGCCGGAAGCGCTGACCGGCTCCACGCGCCTGAAATCCGGGACCGCACAAAAGCTGGTGCTCAATATGATCTCCACCGGTGCAATGGTGAAGTTCGGCAAGGTTTACCAGAACCTGATGGTGGATATGCAGGCGACCAACATCAAGTTAGTGGACAGAGCCTGTCGCATGGTGATGGAAGCGACGGGTGCAAGCCGTGAAGAGGCGGAAGCTGTACTCAAACAAACCGATCACGATGTTAAACCGGCCATTCTGATGATCTTAAGTGGGCTGGACGCTGCGGCCGCGAGAGCCAAACTCACTGCGCATAATGGGTTCTTACGGGCGGCATTAGAAAACTAACAGAGGCGTGTATGGATAAAACAGCAGCGCTCGCCAGCAATATCCTGCAGGGAATTGGTGGGGAAGAAAATATTCAGCGTCTGGAAAACTGCATGACGCGTGTGCGGGTTGAAGTGCATAACGATGACCAGCTTGATGTGCCGCGTCTGAAGCAACTTTCCGGCGTCAGCGGCTACGTGAAACAGGGGCAACAGCACCAGTTGATCGTCGGGCCGGGGAAAGCGGCACAGGTGGTCGATGCCATGCGCGCACTTATGGGCAGCGGAGCAAGCGTGTCGATTGACGATGCTGAACGTACCAAAGCGCAGGCGAAGGCCAAATACAAAGCCCCGATGAGCGATGTGCTGCGCCAGCTGGCAAACGTCTTTATTCCGTTGATCCCAGCGTTCATTGCTTCTGGTTTGATCACCGGGATCATTAACATCCTCAAGCGCCCGGATATTGTTGGGGATTTTGCCACTCAGTATCCGAACCTGCTGGGTATTCTCGGGATATTCGGCAGTGCAGTGTTTGCCATCATGAACATTCTGGTCGGGGTGAACACGGCTAAGGTGTTTGGTGGCTCGCTGGCCATGGGCGGGGTGATGGCGGGGATTTTATCCAGCCCACAACTGGCACAGATAACCCTGTTTGGCGAGGCGCTTCAGCCGGGGCGTGGCGGGGTGATTGCTGTACTGCTGGTGGTGATCCTGATGTGCTGGGTCGAGAAAAAATTGCGTGCTCTTTTGCCCGGATCAATTGAGCTTATCCTTAATCCACTGCTGACTACACTTATCGCCGGCAGTGTGGCGATTGTTGCACTGCAACCACTGGGCGGCTGGATCTCAGAAGCGATTGCCCATGGCGCGTCTTTGGCGATCGATCGCGGCGGCCTGTTAGTGGGGGCGGTGTTGTCTGGCACTTTCCTGCCATTAGTGCTGACGGGCCTGCATCAGGGGCTGGTGCCGATCCATGTCGAGCTGGTACAGACGCACGGTTACAACGCGCTTCTGCCTATCCTCTCTATGGCTGGTGTGGGTCAGGTTGGTGCGGCCATCGCCGTGCTGATGAAAACCCGTAATATGCGCCTGAAAAAAGTGATTAAAGGCGCACTTCCGGTCGGTTTGCTTGGCATTGGGGAACCGCTGATTTTTGGCGTCACACTGCCGCTGGGTAAACCGTTCCTCGCTGCCTGTCTGGGTGGTGCGGTAGGTGGAGCACTCATCAGCTATTGGAAAGTCGCCACTGTTATCACTTTTGGACTGTCCGGTTTACCGCTGGCGTTGACCATCGTGACCGGAAAAGTGATGCTCTATCTGTTAGGCTATTTAGTAGCAGTGATAGCCGGGTTCCTGTTTACCTGGCTGTTAGGATTCAACGATCCAGAGGAGTAAGGTTTGGCAAATTACGAGCGTCGCGTTGTCTTTTTCGACCTGGATGGAACGCTGCATCAGCAGGATATGTTTGGTACGTTTATGCGCTACCTGTTGCGGCGTCAGCCTCTGAATGCACTGCTCGTATTACCGCTCTTACCCGTGATTGGCATCGCGTTGCTGGTGAAAGGCCGGGCAGCGCGATGGCCGATGAGTCTGCTGTTGTGGGGATGCACGTTTGGCCACAGTGAATCGCGACTCAAACAGCTCGAACAGGATTTTGCACACTGGTTTCGCGGTCATGTTGCCGCGTATCCTGTCGTTCAGGCGCGTCTCACCAGCTATCTCGATGCGAACGATGCCGATATCTGGCTGATTACCGGTTCACCGCAGACGCTGGTTGAGCAGGTCTATTTTGATACCCCATGGCTACCTCGGGTGAATCTAATCGCCACACAGATTGCTCGTGGTTATGGCGGTTGGGTGCTCACCCTGCGTTGTCTGGGACATGAAAAAGTGGTGCAACTGGAGAAACGCATTGGTACACCGCTGCGTCTTTACAGCGGCTACAGTGACAGCAAACAGGACAATCCGCTGCTCTATTTTTGTCAGCATCGCTGGCGTGTCACGCCGGTGGGGGAACTTCAGCAACTCGAATAGTCTTCTCTCTGGAGGGTGTGTATAATGCCGCCCGCTTTAAGACCGGAGTATCAACCCTTGTCCAATCCTGAACACAATCATGAATACTGGATGCGCCACGCGCTAACGCTGGCTCAACGTGCCTGGGAAGAGGGCGAGGTCCCCGTGGGGGCCGTGCTGGTTTACAACAACCAGGTGATTGGAGAAGGCTGGAATCGCCCGATTGGCCGTCACGATCCCACTGCTCACGCCGAAATCATGGCGCTTCGACAAGGTGGGCTGGTGTTGCAAAACTATCGCCTGCTCGACACCACGCTGTACGTGACGCTTGAGCCGTGCGTGATGTGTTCTGGTGCGATGGTACACAGCCGTATTGGCACGCTTGTCTTCGGCGCACGGGATGAAAAAACCGGCGCGGCTGGCTCACTGATGGATGTTCTGGGACACCCAGGGATGAACCATCAGGTCAAGACTATCGGTGGGGTGCTTGCACCAGAGTGTTCGGGGCTACTAAGTGATTTCTTTCGAATGCGCCGGCAGCAGAAAAAGCAACAAAAGGCAGAATTGAAGTTGTCGGACTATTAAGTTCATCCGGTGCCACAACCGGGTAACTTTGAGCCAGTTGTTTTGCCTCTGCCGCTTCTTTCTCTTTCTCCAGCAGGTATCCTACCAGGCTTATCTGATACTTACGGATATTTTCCACGTAGGCGTAAGCCTCATGTCCACGTGCGTAGCCATATGTCAGCTTGTTGTACCAGGGTTTCTGGCTCAGCAGTGGCAATCGCTGTTTAACGTCTGACCAGCTGTCCGGGTTACCTTTCGTTTTCGCCGTCAGTGCTCGTGCATCAAGCATATGCGCATAACCCATGTTGTAGGCGGCCAGCGCGAACCAGATCCGCTCTTCTTCCGGTACTGTTTCCGGTACCTTAGCCATCATATCCTGCAGATAACGCGCACCACCGCTGATGCTCTGTTCGGCATCGGTACGGTCATTCACCCCCAGGCTCAGGGCGGTATTTTTGGTTAGCATCATTAAACCGCGTACGCCCGTGGGCGACGTGGCCTGGGTATCCCAGTGAGATTCCTGATAGGAGATAGCCGCCAGCAGTTTCCAGTCAATTTCCTGGGCGTATTTTTCGAACAACGGCTGCAGGTCTGGCAGGACACTGTCTACCGCGCGCAGGAAGCTACGGGTGTCGACATAGTCAAAGTCGTCACCGTGGCCAAGATACTTCTCCTCCAGACGCGCCAGGGTACCGTCTTCATTGATGGTGTTGAAGAAATCGAGCATCGCCGCAGAAAGGGTCTGATCGTCATCAAGCTGGCTAAACCAGGTAACGGGTTGTTCGTCGGTGACGTCCAGCGCCACGGCGATCTCAGGGTGAACGCGCTGGAAAAGACTGATCGCGACTGAATCAGCGATGGTATAGGGCAGTTTCTGATCTTTAACCTGTTCCAGTAGTTCCGTTGTGCCGAGTTTAGGATCGACTGTCCAGCTCAGGTCCGGGTATTTCTTCTCCTTGAGCTCACGCAGATCGTCAATCACCACATGGCCGGGGGCAATCGTCAGTTGTTGATCGTTAATGGTAGCAAGCGTGCGCGGGCGAACGCTTCCGACACGGTAGACCAGTTGCTGCGAAACGGAGTAGTAGGTCGGGCCTGGCTGATAGTTCTTGCTGCGCTCGCTGTTATACACCAGCCCGGCCGCGAGCATATCGGCATCGTCGTTATCGAGGTCATCAAACAGCTGGTTGATATTCTGGCGGACGGTAATTTTAAGCTTCACGCCAAGATAATCGGCGAACTGTTGGGCCAGTTCGTAATCCAGACCAATAACTTTGCCATTGATGTCGCTGTAGATCAGCGGAGAGTTTAGGGTACTGACGCGCAGTTCCCCCCGCTCCTTTATGGCGGCGATACGGTTTTCGGCTTTGCCGAACCAGGGGATGGAAGGCCAGAGGGCCACTGCCAGCAGCAACGTCACAATGCCGATGAGCAGATAATTAATCTTTAATTTTTTCAATTAGTTAATTCTCTGCGACGCCGGTTGCCTCAGTTTGCTGTAGCCATGTTAATAATAAGGTTTGCCATTGAATGAGCGGCATTTTGCGTAAACTTGCGCCACTTGGCAACCCATTAGAGAGACAGGTCACATCTATTGTTAAATGTCTGCGCAGATTTTATTTCGACGCAAACGGTTTCGTCGGCGCTCAGGATTCTCTATAATGACGCCCGTTTTCCCCCCTTGCGCACACTGTAAGCGCCCCGGCGCTTCGAAGACGAGAGACTTATGATGGAAATTCTGCGTGGTTCGCCTGCACTGTCTGCCTTCCGTATTAACAAACTGCTGGCACGTTTTCAGGCGGCCGACCTTCCGGTAAGCAATATTTACGCTGAGTATGTCCATTTTGCTGACCTGAATGCCCCTCTGAATGCTGAGGAGCGCGTACAGCTGGAACGCCTGCTGAAGTATGGCCCAAGTCTGAGCAGCCATACGCCAACCGGCAAACTGATCCTTGCGACGCCGCGTCCGGGCACCATCTCCCCCTGGTCTTCCAAAGCCACCGACATCGCCCACAACTGTGGCCTGAGCCAGATTAACCGTCTGGAACGCGGCGTGGCGTACTATGTGGAAGCTTCCACCCTGAGCGAAGAACAGTGGCAGGCGGTTGCAGCTGAGCTTCATGACCGCATGATGGAGAGTGTTTTCGCCTCTCTCGATGACGCGCAGAAGCTATTCTCCCACCATCAGCCTGCGCCGGTACAGAGCGTGGATTTGCTGGGGCAGGGGCGCCAGGCGCTGATTGACGCGAACCTGCGTCTTGGCCTGGCACTGGCAGAAGACGAAATTGATTATCTGCAGGATGCGTTTGTTAAGCTGAACCGCAATCCGAATGACATCGAACTCTATATGTTCGCGCAGGCCAACTCTGAACACTGTCGTCACAAGATTTTCAACGCCGACTGGATTATTGACGGCGAACAGCAGCCGAAGTCGCTGTTCAAAATGATTAAAAACACCATGGAGAAAACTCCAGACCACGTGCTGTCTGCTTATAAAGACAATGCCGCGGTTATGGAAGGTTCCGAGGTGGGCCGCTTCTTCGCCGATCGCGAAGCAGGGCGCTATGATTTCCATCAGGAACCTGCGCACATCCTGATGAAAGTTGAAACCCATAACCACCCGACGGCGATCTCCCCGTGGCCGGGTGCGGCGACCGGTTCCGGCGGTGAAATCCGTGATGAAGGTGCAACGGGCCGCGGTGCAAAACCAAAAGCCGGTCTGGTCGGTTTCTCCGTTTCCAACCTGCGCATCCCGGGCTTTGAACAGCCGTGGGAAGAAGATTTCGGTAAGCCAGAGCGCATTGTAACAGCGCTGGATATCATGACCGAAGGCCCACTGGGCGGCGCGGCGTTTAACAACGAATTTGGTCGTCCGGCGCTGAACGGTTACTTCCGTACTTATGAAGAGAAAGTGGACAGCCACAACGGCGAAGAGCTGCGCGGCTACCACAAACCGATCATGCTGGCGGGTGGGATCGGCAACATTCGCGCCGATCACGTGCAGAAAGGCGAGATCGTCGTGGGCGCGAAGCTGATCGTGCTGGGTGGCCCGGCAATGAACATCGGCCTGGGCGGCGGGGCAGCTTCTTCTATGACCTCTGGTCAGTCCGATGCGGATCTCGACTTTGCTTCCGTGCAGCGCGACAACCCGGAAATGGAGCGTCGTTGCCAGGAAGTGATCGACCGTTGCTGGCAGCTGGGTGAAGCTAACCCAATTCTGTTTATTCACGATGTGGGCGCGGGCGGTTTGTCTAACGCCATGCCGGAGTTGGTGAGCGACGGCGGCCGCGGGGGCCGTTTCAACCTGCGCGACATCCTGAGTGATGAGCCGGGTATGAGCCCGCTGGAAATCTGGTGTAACGAATCTCAGGAACGTTATGTTCTGGCCGTTGCTGCGGATCAACTACCGCTGTTTGACGAGCTGTGCCGCCGCGAGCGCGCGCCATATGCCGTTATTGGTGAAGCGACCGAAGAACTGCACCTCTCCTTAAGCGACACCCACTTTGACAACCAGCCGATCGATCTGCCGCTGGACGTTCTGCTCGGTAAAACGCCGAAGATGACCCGCGATGTTGAAACCCGTAAAGCGGCAGGAAAAGCGCTGGATCGTCAGGGCATTACCGTTGCGGAAGCGGTCAACCGTGTGCTGCACCTGCCGGCTGTGGCAGAGAAAACTTTCCTCGTGACCATTGGCGACCGTACCGTGACCGGTATGGTATCGCGCGATCAGATGGTCGGCCCGTGGCAGATCCCGGTCGCTAACTGCGCCGTGACCACCGCGAGCCTCGATAGCTACTACGGCGAAGCAATGGCACTGGGCGAACGTACCCCGGTGGCGCTGCTGGACTTCGCGGCATCTGCTCGTCTGGCTGTCGGTGAAGCGCTGACTAACATCGCTGCAACCCAGATTGGCGATATCAAGCGTATCAAACTTTCTGCGAACTGGATGGCCGCTGCTGGCCACCCGGGTGAAGACGCAGGCTTGTATGAAGCGGTCAAAGCGGTGGGTGAAGAGCTGTGCCCTGCGCTGGGTCTGACCATTCCGGTGGGTAAAGACTCTATGTCGATGAAGACCCGCTGGCAGGAAGGCAATGAGCAGCGCGAGATCACCTCTCCGCTGTCGCTGATTATCTCCGCCTTTGCTCGCGTGGAAGACGTTCGTCATACCGTTACACCGCAGCTCGTGACCGAAGACAACGCCCTGTTGCTGATTGACCTGGGTAAAGGCAACAACGCGCTGGGTGCGACCGCGCTGGCGCAGGTTTACCGTCAGTTGGGCGATAAGCCAGCTGACGTGCGCGATGTGGCGCAGCTAAAAGGCTTCTACGATGCCATCCAGGCGCTGGTTGCGCAGCGTAAGCTGCTGGCTTACCACGATCGCTCCGATGGCGGTCTGCTGGTGACGCTGGCAGAAATGGCCTTCACCGGCCACTGTGGTGTGGAAGCGAATATTGCCTCTCTGAGCGAAGACCATCTGGCGGCGCTGTTTAACGAAGAGCTGGGTGCGGTCATTCAGGTACGTGCGGCAGATCGCGACGCGGTTGAAGCGATTCTGGCGAAGCACGGTCTGGCAGATTGTGTGCACTATCTGGGTAAAGCCGTTCAGGGCGACCGCTTCGTCATTGAAGCTGACGGTCATGCCGTGTTCAGCGAAAGCCGCACGACGCTGCGTATGTGGTGGGCAGAAACCACCTGGCAGATGCAGCGTCTGCGCGACAACCCGGAATGTGCCGATCAGGAGCATAATGCAAAGGCAAATGACAACGATCCTGGCCTGAACGTGAAGCTCTCCTTCGACATTAACGAAGATATTGCTGCACCGTACATTGCGACTGGCGCGCGTCCGAAAGTGGCCGTGCTGCGTGAGCAGGGCGTTAACTCCCACGTTGAGATGGCCGCTGCCTTCCACCGCGCGGGCTTTGATGCCATCGACGTTCACATGAGCGACCTGCTGGCTGGCCGTACCGGTCTGGAAGATTTCCAGGCGCTGGTGGCGTGCGGTGGCTTCTCCTACGGTGACGTGCTGGGCGCGGGTGAAGGTTGGGCGAAGTCCATTCTGTTCAACAATCGCGTGCGTGACGAATTCGAAACCTTCTTCCATCGTCCGCAAACGCTGGCGCTGGGCGTGTGCAACGGTTGCCAGATGATGTCCAACCTGCGTGAGCTGATCCCGGGCAGTGAAGCCTGGCCGCGCTTTGTGCGTAACCAGTCTGACCGTTTCGAAGCGCGCTTTAGCCTGGTGGAAGTGACTCAGAGTCCTTCTCTGCTGCTGCAGGGCATGGTCGGTTCGCAGATGCCAATCGCAGTCTCTCACGGTGAAGGTCAGGTTGAAGTGCGTGACGCTGCACATTTGGCTCAGCTTGAGAGCAAAGGGCTGGTGGCGCTGCGCTTTGTCGATAACTTCGGTAAGGTCACTCAAACCTACCCGGCCAACCCGAACGGTTCGGCAAACGGTATCACTGCTGTTACCAGCGAAAGCGGTCGTGCAACCATCATGATGCCGCACCCGGAGCGTGTATTCCGTACCGTGAGCAACTCCTGGCACCCGGAAAACTGGGGCGAGGACAGCCCGTGGATGCGTATTTTCCGCAACGCGCGTAAACAGTTGGGTTAAGCAATAAAATGAATGCAGGCCCGGTGAGCGGAAACGCCACCGGGCTTTTTTATACCTGTCGCAAAACCGCGACAACGCAGTAAAAGGGGTGTCTCCAAAAGGAGACATTTAACTTATTGATTTGTATATGACACGACAGTTTCCCGTTAAGGTGTTGCTTAATAGCGACACTTAGCCTGGAAATCATTCAGCAGACAATTAACACCGTAAATGAGTAAAAGTTATATATATCAATGTGTTAATTTTTAGTTTTGTATTCTGGCACGGCTGTTGCATAATATTAACCAGTGGCTCATTCACCCTCTTATGTCAGCCCCTTCGGGACGTGCTACATAAACTTCGAATGACGCACAAAAAGGTGCCTGCCGTCCAACTACTGATTATAGCGATGCTTTATCAGGCCCGGGCGAAACGTCGAGTTAGGCACCGCCTCATTCCATAACAAAGCCGGGTTTTTACCCGGCTTTGTTGTATCTGAAGGGCAGACTCAGTTACGCTCTGCGTAAACCCCCACTAAGAGAGTAATGCGTTGAAACGCTGGCCCGTTTTTCCCCGCTCCCTGCGACAGCTTGTCATGATGGCCTTCCTGCTGATCCTGCTGCCATTACTTATCCTTGCCTGGCAGGCGTGGCAAAGTCTCAATGCCTTGAGTGCTCAGGCGGCGTTGACTAACCGCACGACGCTCATCGACGCCAGGCGCAGTGAAGCGATGACCAATGCCGCGCTGGAGATGGAGCGTAGCTATCGCCAGTACTGTGTGCTCGACGATCGTACGCTGGAAAAGGTGTATCAGAATCAGCGTAAACGCTATAGCGAGATGCTGGATGCCCACGCAGGGATGTTGCCGGATGACAAGCTGTATAAAGCGTTACGTCAGGATCTGAACGACCTTGCTCAGCTACAGTGTAAAAATAGCGGCCCGGATACGACTGCCGCCGCGCGCCTGGAAGCCTTTGCCAGCGCCAACACCGAGATGGTTCAGTCAACGCGTACCGTAATTTTCTCGCGCGGGCAGCAACTGCAGCAAGAGATTGCCGAACGTGGACAGTTCTTCGGCTGGCAGGCGCTGGTGCTGTTCCTGGTGAGTCTCGGGCTGGTTCTGCTCTTTACCCGCATGATCATCGGCCCGGTGAAGGACATTCAGCGTATGATCAACCGTCTGGGAGAGGGAAAATCGCTCGGTGATACGGTCGCCTTTAAAGGACCGCGTGAGTTGCGCTCCGTAGGGCAGCGTATTATGTGGCTGTCTGAACGTTTGGCATGGCTCGAATCTCAGCGTCATCAGTTTCTGCGCCATATTTCCCATGAGCTTAAAACGCCGCTGGCCAGCATGCGTGAGGGCACGGAGCTGCTGGCGGACGAAGTGGCCGGGCCGCTGACAACGGAACAGAAAGAGATTGTCGAGATCCTTGATGCCAGCAGTCGCAATCTGCAAAAGCTGATTGAGCAACTGCTGGATTACAACCGCAAGCTGGCTGATGGTGCGGTTGTACTGGAAAACGTCGAGATTGAGCCGCTGGTGGATATGGTGATCTCCGCTCATAGCTTGCCAGCAAGAGCTAAAATGATGCATACCGGTGTAGAACTGAATGCACCAGCGTGCCTGGCTGAACCCATGCTGTTAATGAGCGTTCTGGATAATCTTTACTCCAATGCGGTGCACTATGGTACTGAATCCGGTAACATTTATATCCGGAGTTATACGAATGGTTCACGGGTGTTTATTGACGTCGCTAATACCGGCACCCCGATCCCCGATGACGAAAAAGCCATGATATTCGAGCCCTTTTTCCAGGGGAGTCATCAGCGTAAAGGTGCGGTTAAAGGAAGTGGTCTGGGCTTGAGCATCGCCCGGGACTGCATACGACGCATGCAGGGTGAGCTAAACATTGTCACGGACCAACGTTCGGATGTTTGCTTCCGTATCGAATTGCCCCTGAGCCGGAAAAATCAATAACATGAATCTATGTCTGGTGAGTATGTCACACGTCTTTTTCCGCGCCGTACGCGCGGTGTTTTCCCGCAACACGCTTCGCCTGAGCCTGCCTTGTTTATTTCTGGCTGGGTGTGTTTCCCATGCACCGCAAAGTGCGATTAGCGATAAACAAGAAGATAAATGGCCAGATAACCAACTGGCAGATTTTCTTTCAACCCGCTGTGACGACATCTGGAACCTGTCAGGTCATGACGTTGAAAGCAACCCACTGTTCTGGCTACGTGGAATAGATTGCGCCCAGCGTCTGGCACCGGTAGACGCTCGTTCGAAAGCAGCGATGCTGGATGACGACACCTGGCAGGACGCTTTCAAGCGCGGGATTTTACTGGCAGATGCGAAAATTACCCCCGTTGAACGCCGCGCCAACGTGACCCGGCTGGACACGTTTGTGATCAACCTTCCGGTCCAGGTTCGCCCGGTATACCAGCTCTGGCGTGATGGGCAGACATTACAACTTCAACTGTCTGAAGAGCGCTCCCGCTATAGCAAGTTGCAGCAGTCCACTGACAGCGAGCTTGATACGCTACGCCAACAGCAGCAACATTTGCGTACGCAACTGGATACCACGACACGTAAGCTGGAGAACCTGACCGATATCGAAAGACAGCTTTCGTCGCGTAAATATCAGCCGGGGAGTTCATCTGCTGCACCGGACAGCGATACGCCGAAACAAGAGGATGTGAAGCCATGACCAGCCGAAAACCTGCTCATCTCTTACTGGTGGATGACGATCCGGGGCTGTTAAAGCTGCTGGGAATGCGTCTGGCGAGTGAAGGCTACAGCGTGGTAACCGCTGAGAGCGGGCAGGAAGGGTTGAGAATTCTCAGCCGCGAGAAGATTGATCTGGTGATTAGCGACCTGCGGATGGACGAAATGGACGGCCTGCAGCTGTTCGCGGAGATCCAGAAGCAGCAGCCGGGTATGCCTGTGATTATTCTCACGGCGCACGGGTCGATCCCGGATGCGGTTGCCGCGACACAACAGGGGGTGTTCAGCTTCCTGACCAAGCCGGTAGACAAAGATGCGCTTTATAAGGCTATCGACAGCGCGCTGGAACATGCTGCCCCATCGAATGATGAAGCGTGGCGGGAGTCTATCGTCACCCGCAGCCCCATTATGCTGCGTCTGCTCGAACAGGCCCGTATGGTGGCGCAATCTGACGTCAGCGTGCTCATTAACGGCCAAAGCGGTACCGGGAAAGAGATCCTCGCGCAGGCGATTCACAATGCCAGCCCGCGCAGCAAAAACGCTTTTATTGCGATTAACTGCGGCGCACTCCCGGAACAATTGCTCGAATCTGAACTGTTTGGTCATGCCCGCGGTGCTTTCACTGGCGCGGTAAGCAGCCGGGAAGGGTTATTCCAGGCAGCGGAAGGCGGCACGCTTTTCCTGGATGAGATTGGCGACATGCCTGCGCCGCTGCAGGTTAAATTACTGCGCGTGTTGCAGGAGCGAAAAGTTCGCCCGCTGGGCAGCAACCGCGATATTGATATTAACGTGCGTATTATTTCGGCGACACACCGCGATTTACCGAAGGTGATGGCCCGCAACGAGTTTCGCGAAGATCTCTACTACCGTCTGAACGTGGTGAACCTGAAGATCCCAGCGCTGGCCGAACGTGCGGAAGACATTCCGTTGCTGGCGAACCATCTTTTACGCCAGGCGGCCGATCGCCATAAACCATTCGTTCGTGCGTTTTCCACCGATGCGATGAAACGGCTGATGGCCGCAAGCTGGCCGGGCAACGTGCGTCAACTGGTGAACGTGATTGAGCAGTGCGTCGCGCTGACCTCATCACCGGTTATCAGCGACGCGCTGGTAGAGCAGGCCCTGGAAGGGGAAAACACGGCATTGCCGACGTTTGCCGAAGCGCGGAATCAGTTCGAACTGAACTATTTGCGTAAGCTGCTGCAAATTACCAAAGGCAACGTGACCCACGCGGCGCGAATGGCGGGACGTAACCGTACCGAATTCTACAAGTTACTGTCGCGGCACGAGCTGGAAGCGAACGATTTTAAAGAGTAGTACCGCAAAATTCGCTTGAATATGATACTGTGAGCAACCGATTACGAAGCAGCTTACAGGCAAGAGTTTAAGGACCCACCATGAAAAAGATCGATGCGATTATTAAACCTTTCAAACTGGATGATGTACGTGAAGCGCTGGCGGAAGTTGGCATCACCGGGATGACCGTGACGGAAGTGAAAGGTTTTGGTCGTCAAAAGGGCCACACCGAGCTTTACCGTGGCGCAGAGTACATGGTGGACTTTCTGCCGAAAGTGAAAATTGAAATCGTGGTGAGCGACGACATCGTGGATACCTGTGTGGATACCATCATTCGCACGGCGCAGACAGGCAAAATCGGCGACGGCAAAATCTTCGTCTTTGACGTGGCGCGCGTGATCCGTATCCGTACCGGCGAAGAAGACGACGCGGCGATTTGATGGTATTCCTTCGCTGCCATTCCCTGGCGGCGAAGGTGCTTTTAATCGTGCTCTGTTTCCGGCAAGGTGAGTGGGGAAGGGGTAAAACATCTTCTCAAACCAACGAATGTCACGATCAGTACCACGCAGCCTAGCGTCCACCCGCTCATCTGAGAGAAAAAGTGGGCATAGGCAGCAATCGCCGTATCGTTAATCTGTGGCTCTGTCGTTTGTTGCGCCACGCGTCCTGCCAGCCAGTTGGCGACTGCGCCTGTCGCCAGCATATAAATCCCCGTTAACAAACCTGTGATGCCCGGCAGATTCAGACGGGTGATTTGCGCCATCGCTACCGGGTCGATAAACAGTTCGGCGAAACCCATTAGCGCCAGTCCGGCGATCATCATCCCCATTGAGACCTGTCCGTTTAACCCGCCATGACGCGCATTCAGCGCCAGTAACATAAAACCAGCGCTCATTAACAACAGACCTAATGCGAACTTCAGCCATACGCGTAGCGCTGAGCGTATTTTCCCTTCCGGACGCGCTAGCCAGGAAAGGGCAACACCTGCCGCCATCACTGCAATGGCATTAACAGACTGAAACAGTGCCGTTGGCACCTCAATATTAAGCAACTGTCGGTTAACAAAGCGGTCGATAAACAGGCTGATAGTACTGCCACCCTGCTGTGCCAGCACCCAGAACAGCGTCCCTGTCATCATCAGTATCGCAATTTGCCACAGTGCGCGGCGATGCTCAGGAAATCTCATCATAATGCGCGCCATCATTATCACAGCAAACGCGCACACGGCGACCAGTAGATAACCAGAGCCATTATTCTCCAGTAACAGGGTAAAAAAGATGGGCGCGATGCACAGCATTATCAGCAGCCAGCCCCAGACCGGGAGGAGATACTTTTTGCTGCGTAATGCCTGTTTATTGACGCCGCGCGTATGGTGGAAGTGGTGATGCCCGCTGAGGAAAATCAGCAAACCTGCAAACATGCCGATCCCGGCCAGCGCAAAGCCAATATGCCAGCCGTACCATTGCGCCGCTAGTCCGCAGGCAATCGGCGCAGCAATGGAGCCAATGTTCCCTGCGGCATATAACAGCGAAAATCCGCCATCACGACGTGGATCGTCATGGGCATAAAGTTCTCCCAACAGACAACTGATATTGGATTTAAACAGACCGTAACCACATATGATTATCGCCAGTGCAGCGTACAGACTGCGGGTTGAGTCAGATTCGATACCTAACACCACGTGGCCGAACGTCATCAGCAATGCACCGGTAATAATGGCTGTGCGGTTGCCAAGCAGGCGGTCAGCCAGCCAGCCGCCGAGAATAGGGGTGACGTAGACCAAAGATGCGTAAGCGCTAAAGAGTGTGATGGCGTGGCTATCGTCGAAACCAAGCTGATGGGTGAGGTAGAGGATAAGCAGAGCACGCATGCCGTAAAAGCTGAAATATTCCCAGATTTGAATCGCCACGATGTAATAAATCGCGCGCGGTTGTGAGGGTGTTTTCATGTTATCTCCTTGCGGCGTGAAAAAGGGAAGTGGCAAGCCACTTCCCTTTAGTCTTTATTTATCGTTTTTCAGTACCTTAACGGTATAACGACCATCCGCCTGGCGATATGCACCATGGATGTCGGTTTCAAATCCTGGATAGTGAGCACCTATTTCGCACAGCATTTGCAGGAATTCCAACACTGGACGGCTCTCTTCAGTGATCATCTCACCAGGCATAACCAGCGGTACTCCTGGAGGATATGGCAGGATCATATTGGCGTTGACACGGCCTACCATCTCACTGAGATAGACCTCTTCCGTCTCACCATGCAGCTCTTTCTGGAACGCGGCATACGGTGTGATCACCATTTTTGGCAGCACTTCAAATGCGCGGAACATCAGATCCGGCAGATTATGATGCTCAACGAGTTTATGAATGTTCTGTGCAAGCTCCTGAATGCGCATGCTTTCGTAGAACTCAGGATTCTCACGATAGAGCGATGGCAGCATGTTTTTCACGCGCAGATTGAGATCGAAAGCGCGTTTGAAATCGGTGAGTGCGCGGAGCAGACTCAGGGCTTTCGTTTTATCAATACCGATACTGAACAGGAACAGCAGGTTATACGGACCCGTTTTCTCAACCACGATGCCTTGTTCATCAAGGTATTTCGCGATGATACTGGCAGGAATACCGAAGTCGTCCATGGTGCCATCTTTCTTCATCCCCGGTGTCAAAATGGTGACTTTAATCGGGTCGAGATACATATGCTCGTTATCAATGTTCTTGAAACCGTGCCATGCACTATCGGAACGCAGAGGCCAGCATTCAGGCTCATCAATGTGTTCCGGTTGCCACACATCAAAGAACCAGCCTTCAGATTCGCCTTTCAGACGTTTAATCTCTTTGCGGAATTTCACTGCGCGCTGAATAGAACCGTCGATCAGACGCTTACCTGCATTACCTTTCATCATCGCCGCAGCGGTTTCAGTGGATGCCACGATTCCATAGTGCGGAGAGGTCGTCGTGTGCATCATGTAAGCTTCGTTGAAGGTCTCTTCGTTTACGTCGCCTTTTACATGAATCATCGAAGCCTGAGAAAACGCCGCCAGCAGTTTGTGCGTGGACTGAGTTTCGTAAATCACTTTACCTTCCACACGACCGCCGCTCATCCCACTTTTACCCGCGTAAATGGGGGAGAAATTGGTATAAGGCACCCAGGCCGAGTCAAAGTGGATGGATTTTACATCCAGCGTTTTCTTGATGTAGTCGGTGTTGTAGAGCAGACCATCATAAGTGGAATTGGTTATAACGGCGTGCACTGGCCAGGTCGCGTTTGGCGTCTCTTTTACGCGTTTGGCAATGGTTGCATGCTGGAGTTCGCTCTGCGGGATCCCGCCGAGAATACCGTATGCGTTACGGGTTGGTCGGAAATAGATCGGTGTAATATCGCTCATCATCATCAGATGCGTCAGCGATTTATGACAGTTTCGATCGATCAGAACAGTGCTGCCAGCAGGTGCTGAGTACATGCCGACAATTTTGTTCGCTGTGGATGTACCGTTGGTCACCATGTAGCTGCGCTCAGCGTTGAATACACGAGCGATATACTCTTCTGCCTCTTTGTGTGGGCCGCTATGGTCAAGCAGTGAACCGAGTTCGGATACGGAAATCGAGATGTCAGATTTCATGGTGTTAGGGCCAAAGAAGTCGTAGAAAAGACTCCCTACCGGGCTTTTCTGGAACGCGGTGCCGCCCATGTGGCCAGGTGTACAGAACGTATATTTCCCTTCGCGAACATATTTGAACAGCGCTTTGGTCAGCGGCGGCAAAATCGTGTCGATATATTCATCTGTGTTCTGTTTGATTTTGGCGGCGATATCGTCAGCGGCACCGAGAGCATACTCAAAGAAACGTACTTTCATACGCAGATCGTTGAGGCTAACGTCGAGCGTGGAGTATGAATTAGCGAATGCATACAGCGGCATATATTCGTTCATTTTGCTGATGTCTTCGCACAGCTCGAGATTGTATTTATCCCAGTCAAAAATAACGCCGCACAGACGCGCATTGTTCTCAATGAGTTTCAGTAAGTCTTCGCGGTCATTTGGGTAAACAATACGGAAATCCAGACGCTCAAGTGCGCGGTGGAGCTCACGGATAGGTTCTTCTTTAAAGTAAACGCCCATGTGATTCATGATAGCGATAACATTCATAGTCTTATCTCCAGGTGTAGAAAACCCCTCCCGTCACGGTGTGACAGGTGTCAGGAAGGGCTATAAGAAAGGGGGATTAAAGTGCGTCGGCGGTGGTGCTTTCTGCTTCGTTGTTATGCTGACGCTGGTACATTTTGCGACCATAGAACATCAGAATGACGAGGCTGACGATAAAGGTGCCAGACAGTTCGAAGGAGTTGGCCCCCATCAGTGCGATGAAGCAGAACGCGCAGCCCAGAATGGAGCAGACCAGGCTTGCCAGGTTGCGAACGTTAACGCCTTCGAAGCGAATCAGGTCAACGCAG
Source organism: Pantoea sp. LS15 (assembly GCF_012241585.1). Taxonomy (NCBI): domain Bacteria; kingdom Pseudomonadati; phylum Pseudomonadota; class Gammaproteobacteria; order Enterobacterales; family Erwiniaceae; genus Pantoea; species Pantoea sp. LS15. The sequence goes on from NZ_JAAVXA010000002.1 coordinate 42,817, forward strand.
GAGTAGAAATACGGCAGCATGGTCAGCAGTACTGCGATACCCGTCAGTTCGCCGAACAGGTCTGAGGCTTTACCGCCGCTTGAGTTCATCACGGTGATGAGAACCATCAGTACGGTCATTTTCAGCGCTGCCAGCAGCAGGCCTTTTTTCGGGATGCCGTTGCTATCAACTTCGCCATAAATTTTCGGGAAGTTACCATCGTTAGCGGCACGAACCCCGGCCTGGCCTACCAGCATCATCCAGGAGCCCAGTGAAGTCAGGCAGGCGAAGGCGGTGAAGGCAGAAACTATCGGTGCAGCCCAGTTACCCATGATGGTTGAGGCACTGATAGCGAATGGTGCGCCAGAAGCGGCCATTTCAGAGGCCGGATACATACCCGAAATCACCTGTGTTGCCGCGATATAGACAATACCGGCCAGAGCGGTACCCAACATGGTTGCTAGTGGCACTGTGCGTTTAGGGTTTTTCACCATCCCGGTGCTTACCGCAGCGGATTCAACCCCAACGAATGCCCACAGGCAGAGCAGGATACTTTTGATCACCGCATGAGGGTCGGTAGTAGCAGAGGTGTTCCAGTTTGCCTGATAGATGGCAACATCAAACCAGTGCCATCCCGCAATCGCAGTCACTACGACCGGGATCAGCACCAGTACCAGACCGATAGTCGTCAGGCGGCTCACCCAGGTCCCGCCAAGCATATTCACAAAAGTAAACAGCCAGACAATTGCAATACAGGCAATACCTGCCGGAACAGGATTATTTAATGCCGGGAAGAAAGTGGAAAGATAAGAAACAGCGGTAATACCAATTGCCAGATTACCAATCCAGTTTGCGTGGTAATAAAGCACACCGGTCTGGAAACCGAAAGCGGGAGATAATTCACCGGCATAAGCAATTGGGCCACCTTGTTGAGGATTTTTGGTTGCCAGGCGGGCGTAGACATATGCCAGAGACATTGCCCCAATAATGGAAATGACCCATCCCCAAATTGCAATGCCACCGATGCTGGCAAGGTTTGCGGGTAATAAAGCAATACCGCTTCCCATCATATTACCGGCGACGACACCGGTGCAGGCAAACAGGCCTATCTTTTTGGCTGAACTCATGTTCGTTTCTCCTGAATTTTATTTTGGAGGTGCGGACCGTTGTTTAAGGTACAAAGTGATCCGACCGACTGACCGCAAGGTTACGGATGCGAACAGGAGAAGTCCTAAAGATAAAGTGAAATAAAAGACAACTTCAAAAAAATGATACCCTGAGATTTTTTCGTTAACATATCAGGATAAAAATTTTATATCAGGAAAAGATAAATAATGATATCTGACAGGGGATTGATGAGGTTTTTATTGCGGTGGGGATTGTTGCCAGGAGATAACAATCAAAACCTCTTGGCAACATTTTTACTACTTGCTGAATAAATTCATTAACGCATTCAGAGGGCGCTTTCTACTCTTGTGCAAGAAACGTTTTTAAATAAGGGGCCGCTTTTTTAATGGAAGTCTGGAAAACGCCATTCTCAATCCAGTAGAGAGTGTTTTCACCAGGCCTTAAGTTAAATGCTGTAATATAAGCATCAGCCGCCAGACGATTATCACCCTTCATCTCATAGATCTTTCCCAGTAACACATAATTTAGCCAGGACATTTCGAGTTCAATACTTTTGTTAATGTTCCTGTATGCATTGTCAATATCACCTTTACTTAATCCATTGATAGTCTGTATTTGATACCACGTTGCTGATTCCTCAATGCCGGGAAGTTGCGCGATTTTACTCAGCTCATTATTCAGCGCGGTAAGTTGAGGTTCATTGAACTGTTGCTGTGAATGTCGTAGTACATCCACCAGTACTTTTTCCAGCAGCGCATTGATAAAGTCAGGTGCGTCTTTTGCGACGACGCTGAGTAACTCGCTGGCTTTATTTAATGACACGACATCACCTTCCATAATCAACTGGTCAGCCTGGTAGTACTGCGCCAACGACAGGCTTTGCGAATTGCGGAACTGGGCAAGTTGTGCCTGCATACGAGGTGGCCAGGGCTGCGTCAACACGGCGGAGAGACTATGGAGGAGATCTTCCTGTACTGATAATAGTGTGTTGTCGGTAATAAAATAGCGCTTGTCCAGCATGACAGAACTGTCTGCATTATCGACCAGCAATACAGACATAAAACATTGCTGTGCCCGGTAATGACGTTGATTAACGAATTTGATGGTGAGTGTTTTCCCTGAACTACTGGGTTCTGTCACGTTGTAGTTGGTTTTGTCATGCACCATAAAGGTGGAATATGTGTTCAGTGACGAGGTAATCAGGTTTCCCAGGCCGATGGCGTAGGACTGTTGAGAAGACCATTTATTGCAAGAGATACCGCGTTCAAAACGTACATCTATATCGCGTGGATTGAGTAGCAGACGTGTTTTGGTCACCGGTGGGTGAGAATTGATAAGCGACATTATAACCAGCGCAATCAACGCGCCAAGTGACAACAGAAAGAGTAGCCAGGTCCAGAAGGAGGCGACACGATTTCGCCGGTCGACTTTTTTCCGCGCCTGTCTGAATAATGAGGGAGCGGACGCTGTTACCGGTTCAGGCAGCGTGTTGACCTGCCCGGCAGGTGTCGTTTCTGGTGAGGTTATGAGAGTGGATGGCCCACTGTCGGCGCTTTCTTCAGTCATCCAGACCACCGGCGCGGTGAGCTTGTAGCCCCTCTTTGGCACAGTGGTGATGTATTCTGGACTCTGTTCATCACCGTCTTTCAGCCATTTACGGAGTTCTGAAATGCTCTGGGTAACCACATGACTGGTGACAATATTGCGCATCCAGATGTTATCAATGATTTCATCCCGGCTCAGGACTTCATCAGGATGACTGGCGAAATACACCAAAAGATCAATTAAGCGTGGTTCAAGCGTCAGTTGGCGACCTTGCCGACTAATTTGATTTATGGACGGCGTAACTCGCCACTCGCCAACGCGTACAACAGGTTGTTGCATAAAAAAGCGTCCCCAAGCGGAAAAGGGAAAAGAAAAATCATAACATGAATGACAAACTCATTATTGATAAGCCACAAGACTCAATGTTGAAGATGAAAGAAAAAAAGGATGCCGCTAAATACAGCATCCTGAGAGGAATTGGTCGGTTTACAGCACTTTATGAGGCCCGAAACACTCGTAATGAATGTTTTCAGATTTGATCCCCAGCGTAACTAGCTGTCTGGCGGCAAACTGCATAAAAGCGACTGGGCCGCAGAGCCAGAATTGCATCTCTGGATTGCTGAACAGGCTCTCGTGTTTACTCAAATCCATCAAGCCCTCGCTGTCGAATCGTGCATTCTGACGGTCATCTTCATCAGGCTGGCGATACCAGGTATGCGCGGTAAAGCGTGGCAGGGTCGCCCCCAGCGTTTTTACTTCATCCGAAAAGGCATGCACATCACCGTTCTCGGCGGCGTGGAACCAGTTTACCTGTGCGGTGTGGTTTGCTTTCGCCAGTGTATCGAGCATCGCCAGCATTGGCGTTTGGCCGACACCCGCAGAGATCAGTGTGACCGGGGTATGCGTTTCAACGGCCATAAAGAAATCACCAGCAGGTGCGGCCAGATGTACCACGTCACCCACGCTGGCTTCGTTGTGCAACCAGTTTGAAACCTGACCGCCTTCTTCACGTTTCACTGCGATACGGTAACGTTTACCGTCAGGTTTGCGGGTCAGGGAGTACTGGCGAATTTCCTGATGCGGGAAACCTTCAGGTTTCAGCCAGACGCCAAGGTACTGTCCTGGCTGATAATCCGCTACCGGCTGACCATCAACCGGCTCAAATTCAAAGCTGGTAATAAGCTGGCTGCGCGGCGTTTTCTCAACGATACGGAACGCGCGCGTACCTTCCCAGCCACCGTTCTTACTGGCGTTTTCGCTGTAGATTTGCGCTTCACGGTTGATGAATACGTTTGCCAGCACGCCGTAGGCTTTACCCCACGCGTCCAGTACCTCCTGACCCGGACTGAACATTTCGTCCAGGGTCGCTAACAGATGGCCGCCAACGATGTTGTACTGCTCCGGTTTGATCTGGAAGCTGGTATGTTTCTGCGCGATTTTTTCCACCGCAGGCAGCAGCGCTGCCAGGTTTTCAATATTGCTGGCATAAGCCGCGATAGCATTGAACAGGGCTTCGCGCTGATCGCCGTTACGCTGGTTGCTCATGTTGAAAATCTCTTTGAGCTCCGGGTTGTGCGTGAACATACGATCGTAGAAATGGGCAGTGAGTTTAGGGCCGGTTTCTACCAGCAGGGGAATAGTGGCTTTTACAGTAGCGATGGTTTGAGCGTCGAGCATGAGCGCGTCCTTTTGATGATACTTTAATGATGTATTTTAAATGCATCTTATAAAAAATACCCCTGCGTTGTAAATGGTTCTTTGCAACATGAAAAATATGCATCACAAACCTGAAAAGAAATCGGTTGAAAATGTTGAGAGCTTTATTCCTCAAACCCTTGCGTGGCGTGAAGGAAAACGTTTGCGTAAAATCGTTTGTCAAGACCTGTTATCACAGAACTATTCAGTTATACTGTTGCCCGTCGTCCAACAGGACTGCCTTTTCAGGCCAAAATTTACTTGTTAGCTGAGTCAGGAGATGCGGATGTTAAAGCGTGAAATGAACATTGCCGATTATGATGCCGAACTGTGGCAGGCTATGGAGCAGGAAAAAGTACGTCAGGAAGAGCACATCGAACTGATCGCCTCCGAAAACTACACCAGCCCGCGCGTAATGCAGGCACAGGGCTCTCAGCTGACCAACAAATATGCTGAAGGTTATCCGGGTAAGCGTTACTACGGTGGTTGCGAGTACGTTGATATCGTTGAGCAACTGGCTATTGACCGTGCGAAAGAACTCTTTGGCGCTGACTACGCTAACGTGCAGCCGCACTCTGGCTCTCAGGCTAACTTCGCGGTCTACACCGCGCTGCTGCAACCGGGTGATACCGTTCTGGGTATGAACCTGGCGCAGGGCGGCCACCTGACTCACGGCTCCCCGGTTAACTTCTCCGGCAAACTGTACAACATCATTCCTTACGGTATTGATGAGTCCGGTAAAATTGACTACGAAGACATGGCGAAGCAGGCGCAGACCCATAAACCGAAAATGATCATCGGCGGTTTCTCTGCTTACTCCGGAATCGTTGACTGGGCAAAAATGCGTGAAATCGCAGACAGCATCGGTGCTTACCTGTTCGTAGACATGGCGCACGTTGCGGGTCTGATTGCCGCAGGCGTTTACCCGAACCCGGTTCCTCACGCTCACGTTGTGACCACCACCACCCACAAAACTCTGGCGGGTCCTCGCGGTGGCCTGATCCTGGCGAAAGGCGGTGATGAAGAGTTGTACAAAAAACTGAACTCTGCTGTGTTCCCAAGCGCGCAGGGCGGCCCTCTGATGCACGTTATCGCGGCGAAAGCGGTGGCGCTGAAAGAAGCGATGGAGCCAGAGTTCAAGGTTTACCAGCAGCAGGTTGCCAAAAACGCCAAAGCGATGGTGGAAGTGTTCCTGAACCGTGGCTACAAAGTGGTCTCCGGTGGTACTGAAAACCACCTGTTCCTGCTGGATCTGGTTGATAAAAACCTGACCGGTAAAGAAGCTGACGCTGCCCTGGGCCGCGCCAACATCACCGTGAACAAAAACAGCGTACCAAACGATCCGAAGAGCCCGTTTGTGACCTCCGGTATCCGTATCGGTTCACCAGCAGTGACTCGCCGTGGCTTTAAAGAAGCGGAAGTAAAAGAGCTGGCTGGCTGGATGTGTGACGTTCTGGACAATATCAATGACGAAGCGGTTATCGAGCGCGTTAAAGGTAAAGTTCTGGATATCTGCGCACGCTTCCCGGTATACGCATAATTCCTCTGCTTTGCAGAAATAAAAAAGGCCGCGCTTGCGGCCTTTTTTTATGGCTCAACGTCGGTCAAGGGAAATGGCACCAGGCCCGACTATCGCCAGCAGAATAAAGGCACCAGCAATACTGACATTCTTGTAGAAGTTAATCATATTCGGTATGACCGCATCACCGGTCATATCCCAGTAGTGATGGCCTATTACCGCGGTTCCCAGCGTGTAGAACACAAACAGGACGGCGAGAGGACGGGTGAAAAAACCCAGCACGATCAGAATAGCGGCGGGTACTTCCATCACCACCGCAATAATGGCCGCCAGCATGGGCATCGGTGTACCCAGCGAGGTCATATATTGCACGGTGCCGCTAAACCCTGTGAGTTTCGGATAGCCAAAGATAATAAACAGCACGACAAGTGCGATGCGGCCAATCAACAGCAACAGGTGACGCGACTGACCGAAATCGAAATAACGAAGTGAGTTCATGGCAGAAATACCTCTGCAAGTGGAGTAATTTAAACGTAATACACATTTTCATTCCCTGCCATAAGCCAGACGACTGCACATTATGTTAATTTTTCGTTAATTTATAGCGGGCTATCGACTTGCTTAATTTTTATATTCTCGCCAGACTATGGCCTCGATTTCGGGAGGGATTCATGGTCTTGCATTCCACGCGCTGGCTGGCGCTCAGTTATTTCACCTATTTCTTTAGCTACGGTATTTTTCTGCCTTTCTGGGGCGTCTGGCTTAAGGGTATTGGCCTGACCCCCGAGACCATCGGTATCCTGCTAGGTGCCGGGCTGGTGGCACGTTTCCTGGGTAGCCTGCTGATTGCCCCGCGCGTTAGCGATCCCTCCTTATTGATCAAGGCGTTGCGCATTCTTGCTCTGTTGACGCTGGTCTTTGTCGCCTGCTTCTGGGTCAGCCACCAGTTTGCCTGGCTGATGGTGGTGATGGTCGGCTTCAACCTGTTCTTTTCACCGCTGGTACCGCTGACGGATGCCCTGGCGAACACCTGGCAAAAGCAGATCACCATGGACTATGGCCGCGTGCGCCTGTGGGGCTCAATTGCCTTTGTGATTGGCTCTGCGCTGGTGGGTAAACTGGTCAGTCTCTATGATTACCGCGCGATCCTGGCTCTGTTGAGTATCGGGATTGCCTCGATGTTGTTGGGCATGCTGCTGCGACCGTCGGTGATGCCGCAAGGGGAGAGCCGCCATCAGGAGAGCGCAGGCTGGCCTGCCTGGCGGAGCCTGGTTGCACAAAGCTGGCGTTTTCTGGCGTGCGTGTGTCTGCTCCAGGGGGCGCATGCGGCGTATTATGGTTTCAGTGCCATCTACTGGCAGGGGGCGGGATATTCTGCATCAGCCGTTGGCTATCTGTGGTCGCTTGGGGTAGTGGCCGAAGTCGTTATTTTCGCTCTGAGCAAAAAGCTGTTCCGTCGCTTTGGCGCGCGCGACCTGCTGCTGCTTTCCGCCCTGTGCGGTGTAGTGCGGTGGGGCATCATGGGCTGGACGACAGAACTCCCGTGGCTGATTGTGGCGCAAATTCTCCACTGCGGTACCTTCACCGTGTGCCATCTGGCGGCGATGCGCTATATCTCGGCGCGCGAGGGTGGGGACGTGATTCGTCTGCAGGCGGTTTATTCCGCAGTTGCGATGGGCGGCAGTATTGCGATCATGACGGTTTTCGCCGGTTTTCTGTACCAGCATCTGGGGCATGGCGTCTTCTGGGTAATGGCGCTGGTTGCTTTACCCGCGATAATCGTTCGTCCTAAAGTGACCGCTCGCGCCTGACTATGATTCCAGCATGGCGCGAATATGTTCTTGCTGCTGTGTGTTCAGTGCTTCAACGGCATGGATCAACGGCGGCGAGAATAACGGCAGAGCGGTAGGATAGGGGGTGATAACCAGCGCGGCTTCGCGCGGTGCCCCCTCTTTCTGGAAAGTCTGCAACGCCAGATAGCGAATATTGAGCGGCAGCAGTGTCAACTCACGAAGTTGCTCCTCAATCAAATCTTCACAGGCTTTATCTTCCCCCGTCAGCAGAATGACCTGTTTTTCGTGCAGATCGGTTTCCTGCATTAGCCAGGCACCGAAAATCACCGCGACCAGGCTCATCTCCTCATCGGAAAAACGTAGCCCAAATTCCGCCTCCAGTTCAAACAGCGCCTCTTTGGTGGTGCGTAAAAGTCGGGGGTAGAGACGATGGATCTCCTCCGGCAGGCTGTTGTCGATGCCGATCTCAAACAGTGAGCGGTCCAGTGCCTGAGCAAGATGGATATAAAGCTGATCGGTCAGGCCTTGCTCATCGCTGAAATTCATTCCGGTTTGTGAACGAAAACGGGCAATCATACGCACAATGGCGCGGCGTAAACGCTGATCCTGCTGGTGTTTATCAAGCACGGGATCGGGCGTACGAAGCATCATAAACAACAGTGCCAGAAACAGTTGTTCATCCCCGTGAGCACCTTGTGGGACGCGTCGTTTCCAGTGACGCACGATCTCCTGCGCCGTAAAATACTCCCCTCTCGACTGGGTCCAGCTACGCTGAACGTGGGAAAACTGCGGCGTGTTCCCCAACTGGTGCTGGATTAGGCAATATTGCAAATAGAGCTGTAAAAACTGAACATCGCGACATTCAAACTGGCGCTGTAGTTTCCGTGAGCAGAAGTTGATCAGCGCCCGCAGGTTAGCATCGTCATAAAGTGGGCGAGCAATGCCATGCTGTTTAAGTGCGGTTTTTAATGCAGGGGTAAACTGGTGCGAGACAAACTGTGGACACAGCCGCAGAGCCCTGCGCAGCCAGTGCAGCAGGCATAAACGCTTATTCAGGGCTGTACCTTCAATCCGGTAGCTGCCGTCATGGTGCGTGACGATATCAAGCCGGTGATAGCGCTGGATTTCATCGCGCGTCTCGGCTATATCTTGCCGTGCCATGGCGTCGTCCACGCCATTGGCAGCGATTATGCTCTGTGCGGTGACGACAGCATCGGGCAGGTAAAGCATCAAAAGCACCTGGCAGCGGCGCTGCGAACTGGAAAGCACAGATGGAATTTCAAGCGTCGTCATCATCTGTCGGGTATCCAGTGTGAATGTTTGATAAGAATAGCTAAATGATGGACGCTGAAAAGCGCGCCGGCAGCCCTTTCATTCAGGATTGCAGGAGAACATCACAGAATTTTTGACGTGAGGAATTGATGCAAACAGTTAAACAATGCGCGATGGCGCTATTTTTTGCGGTTATCACCTTCACCGCCAGCGCACACCCTCACAGTTTTATCGACCTGAAAACCGAGCTGGTCACCGACGGCACTCAGCTAAGTGGACTGAAAATGCGCTGGACGATGGATGAAATCACCTCGGCTGACCTGCTGTATGATGCAGGAAACGCAAAGCCCGGCGATGAAATCTGGAAAAAGCTGGCGGCGGAAGTGATGGCTAACGTGCTTGGTCAGCACTATTTCACTGAATTCTGGCATAACGGGCAAAAGGTCAAATTTCTGAACCGTCCCACGGAGTACGGTATGACGCGCGAGGGGCATCAGGCAGTGCTGACGTTTGTGCTTCCGCTGGCACATCCGCAGCCGCTGGCAGGGCAAAAATACACGTTTTCGACCTTTGACCCTACCTACTATGTCGACATGAGTTATGCCGGAGATAGCGATGTGCAGCTTCCGGCATCATTACAAAAAACCTGCAAGATTTCCGTTCATACCCCAAAGCCCAGCGAAGAAACACTTAACTTTGCGGTTTCTCTCGATAAAGAAGATGCGCCGCCTGAAGACATGGAGTTGGGTAAACAGTTCGCGCAGGAGGTGACATTGCAATGTCAGTGATCTCTTCACAGATTCGAAAACAGCGGCGCTGGCTGCATCTCTGGCCCCTGGCGATTTTTGCGCTGTTAGCGGTTTGCGGTACGTTATGGCTATGGCAGGTATGGCCTCAGGTAATGATGAAAAGCATTATCTGGCAGCGTGAGCTTAACCAGCAGATGAGTGGTTTGCTGAAGGCGGTGGCGGAGAATCCGACGAAGGCAGGCGGCTCGCTGCTGGCGTTCAGCTTTATCTACGGCGTATTACATGCGCTGGGGCCAGGGCATGGCAAAATCGTGATCACTACCTGGCTTGCCACTCATCCGTCGAAGCTTAAATCGAGCATTGCGCTGACGCTGGCCTCTTCATTGCTTCAGGGCGGCGTGGCGATTGCGCTGGTTGTGGTGGTGCTTTCGCTGTTACAGCTTCCGGCCCGTCAGTTACATCTGAGCAGTTTCTGGCTTGAGAAAGGAAGTTATGCACTGGTAGGTGTGTTGGGGCTGATTCTTTGCTGGCGCGCGCTGAAAAAATTGCGCGTGTTACTGCAAAAGCCGAAATTCAAAGCCTTTACTCCCCATCATATCCATAACGAACACTGTGGCTGTGGGCATCAACACCTGCCGACACAGGCGCAGTTGCAGAGTGGGGATGACTGGCGAGCGCGTCTGATGATCGTCCTCTCTATGGGCATGCGTCCGTGCTCGGGGGCGATCATGGTGCTGCTGTTCAGTAAAGTGATTGGCGTGTTTGGCTGGGGCATGCTCTCTGCACTGGCCATGGCGGCGGGAACATCTTTGACCATTTCGTCGCTGGCTCTGCTGGTTCACAGTTTCCGTCAACTGGCGGTAAAACTCAGTGGTGATAGCGCGCCGGTGCTGTGGCGGCAAGTCGGCTGGACAACGCTCGCGCTGGCAGGCGGGGTGATTTTGCTGGTGGCTGCGGTAACGATGTGGATGAGCGCGGTGCCGGTGGGAAGGGGATTGCGGCCTTTTTAGTTGTTATTCCCCCTCCCACAGGGAGAGGGAATTTTCGGTATTAACGCTTCAGCGCGTCACTCAGTTCATCACGCATGTTGGCCAGCATGGCTTTAACAACGCGTGGGTTACCCGCAACGATGTTGCCGGTAGACATATAGTTGTGGCCGCCGGTGAAATCACACACCAGTGCGCCTGCTTCACGCGCGATCAGCTCGCCCGCAGCAAAGTCCCACGGCTTCAGTGCCAGTTCGAAGTAACCGTCAACACGGCCGGTCGCAACATAAGCCAGATCCAGCGCAGCAGAACCGGTGCGACGGAAGTCCGCGCATTCGGTGAACAGTTTGCCCAGAATATTCATATAGGTGGTTGCGTGCTGTTTGGCTTTGAACGGGAAGCCGGTCGCCAGAATGGTACCGTCCAGATCACGTGCATTGCTGCAGCGCAGACGGTAGCCGTTCAGCTGTGCGCCCTGACCGCGCGTTGCGGTGAACAGTTCGTTACGCATTGGATCGTATACAACAGCGACTTCAGTACGGCCTTTAATGCGTACTGCGATAGACACAGAGAAGTGTGGCAGGCGTTTGACGAAGTTGGTGGTGCCATCCAGTGGATCGATAACCCATTGAACATCCTGATCGGTACCTTCATGTTCACCGCTTTCTTCGGTGATGATGGTGTGCTGTGGGTAAGATTTGCGGATCGTTTCGATAATAATCGCTTCTGCGGCTTTATCGACGTTAGTCACGAAATCATTGCTGCCTTTCTGGCTGGTTTCTACGGAGTCTGGCGTTTCGTAGTGTTTGGCAATTACATTACCCGCCTTGCGCGCTGCGCGCACGGCGATGGTCAGCATCGGATGCATCGGTCTCTCTCACTGGATGTTAAAGAACAGGAAAATCGGCGCAGAGTATAGCAGCGAGATCGGAATCTGTCTCCCGTTTATGATAATATGCCGGAATATTCTTCAGACGCTGAATTCAGACATTAAACACTATGCTGCAAAACATTCGAATTGTGCTGGTTGAAACATCGCATACCGGCAATATGGGCTCTGTTGCTCGCGCTATGAAAACTATGGGCTTAACGAACCTGTGGCTGGTTAACCCGCTGGTGAAACCTGACTCACAGGCCATTGCCCTGGCTGCCGGAGCCAGTGATGTCATCGGCAATGCCCAGATTGTTGACACTCTCGATGAAGCCCTGGCGGGATGTAGCCTGGTGGTGGGCACCAGCGCACGCTCCCGTACACTGCCGTGGCCAATGCTTGATCCGCGCGAATGCGGCCTGAAAAGTGTGGCAGAAGCTGAACAGGCGCCCGTTGCGCTGGTCTTTGGTCGCGAGCGCGTTGGCCTGACCAACGACGAACTGCAAAAATGCCATTACCATGTCGCGATTGCCGCGAACCCGGAGTACAGCTCCCTGAACCTGGCGATGGCGGTACAGGTTATCGCCTACGAAGTACGTATGGCCTGGCTGGCAACGCAGGAAAATGAGCGTACTGAGACTCAGGAAGAGGGCGCCTATCCGCTGGTGGATGATCTGGAACGCTTTTATGGTCATCTTGAGCAGACGCTGCTCTCAACCGGCTTTATTCGCGAGGGCCATCCAGGCCAGGTGATGAATAAGCTGCGCCGTCTGTTCACCCGCGCGCGTCCGGAAAGCCAGGAGTTGAACATCCTGCGCGGGATTCTGGCGTCGATTGAGCAGAAGAATAAAGAGTAGTGTCGGTTTGTTTTCTCCCTCTCCCCGTGGGAGAGGGCCGGGGTGAGGGCATCAGGCCGCACCCAGGTAAAACGGCACGGAAGGTTAAATACCTGACTAAAACAGTCAAGTAAATAGTTGACCATTTTAGTCAGGAATGTCAGACTTGGCCCTGCTATGCAATACCCCATTTTACTATAAAAAACCCCGGGCAGGGGCGAGTTTGAGGTTAAGTAAGACATGAGACTGACATCTAAAGGGCGTTATGCCGTGACCGCGATGCTGGACGTTGCGCTCAACTCCGAAGCGGGCCCGGTTCCGTTGGCTGATATTTCTGAACGACAAGGGATCTCCCTCTCTTATCTGGAACAGCTGTTCTCCAGACTGCGTAAAAATGGACTGGTTTCCAGCGTTCGTGGCCCAGGCGGCGGTTATCTGCTGGGTAAAGACGCGGGCAGTATTGCAGTTGGTGAAGTGATTAGCGCAGTTGACGAATCCGTTGACGCGACCCGTTGCCAGGGTAAAGGCGGCTGCCAGGGCGGCGATAAGTGCCTGACCCACGCGCTGTGGCGCGATCTGAGCGACCGTCTGACCGGCTTCCTGAACAACATCACCCTCGGTGAGCTGGTGAATAACCAGGAAGTTCTGGATGTCTCTGGTCGTCAGCACAGCCATGATTCACAACGCAGCACCCGCGCGCAGGACGCTATCGACGTTAAGTTACGCGCGTAATAAAAAGATAAGTATTTCAGAATCAGGCCGGGGCGAGGACTCGCCCCGTGTACTCGGTCGTACATCCAGCCGGTTGCCTGATTCCTTGCATTGAAGCGATGTACGGAGTTTAAAGAGCAATGAAATTACCGATTTATCTCGATTACTCCGCAACCACGCCGGTGGACCCGCGTGTTGCCGAGAAAATGATGCAGTGTCTGACCCTGGACGGAAACTTTGGTAACCCAGCTTCCCGTTCACACCGTTTTGGCTGGCATGCTGAAGAGGCGGTGGATATCGCCCGTAATCAGATTGCTGACCTGGTGGGTGCCGACCCGCGTGAGATTGTTTTCACCTCCGGTGCGACCGAATCCGACAACCTGGCGATCAAAGGTGCAGCCAACTTTTATCAGAAAAAAGGCAAGCACATCATCACCAGCAAAACCGAACACAAAGCCGTGCTGGATACCTGCCGCCAGCTGGAGCGTGAAGGGTACGAAGTCACCTACCTGGCGCCACAGAGCAACGGTATCATCGACCTGAAAGAGCTCGAAGCGGCCATGCGTGATGACACCATTCTGGTTTCCATCATGCACGTAAACAACGAAATTGGCGTAGTGCAAGATATCGCGACCATCGGCGAAATGTGCCGTGCGCGCGGCATCATCTACCACGTTGATGCGACCCAGAGCGTGGGTAAACTGCCTATCGATCTGAGCCAACTGAAAGTTGACCTGATGTCCTTCTCCGGCCACAAAATCTATGGCCCGAAAGGCATTGGCGCACTGTACGTTCGCCGTAAACCACGTATCCGCATCGAAGCGCAGATGCACGGTGGTGGTCATGAGCGCGGTATGCGTTCTGGTACACTGCCTGTTCACCAGATCGTGGGCATGGGCGAAGCGTACCGCATTGCAAAAGAAGAGATGGAAACCGAGATGGCACGCCTGCGCACGCTGCGTAACCGTCTGTGGGACGGCGTGAAAGATATGGAAGAAGTGTATCTGAACGGCGATCTCGAGCAGGGCGCACCTAACATCCTCAACGTCAGCTTCAACTATGTTGAAGGTGAATCGCTGATTATGGCGCTGAAAGACCTGGCGGTTTCTTCCGGTTCTGCCTGTACCTCTGCAAGCCTGGAGCCATCCTACGTGCTGCGTGCGCTGGGTATGACTGACGAGCTGGCACACAGCTCTATCCGTTTCTCTTTAGGTCGTTTCACTACCGAAGAAGAGATTGACTACACCATCAAGCTGGTTCGCAACTCCATCGGCCGTCTGCGTGACCTTTCTCCACTGTGGGAAATGTTCAAGCAGGGCGTGGATCTGAACAGCATTGAATGGTCACATCACTAATCGGTATATAAGGAGAATTCAATCATGGCATACAGCGAAAAAGTTATTGATCATTACGAGAACCCGCGCAACGTTGGCTCTTTTGACAACAGCGACGAAAGCGTTGGTAGCGGTATGGTTGGCGCGCCAGCATGTGGCGACGTGATGAAGTTGCAGATTAAAGTCAACAATGAAGGTATCATTGAAGACGCGCGCTTCAAGACCTACGGCTGCGGTTCTGCTATTGCCTCCAGCTCCCTGGTCACCGAATGGGTGAAGGGTAAGTCTCTGGACGAAGCACAGGCAATTAAGAACACGGATATTGCTGAAGAACTCGAACTGCCACCAGTGAAAATTCACTGTTCTATCCTGGCAGAAGACGCGATCAAAGCCGCCATTGCGGATTACAAAAGCAAACGTGAAGCAAAATAATTGAGGTTTGAGTATGTCGATTACCCTTAGCGACAGCGCTGCCGCGCGAGTAAGCTCTTTTCTGGCGAACCGTGGTAAAGGCTTTGGCCTGCGACTGGGCGTACGTACCTCCGGCTGTTCTGGTATGGCTTACGTACTGGAGTTTGTTGATGAACCGGCGTCCGATGACACCGTGTTTGAAGACAAGGGCGTGAAGGTGGTGGTCGATGGTAAAAGCCTGCAATTCCTCAACGGCACTCAACTGGACTTTGTAAAAGAAGGCCTGAACGAAGGGTTCAAATTCACGAACCCGAACGTCAAAGACGAGTGTGGTTGCGGCGAAAGCTTCCACGTTTAACCGCGCGTCATCCGAAACCCCACCGTGGCGTTACTCGCTACGCGTGGGGTTTGTTCTAACAGGCTACCCCTGAGATTGTTATGGATTACTTCACTCTCTTCGGACTACCCGCTCAATATCCGATTGATCTCCAGGCGTTGACGATCCGTTTTCAGGATTTGCAGCGTCAGTACCATCCGGACAAATTTGCCAGTGGTACTCAGTCAGAGCAATTGGCTGCGGTATCGCAATCCGCGACCATCAACCAGGCCTGGCAGACGCTGCGCCATCCGCTAACGCGTGCAGAGTATCTGCTCTCGCTCCACGGTTTCGATCTGGCGAGCGAACAGCATACCGTGCGCGACACCGCGTTTCTGATGGAACAGCTGGAGCTGCGTGAAGAGCTGGATGAGATTGAACAGGCGAAAGACGAAGCGCGTCTGGAAAGCTTCATCAGACGCGTGAAAGGCATGTTCGATACCCGCCATCAGCAGATGGTGGAGCAACTGAACAACGAGACCTGGGACGTGGCGGCAGATACTGTGCGCAAACTCCGTTTTCTCGATAAACTGCGAAGCAGTGCTGAACAACTCGAAGAAAAGCTGCTCGATTTTTAATTTCGGAAGCAATTATGGCCTTATTACAAATTAGTGAGCCTGGCTTAAGTGCCGCACCGCACCAGCGTCGTCTGGCGGTGGGTATTGATCTGGGCACCACCAATTCTCTCGTGGCGACCGTGCGCAGCGGCCTGGCGGAAACGCTGGCTGACGAGCAGGGCCGCCATCTGCTGCCTTCCGTGGTCCACTACCAGCAACAGGGTCACGTGGTTGGCTATGACGCCCGCGCCAATGCTGCGCGCGATCCGGCCAATACCATCAGCTCGGTAAAGCGCATGATGGGCCGCTCGCTGGCCGATATTCAGACCCGTTACCCTCATTTACCGTATCAATTGCAGGCCAGTGAAAACGGCCTGCCGATGATCGCGACCGCGGCCGGTCTGCTGAACCCGATCCGTGTTTCTGCTGACATCCTCAAAGCACTGGCAGCGCGCGCTACGGCGACGCTCGGTGGCGATCTGGATGGTGTAGTGATTACCGTACCGGCCTACTTTGACGATGCTCAGCGTCAGGGTACCAAAGATGCGGCGCGTCTGGCGGGCCTGCACGTGCTGCGTCTGCTGAACGAACCGACGGCAGCGGCAATTGCCTACGGCCTCGACTCCGGTCAGGAAGGGGTGATTGCGGTTTATGATCTCGGTGGCGGTACCTTTGATATCTCGATCCTGCGCTTAAGCCGTGGCGTGTTCGAAGTGCTGGCAACTGGCGGGGATTCCGCACTGGGCGGCGATGACTTTGACCATCTGCTGGCCGATTTCATTCGCGAGCAGGCAGGCATCAGCGATCGCAGCGATGCGCGCGTACAGCGTGAACTGCTGGATGCGGCCATCGAAGCAAAAATTGCGCTGAGTGATGCACAGTCTGTCACCGTGAATGTTGCGGGCTGGCAGGGTGACATCTCTCGCGAACAGTTCAACGACCTCATCGCTCCGCTGGTGAAACGTACCCTGCTGGCCTGTCGCCGTGCACTGAAAGATGCCGGTGTTGAGGCTGAAGAGGTGCTGGAAGTGGTCATGGTGGGTGGTTCAACCCGTGTGCCGCTGGTGCGTGAGCGTGTAGGCGAGTTCTTTGGCCGCACGCCGCTGACCTCAATCGACCCGGACAAAGTGGTTGCCGTGGGCGCCGCTATCCAGGCTGATATTCTGGTTGGCAACAAGCCGGACAGCGAAATGCTGCTGCTGGATGTTATCCCTCTGTCGCTGGGTTTAGAAACCATGGGCGGCCTGGTGGAGAAAGTGATCCCGCGTAACACCACCATTCCGGTAGCGCGCGCACAGGAGTTCACCACCTTTAAAGACGGTCAAACCGCGATGTCCATCCACGTGATGCAAGGCGAACGCGAACTGGTACAGGACTGCCGTTCTCTGGCACGCTTTGCGCTGCGCGGTATTCCGGCGTTGCCAGCGGGTGGGGCGCATATTCGCGTCACCTTCCAGGTGGATGCGGACGGCCTGCTGAGCGTCACGGCGATGGAAAAATCGACCGGCGTGGAATCGTCTATTCAGGTGAAACCATCCTATGGTCTGACCGATGGCGAAATCGCCTCCATGATTCAGGATTCAATGAGTTACGCCGAGCAGGATGTGAAGGCGCGTATGCTGGCTGAACAAAAAGTTGAAGCCGCACGCGTGCTGGAAAGCCTGAACGGCGCGCTCGTTGCCGATGCCGCGCTGTTAAGCGCCGCTGAGCGCCAGGTCATTGACGACGCTGCCGCACACTTAAGTGCCGTAGCGCAAGGCGATGACGCTGATGCAATAGAAGAAGCCATTAAAAACGTTGATAAACAAACACAGGACTTTGCTGCTCGCCGCATGGACAAATCTGTCCGCGTCGCGCTGAAAGGCCAGTCCGTGGACGAGGTTTAATATGCCAAAGATTGTTATTTTGCCTCATGCGGACCTCTGTCCGGATGGTGCTGTTCTGGAAGCGAAGACCGGTGAAACTATTCTCGATGTTGCCCTGCGTAACGGTATCGAAGTGGAACACGCCTGTGAAAAATCCTGTGCCTGTACAACATGCCACTGCGTCGTGCGTGAAGGTTTCGACTCTCTCGCCGAGAGCACCGAAGATGAAGACGACATGCTGGATAAAGCATGGGGTCTGGAGCCAGACAGCCGCTTGAGCTGCCAGGCGCTGGTGACCGATGAAGATCTGGTCGTGGAATTCCCACGCTACACCATCAACCACGCACGCGAGCATTAATATGGGACTGAAGTGGACAGACAGCCGTGAAATCGGCGAAGCGCTCTACGACGCGAACCCGGATCTCGATCCGAAGACCGTACGATTCACCGACATGCACCAGTGGATCTGCGATTTAGAGGATTTTGACGATGATCCAAACGCATCCAATGAAAAAATTCTGGAGGCGATTCTGTTAGTCTGGTTAGATGAAGCAGAATAAATCACCTTACGGGCTGCCTTCAGGCGGCCCGTTTGCTAATAAGGATAAATAAAATGACCGAAGCGATGAAGATTACGCTCTCCACACAGCCTGCAGACGCACGCTGGGGAGAAAAAGCCACGTACAGCATCAACAACGACGGCATTACCCTGCACCTGACGGGCAAAGATGATTTGGGCCTGATCCAGCGCGCAGCGCGCAAAGTGGATGGTCTGGGCATTAAGCATGTCACCCTCGACGGCGAAGGCTGGGACACCGACCGCAGCTGGGCGTTCTGGGCGGGCTATAAAGGTCCGAAAGGCACCCGCAAAATTGAGTGGGCGAACCTTGATGCCGCGGGGCAGAAAGAGCTGGAAAGCCGTCTGACCATTATCGACTGGGTGCGTGACACCATCAATGCCCCGGCAGAAGAGCTGGGCCCGGAACAGCTGGCACAACGTGCTGTTGACCTGCTGTGCGGTGTGGCGGGCGACAAAATGTCTTACCGCATCACTAAAGGTGAAGACCTGCGCGAGCAAAACTACATGGGCATCCATACTGTAGGCCGTGGTTCTGAGCGTCCTCCTGTGCTGCTGGCTCTGGATTACAACCCAACTGGCGATAAAGAAGCACCCGTCTTTGCTTGCCTGGTCGGGAAAGGCATCACTTTCGATAGCGGTGGCTACAGCCTGAAACAGAGCGCGTTCATGGATTCCATGAAGTCCGACATGGGCGGCGCGGCCACCATTACCGGCGCGCTGGCGTTTGCTATCACCCGTGGTCTGAACAAGCGTGTGAAGCTCTACCTATGCTGTGCTGACAACATGGTGAGCGGCAATGCCTTCAAACTGGGCGACATTATTCGCTACCGCAACGGTAAAAACGTCGAAGTGATGAACACCGACGCTGAAGGCCGTCTGGTGCTGGCCGATGGCCTGATCGACGCCTCTGCCCAAAAAACAGAACTGATCATCGACATGGCGACCCTGACCGGCGCGGCAAAAACTGCTCTGGGTAACGACTACCATGCACTGTTCAGCTTCGACGACAAACTGGCCGCACGCCTTCTGGCAAGTGCTGCCGCTGAGAACGAGCCGTTCTGGCGTCTGCCGCTGGCCGAGTTCCACCGCAGCCAGCTGCCGTCCAACTTTGCTGAACTGAATAACACCGCAAGCGCGGCGTACCCGGCGGGTGCGAGCACCGCAGCCGGTTTCCTGTCTCACTTTGTTGAGAACTACCAGGAAGGCTGGCTGCACATCGACTGCTCAGCAACGTACCGTAAAGCGGCGGTAGAGCAGTGGTCGGCGGGCGCAACGGGTCTGGGTGTGCGTACCGTGGCGAACCTGCTGACGGCTGAGTAATTGTTATGTCCGAAACCAAAAACGAATTAGAAACCCTGCTGGAGCAGGCGGCGACCGAGCCTGCCCATCGTCCGGCGTTTTTCCGCACACTGCTGGAATCCACCGTGTGGGTGCCGGGCACCGCAGCGGAAGGGGAGCAGGTTGTTGAAGACAGCGCGCTGGATCTGCTGCACTGGGAGAAAGATGACGGCACTTCGGTGATCCCATTCTTCACCTCTCTGGAAGCGTTGCAGGAAGCGGTTGAAGACGAACAGGCGTTCGTGGTGATGCCAGTACGTACCCTGTTTGAAATGACGCTGGGCCAGACGTTGTTCCTTAACGCTAAACTGCCGACCGGAAAAGAGTTCACACCGCGTGAAATCAGCCATCTGATTGGCGAAGAGGGTAACCCGCTCAGCACGCAAGAGGTGCTGGAAGGGGGCGAAACGCTGCTGTTGTCTGAAGTGGCGGAACCGCCTGCGCAGATGATCGATTCTCTGACAACGTTGTTCAAAACTCTGAAACCGGTAAGACGCGCTTTCCTCTGTTCCATTAAAGAGAGCGCGGACGAACAGCCCGTACTATTGATTGGTATTGAAGCTGACGGCGATATCGACGAGATCATTCAGGCAGCGGGAAGTGTGGCCACCGATACGCTGCCGGGCGATGAGCCTATTGATATTTGTCAGGTGAAGAACGGTGAGAAGGGCATCAGCCACTTTATTACTGAGCACATCACCCCGTTCTATGAGCGTCGCTGGGGCGGTTTCCTGCGCGATCTGAAAACCAACCGCATCATCTGATTACAACGGGGTGCATGTCACCCCGTTGCTTCCAGCAGCAGTAAATCCATCAGCAGCACCAGATTCGACTCAAACGACGTCACCCCCGCGGCTTCGGCGGCGAAGTGTACCGCCTCGTCATAAAGGGCAAAGTGTACGTCCGCCATCCCCGCCAGCGTATTGGCTGAGGCGCGAGTGAACGCAACGATCGTCATACCGACGTTTTTAGCAATCCGCGCTTTATCCAGCACCTGTTCCGTTTCGCCACTGCGCGAGACGGCAATGAATACCTGGTAGCGTGCGGCATTGCTGAGGAAAATATTCCGGCTGTCGCCTGGCCCGGAGATAAACGCCGTTTTGCCCAATACCTGCAGCTTCTTGGTCAGGTACTCCGCAAACAGGTAAGAAAACCCGGCACCGTAGAGAAAGAAACTCTCTTTCTGACGCAGCAGGTTGGCAAACTGCTGGCGTTTGTCGTGGGTGGCCCACTGGAAGGTGTGCTGATAATTGGCGATAAACTGATTAAACAGCGCCGGAAGTTCAGGAAGCGATTGCTCCTGAACAGCAATATGCGGCGTGTCGGAGAGAAGCTGCTTGCAGTGCCAGATAAACTCGCTAAAGCCGCTGAACCCCAGTTTCTGGCACAGCCGCATGATGGTGGCGGTAGAAACAAACGTCGCCTGCGCCAACTCGCGCACCGTGATGTTACCCACCAGCAGCGGATGCTCCGTAAGGTGGGCAAGAACGCGATACTCCGCGCGGGTCAGTGACGCCCCGCGCGTTAACAGCGTGGCCAGGCGGTTATCCATTATTTCGCGGGTTCGACAGGCAGATCGTCTCGCGCACCCCATTCGCTCCAGGCACCATCGTAGAGCGTTACGTCGTGTATGCCGAGCGTGGCGAGTGCCAGAATGACCACGCAGGCCGTTACGCCGGAACCGCAACTGGCGATAATCGGACGGTGTAAATCCACGCCCTGACGATCAAAAATAGCGCGTAGCTCATCGGTTGTTTTCAGTTCGCCCTCAAACACCAGATCGCCCCATGGCACGTTCAGCGCACCCGGAATATGTCCGCGCCTCAGCCCTGGACGCGGTTCATCCGCTTGCGCATTGAAGCGCGGGGCAGGACGGGCGTCGATGATTTGGGCCGTTTTTTCATGGCTGACGACCAGCACGTCGGTCAGGCGTTTCACCACATTCGTGTCAAACGTCGCATCAAAATCAGCCTCTGGCAGTGTCACGTCCCCCTGCTGCAGCGGCAGTTCGTCGCGCTTCCAGCCAGCCAGACCTCCCGCCAGAATAGAGACTTTCTCGACGCCGAAGTTTTTCAGCATCCACCAGGCGCGCGGGGCAGAGAAGAGGTTACCTTCATCATAAACAACAAGGTGTTTGTCTTTGCTGACGCCCAGTTCGCGCATCGCCACGGAAAACGCTTCCGGGCGCGGCAGCATGTGTGGCAGGGGAGAGGTGTGATCGGAGAGGGCTTCGATGTCAAAAAATACCGCGTCAGGCAGATGTCCGGCACGGTATTCTGCGACCATATCGCGAAGGTGTTCCTGCCCGGCCGGGGCCATACGCGCGTCAATTATCTGGACTTCCGGATCGTCGCCGTGCTCAATCAGCCAGTCGGCGGCGACAAAATATGAGGTGGACATGGGTTGCCTCCATTCTTTTCCGTAAAAAAGGATTGTCGGTGTTTTTTCTGACACCGACAAGCAAACCACGTTCAACTCGCGAGCAAGCCCCTATTTTTTCACCGTTTCGCCGTCCTGCCAGGCTTTTTGCAGCGCAGGCCAGTAGTCGCGGTTGGCCTCGATCATCTCATCCAGAATCGCCTTTGCATGTTCCATGGTCGGTACGGTGCGGTTGAGGGTAAATGCCTGGAGGGCTTTCTCATAGCTGCCCTCAATGGTCGCTTCCACCAGCAGTTGTTCAGACGCAAGCTGCTGTTGCAACAGGGTCTGATGGAACAGGGGCACCTGACCGACGCGAATCGGTTCTGGGCCTTCGGAGGTGATATAAGCGGGTACCTCCACCACGGCATCGTAAGGCAGGTTGGTAATCGCCCCGCGGTTTTCCACCATCACCAGATGGCGGCTACGCAGGTTAAAGGCCAACGAGCAGGCGACATCAACGATAAACTCGCCATGGACGCCCACGTGGAAGGCATCCGGCAGGATCCCGGTGCGCTTATATTCTTCGGCTGCAGCGAACAGCTTTTTCTCGCGCCCGTTCATCACTTCGTTGGCTCGGGTATAGTCCGGGTTCTGATGTTCCACTATCTGGTTCGGCATCAGGTAGTACTGCAGGTAAGGGTTCGGCAGATACTCCGGGAAGTTATCCATGATCGGCTTGATGTTGCGCCAGGTTTTGACCCATGACGGATCGGAATGCTGCGGGTCGGTTTTAGCGGCGTCTTCCGTCAGTAGACCAAACTTCGCGATATGTTTACGCAGCTCGGGCAACTTATCCTCGCCGTCTACCCGCACGCGGGTAAACCAGCCGAAGTGATTCAGACCGAAGTAGTCCACCTCCAGCTTGTGGCGATCGACGCCCAGAATCGCCCCCATGTTACGCATGGCAGCCACTGGCATATCGCAAATGTTCAGCACCCGCGCGTTCGGGCGCAGGCGACGAACGCCTTCCGCGACAATCGCCGCCGGGTTGGAGTAGTTCACGATCCAGGCTTTCTCATGCGCGTAGCGATCCACCAGATCGATAAGCTCCACCATCGGCAGGATCGTGCGCAGACCGTAGGCCAGGCCGCCTGGGCCGCATGTTTCCTGGCCGACCACGCCGTGACGCAGTGGGATCTTCTCGTCCTGTTCGCGCATTTTGTACTGGCCAACTCGCATCTGGGCGAACACAAAATGCGCGCAGCTAAAGGCCACTTCCGGATCGCGGGTAACGGTGAATTTGATGCTCTGACTGTGGTCGCGAATGACCTTCTCGACGACTGGCGCAATGGTGTTCTGACGCGCCTCGTCGATGTCATAAAGGCGGATTTCGGCCAGGGGGAAATCCTGCAGGCGCACCATCAGGCTTTTCACAATACCCGGCGTGTAGGTGCTACCACCGCCGGCAATCGACAGAATAAATGGGGGTGTAAACATCTTTAGCTCCTTTCAGAGAAACGTCTCAACGGCTTCTCGCATTTTTTTGACGTGCAGCCCGTAGACCACCTGAACGTTGTTACCTTGTTTGATAATCCCTTTCGCGCCGGTCGCCTTCAGGCGTGGCTCGTCGATGATGTCGACGTTCTTCACCATGACGCGCAGGCGGGTGTAGCAGTTATCCACCACTTCAATATTTTCCCGACCGCCGAGACCCGCCACGATGGATTCACCCAACCCGTCGTTGTTGCCCTTTGCCTGGTATTCCTGCTTGCTGTAGAGGCGTGTCTCCTGGTCTTCATCCTCACGGCCTGGCGTCTTCATGTTGAAGCGCAGGATCAGGAAACGGAACACCACAAAGTAGAGGGCAAACATGACAAGCCCGACCACGATGTAAAGTGGCCAGTTGGACTTCACCGTGCCGAGCGGCAGGTTGTAGAGGATAAAATCGATAATCCCGTTTGCGCCGATGGCGTGAACCCCCAGCAGCGAGAACAGCATCATGCCGATGCCGGTCAGCACCGCATGCACCACGAACAGCAGCGGCGCGACAAACAGGAAGGAGAATTCAATCGGCTCGGTGACACCCACCAGTAGAGAGGTCAGCGCTGCCGGGATCAGTATCGCTTTTGCTGCCGCTTTACGCTCTGGCTTTGCGGTCATATACATCGCCAGCGCCGCCGCCGGCAAGCCAAACATCTTGCTGATGCCGCGCGCGTCCCACACCACCGTGCTGCTAAGTTGTTTCACCTCAGGGCAGGCCATTTCGGCAAAATAGATATTGCGCGCACCCTGATAAACCGTGCCGCAAACCTCCTGCGTGCCGCCCAGTTCGGTATACAGGAACGGGGTATAGACCAGATGATGCAGGCCCGTGGGCACCAGAATACGTTCAAGGAAACCGTAGATAGCCACTCCAAATGGTCCGGAGCCTTTGATTGCCAGCGCCAGAGCGCTTATACCGTGTTGGGCAAACGGCCACAGTTCACTCATCACCACGCCGAGCAGCATGGAGACCGGAAGCATCACGATAGCGACAAAACAGTGGCCGGAGTAAATCGCCATCGCGCCGTTAAACTGTACACCGGAGTATTTGTTGTACAGATATCCGGAGAGCGCGCCGGTCAGGATCCCGGCAAACACACCCATCTCCAGCACCTGTACGCCCAGTACCATCGCCTGTCCGGCCGCTTTCATCTGTGCTGCGGGGGCCAGTTCACCCTGCCACTGCAGCGTGACGTTCATCGCATTGATGAACACCACAAACGTGACGAGCCCTATCAGGGCCGCGTAGCCTTTATCGCGATTCGCCAGACCAATTGGGATACCAACGGCAAACACCAGCGCCAGGTTGACCAGCACCGAGACGGCGGATTTCGCGATAAGCTGCCCGAGATGTTGAATCAGCGGATGACCGAGAAACGGCACATACTCCGCGAGATTACCGTTACCCAGTACGTTCCCGCAGGCGATAAACAGACCGACGATCGGTAAGATAAGGACCGGTCCATAAAGTGATTTTCCGAAATGTTGTAGGGCGTTCACGGCTCGTTTCATGGCTTTCTCTCTTATTGAACCGCGCACTCGGGGTGCGTCTTGCGCTTAAAACTAGCAGGCTTTCGGCGAGCTAATCCATCTATCTTCTTGTTTTAAAAACAAATGACGTTAAAGGTAACATGTGACGTTTGACGCTGTGATCGGTGTAACACCACCAGGTTGCCGATGCGAGCCGCCTTCCAGAACCTAAAATTGGACTTTTTGAATTAATGAAACTTGCGGATAATACTTATCCGGACGACGACCAACAGGCCCTATGGGCCAGGGACAAAGGATGAAACCGTTTCGCTTAGCCGCGCTCTCTCTCGCGCTGCTCACCACGTTTACGCTTGTCGGCTGTGATAACAGCGACGATAAATCTCAGGCTGCGGCTTCCGCAGCATCCACAGCCACAACACCAAAAGCGGCGGAAAAGCCCGATGCTGAAAAGCTGGCCAAACTTGCGGCACAGAGTCAGGGTAAAGCGCTAACCTTGCTGGATGCCTCTGAAGTGCAACTCGACGGCGCTTCAACACTGGTGCTGACCTTCTCTGTCCCGCTGAATCCCGATCAGGATTTCGCGAAAACAGTCCATGTAGTGGATAAGAAAAGTGGCAAGGTTGACGGGGCGTGGGAACTTGCGCCGAACCTGAAAGAGCTGCGTCTGCGCCATCTGGAGCCCAATCGCAATCTGGTCGTTACCGTTGAACGTGGCCTGCAGGCGCTGAACAAAGCAACGTTCGACATTGATTATGAAAAAGCCCTGACCACCCGGGATGTTGAACCGACGGTCGGTTTCGCCAGCCGCGGCTCGCTGCTACCTGGCAAGGTGGTGGAAGGCCTGCCGGTGATGGCGCTCAACGTCAACAATGTGGACGTGAATTTCTACCGTGTGAAGCCGGAATCGTTGGCCTCGTTTGTCAGTCAGTGGGAATACCGTAATTCGCTGACAAACTGGGAATCTGACAATCTGCTGAAAATGGCTGATCTGGTTTACACGGGACGTTTTGACCTGAACCCGGCGCGCAACACGCGTGAAAAATTGCTGTTGCCCCTGAAGGATATTAAGCCGCTTCAGCAGTCTGGGGTCTATATCGCGGTGATGAACCAGGCTGGGCACTATAACTACAGCAACGCTGCGACTCTCTTTACTTTAAGTGATATTGGGCTGTCCGCTCACCGTTACCATAACCGCCTGGATATCTTTACCCAGAGTCTGGAAAACGGTGCGGCTCAGTCCGGTGTGACCGTCACCCTGTTGAACGATAAAGGGCAGACCCTTGCCGAAGCGAACAGCGACGGCGATGGCCATGCAAAGCTTGAGACCGACAAAGAGGCTGCGCTGATTCTGGCCAGTAAAGACGGGCAAACTACGCTGCTTGACCTTAAGTTACCGGCCCTCGATCTGGCGGAGTTTGATATTGCAGGTGCGCCGGGTTACAGCAAGCAGTTCTTTATGTTTGGCCCGCGCGATCTCTACCGCCCGGGCGAAACGGTGATCCTTAACGGTTTGTTACGTGACAGTGACGGTAAACCACTTCCCGATCAGCCCGTGAAACTTGACGTACTGCGTCCGGACGGGCAGGTAGCACGCACAATCGTCGTCCAGCCAGAGAACGGCCTCTATCGCTTTAACTATCCGCTGGACAGCGGGGCGCAGACCGGCATGTGGCATGTCCGGGCCAACACGGGGGATAACCTGCAGCGTCTGTGGGATTTCCACGTTGAAGATTTTATGCCAGAGCGTATGGCGCTCAATCTGACCGGACAAAAAACGCCGGTTTCACCGCAGGATAACGTCGATTTCAACGTGGTGGGGTATTACCTGTATGGCGCGCCAGCCAACGGTAATTCTCTGCAGGGCCAGCTTTTCCTGCGTCCGCTGCGTGAGGCCGTCGCTGCGCTGCCGGGCTTCCAGTTTGGTGATATCGCCGAGGAAAACCTGAGCCGCAGTCTGGATGAAGTTCAGTTGACTCTCGATGATAAGGGGCGTGGGCAGGTTTCCACCGAAAGCCAGTGGAAAGAGGTGCACTCTCCTCTGCAATTGATTCTGCAGGCCAGCCTGCTGGAGTCGGGCGGTCGTCCGGTAACGCGTCGTGCTGAGCAGGCCATCTGGCCGGCGGCTGAGCTGCCGGGTATCCGCCCCCAGTTCGCCAGCAAAGCCGTTTATGACTACCGTACCGATACGACAGTCAACCAGCCAATTGTCGATGAAAATGGCAACGCCAGCTTTGACATTGTGTATGCCGATGCCAGCGGGGCGAAAAAGGCCGTTTCCGGGTTACAGGTTCGCCTGATCCGCGAGCGCCGGGACTACTACTGGAACTGGTCAGAAAGCGAAGGCTGGCAGTCGCAGTTTGATCAAAAAGATCTGATCGAAGGCGAGCAAGAACTGAGTCTTAAGGCCGATGAAACCGGCAAAGTCACTTTCCCGGTAGAGTGGGGCTCATACCGTCTTGAAGTTAAAGCACCTGACGAGATGGTTAGCAGCGTGCGCTTCTGGGCAGGGTATAGCTGGCAGGATAACAGTGACGGCACAGGGGCTGCGCGTCCTGACCGTGTGACGTTGAAACTGGATAAACCGTCTTATCAGCCAGGGGATACGATTCAACTGCATATTGCTGCTCCGGCGGCAGGTAAAGGCTACGCGATGATCGAATCCAGCGAAGGTCCGCTGTGGTGGAAAGAGATCGACGTACCGGCAAACGGGCTTGATCTCTCTATTCCGGTGGATAAGGCCTGGAAACGCCACGATCTCTATCTCAGCACGCTGGTGGTACGCCCTGGGGACAAATCCAAATCCGCTACGCCAAAACGTGCGGTGGGTCTGCTGCACCTGCCGATGGGCGACGAAAATCGCCGTCTGAACATTGCCCTGGACAACCCGCAGAAAATGCGTCCGAACCAGACGCTCTCTGTGAAAGTGAAAGCCAGCGTGAAAGAGGGTGCGGCTCCGCAGAAAGTGAATGTGTTGCTTTCGGCGGTGGACAGCGGGGTGCTGAACATTACCGATTACGTCACGCCGGATCCGTGGCAAGCCTTCTTCGGTCAGAAGCGTTATGGCGCAGATATCTACGATATCTACGGCCAGGTCATTGAAGGCCAGGGCCGCATGGCCGCGCTGCGTTTTGGTGGCGACGGAGATGAACTCAAGCGTGGTGGCAAACCGCCGGTGAACCACGTCACCATTATCGCCCAGCAGGCTCAGCCGGTTACGCTTGATGCCAACGGGGAAGGTACCGTTACGCTGCCGATTGGCGATTTCAACGGTGAGTTGCGCCTGATGGCGCAGGCCTGGACGGAAGATGATTTCGGTAGCAGCGAAAGCAAAGTCATTGTCGCCGCGCCGGTCATTACCGAGCTGAATACTCCACGTTTCCTGGCAAGCGGAGATACCTCACGGCTGACGCTGGATCTCACCAACCTGACTGACAAGCCGCAGACGCTGAACATCGCCCTGACCGCGACCGGCAAACTGTCGCTTGAAGGCGCACAGCCGCAGCCGGTGCAACTGCCGCCGGGTGCACGAACCACTCTGTTTATTCCGGTGCGCGCGCTGGACGGTTATGGCGACGGTGAAGTGACCGCGCAGGTTACCGGCCTGCAGCTTCCGGGCGAGACTTTCGCACCGCAGCAGAAGAGCTGGAAAATCGGCGTGCGTCCGGCTTTCCCGGCCCAGACGGTGAATACAGGGGCTATGCTGAACCCTGGTGAGTCCTGGACGGCACCTGCGCAGCATATCAATGGTTTCTCTCCTGCGACCTTGCAGGGGCAACTGTTACTGAGCGGCAAACCGCCGCTCAATCTGGCGCGTTATATTCGCGAGCTGCAGGCTTATCCGTATGGCTGTCTGGAACAAACTGCCAGCGGTCTGTTCCCGTCGCTCTACACCAATGCGGCGCAACTCACCGCACTTGGCATCAAAGGTGATACGGACGACAAACGCCGCGCGGCCATTGATATCGGTATCTCCCGTCTGTTGCAGATGCA
This sequence comes from Pantoea sp. LS15, assembly GCF_012241585.1. Lineage (NCBI taxonomy): Bacteria > Pseudomonadati > Pseudomonadota > Gammaproteobacteria > Enterobacterales > Erwiniaceae > Pantoea > Pantoea sp. LS15. The sequence goes on from NZ_JAAVXA010000002.1 coordinate 71,746, forward strand.
GCGTGAGGACGGCGGTTTCGCTCTTTGGGATAAAAATGGCCCGGAAGAGTACTGGCTGACCGCCTACGTTACTGACTTCCTGGTGCGTGCGGGCGAGCAGGGTTACAGCGTACCTGTGGATGCAGTGAATAACGCCAATAGCCGCCTGCTGCGTTATCTGCAGGACCCGGGCATGATGTCCATTCGCTACAGCGACGATACGCAGGCCAGCAAGTTCGCCGTACAGGCTTACGCTGCACTGGTGCTGGCGCGTCAGCAAAAAGCGCCACTGGGTGCGCTGCGTGAGATCTGGGAGCGCCACGGGCAAGCGGCCTCCGGACTACCGCTGATGCAACTGGGTATGGCACTTAAACTGATGGGTGATGCTCCGCGCAGCCAGCAGGCGCTGGATCTGGCACTCAAAACGCCGCGTAACGACAGCAAAACCTGGATGGCCGATTACGGTAGCGTCCTGCGTGATAACGCACTGATGCTCTCCCTCCTGGAGGAGTATAAGCTGCTGCCGGATGCGCAAAATACGCTGTTGAATGCCTTGTCTGAACAGGCCTTCAGCCAGCGCTGGTTGTCCACTCAGGAGAGTAATGCGCTGTTCCTGGCCGGTCGTTCGTTGCAAACCTTGTCAGAGGCATGGCAGGCGAAAACCTCGTTGTCTGATACCGCTTCAGGTGGGGATAAGTCGCTGATCCAAAATGTGAGTGGCGATCAGCTTAGCGCAATGCAGGTGACCAATACCGGTACGACACCGCTGTGGGTGCGCCTGGACAGTACGGGTTATCCGGAATACGCACCTCAGCCAGCCTCTAACGTATTGCAGGTTGAACGTCATATTCTGGCAACCGACGGCAGCACGAAGTCTCTTTCTGAGCTAAGGAGCGGCGAGCTGGTGCTGGTGTGGCTCGAAGTCAAGGCCAGCCAGAACGTGCCGGACGCGCTGGTTGTCGATCTGCTCCCGGCTGGGCTGGAACTGGAAAACCAGAACCTGGCGAGCAGTAGCGCCAGTTTGCAGGACAGTGGTAGCGAAGTGCAGAATTTGCTCAGCCAGATGCAGCAGGCGGATATTCAGCATATGGAATTCCGTGACGATCGTTTCGTGGCGGCAGTCCCTGTCAATGAAGGACAGCCGGTGACGCTGGTCTACCTGGCCCGTGCGGTCACGCCGGGAACCTACCAGGTACCGGTTCCGATGGTTGAATCCATGTACGTTCCGCAGTGGCGGGCAACGGGTGCGGCCAGTGGCCCACTGATTGTTGCTCCGTAATATGCTGATGGCACGTTTGATACGCTCCCGCTGGCTTTGGCTGGCGGGAGCGCTTCTCGTTTTATGGGGGCTCGTTCTTGTCGCTGACCGGTTGTGGCCATTGCCTCTGAAAGAGGTCAACCCTGCTCGGGTCGTGGTGGACGAGAAGGGGACACCGCTCTGGCGTTTTGCCGATAACGACGGGATCTGGCGCTATCCGGTTACGATTGAAGAGGTCTCTCCCCGCTATCTTGAGGCCCTGATCCAGTATGAAGATCGCTGGTTCTGGGATCATCCTGGCGTGAACCCTTTTTCTGTCCTTCGTGCGGCCTGGCAGGATCTCTCTTCCGGAAAGGTTGTCTCTGGCGGTAGCACGCTCACCATGCAGGTGGCGCGCCTGCTGGATCCACATCCACGTACCTTTGGTGGCAAAATTCGTCAGCTCTGGCGGGCGATGCAGCTGGAATGGCATCTTTCCAAACGCGAGATCCTCACGCTCTATCTCAACCGCGCCCCGTTTGGCGGCACGTTGCAGGGAGTGGGAGCCGCGAGCTGGACCTATCTGGGAAAACCGCCGTCGCAGCTCAGTTATTCTGACGCGGCGCTGTTGGCAGTGCTCCCTCAGGCTCCGAGTCGTTTACGCCCGGACCGCTGGCCTGAACGGGCCGAAGCGGCGCGCAATAAAGTGCTCGACCGGATGGCGACGCAAGGTGTCTGGTCTGCAAAGCAGGTCAAAGAATCCCGTGAAGAAGCGGTATGGCTGGCACCACGGCAGATGCCGCAACTGGCGCCACTTTTTGCACGGATGATGCTCAGTAAAAGCCGCGACACGAAAATTGTCACCACTCTCGATGCCGGGCTGCAACGGCAGCTCGAAGAGCTGGCGATGAACTGGAAATCCCGCCTGCCTGAACGCAGCTCACTGGCGATGATTGTCGTGGATCATACCAACATGAAAGTACGCGGCTGGGTTGGGTCGGTGGATATCAACGATGACAGTCGCTTCAGCCATGTGGATATGGTCAATGCGATCCGATCCCCGGGATCGGTGCTGAAACCCTTTATCTACGGTATGGCACTGGACGATGGCCTGATCCATCCTGCATCGCTGCTTCAGGACGTTCCAAGAAAAACCGGTGATTATCGGCCGGGGAATTTTGACAGTGGGTTCCACGGACCGGTCAGCATGAGTGAAGCGCTGGTGCGCTCCCTCAACCTGCCTGCGGTACAGGTGCTTGAAGCGTATGGACCAAAACGGTTTGCCGGGATGCTGAGCAATGCAGGGTTACCGCTTATACTTCCTTCGGGCGCTCAGCCAAACCTTTCTCTGATACTGGGAGGCGCAGGCGCGCGACTGGCGGATATTACGGCTGCCTACAGCGCCTTTGCCCGCCACGGTAAAGCGGGGAGATTGCGTTTACAACCAGGCGATCCGCTGGTTGAACGACCGTTATTGTCACAAGGCTCGGCGTGGATTATTCGTCGTATTCTGGCGAATGAGGCGCAGCCGCTACCGGATAATGCGTTACCACAAATCGCGCCGCTGGCGTGGAAAACAGGAACCAGCTACGGCTACCGTGATGCCTGGGCCATTGGTCTGAATGCCCGTTACGTGATAGGTATCTGGACTGGACGGCCGGACGGCACGCCCGTGGCGGGGCAGTTTGGTTTTGCCAGTGCCGTGCCGCTGTTAAATCAGGTGAATAACTTGCTTCAGTCCCGCTCAACGGTAGACGAAGCCCGTCTGCCGCGCGATCCGCGTCCGGCAAGCGTCGGGCGGGGTGTGATCTGCTGGCCTGGTGGTCAGTCGTTGCCGGAGGGCAGTGAAAACTGCCGACGTCGTCTTGCGACGTGGTTACTTGAGGGGAGTGAACCCCCCACGCTGCTTTTGCCGGAACAGGAAGGTATACGCGGCATTCGTTTCCCGGTATGGCTGGATAAAACCGGTAAACGCGTTGCGGCAGACTGCCCTGATGCTATTGAGAAAGTGCTGGATGTCTGGCCGTTGCCGCTTGAGCCGTGGCTGCCTGCAAGCGAGCGTCGTGCGGTCCGGGTTCCTCCCTCTTCAGCAACGTGTCCGCCGTTGTCGCAGGATGCACCTGCTCCGCTTATGTTGACCGGCGTGCGTGAGGGGGCCGTTATCAAACGTCTGCCGGGGGAATCCCGCGTTTCGCTGCCGCTTCAGGTGACCGGCAATAGCGGCGAGCGCTGGTGGTTTTTGAACGGCGAACCGCTGAGTGTGAAAGGAAGAATTTACACATTACAGCTTGATAAATCGGGTGATTATCAGTTACTCGTTATGGATGAGAGCGGGCAGGTCGCGACGGTGAATTTTACGCTGCAGTGATCCGAAAACAGCTTTCAGATGTGAGCTGTTGCTAAAACTCGTCTTATTTTAAAAAAATGTTACCTGAATCCATAGGCAATGGCGCTATTGCTCATTATAATCCGCGCCACACCATACTCAGGTATGCAAAACAACAGAACATTGACAGAGGTTATCATGGCTATTGAACGTACTTTTTCCATCATCAAACCAAACGCGGTGGCAAAAAACGTTATTGGCAGCATCTTCGCTCGCTTTGAATCAGCAGGGTTTAAGATTGTTGGCACTAAAATGCTGCACCTGACCGTTGAACAGGCTCGCGGTTTCTACGCTGAGCACGAAGGTCGCCCATTCTTTGACGGCCTGGTTGAGTTCATGACCTCTGGTCCGATCGTTGTATCCGTACTGGAAGGCGAAAACGCAGTACAGCGTCACCGTGACCTGCTGGGTGCAACCAACCCGGATAACGCGCTGGCAGGTACCCTGCGCGCTGACTACGCTGACAGCTTCACCGAGAACGGTACTCACGGTTCTGACTCTGTTGAATCTGCTGCACGCGAAATCGCTTTCTTCTTCGCAGAAGGCGAAGTGTGTCCACGTACCCGTTAATTTAACGGTTTCGTTTACACATTATTTTCGTAAATGCCGCGTCCAGACGTGGCATCCCTGCGCCAGACTTTGTACAATGCAACGCCCCGGACGAGCTGACCGCTTTCCGGGGCGTTTCTATTCAACCCTCCATGGGCCATAACGTGTAACAACGAGGCCGGAAAATATTATGTCTGAATTAGTGAATACCTCCGAAGTCGCCACGCCTGCGGTTCCAAATAAAAATGGAAAAATCAACCTGCTGGATCTGAACCGTCAGCAGATGCGCGAGTTCTTTAAAGAGATGGGTGAAAAGCCGTTTCGTGCCGATCAGGTGATGAAATGGATGTACCATTACTGCAGCGACAATTTTGATGACATGACTGACATCAACAAGGTCCTGCGTAATAAGCTCAAAGAAGTGGCTGAAATCCGCGCACCAGAAGTGGTGGAAGAGCAGCGTTCTTCTGACGGCACCATCAAATGGGCGATTGCCGTAGGCGATCAACGCGTTGAAACCGTCTACATCCCGGAAGAAGACCGCGCCACGCTGTGTGTTTCCTCTCAGGTGGGTTGTGCGCTGGAGTGTAAATTCTGCTCTACCGCGCAGCAAGGTTTTAACCGTAACCTGCGTGTCTCTGAAATTATCGGCCAGGTCTGGCGAGCCGCAAAAATTGTGGGCGCGGCTAAAGTGACAGGCACGCGTCCAATTACTAACGTGGTAATGATGGGCATGGGTGAGCCACTGCTGAACCTGACTAACGTCGTTCCAGCGATGGAAATCATGCTGGATGACTTCGGTTTCGGTCTGTCTAAACGTCGTGTAACGTTGTCGACCTCAGGTGTTGTACCTGCGCTGGACAAGCTCGGCGACATGATTGACGTTGCGCTGGCAATCTCCCTGCACGCACCAAACGATGAAATCCGTGACGAAATTGTGCCGATCAACAAAAAGTACAACATCGAAACCTTCCTCGCCGCCGTGCGTCGTTACCTGGAGAAATCTAACGCGAACCAGGGTCGTGTCACTATCGAGTACGTGATGCTTGACCATGTTAACGACGGTACCGAACATGCGCATCAACTGGCTGAACTGCTGAAAGATACGCCATGCAAAATCAACCTGATTCCATGGAACCCGTTCCCGGGCGCACCGTATGGACGTAGCTCGAACAGCCGTATCGATCGCTTCTCCAAAGTGCTGATGGAGTATGGTTTCACCACCATCGTGCGTAAAACCCGTGGTGATGATATTGATGCCGCATGCGGACAGCTGGCAGGTGATGTCATCGACCGTACCAAACGCACCCTGCGTAAACGCATGCAGGGTGAGACAATTGCGGTCAAAGCTGTTTGATTATTATGCACTCACGGCGCATTATTTGCGCCGTGAAGCATAATCTTACTGAATAATCAGTCATATTCGTGATGACTGAGTAATAATTACGGTGCGTTTCATCCGACTTTCGGGCAGTATGTAACGACGTAACAACAGTTTAGCCGTACGGGCAGGGCTGTACTGTCATCTCCGGGCAGACAGTCTTATACTGTCTGTTCACGGTTAACTGACCAGAAGTTTCGCGGTGCGGGTGGCATTGTGACTCACCGGCGCCTGAACCCTTATTTTTCACGTACCAGTAGTTGTAGCGAATGAATACTGAAGCCACTCACGACCAACATGAAGCACTCTCCACTGGCGTTCGTCTTCGCAACGCCCGTGAACAACTCGGACTCAGCCAGCAAGCCGTTGCAGAACGCTTGTGCCTGAAGGTTTCCACGGTTCGCGATATTGAAGAAGATAAGGCGCCTGCCGATCTGGCTTCAACGTTCTTGCGCGGTTATATCCGCTCTTACGCAAAACTGGTGCACATCCCCGAAAACGAATTACTGCCGATGATGGAGAAGCAGGCACCGGTACGTGCAGCAAAAGTTGCGCCGATGCAGACATTCTCCCTGGGGAAACGTCGTAAAAAACGTGATGGCTGGCTGATGAGCTTCACCTGGTTGGTGCTGTTTGTGGTTGTCGGCCTGACGGGCGCGTGGTGGTGGCAAAACCACAAAGCGCAGCAGGAAGAGATCACCACCATGGCCGATCAATCTTCCGCTGAACTTAACCAGGCCGGAAACGGTAACGCGCAGAGCGTACCGCTCGCCACCGACGGCGCGGCAACGACCAGCGAACCGCAAACCGCGACGACCGAGACACCTGCAACCGATGCGACGCAGGCTCCGGCAGCAACAGCCAACACGCCAGTACCTCAGACTCAGGCTCCGGCTCAGGATCAAAACGCCGTAGTTGCACCTTCTCAGGCTCCTGTGGATACCGCAACGAACGCACCGGCGGCGAACACCGCAGCACCACTGCCGACCGATCAGGCGGGCGTGGCAACGCCAGCGGCGGATCCTAACGCGCTGGTGATGAATTTCACAGCCGACTGCTGGTTAGAAGTCACTGATGCAACAGGTAAAAAACTGTTCAGCGGCCTGCAGCGTAAAGATGGCACGTTAAACCTAACCGGCCAGGCTCCCTATAAACTTAAAATCGGCGCTCCGGCAGCGGTACAGATCCAGTATCAAGGAAAACCTGTCGACCTGAGCCGCTTTATCAGAACTAACCAGGTTGCACGTCTTACCGTTAATGCCGAACAATCAGCAGCACAGTAACAGACGGGCAACGCGGGAGATTTTTCATGCATAACCAGGCTCCGATTCAACGTAGAAAATCGAAACGGATTTACGTTGGGAATGTGCCAATCGGCGATGGGGCACCTATCGCCGTTCAGTCGATGACCAACACGCGCACCACCGATGTGGAAGCGACGGTCAATCAAATCAAAGCATTAGAACGTGTGGGCGCGGACATTGTTCGCGTCTCCGTGCCGACAATGGACGCCGCTGAGGCGTTCAAACTGATCAAACAGCAGGTCAGCGTTCCGCTGGTGGCTGATATCCACTTCGACTACCGCATCGCACTGAAAGTGGCCGAGTATGGCGTTGATTGTCTGCGTATTAACCCGGGCAATATCGGTAACGAAGAGCGTATCCGCATGGTGGTGGACTGCGCACGTGACAAAAATATTCCTATCCGTATCGGCGTCAATGCCGGGTCTCTGGAAAAAGATCTGCAGGAAAAATACGGTGAGCCTACGCCACAGGCGTTGCTCGAATCCGCGATGCGTCATGTCGATCATCTCGATCGTCTTAACTTCGATCAGTTCAAAGTGAGTGTAAAAGCGTCCGATGTGTTCCTTGCGGTGGAGTCTTATCGTCTGCTGGCAAAACAGATCGACCAGCCTCTGCACCTCGGGATCACCGAAGCGGGTGGTCTGCGTAGCGGCTCGGTAAAATCTGCGATCGGTCTGGGTCTGCTGCTCTCTGAAGGGATCGGTGATACCCTGCGCGTTTCGCTGGCGGCCGATCCGGTGGAAGAGATCAAAGTCGGATTCGATATCCTGAAATCGCTGCGTATTCGCGCACGTGGGATCAACTTCATTGCCTGCCCAACCTGTTCACGTCAGGAGTTTGATGTGATCGGTACGGTGAATGCTCTGGAACAGCGTCTGGAAGACATCATTACCCCGATGGACGTCTCTATCATCGGCTGTGTGGTGAATGGTCCGGGTGAAGCGCTGGTGTCAACCCTGGGCGTGACCGGCGGTAACAAGAAAAGTGGTCTCTATGAAGATGGCGTTCGTAAAGATCGTCTGGATAATAGTGACATGATCGACCAGCTTGAAGCCCGCATTCGCGCCAAAGCGGCCATGATGGACGAGACACAGCGTATCAGCGTTCAGCAGGTTGAAAAATAACGTGATGGGAAGCGTGCAGCTTCCCATGTATGATTGAACCCATTCTTTGGGTTTTTTTTGTATATAGAAAGAGAATAAACGTGGCAAAAAACATTCAAGCCATCCGCGGCATGAACGATTATCTGCCTGGCGAAACCGCCATCTGGCAGCGCATTGAAGGCACACTGAAGCAGGTGCTCGGCAGCTACGGTTACAGTGAAATCCGTTTGCCGATTGTAGAGCAGACCCCGTTATTCAAACGCGCGATCGGCGAAGTCACCGACGTGGTTGAAAAAGAGATGTACACCTTTGAGGACCGTAACGGCGACAGCCTGACCCTGCGTCCGGAAGGCACGGCGGGCTGCGTACGCGCCGGCATCGAACATGGTCTTCTGTACAATCAGGAGCAACGCCTGTGGTATATCGGCCCGATGTTCCGCCACGAACGTCCACAGAAAGGTCGTTATCGCCAGTTCAACCAGTTGGGTGTGGAAGTCTTTGGCCTGCAGGGTCCGGATATCGACGCTGAGCTGATTATGCTGACCGCTCGCTGGTGGCGCGCGCTGGGGATTTCTGAGCACGTTTCACTGGAGCTGAACTCAATCGGCTCTCTGGAAGCGCGTGCAAATTACCGTGACGCGCTGGTTGCGTTCCTGGAACAGCATAAAGAGAAACTGGACGAAGACTGTAAACGTCGTATGTACAGTAACCCGCTGCGTGTTCTGGATTCCAAAAACGCGGATGTTCAGGCGCTGCTGAACGATGCGCCTGCGCTGGGTGACTACCTGGATGAAGAGTCTCGCGAACACTTCGCGGGTCTGTGCAAGCTGCTTGAAGCGGCAGGCATCGCTTATACCGTGAACCAGCGCCTGGTGCGCGGTCTGGACTACTACAACCGCACTGTATTCGAGTGGGTTACCTCAAGCCTCGGTTCGCAGGGCACCGTGTGTGCGGGCGGTCGTTATGACGGTCTGGTAGAGCAGTTGGGTGGCCGTGCAGCCCCTGCGGTTGGCTTCGCAATGGGTCTTGAGCGACTTGTTTTGCTGGTTCAGGCAGTTAATCCGGAATTTAAAGCAGATTCCGTTGTCGATATATACCTGGTGGCCTCAGGTGCGGATACGCAGTCTGCGGCGATGCAGCTTGCTGAACGCGTGCGCGATGCACTGCCGGAGGTTAAGCTGATGACCAACCACGGCGGCGGCAACTTTAAAAAACAGTTTGCTCGTGCCGATAAGTGGGGCGCAAGTATTGCACTGGTGCTGGGCGAGTCCGAAGTGGCTAACGGCGAAGTCGTAGTGAAAGACCTGCGCTCTGGTGAGCAGACAACGGTAACGCAGGACGGCGTTGCGGCGCACTTGCGCACTCTATTAGGCTAAGGAGAAGGACTGCGTGGAAATTTACGAGAACGAACACGATCAGGTCGACGCGATTAAACGCTTCTTTGCTGAAAACGGCAAAGCGCTGGTTGTTGGGGTTATTTTAGGTGTCGGTGCGCTGATAGGCTGGCGTTACTGGAACAATCATCAGGCGGATTCCGCGCGTGGCGCGTCCCTGTCCTATGAAAATACCGTGAGCGCAATTCGAGCCGATCAGCCACAAACGCTGACGGCAGCCGAAAAATTTGCGGCTGACAACAAAAACACTTACGGTGCACTGGCTGCACTGGAAGTGGCACAGCAGTACGTTGATAAGAACGAACTGGATAAAGCGGCTGCTCAGCTGTCTCAGGGCCTTGCTGCCGCCAGCGATGAAAACCTGAAAGCGGTTATCAACCTTCGTCTGGCACGTATCCAGGTTCAGCAGAAAAAAGCTGACGACGCGCTGAAAACGCTCGATACCATTAAAGGTGAGGGCTTTGCTGCCATCGTTGCCGACCTGCGCGGTGAAGCACTGCTGAGCAAAGGTGACAAAGCGGGCGCGCGTAAAGCGTGGCAAGCTGGCGTGGATAGTCAGGCATCACCTGCGCTGAGCGAAATGATGCAGATGAAAATAAATAATTTGTCCGTCTGAGAGGGACCCGATGCAATTGCGTAAATTACTTCTGCCAGGACTGCTTTCTGTTACGTTATTGAGTGGTTGTTCACTGTTCAGTGGCGAAGAAGACGTTGTGAAAATGTCCCCACTGCCGACGGTTGAAAACCAGTTTACCCCATCCACTGCGTGGAGCACCTCCGTGGGTGATGGGATTGGTGATTTCTATTCCAACCTTCATCCGGCCTTTGCCGATAGCGTAATCTATGCGGCAGACCGCAAAGGTACCGTGAAAGCGGTGAACGCTGATGATGGAAAAGAAGTGTGGTCGGTTAACCTCGCGGAAAAAGACGGCTGGTTCTCTCATAAACCTGCGCTGCTGTCTGGCGGCCTGACGGTTGCCGGTGGTCATGTCTACGTGGGCAGCGAAAAAGCACAGGTCTATGCCCTGAACAGCAGCGACGGCTCTATTGCCTGGCAAACGACTGTGGCGGGTGAATCCCTGTCTCGTCCTGTGGTCAGCGACGGCCTGGTGCTGATTCATACCAGCAACGGCCAGCTGCAGGCGCTGAACGAAGCGGACGGTCTGGTGAAATGGACTGTTAACCTGGATATGCCAGCGCTCTCTCTGCGCGGTGAATCCGCTCCGGCTACCGCATTTGGTGCTGCCATTGTTGGCGGTGACAACGGTCGCGTGAGCGCAGTGCTGATGCAGCAGGGCCAGATGATTTGGCAGCAGCGTATCTCTCAGGCTACGGGCTCAACGGAAATTGACCGTCTGAGCGACGTCGACACAACGCCGGTCATCGTTAACGGTGTGGTTTACGCGCTGGCCTATAACGGTAACCTGACTGCGCTGGATCTGCGCAGCGGCCAGATCATGTGGAAACGTGAGCTGGGCTCGGTGAATGATTTCATCGTTGAGGGTAACCGCATCTATATGGTTGACCAGAACGACCGTCTGCTGGCTCTGAGCACCGAAGGTGGCGTGACGCTGTGGACGCAAAGCGATCTGCTGCACCGTCTGCTGACCGCGCCAGCGCTGTACAACGGTAGCCTGGTGGTTGGTGACAGCGAAGGGTATATGCACTGGATTGATCCAGAAAACGGTCGCTTTGTTGCACAGCAAAAAGTCGACAGCTCTGGTTTCCTGACCGATCCGGTTGTGGCCGATGGTAAACTGCTGATTCAGGCAAAAGACGGCACGCTGTACGCGATCACGCGTTAATTACCCGGCGGTTGTAGTATACTAAACGGCTCCTGTTCATTCAGGAGCCGTTTTGACATTTTTAAAAACGCCGCGAAAGCGACGTTATTTTGAATTTTATGAGGCTTCAAACATGGTACCTGTGGTCGCGCTTGTCGGGCGCCCTAACGTTGGAAAATCCACTCTTTTTAACCGTTTAACACGCACCCGTGATGCGCTGGTTGCGGATTTCCCGGGGCTGACGCGTGACCGTAAGTACGGTCGTGCAGAAGTAGAAGGACGCGAGTTCATCTGTATTGATACCGGTGGTATTGACGGCACAGAAGATGGTGTTGAAACCCGCATGGCAGAGCAGTCGCTGCTGGCAATTGAAGAGGCCGATGTGGTGCTGTTCATGGTGGATGCCCGTGCTGGCCTGATGCCAGCGGACTCCGCTATCGCCAAACACCTGCGTTCACGCGAAAAACCGACCTTCCTGGTGGCGAACAAAACTGACGGCATCGATGCCGATCAGGCAATCGCGGATTTCTGGTCTCTGGGCCTGGGCGAAATCTACCCCATTGCGGCATCGCATGGTCGCGGCGTAACCAGCCTGCTGGAAACCGTTCTGCTGCCGTGGGTTGACGAAGTTAACCCGCCGGAAGAGGTGGACGAAGACGCAGAATACTGGGCGCAGTTTGAAGACGGAGAAGAGGGTGAAGAAGATGAGCCTGAAGATGACTTCAACCCGCAGGATCTGCCGATCAAGCTGGCTATCGTGGGTCGTCCAAACGTAGGTAAGTCTACACTTACTAACCGTATCCTGGGTGAAGAGCGCGTGGTCGTTTACGACATGCCGGGCACCACCCGTGACAGTATTTACATCCCAATGCAGCGTGATGAGCGTGAGTATGTCCTCATCGACACCGCAGGCGTACGTAAACGCGGGAAAATCACCGATGTGGTGGAAAAATTCTCCGTTATCAAAACCCTGCAGGCGATTGAAGATGCCAACGTGGTGCTGCTGGTTATTGACGCTCGCGAAGGTATCTCCGATCAGGATCTCTCTCTGCTCGGCTTCATCCTCAATAGTGGGCGCTCACTGGTTATCGTGGTCAACAAATGGGATGGCCTGAGCAACGAAGTGAGAGAGCAGGTGAAAGAGACCCTCGACTTCCGTCTGGGCTTTATCGACTTTGCTCGTGTGCACTTCATCTCCGCGCTGCACGGCAGCGGCGTAGGCAACCTGTTCGAATCGGTGCGTGAAGCGTATGACAGCTCCACCCGTCGTCAAAGTACCGCTATGCTGACCCGTATCATGAATATGGCAGCGGAAGACCATCAGCCACCACTGGTGCGTGGTCGTCGCGTGAAGCTGAAATATGCCCACGCCGGTGGTTATAACCCACCAATCGTGGTGATTCACGGCAACCAGGTGAAAGACCTGCCGGACTCCTACAAGCGCTATCTGATGAACTACTTCCGTAAATCGCTCGACGTGATGGGCACGCCTATCCGTATCCAGTTTAAGGAAGGGGAAAACCCGTTCGCCAACAAGCGTAACACTCTGACGCCAAACCAGATGCGTAAGCGTAAGCGTTTGATTAAGCACATTAAGAAAAGCAAATAATCATTGCCGATCTCACCAAAGCCCGCGTATATCGCGGGCTTTTTTTTGCCCAATCATACCGTCGGTTTTCTCTGTGTGAAGTCAATCACTATTCACTTTTAACCATGTTTAAATCTAAGAAAGTAGACAATCGTCGAATTTTCATCTTAAAGTCCGGGGGCCGGTACTAGACAAAACTAGCGCCTGGTTATCAAATGGTTAACTAACTTTTCGCCGCATGTAAAAAATCGGTCAGATACGTAACTGACCGGCGTACTTGCTGGTGTTTACAAGCACGACGACATACCTTTCGGGAGAATTATGCAATCCTCTGTTAATCAAAAAGAAAGCCGAACGTTCTTCGGTCATCCGTACCCGCTCGGTTCTCTGTTCTTCACCGAGATGTGGGAGCGTTTCTCGTTTTACGGCATTCGCCCGTTACTGATCCTGTTTATGGCTGCCACCGTCTATGACGGCGGGATGGGGCTGGCGCGTGAAAACGCCTCGGCGATTGTCGGTATCTTTGCCGGGACCATGTATCTGGCCGCGCTGCCGGGTGGCTGGCTGGCCGATAACTGGCTCGGCCAGCAGAGAGCCGTCTGGTGCGGTTCGATTCTGATTGCGCTCGGTCACCTGTCGATCGCGCTGTCAGCCATCATGGGCGATAACATGTTCTTTATCGGCCTGATGTTCATCGTGCTCGGCTCTGGTCTGTTCAAAACCTGTATCTCAGTGATGGTCGGTACCCTGTACAAAAAAGGCGACGCGCGTCGTGACGGCGGATTCTCGCTGTTCTACATGGGTATCAATATGGGCTCGTTCATCGCGCCACTGATTTCCGGCTGGCTGATCAAAACCCACGGCTGGCACTGGGGCTTTGGTATTGGTGGTATCGGGATGCTGGTAGCGCTGATTATCTTCCGCGTGTTTGCCGTTCCGGCGATGAAACGCTATGACAGCGAAGTCGGTCTGGACTCCACCTGGAACAGCCCGGTCGTGAAGCGTAACGGCGTGGGTGTGTGGCTACTGGCGCTGGCCGCAGGTGTGGCGACGATCGTGACGCTGATTGCACAGGGCGTGATTGTGATTAACCCGGTCGCGGTAGCCAGCGTGCTGGTTTACGTGATTGCGGCGTCCGTAGCCCTCTACTTTATTTATCTGTTTGTTTTTGCGGGCCTGAACCGTAAAGAGCGCGCCCGACTGCTGGTCTGCTTTATTCTGCTGATCTCTGCGGCGTTCTTCTGGTCTGCATTTGAACAGAAGCCAACGTCTTTCAACCTGTTCGCCAACGACTACACTAACCGCATGATCGGTGATTTCGAAATCCCGGCGGTGTGGTTCCAGTCAATTAATGCCCTGTTCATCATCCTGCTGGCACCGGTATTTAGCTGGGCATGGCCGAAGCTTGCGAGCATGAACATTCGTCCGAGCAGTATCACCAAGTTTGTTATCGGTATTCTGTGTGCTGCGGCAGGTTTTGGCCTGATGATGCTGGCGGCAGAAAACGTGCTGAGTAATGGTGGCGCGGGCGTGTCGCCGTTCTGGCTGGTGGGCAGTATCCTGATGCTGACACTCGGCGAACTGTGTCTGAGCCCGATTGGTCTGGCGACCATGACATTACTGGCGCCAGAGAGAATGCGTGGTCAGATGATGGGCTTGTGGTTCTGCGCCAGTGCGCTGGGGAACCTGGCAGCGGGCCTGATTGGCGGTCACGTGAAGGCCGACCAGCTGGATATGCTGCCGGATCTCTTTGCTCGCTGTTCCGTCGCACTGCTGATTTGTGCCGCGGTACTGATCGTCCTCATTGTTCCAGTGCGTCGTATGCTGGAAAATGCGCAGACTAAACCGGCCGCTAACGCCTTATAAACCTCAGTGTGCCGGGGCAGGTGTTACGCCCCGGCACTGTATTCCCTGAGGTGAAATTATGCAGTTAGGATTTGTTGGTCTTGGCGCGGTAGTGGAAACCGCGTATCTGCCCGCGTTGCGACACCTTTTGGGTCACTCGGTGCGTTGTTTTGGGTTTGATGTTCTTCCTGCAAAGCACCCTGAAGGCGTTACGCGCTGCACTTCCCTTGCGGAACTTCTTGCCATACCGCTGGATACCCTGTTTATCACCACTGCATCGCTGCACCATCTTGAAGTGCTGGAGCAGGCGATTGCCTCGCCCGTTCCACGCATTGTGGTTGAAAAACCGGTAGTCGCCACGCTTCCCCAAATAGAAAAGCTCAACACGCTGCTGGCAAAACCCGGTGTGGCATCTCGCGTGCTGGCGCTCGACCACTGGATGGCGCGCATTGAAACGGTGAAGCGGTCGCTGGTGGGCAATATTTCTGACATCGTCAAAATCGACGGTTTTTTGCAGGAGCCGAGTGGCTATAACGAATCCGGGGAACCCATCGCGCTTAACTTTGCCACGGGCGAGCCGGATACCCGTACACTTCGTCATCCTGATGGCGTGATTCTGGATATCGGTACGCACGTGCTGGCGATGCTGCGTGAAACGGTGCGTTATCTGGGAGGGAGCGATGAGATGACCTTGCAGGTGGTGACGGCTAAAGACCGTCTGGGTCGCGAAATCGCAAAAGGTGACCTGACCACGGCGGAAGGTGAGGCACATCTTCAGGGCTGCATCAGCGGTGTACCGGTGGACATCTGGCTTAATAAATACGCGGGACCCGCGGGTGGGCAAAAGGGCTTACGGCTCTGCTTGCGGGACGGGCGCACCATCAGTTACGACCGGCACGGCACAGAAGATGTGCTGGAGCTGATCAATGGCGACACCCGGCAATACTGGAAAATTCCCGGCACAATCTACGAACACTGTCTTGCAGAGCATATTCTGGGCGCCAGGAGTCTGTATGAACGGGATCCGCAAGAGGTGAGTCGCACCACGCGTCGCAGGATCGAGGAAGTGACGCTGCTACTGTCCTTGCAGCAACAGTTGCGTGGTCCGCACTGAACGCAACGTGGTAAAATTATCACAGACATGAATGCGCTAAAGGAGTCACCATGACGATTACCTGCCCGGATTGCCAGGCATCGCTTGAGCCCCTGAACGGGGTAGCACATTGCGACAGCTGTAATAAAGACATTGCGCTTGAAGCCCGTTGCCCGGAGTGCCATCAGCCACTCCAGGTATTAAAAGCCTGCGGCGCGGTGGACTATTTCTGCCAGAACGGCCACGGTCTTATCTCTAAAAAACGCGTGGAGTTCGTTCGGGCCGAAGGCTAATCGCACACGCAGCCTTCGCCTTTCTGCCACAGCTCGACCAGCGACTCGGGCGCCTCCTGCTCCGGTACCAGCACGATGATATCGGCGTAGTGCGCCTGATTTTGCCCGGTCCAGATAATCTGGATGCGGAAATAGCGCTGGTCACCGCTGCCGGGTGACGAGGCTTGTCCCGGCGGCTGACCGCGCGGAAAGGCCTGCTCCAGGATGCTCACCACACGCTGGCGTTGAGCCTCATTGAGCGAAGAAAGCGCGATGGTACGCTGGCCGCTCAGCTTAGGAATAAAAGCGACGCCGCCTTCTCGGGCCAGTTCAACCACGGCGTCATCTGTCAGTTCCGGAACCTGCATTTACAGCACTCCCACCTGTTCCCAGGCTTGCTTAATGGCCGCTCCAACGTCGCCACCGGAGCGGTTCTCTCCGTGCGCTATCGTCAGTTTTGCGAAGGCATCAAAATCCGCATCCTGCGCCAGATTGCGATCGCAAACTGTGTCGTACCAGGCATAACCCGCTTTTTCCCAGGCGTAGCCGCCGATAGCTGTCGCGGCCAGATAAAATGCCCGGTTGGGGATGCCGGAGTTCAAGTGCACGCCACCGTTATCCTCGCGCGTTTTAATGAAATCTTTCATGTGCGCGGGCTGCGGATCTTTGCCGAGCAGCGGATCGTCGTAGGCAGTGCCAGGTTCAGACATCGAGCGCAGCCCTTTACCGTTGATTCCTTTTGCAAGCAGCCCTTCACCAATGAGCCAGTCTGCTTTATCGGCGGTTTGCTTCAGATGATACTGTTTGACCAGGGATCCAAACACGTCTGACAGCGACTCGTTCAGCGCGCCAGACTGTTCAAAATAGATAAGCCCGGCTTCGGTTTCAGTCACACCGTGGCTCAGCTCGTGTGCCACCACGTCGATGGCGATGGTAAAGCGGTTAAATATTTCCCCGTCACCGTCGCCGAATACCATCTGCTGACCGTTCCAGAAGGCGTTCTGATATTCCCGACCGTAATGCACGGTGCCGGTCAAAATAAGCCCTTTATTATCGAGTGAATCACGCTGATATTCTTTCCAGAAGAAATCATGGGTAATACCCAAATAATCGTACGCCTCATCCACCGCCACATCACCGTTCGAAGGCTGGCCTTCGTAACGCACCTGCGAACCCGGCAGTTCCTGGGTCTGCTTCGCGTCGTAAATATCGCGCTCCAGCTGTCCGGCTTTATTCACGTGCGGCGCGGCAGGTTTTCCCGGCATGTGGGCCATCAGTGTCTGGACATGGGTTAAGGTCTGGCGGGCGCAGCGCTGTTGCGGCTCTGAACCGCTTTCGATAATACGACGAAGAATATAAGGGGGAATTACGCTATGACGATGTGACATGCTGCTCTCCTTATTAAAAAAGGGAATAGCAGCAGTATAGTAAGTAACCGGCGAAGAATTATCCGGTTTTACGCTGGCGTGTTTTTTTCACCGGTTTGATTGATTTCACTTCGCTTTCTACCCAGCCGTCTGAAAGACGTGTCGTCAGCACATCACCGGTATTCACCTGTTTGGTTTGCTTCAGCACTTTGCCGTCTGTCGCCGTCGTCACGCTATAGCCGCGCGCCAGCGTGGAGAGGGGGCTGACCGCTTCAAGATGGGTCACCGCATTGCCAAAGCGTTCACGGGTTGAGCTCAGTCGTGTACGGATATTCTCTGCCAGACGATATTCGAGCTGCTGGATCCGCGTTTGCGCGCGATAAATTTTCGGCTGCGGGTTCTGCTGGTTCAGGCGCTGCGTGACGCGCTGCTGACGCGACACCGCACGCTTGAGCTGGTTATCCAGCGCGAAATTCATGCGCTGACGCAGGCGCTCCAGGACGGTCTGCTGACGCGCCAGACGCAGTTGTGGGTGCTGCTGTTGCAGGCGATGATGAAGCTGGGTAAAACGACGGGTACGGTTTGCGAGGAAGTAGTCCATCGCCATTTCCAGACGCTGCTGGCTGTTCTGAAGCTGACGAAGCAGTTCCAGCTGGTTGCGGCTCACCACTTCCGCTGCTGCGGATGGCGTAGGGGCGCGTAAATCGGCAACAAAATCCGCGATGGTAACGTCCGTTTCGTGCCCGACGGCGCTCACTACAGGGATATGGCTTGCGAAAATCGCCCGTGCGACACGTTCGTCGTTAAAGCTCCACAGGTCTTCCAGCGAGCCACCGCCACGGCCAACGATCAACACGTCGCACTCCTGACGCGCATTCGCCAGTTCAATGGCGCGGACAATCTGGCCTGGCGCATCGTCACCCTGTACCGCGGTTGGGTAGATGATCACGGGTAGGGAAGGGTCACGACGCTTGAGCACGTGCAAAATATCGTGCAGGGCCGCACCGGTTTTTGAAGTAATAACCCCAACGCAGTGGGCAGGAGAGGGGAGCGGCTTTTTGAACTGCTGGTCGAACAGCCCTTCTTCCGAGAGTTTTGCTTTTAGCTGTTCATACTTCTGCTGTAGCAAGCCTTCGCCCGCAGGCTGCATGCTCTCGACGATAATCTGATAGTCACCGCGCGGCTCATACAACGTGATATTGGCGCGCACCAGCACCTGCTGGCCGTGCTGAGGACGGAACGTCACGCGACGGTTGCTGTTGCGGAACATCGCGCAGCGCACCTGGGCGGTATCGTCTTTTAGCGTAAAGTACCAGTGGCCGGATGACGGCTGCGTGAAGTTTGAGATCTCACCGCTGATCCAGACTTGCCCCATTTCCTGCTCAAGCAGTAAACGAACCGTTTGATTAAGGCGGCTAACAGTAAAAATTGAAGGGGTTTGAGAGGATAACATGTGAGCGGGATCAAATTCTAAATCAGCAAGTTATTCAGTCGATAGTAACCCGCTGAGAGGGGAGTGCAAGGTTTTTTTATAAAAAAGTGTGGATGCAATCGGTTACGCTCTGTATAATGCCACGGCAATATTTAACCACCCAGGTCAGAGATATTGCCCATGCTACGTATCGCTAAAGAAGCACTGACGTTTGACGACGTCCTCCTTGTTCCCGCTCACTCCACTGTTCTGCCGAATACTGCCGATCTCAGCACGCAGTTGACGAAAACCATTCGCCTGAACATTCCTATGCTCTCTGCGGCAATGGACACCGTGACTGAAGCGCGCCTGGCTATCGCCCTGGCACAGGAAGGTGGCATCGGCTTTATTCATAAAAACATGTCTATCGAGCGTCAGGCTGAAGAAGTTCGCCGCGTGAAAAAACATGAATCCGGTATCGTGTCTGACCCACAGACCGTTCTGCCAACCACCACCCTGCACGAAGTGAAAGCCCTGACCGAACGTAACGGCTTTGCCGGTTACCCGGTTGTGACTGAAGCCAACGAACTGGTCGGTATCATTACCGGTCGTGACGTGCGTTTCGTGACCGACCTGAACCAGCCTGTCAGTGTTTATATGACACCGAAAGAGCGTCTGGTAACCGTTCGTGAAGGCGAAGCCCGTGACGTCGTGTTCGCTAAAATGCACGAAAAACGTGTTGAGAAAGCGCTGGTTGTGGATGCGAACTTCCACCTGCGCGGCATGATCACCGTTAAAGATTTCCAGAAAGCAGAACGTAAACCTAACGCCTGTAAAGATGAGCATGGCCGTCTGCGCGTAGGTGCTGCAGTTGGCGCGGGTGCTGGTAACGAAGAGCGTGTTGATGCGCTGGTTGCTGCGGGCGTTGACGTGCTGCTGATTGACTCCTCTCACGGCCACTCCGAAGGCGTTCTGCAACGTATTCGTGATACCCGTGCTAAATACCCTGATCTGCAGATCATCGGCGGTAACGTGGCGACGGGCGCAGGTGCTCGCGCACTGGCTGACGCTGGTTGCAGCGCGGTGAAAGTGGGTATCGGTCCTGGCTCCATCTGTACTACCCGTATCGTGACCGGCGTGGGCGTTCCGCAGATCACTGCAGTGTCTGACGCGGTTGAAGCACTGGAAGGCACCGGTATTCCGGTTATCGCTGACGGCGGTATCCGCTTCTCTGGTGACATCGCCAAAGCGATCGCCGCAGGTGCTGCTGCGGTGATGGTAGGCTCTATGCTGGCTGGTACCGAAGAATCCCCGGGTGAAATCGAACTCTACCAGGGCCGTTCTTACAAATCTTACCGCGGTATGGGCTCTCTGGGCGCGATGTCCAAAGGTTCCTCTGACCGTTACTTCCAGACCGATAACGCCGCTGACAAACTGGTACCGGAAGGTATCGAAGGTCGCGTTGCCTATAAAGGCCGTCTGAAAGAGATCATTCACCAGCAGATGGGCGGCCTGCGCTCCTGTATGGGTCTGACCGGCTGTGGTACCATTGACCTGCTGCGTACTAAAGCGGAATTCGTACGCATCAGCGGTGCGGGTATCCAGGAGAGCCACGTTCACGACGTGACGATCACCAAAGAGTCCCCGAACTACCGTCTGGGCTCCTGATAAGTTTCCGCGCCCGGCTCCTGCCGGGCGCTCTGTTTTTGTTTCACTTGCCTCGGAATTAGCGTCAATGACGGAAAACATTCATAAACATCGCATTCTCATCCTGGACTTTGGTTCTCAGTACACTCAGCTGGTGGCGCGTCGCGTACGTGAACTGGGCGTTTACTGTGAACTGTGGGCGTGGGATGTCACGGAAGCACAGATTCGCGAATTCAATCCAAGCGGCATCATCTTGTCCGGCGGCCCGGAAAGTACTACCGAAGAGAACAGCCCGCGTGCACCGCAGTACGTGTTCGAAGCTGGCGTGCCGGTATTCGGCGTTTGCTACGGTATGCAGACCATGGCAATGCAGCTTGGCGGCCACGTCGAAGGTTCTAACGAGCGTGAGTTTGGCTACGCGCAGGTAGAAGTCGTCACCGACAGCGCGCTGGTGCGCGGTATCGAAGACTCCCTGACCGCAGACGGTAAACCGCTGCTGGACGTGTGGATGAGCCACGGCGACAAAGTCACCGCCATCCCGTCTGACTTCGTGACCGTTGCCAGCACCGAGAGCTGCCCGTTCGCCATCATGGCAAACGAAGAAAAACGCTTCTACGGCGTGCAGTTCCACCCGGAAGTGACCCACACCCGTCAGGGTATGCGCATGCTGGAGCGCTTCGTGCGTGACATCTGCCAGTGTGAAGCCCTGTGGACCCCGGCAAAAATCATCGACGACGCCGTTGAGCGTATCCGCCAGCAGGTTGGCGATGACAAAGTGATCCTCGGCCTCTCGGGCGGCGTGGACTCCTCCGTGACCGCGATGCTGCTGCACCGCGCCATCGGCAAAAACCTGACCTGTGTCTTCGTCGACAACGGTCTGCTGCGTCTGAACGAAGCCCAGCAGGTTATGGACATGTTTGGTGACCACTTCGGTCTGAACATCGTTCACGTGGAAGGCGAGCAGCGCTTCCTGGACGCGCTGAAAGGTGAGAACGATCCGGAAGCGAAACGTAAAATCATCGGCCGTGTGTTCGTGGAAGTGTTCGACGAAGAAGCGCTGAAGCTGGACGACGTGAAATGGCTGGCGCAGGGCACCATCTACCCGGACGTGATCGAGTCTGCGGCATCCGCAACCGGTAAAGCACACGTTATTAAATCTCACCACAATGTGGGCGGCCTGCCGAAAGAGATGAAGATGGGTCTGGTTGAGCCACTGCGTGAGCTGTTCAAAGACGAAGTGCGTAAGATCGGTCTGGAGCTGGGTCTGCCGTACGATATGCTCTACCGTCACCCGTTCCCGGGTCCGGGTCTGGGCGTGCGTGTGCTGGGCGAAGTGAAGAAAGAGTACTGCGACCTGCTGCGTCGCGCGGACGCGATCTTCATCGAAGAGCTGCACAAAGCTGACCTGTACAACAAAGTGAGCCAGGCGTTCACCGTGTTCCTGCCGGTTCGCTCTGTAGGCGTAATGGGCGATGGCCGTAAGTACGACTGGGTTGTTTCCCTGCGTGCGGTGGAAACCATCGACTTCATGACTGCGCACTGGGCGCACCTGCCGTATGACTTCCTGGGCCGCGTGTCTAACCGCATCATCAACGAAGTTAACGGCATTTCCCGCGTGGTGTATGACATCAGCGGTAAGCCACCGGCTACGATTGAGTGGGAATGATTTCTCAACCTTTAAAGTCTGGCACTGACAGACTATAAAATATCTCTAAGCCCGCGGATTGCGGGCTTTTTTTTGGCCATGGCTGGCAAGACCGTGCATGGTTTGAACGTGGTATTTTGAGGTGGATGATTTATCGGGAATGCTACGGATTAGACCTGATACCATGCCGCGCCAACTCCAACCAAAGATAAACGTTGCAAAAAAATAACCATGTGGTCCATGGTTGTTGGCATTACTGCTGACCTGTCTCTTATCGCTCTGGTATTGTCAGGTTAGTGCCAGAAGCAGTCCTTGCGCCATTGGGTGGATATTAAATAATGAAGCAGGCCAACTTGAATAAACAAAAAATGTATTTATTCAGGATGATTAAAATGAGAATGAAAGTATATTACTTTTGGTGACCGCCCGCGCGGTCACCTTAGATATGGTGGCAACCACCTAGAACCTTGTACAATCTTTAAGCTCTTTTTCTAGTTGCTCAACCAAGTCAGAGCAATTTTTTACAACCTCTTTAACTGACTCTGAATTTAATTCATGAAAATTTCCATCTTTTGTTTTACCTGCTCGATGAACTAAGTCATGCCTGATTAACACGCTTTTATAAACATCTGCGAATATAGGGAATGTAATGCCAAAAGTATCGCGATACATGCCACTTACTTTTGGTAGATTATGATAAAGCACACTCTTCATAGACTCCATCGCTTTAGATTCTATTTCTTCATGTTTTATAAATAACTCCGAAAGTGAGAAGTTTTCTTGATTGTAATCTTTAAAATTTTCAACAAAACTTCTTAAGTTCGCTTGACTACCGTGGATTAAGGAAATAAAACGGTCACATAAATATGTTTCCAAAGAAGTTATTATATTGGCATACAGCATATAAGTCATTTGTACTTGTAAAACACTATCAATTTGTAACTGAGCATCATTAAGCTTTATGGCGTTCAGCATACTATTTCTGAATGTTATATAGACATCGTGTTCAGATAGATTTCGATCATCAGAAAACTGCATGTCAATAACATCTAGAATACGCTGTTCGATTAATGAAGGCCTATTCAACTGCAATACATCTATAGTCGCCTGCCCTCGCTCAGTTAAACCTTCTAAATATCCATTTTTATTTTGTTTTATATGTTCTGAAAAACTTTCAATCACAGGATTTAGGAGTAATGGTTTACCATTCTCATCTAGAGGAAACTGATCTCGTTTAATCGTGTTACATGCTCTACAAGCGATGAGCAGATTATCTGTATCCTCCTGGAAGTCAGGATACTTTGATTTTGGTAAAAAGTGCTCAACATCCGCCATCAATGGTTCATAAAGTCTAGTGCCACAGTAAGCACATTGGTGATTAAACTTCTCCCATAGTTCAAGCTTAAGCGCTCTATAATTCCTAATCATTCAATAGTTCCTTTATAATTCTGGTTGGTTATCTATTCGTCAGTTTACGCTAAAGAAACGAGCCTTTAATTGGGTTAAATCATATCTAAATGTAATCTATTAAGCGATCATATTTCATTAATAACAAGAGATAACGTTCGATTCACAGTTTGCGGGTAAATGTAACTTAACGTCCGCTCCTCGCTCACAGCGGACCTTTTCTGGTCAGTCCCCGGTTAGACAGAACCTGGGCGCTGGCGGAGCCAACATCATGGTATCTGGTCAATCAACCATGGGGGCATTAGGGGGCTTTGCCTGTTGTCTGGAATGCGCAATAATGGAGCGCATAAAGGCAGCGCAAAAGGGGCACCATGCTTCATCACAGCCAGGCCATGTCACTGGACGACATCTACCTTGAGGACATTCCTCACATTATCCACCCGGACACTGCGGCAGGAGATCTCGCAGCAACTGCACTGCCCAACCGCATCATCCAGGAGTGGAATTTACCGCAGGGCTATACCCGGTTTGTCAGCCGCTATCAACCGTTTCACTGGCAGCATCCGTGGATGGCATACCGTGACGCGCTTGAAGATATCAAATCCGGGAAGCTCGTTCTGCTGAGAAAAAACATAACCGGGCATGCTATTTCTGGCGTACTGACGACATCCGGTGACCTTCGCAATGATCTACCCTTGTTCCTTCATATCAGGCTCAGCCATCTCCTGTTCCGGCAACTGAAACGCCCGGAATATCACGTCCGCCCTGCGGCACCTGCGCAACATGCTCAGGCTGCAAAAACCATCAACAGCAAAGCTGTAGGTCGGTTGTTGGCTGCGGGCGGGATCTATAATGGCAATATTGAGGGATTCCATCAGACCGCGCAGCAGCTCGGTGGTGATGCGCCAGCGGGTTACAATCAGGTTATGGACAATAAAGGGCTGATCATTGCTGGCGCTTCTGTTGCTGCGGGTCTTGGCCTTGGCAGACTGGGGGCAGCGAGTGAGCTTAACAATCTCCATGTTCTGGGAAAAGTCGAAGGGGAATACTCAATGATAAAGCCCGGACCATTACCCAAAGAGCTAGCAGAAACCTTTTCCAGTGGTACATACAAAGAGATCACTCTATCAACAGATACGAGTTTCTATAGAGGGGGCATTGAGGGACGACCATTAGGTCAGTTTTTCGGATATGAACGACCTCAAGGAGTTCTCCAAACCAGGATAGATAAGGCCCTGCTTCCCAAATGGCCTAATGGAAGTGAATCTCCTCTTGATAGCTATCACGAGATCCAGATACCCGCAGGAACGAAAGTATATGTTGGAGAAGTAGGCTATCAAACAGACCTTTTTTCCGGTGGCTCTGAGCAAGTTGTAGTACCTACCCCGTGGAAAATACCTGGCGTTAAGATACTTGGAAGTGGTGGTTTGAAATGAAAAATGAAATAAAGAAAACAGTAACCGAGATCATTAAAATACTATCCTCAAATGAGGAGGAGTCATGGGCAAAAACATTTGAAAAACTGGCCATCGAGCTCGATGTTGATTGTGAATCATCCATTTACTCATTGAAAAAACTATACGGTGGAATGGGGTCATTTAACGATATTGTTCTCCATAAAAATGGAATACCTCTAATTCGAGAAAATGACGAGTTAGATGATTTGAGACATACGCTCTACAAGCAACTTGACCATGCAATCGGCTTGTTAAAAGCAGGTGATTTACCATAACGTCGTTACCAGCTGCGCCAGTGAGGTACTGGTGTAAGCATCCCGGTACAAATCCGACACTCATTAACCAACGGAGGTTATCATCTTGAACAAGACAATACTCTCATGCTCTGTAGCCGCGCTGCTGGCTGTGTCCGCCATGTCTGCTCAGGCCAGGACCCCGGCCAAACTCCATTCCCCAGTGTCAGGCGTGCTCTGCGACCGATATGTATGCGCCAATGACAAGGGAATTTCCCGTGAGCTGACCGAGAAGTATCTCGGCAAGAAGGCTGCTGCAAACGAGGTGTTCACATCGAGCGATGTCGATCTGACCGAATTCACCTTTGCCAACGGCATTTTCTGTGATGTGAAGGAAAGGTTGTGCCGTGAAGATCGCTATTATGGCGCCAATGGTCAGCGCTCCGGGGCGGTTTCTAAAAAGTACACAAAGCTGCTCTTTGGTGAATAATAATGATGCAAAAGAGATCACAGTCAGAGGCTACGTTATAGGGATATAAATTATATTTTGCAGCGTATATTTTAAATGATGGCGTTATTTCCGAAATTAAATATTTCATTAAGGATTGCATTGCGGAATATTGCTCTGTTACTACGCTTTAGCTGAGCGTAACAGTGAAGCGGTCTGGTTACGTGAATTCCCATTCACTACCATGAGCGAATAACGGAATGAAAAACCGCATAATGATTGTCGGTGGCGGCACGGGAGGGACGATTGTCGCCAACCTGCTGGCCAGGAAATTACGACGCGAAATTGCCGCCGGTCAGGTAGAACTGATGCTGATATCCGAATCACCGGTGCACTACTACAAACCCGCGTTTATGTACGTCGCGTTTAACCTCTTTCATCACCATGAGCTGGCCCGGCCTGAGCGGCAATTACTGAGTCCGGAAATTCAATTTATTACCGATAAAATAGAATCTTTCGATTTTAAACAACGTCGCTTATACAGCGCCAGTAAGAAACACTACGACTGGGACCTGCTGGTTATTGCTACTGGCTGCACACCTTTCCCACAAAAAATCCCTGGCCTTGCTGAAGTGGGCGATCATTTTTACCAATACGCGGCGGCCAGGCAATTAGCCCATAAACTCGCCACCATTAAAAAGGGGCGAATCTTTATCACCGTCTCTTTCCCGGAAACCCCGAATGTGCCCCACCAGTGTGGGATCGCCCCCATCGAGACCACTCTGATGGTTGACGACTATCTGCGTCAGCGTGGCGTACGTAATCAGGTTGAGATTGTTTATACCTATCCGACCGTAGCGCAATTACTGCGAAACTGTCTGTTCCTGCAACGTCCGGTTGGGGAGGCGCTGGGGGATATTTTTGCTGCCAAAGGTATAAAGCACCAGCGCGGTTTTACCTTAAGTCATGTCGATCCTGACAGCAAAATCGCGTATTCCGCCGAGGGCGATTCGCAGAACTTCGACATCCTGATGGCCACGCCTCCCATCAGGGCGGTAGAAGCGGTGCGTAATACGGGGCTCAGTGAGATTCAGAATGGAGAAGGCTGGTTGCCGACGGATCACCAAACGCTGGGCGTCTACGGGTTAGAAGGCGTTTATGTGATCGGCGATACCGTCGATCTCCCGATCAGTAAAGCTGGCGGGTCGTGCCATAACCAGGCCCCGATCATTGTCGACAATATTGTGGCGGAACTGTATGGCAGACCACCCGGAAGCGGTAATCATTACGATGGCCGGGTTCAGGCCGTCGCGCAGATGGGGCTCTGGGCAGGGATGCCGCTGGTATATGACTATCGCAATGATGTGACGCCGGTGCCTGCGACAAAACTCGGTGGCATGCTGCGAAACGGTTTTAACCGTGGACTGTATTGGGGTGTCGTGAGGGGGATGTTCTGATGAGCGAACAGGAACAATTGCTGAAAAATCTTGCTCCGCTTATGGCCGGCAATCGCCTGAATAATCTTGTTGATTTACTCGCCCTGGTGGCGGACCTGCTTGAAATGACCGATAACGCGATGGTCGAAAAACTGGCCGGCGTTTTTGAAGATGTTGTGACTGTCGGCTGGGAAGGCGGAACTGCACTACGCATGGCATGGGGGGAGCAAATTAACCGGGAAGGGGATGTTTCGCTTCGGCAGGTGTTCTCGATGCTGAACGATCCAGATACCCGTCGCGGCATTATGCTTCTACTGCGCGTTCTGCAGATTACGGGGCAACGCCTGAGTGCTCTCTCATCCGTAGACTATCCGGAGTGTACTGAAATAAAGAACTGACCAAAATGCCGGGGGGCGGCAGTGCCGTTCCCGGCCGGCAAAAGGGCAATGCAGACTATTTGTCCCCACTTCCCAACCTGTACGCCAGCGCCACCACCAGCGACTGCACCAGGCACAGCGTTGCTGACTGGGAGCGGAACGCATCCACCTGCGCCTCTTTCACCACAAAACAGAGATCGCTGAACGTCGCCAGCGGGCTGATCTGGCTATCCGTAATCACAATCTGTCGTGCGCCAACGCTGGCGGCGGTTTCGCTGACCATCACTGTCTCTT
The DNA here is from genome assembly GCF_012241585.1 of Pantoea sp. LS15. Classification (NCBI taxonomy): domain Bacteria; kingdom Pseudomonadati; phylum Pseudomonadota; class Gammaproteobacteria; order Enterobacterales; family Erwiniaceae; genus Pantoea; species Pantoea sp. LS15. The sequence continues at coordinate 99,383 of NZ_JAAVXA010000002.1, forward strand.
CCGCGTACGGCGAGAAGCTGATCGACACCACAATGTCACGCGCCTTAATGCGGCTGATCTGCTCGCGCAGCATGCCACCCATCCCGTCGAGCAGAATCGGTTGGCACTCCAGATGGCTCAGGGCATAGGTCAGATAGGCCGCGACGCTGAAGGAACGGCGTAAACCGGCGATGTAGATGGTGTCGGCATCGGCCAACAACTGCACGGCGCGCTCCAGCATTTCTGGTTCGGCGCGGGCGGCCAGCTGCTGTAACGCCTGCGCATTCGAGCGGGCGAATTCCTGCAGGATATCGAGCGGTGTTTCCGGTACGGCCTCGCTCTCCATTTCGCGGAACAGCCGGGCGCGGTCGCTGTAGCTGGCGGTCTCCTCCACCAGGTTCATGCGAAACAGCTGTTTCATCTCGTTGAAACCGGTGAAGTCAAAGGCGTTGGCGAAGCGGATGAGCGTCGACGGTGGTACGTCGGCGCGCTCGGCAATGACAGCAACCGTATCAAAGGCCACGCTGTTGGTGTTATCAAGCACATAGCGGGAAACCTGCTGCAGCCTCTTGCTCAGGCTATCGTAGCGATCGCGGATTTGCTGCTGCAGTTCGTTCAGGCTGGTTGCTGTCGTCATGTTATCCCCCAAATACAGTCATATGATTCTAAACGCAAAACCGCGTCTTTTAAATGTCGGCCATCCATCTGGCAGCAAAAATGAAACAGAAGCTTCAGTCATTTCCTCGCCCGAAATCCCTTAATAGCTCAGGCTGAGTCAGTGATGTTGGCTGTTAACATAAAAATCCATCCTTGATCACAATAATCATCATTTATTTTATTTCAACTTAAAATGGAATGTTTGTTTCATATATAGTGTTCAGTACACAACGTTCAGGTAACAGTCACGTATCAACAGCGAGAGGTTAAGGATGGAGACGGTAGCGAATTTTATTCACGGCGAATGTGTCACCGGTTCAGGCCAGCGCGTTCAGGCGATCTTCAACCCGGCCACTGGTGAACAAATCCGCCAGGTGGTGATGAGCACGGCACAGGAAACCGAACAGGCGATTGCCGCAGCACAGCAAGCGTTTCCCGCGTGGGCACGTTTTGCTCCACTCAAGCGCGCGCGTGTGATGTTCCGCTTCAAAGCGTTGCTTGAAGAGAATATGGAGCGTCTGGCCCGTATCATCAGTGAAGAACACGGTAAGGTTTTCTCAGACGCAGTAGGTGAACTGACCCGTGGCCTGGAAGTCGTGGAATTCGCCTGCGGCATCCCGCATCTGCAAAAAGGTGAACACTCTGCGAACGTCGGCACGGGCGTCGACAGCCACTCGCTGATGCAGCCGCTTGGGGTCTGCGCCGGGATCACGCCGTTTAACTTCCCGGCGATGGTACCAATGTGGATGTTCCCGATTGCGCTGGCGACAGGTAACACCTTCGTGCTGAAACCGTCGGAAAAAGATCCCTCTCTGGCGCTCGCGCTGGCGAAACTGCTGAAAGAGGCTGGCCTGCCGGATGGCGTGTTCAACGTGGTGCAGGGGGATAAAGAGTCCGTTGATGTGCTCCTGACCGACCCGCGCGTGCAGGCCGTTAGTTTTGTCGGCTCAACGCCGATTGCCGAATACATTTACCAGACCGCGTCCGCCCACGGTAAGCGTTGTCAGGCGCTAGGCGGCGCGAAAAACCACTGCATTTTAATGCCAGATGCTGACATGGATATGGCGACGAACGCCATCATGGGCGCGGCTTTTGGGGCGGCGGGGGAGCGCTGCATGGCGCTCTCCGTGGTGCTGGCCGTGGGCGATAAAACCGCCGATGACCTCTGCACCCGGCTGGAAAAACAGATCGCCGCGCTGCGCGTCGGACCGGGTCTGGACCAGACGCCAGAAAACGAGATGGGGCCGCTGATCTCCGCCGCGCACCGCAGCAAAGTGTTGGGCTATATCGACAGTGGCGAAGCTCAGGGGGCGAACCTGCGCGTGGACGGGCGTGGCTTTAGCGTGAAGGGGCACGAGCAGGGCTATTTCGTTGGGCCGACGCTGTTCGATAACGTCACCCCGGAGATGACCATCTATAAAGAAGAAATTTTCGGCCCGGTGCTTTCTGTGGTACGCGTAGCAGATTACGCCAGCGCGGTGGATCTGATTAACCGCCACGAATATGGTAATGGCTCGGCTATTTTCACCCGTGACGGTGGCTGCGCGCGCCGCTTCTGTGAAGAGGTGCAGGCGGGCATGGTGGGGGTCAACGTGCCGATCCCGGTGCCAATGGCATTCCACAGTTTCGGTGGCTGGAAGCGTTCCATCTTTGGTGCGCTCAATGTTCACGGGAACGATGGCGTGCGTTTCTACACCCGAATGAAAACCATCACTGCACGCTGGCCGGAAATGCAGCAGGAGACAGGCGCTGCGTTCTCCATGCCGACGCTGGGCTGACAGGGGGTTTTATGCAAACCGAACGTATGACCATGGCCCAGGCGCTGGTCAGATTCCTTAATCAACAATACGTTAGCGTTGATGGTAACGAAACGCCCTTTGTGGAGGGCGTAGCAACGATCTTTGGGCACGGTAACGTGCTCGGTATCGGCCAGGCGCTGGAGCAGGATCCCGGCCATCTGCAGGTGATGCAGGGCTGTAACGAGCAGGGGATTGCCCATATGGCGACGGGATTCGCCAAACAGCATCGCCGCCAGCGTATTTTTGCCGTCACCTCATCCGTTGGGCCAGGTGCTGCCAATATGGTGACGGCGGCCGCGACGGCCACGGCGAACCGTATTCCGCTCCTGCTGTTGCCGGGCGATATCTACGCCAGTCGCCAGCCTGACCCGGTGTTGCAGCAGATCGAGCAGTATCACGATCTCAGCATCAGTACCAACGACTGCTTCCGCCCGGTCTCCCGCTACTGGGACCGCATCAACCGTCCTGAACAGCTCATGAGCGCGATGTTAAGCGCGATGCGAACGCTTACTGACCCCGCAAATACAGGGGCGGTGACCATTTGCTTACCTCAGGATGTGCAGGGAGAAGCCTGGGATTACCCCCTGAGTTTCTTTGCGCGTCGGGTGCATCATATTGAACGCCGTCCACCTGACCCGCAGCGACTGGCGCAGGCTCAGGCGCTGATTACCCGCAAGCGCCGTCCGCTAGTGGTATGCGGCGGTGGCGTGCGTTACTCCGGTGCGCATGAGGCGTTACAGGAATTTGTTGAAACACTGCAACTGCCGTTTGCCGAAACTCAGGCCGGAAAGGGGGCGCTGGTAAGCGATCACCCGCTTAATCTGGGGGGCGTCGGTGTGACGGGCGGAATGGCTGCCAACCAGCTTGCGCCGCAGGCTGACTTAGTAATTGGCATCGGCACGCGTCTTACTGATTTTACCACCGGCTCCAAGGCGCTCTTTTCCCATCCGGACGTCGAGTTCCTGTTGCTGAACGTGGCCGAGTTTGACGCCCTGAAGCTGGATGCCACCGCGCTGATTGCCGATGCCCAAATCGGGCTGACAGCGTTGACCCACACACTGAAAGATTATCGCAGTGGCTGGGGGGAGGCGATTGCCCAGGCGAAATCCGCCTGGCGCGACGAATGCCGTCGCCTGTGGGATCGCCAGTGGCATCCTGACGACGCTCCCGAAGTGGCGGGGCACATTGATGCACAGCTCATGGAATACGGTGAAACGCTCAACACGCATCTGACTCAGACGCGGGTGTTGGGGCTCATTAATCAGCATATTGAAGATAACGCTATTGTGGTGGGGGCGGCCGGATCGCTGCCAGGGGATTTGCAACGCCTCTGGCAGGTTAAAACGCCGGACAGTTACCACCTGGAGTACGGTTACTCCTGCATGGGGTATGAGGTCGCAGCGGCCATTGGCGCGAAGCTGGCAAAACCTCAGCAGCCGGTGTACGCCATGGTAGGCGATGGTTCGTACATGATGCTGCACTCAGAGCTGCAAACCGCCGTACAGGAGGGCATTAAGGTCACCATTCTGCTGTTTGATAACGCCAGCTTCGGCTGCATTAACAACCTGCAGATGGGGCACGGAATGGGGAGTTTTGGCACGGAAAACCGCTACCGTAATCCGAAAACGGGTCGGCTTGACGGGCCACTGGTGAAGGTTGATTTTGCGCAAAACGCGGAAAGCTACGGCTGTCGCGCATGGCGAGTTCATGACGAGCATAGCCTGTTGGCAGCGCTGGAAGCCTCGCGCGCCCACCCGGGGCCGACGCTCCTCGACATCAAAGTGCTGCCGAAAACGATGACCCATGATTACGCGTCATGGTGGCGAACCGGCGACGCGCAGGTGGCAGAGTCATCAGCGGTGCGCCAGGCCGCCGAGCAAACACAGGCTCAGGTGAAAAAAGCCCGTCAGTATTGAGTTTTCCTGCCGTAACGAAATTTTCATTTCATTTTTCTTTTTCCCCTCACCCTGACCCTCTCCCCACAGGGAGAGGGGACGGTACGGTGCGGTTGTTACTCCCTCGTCCCTTTGTAATGAAGGGGCATACCTTCTTCCATGTTGTGAGATTGATAACAAAATTTATCTCATACATCTCAAAAGTGTTAACCCGCACTCAAAAACATAATTTTCACTATTTATAAAAATGAAATAAATGTTTTATTTATAGTGTCGTTAGTTCACAGCATTCACCAACACCGGGAGCCGTTATGTTTAACATTGCTTTACTGGGCGCTGGCCGAATTGGCCAGGTACATGCAGCTAACATCGCCAGCCACAGTGCGACCACGCTCTGGTCTGTGGTTGACCCGAACCAGGAATTCGCCACGCGTCTCGCCACGCAATATCAGGCGCGTCAGCAGAGCCTGGATGAGGCGATGACCGACCCGAACGTTCATGCCGTACTGATCGCCTCCGCGACCGACACCCACGCGGATCTGATTGAAATGGCCGCCCGTCACGGCAAAGCCATCTTCTGTGAAAAACCGGTACACCTTGATCTTGCCCGCGTACGCGACTGCCTGAAAGTGGTCAAAGAGTATGACGTGCCGCTGTTTATCGGTTTTAACCGCCGCTTTGATCCGCAGTTCCGTCGCGTGAAAACCGACGCTCAGGCCGGGCGTATCGGCAAACCAGAATCACTGCTGATCATCTCCCGCGATCCGTCTCCACCGCCTGCGGAGTACGTACGCGTTTCCGGCGGCATGTTCCGCGATATGACCATTCATGACTTTGACATGGCACGCTTCATCATGGGTGAAGAGCCGGTGTCGGTGTATGCCCAGGGCAGCAATCTGGTGGATCCGGCAATTGGCGAAGCAGGAGATATCGACACCGCGTTTATCGTTCTGAAATATGCCTCCGGCGCGATGGCGACCATCGTCAACAGTCGCCGCTCTTCATACGGCTACGACCAGCGCCTGGAACTGCACGGTTCCGAAGGACTGCTGTGCGCGGGCAATATCCTTGAAAACCAGGTGCAGCACTACGGCAAACAGGGTTGCACCAGCGCGCTGCCGGAACACTTCTTCCTGCAACGCTACAAATCCGCTTACGCCGCGGAATGGGAACACTTTGTTGCGGTCCTGCGCGGCGAAGCGGTACCTGATTGCAGCGGCGATGATGGTGAACGTGCGCTGTACCTCGCGGATAAAGCGCTGGAATCACTGCGTTGCCAGCGCGAGATCGTCCTCTAAACACAACAACCCTACACAGAGAGACATAATAATGAAAAAACTGATCTTAGCCGCCCTCATCGCCATGACATCCGGGGCCGCCATAGCCGAAAACGAGCAAATTGTTTTCAGTACGCCAAACCTGGCCATGCCGTTTGAAGTTCACATGCAGCGCACGGCGGTAAAAGCCGCAAAAGAGATGGGCGTGAAACTTCAGGTACTGGACGGGCAGGGCAGCTCACCGAAGCAGGTGGCTGACCTGGAAAACGCCATCACCCGTGGTGCGCAGGGCTTTATCGTCTCCCCGAACGATGTGAACGCGGTTTCCAGTGCGGTAGATGAAATTCAGGATGCGAAGCTGCCGGTTGTAACGCTTGATCGCTCCGTCGATAGCCAGAAAAAAGTGCCACACTTTGGCGCCAACAACTACAAGGGCGGCCAGGCGATTGGCGACTTCGTCAAAACCAAATTCCCCAACGGCGCGGAGATCATTCTGTTGACCGGTCAACCGGGCTCCTCCTCCAACATTGAACGCACCAAAGGGATCCGCGACAGCCTGAAGGCGGGCGGGGATAAGTACAAGATCGTCGCCGATCAGACCGGCAACTGGATGCGTTCGGAAGGGATGCGCATTGTCGAAAGCGTTCTGCCGTCGCTGCCAAAACGTCCGCAGGTGATCCTCTCCGCCAACGATGATATGGCGCTGGGGGCGATTGAGGCGCTGCAGAGTCAGGGTGTGAAGCCGGGCGAAATTTTGGTGACCGGCTTTGATGCGGTACCGGAAGCACTGGCCCGCGTGCGCGACGGCTGGCTGGCGGTTACGGCGGATCAGCGTCCGGGATTTGCGGTGACCACGGCGATGAGCCAGCTGGTGGCTAACGTGCGTGAGAAAAAAGCCATCACCGGGGCGGACTATCCGCCGACGCTGATCACCAAAGAGAACCTGCAACAGGCTGAGCGTATTGCTGAGGCCGGTAACTGATTTGTCCGGAGCCGCCGTACGGGCGGCTCCCCATAAATAAGGAGCAGGCTGATGTCGCAACCCTTACTGAAAGTAACCGACCTGGCAAAAAGCTTTTCCGGCGTATGGGCGCTGAGCAGCGCTCAGCTCACCGTCGGCACGGGTGAAATTCACGCTTTGCTGGGCGAGAACGGCGCCGGGAAATCCACGCTGTTGAAGGCACTCGCGGGCGCACAGCCGCAAACGCGTGGGGATATCTGGTTCAACGGCGAAACGTTGCCGGTGGACGACTCCCCGGTAGAACGGCAGAACAAGGGCATTATCACCATCTATCAGGAATTCAACCTGCTGCCCAACATGACCGTCGCGGAAAACATGTTTCTCGGACGCGAACCGCGCAAACGTAACCTGATCGTCGACGAAAAAGCGGTCAATCAGGAAGCGCAGGTGATTCTCGATTATCTGCAACTGAATGTCGCACCGACCACGCCCGTCGCCCGTCTGAGCGTGGCCCAGCAGCAGATGGTGGAGATTGCCCGGGCGCTGACCCTCAATGCCAGGCTGATCATCATGGATGAACCCTCCGCCGCCCTGAGTGACAGCGAGGTGGAAAGCCTGCACCGCGTGGTGCGGGAGCTTAAAAACCGTGGCGTGAGCATTATTTATGTCACTCACCGCCTGCATGAAGTTTTCCAGCTTTGCGATCGTTTCACCGTTTTCCAGGATGGCCGTTTCACCGGCACCGGCGCGGTAGCGGAGACCAACGTAGAGCAGTTGATCCGCCTGATGGTAGGGCGTGATGTGGCCTTTAACCGCCGCCCTGCCAGCGAAACCCACCATGAAGACAAACCTGTCCGTTTGTCGGTGAAGGGGTTAAGCCGGGAAAAGCCGCCGCTGGATCCGCATGGCATCGCTCTGCATGACATCAGTTTCCACGTCCACGCCGGGGAAGTCTTAGGGATTGCCGGGCTGGTGGGAGCTGGTCGTACCGAGGTGGCGCGCTGCTTGTTTGGCGCTGACGCCTTTACCTCGGGGAGCTTTGAGCTGGACGGCGTGCCGTACCAGCCACGCGACCCGCTGTATGCCCTCGATCAGGGGGTGGCGCTGGTTCCGGAAGACCGTAAAAAAGAGGGGGCGGTGCTGGGGCTGTCGATTCGCGACAACCTGTCGCTCTCCTGCCTCTCCTCGTTGCTGCAGTGGCGCTGGTTCGTGAATACCCGCAAAGAGGACGACCTGATTGAGTCCTACCGCCAGGCGCTGCAGATCAAAATGGTCAACAGCGCGCAGGAGGTGCGCAAGCTCTCAGGCGGCAACCAGCAGAAAGTGATCCTCGCACGCTGCATGGCGCTCAACCCGCGGGTGCTGATTGTCGATGAGCCGACACGTGGCATCGACGTGGGGACCAAATCGGAAGTGCACCAGGTGCTGTTTGATATGGCGAAAAAGGGCGTGGCGGTGATTGTGATCTCCTCCGATCTGCCTGAAGTGATGGCGGTGTCTGACCGGATCATCACCCTCAGTGAAGGCCGGGTAACTGGCGAGATCCACGGTGACGACGCTAACGAAGAACGGCTGATGACGATGATGGCCATCAACCACAACGCCCTGAACGCGGCATAACGGAGTTTCTCATGACGCAGATGATTTCTAAAACGCAGGCCCCGGTCAAACGCGCCGGACGCATCGATCCCATCGCCTTCTTCGAGCGCTTCGGGGTACTGATTTTCATGATCCTGCTGCTGATCTTCTTCCAGTCGCAGAACAGCAATTTTTTCTCTGAACGCAATATTTTCAACATCCTGACCGAAGTCTCCATCTACGGGATCATGGCCGTGGGGATGACCTTTGTCATTCTGACTGCCGGGATCGACCTCTCTGTGGGCTCTATTCTGGCGGTGTGCGCCATGACCGCGGCGTACGTGATCAAAGGCGACAACTTCACCACCGTCGACCCGAACGCCTGGGGCGGTATGAGCTGGCTGATTGGGCTGGGGATTTGTCTGGCCATGGGCACGGCGATCGGCTTCCTGCACGGTCTGGGCGTCACCCGCCTGCGCCTGCCGCCGTTCATCGTCACTCTCGGTGGGATGACCATCTGGCGCGGCCTGACACTGGTGATTAACGACGGCGCACCGATAGCCGGTTTCGATCAGGGTTATCGCTGGTGGGGGCGTGGGGAGTTGCTCGGTATCTCCATTCCGATCTGGATCTTCGCCATTGTCGCCATCGGTGGTTATCTGGCGCTGCATAAAACCCGCTGGGGGCGCTTTGTCTACGCCATCGGTGGCAACCCGGAGGCGGCACGCCTGGCGGGGGTGAACGTGAAGCGCGTGCTGGTCAGCGTCTACGTGCTGATTGGCTGTCTGGCGGGACTGGCGGGTTTCATCCTGAGCGCCCGTCTGGGGAGCGCTGAGGCGGTGGCCGGGATCTCCTTTGAGCTGCGTGTTATTGCCTCGGTGGTCATTGGCGGCACGTCGTTGATGGGGGGCTATGGACGCATCGGCGGCACCATTATCGGCTCCATCATCATGGGTATTCTGATTAATGGCCTGGTACTGATGAACGTCTCGGCCTACTACCAGCAAATTATCACCGGGTTAATTATCGTTCTGGCGGTGGCATTCGACACCTATGCCAAGAGCCGTCGCGGCGCACTGTGAGGATCACGATGAAAGAGGTTCGTATTGGATTGATTGGCACCGGGTATATCGGCAAGGCGCATGCCATTGCCTATGCCCAGGCCCCGACGGTGTTCAACCTGCGTGGCAAACTGGTGCGCGAGATGGTGGCTGAGGTGAACCCGACGCTGGCGGCAGAACGCGCGCAGGCGTTTGGCTTCAATCGCTCAACCGGGGACTGGCGGGCGCTGGTGGCCGACCCGGCCATTGATGTGGTGGATATTTGCTCCCCCAACCATCTGCATAAAGAGATGGCGCTGGAGGCGATCCGTCACGGCAAACATGTTTACTCGGAGAAGCCGCTGGCGCTGAATGCCCACGACGCGCGTGAGATGGTCGACGCCTCGAAGCGGGCAGGGGTGAAAACCCTGGTGGGTTTCAACTACATGAAAAACCCGACGGCGCAGCTGGCGAAAGAGATTATTGCGCGCGGCGAAATTGGTGAGGTGATCCACTTCTACGGCACCCACAACGAAGATTATATGGCCGACCCGCTTTCCCCCATTCACTGGCACTGTTTTAAAGAGACCGCCGGACTGGGCGCTCTGGGTGACCTGGCGGCGCATATCGTCAATATGGCCCAGTACCTGGTGGGGGAGATTGAGCAGGTCTGTGGTGATCTGAAAATTGTGGTGCCGGCACGTCCGGCGAAGGCCGGATCGTCGGAAATGGTCGCCGTGGAAAATGAAGATCAGGCCCACGCGATGGTGCGCTTCGCGGGCGGGGCGCAGGGCGTTATTGAAACTTCCCGCGTTGCCTGCGGCCGCAAGATGGGGCTGTCGTATGTGATCACCGGGACGAAAGGCGCCATCAGTTTCACCCAGGAGCGAATGGCGGAGCTGAAGCTCTATCTGCATGACGATCCGGTTAATCGTCAGGGGTTCCGTACATTACTGGTCGGCCCGGCACACCCGGACTACGGCGCGTTTTGCATGGGCGCAGGTCATGGTATCGGCTTTAACGATCAAAAAACGGTGGAAGTGCGTGACCTGGTAGACGGCATCGCCACCGACGCACCGATGTGGCCGGACTTCGAAGAGGGCTGGAAGGTCTCGCGCGTGCTGGACGCCATCGCACTCTCACACCAGCAAGGCCGCTGGCTGAACGTGAATGACATTGTCTGAAGAGGGTTCAACGTGGAAAAGCAGTTTGATGTGATATGCATGGGCCGCGTGGCGGTAGACCTCTACAGCCAGCAGATTGGTGCCCGTCTGGAGGATGTGTCGAGCTTCGCCAAATATCTCGGCGGCTCGTCCGGCAACGTGGCGTACGGCACCGCGCGTCAGGGCTTACGCTCGTCAATGCTGGCGCGCGTTGGCGATGAACATATGGGGCGCTTCCTGCGGGAAGAGTTAAACCAGGTGGGCTGCGATACCAGCCATCTGATCACCGATAAAGAACGCCTCACGGCGCTGGTGCTACTCGGCATTAAAGACCGGGACACCTTTCCTCTGATTTTTTATCGCGATAACTGCGCGGATATGGCGATTACCGCCAGCGATGTGGACGAAAGCTACATTGCCTCCGCACGGTGTCTTGCCATCACCGGGACTCACCTTTCTCACCCGCAGACCCGTGAGGCGGTGCTGACGGCGCTGAATTACGCCCGCCGTCACGGCGTGCGCACGGTGCTGGACATCGACTACCGTCCGGTGCTGTGGGGGCTAACCTCTTTAGGCGACGGCGAAACGCGCTTTATCGCTGCTGATCAGGTGACCCGCGAGCTGCAGGAGGTGCTACACCTCTTCGACGTTATTGTCGGCACCGAAGAGGAGTTTCACATTGCGGGGGGCAGCACCGATACGTTGCAGGCGCTGGCGCAGGTGCGCCACGTCAGCAAGGCGACACTGGTTTGCAAGCGCGGCGCGCTGGGCTGCTCGGTGTATACCGATGCCATTCCACCTCATCTGGACGACGGCCTGACGGTGACCGGCGTGCGTGTGGAGGTGCTGAACGTCCTCGGCGCGGGGGATGCGTTTATGTCCGGCCTGCTGCGCGGTTACCTGAACGACGAGGGCTGGGAGCAGGCGTGCCGCTACGCCAACGCCTGTGGGGCGCTGGTGGTCTCGCGCCACGGCTGTGCACCGGCGATGCCGAGCAAAATCGAGCTGGATGATTACCTCTCCCGCGCCGCGCTCGTTCCGCGCCCGGATCTCGACCCGCGTCTTAACCATCTGCACCGGGTGACTACCCGCCGCCGCGAATGGCCGGAGCTGTGCGTGATGGCGTTCGATCACCGCAGCCAGCTGGAAGATATGGCGCTGCAGTGCGGCGCGTCGCTTAAGCGCATTCCGGCGCTGAAACAGCTGATCCTGCAGGCCAGCCGCGAGGCGGCAAGCTCTGCCGGGCTGGAGGGGAAAGCCGGTCTGCTGTGCGATGGCACGTTTGGTCAGGATGCGCTGAACGCCATTACCGGGGAAGGGTGGTGGATTGGTCGTCCCATTGAACTGCCGGGCTCGCGTCCGCTGGAGATGGAGCACGGCAACATTGGCACCCAGCTTATCAGCTGGCCGCAGGAGCACGTGGTGAAGTGCCTGGTCTTTTTCCATCCGGAAGATGCCCACGGCCTGCGTCTGGAGCAGGAGCAGAAAATCGCCGAGGTGTACCACGCCTGCTGCCAGTCCGGACACGAGCTGCTGCTGGAGGTGATATTGCCCGCCACTATGCCGCGCAGTGACGAACTTTATCTGCGCGCCATCTCCCGCTTTTACAACCTCGGCATTTACCCCGACTGGTGGAAACTGCCGCCGCTCTCCGCCGACGGCTGGACGGCATTAAGCGAGATTATTGAGCGCCGGGACCCGCACTGTCGTGGGGTGGTGATCCTCGGTCTGGATGCTCCGGCAGAGCAACTGCGTGCCGACTTCAAAGCCGCATCGGGACAGGCGCTGGTAAAAGGCTTCGCCGTAGGACGTACGCTGTTTGGCGATGCCTCCCGCGCATGGCTGAAACACGATATTGATGATGCGCAACTGGTGGCGCGCATCCGGGACAACTACCTGCAGCTTATCGCCTGGTGGCGCGAGCGCGGACACGCATAATGGAGACGACAATGAGTGTACAACTGGGCATCAACCCGCTGACGTGGACGAACGACGATCTGCCTTCACTGGGCGCGGAGACATCTCTGGAAACCTGCCTGAGCGAAGGGAAGTTGGCCGGATTCGCGGGTTTTGAACTGGGTAATAAATTCCCGCGCGAAGCGCGCCTGCTCGGCCCCATTTTGCAGAGCCATGACCTGCAGCTGGTCTCCGGCTGGTATTCCGGTCGCCTGCTGGAACGCAGTGTAGAGGACGAGATTGCTGCTGTGCAGTCACATCTGACGTTGCTGCGAGAGCTGGGTGCAAAAGTACTGGTTTTTGCGGAGGTGAGTGGCTGTATTCACGGTGAGCAGCAGACGCCGGTTCACCTGCGCCCACGTTTCCCGCAGGAACGCTGGAAAGAGTATGGCGAGAAGCTCACGGCGTTCGCCCGCTATACGCAGCAACAGGGGGTACAGATTGCCTACCACCATCATATGGGCACGGTGATTGAGTCCGCTGAAGACGTGGACAACCTGATGCTCCACACGGGTGAGGAAGTGGGTTTACTGCTGGATACTGGCCACCTGACCTTTGCCGGGGCCGATCCGCTGGCGGTGGCGCAGCGTTGGGCATCGCGCATCAATCATGTTCACTGCAAAGATGTGCGTGCCGACGTGCTGGCGGATGTCAAAAATCGTAAAACCAGTTTCCTCGATGCGGTGCTGAGCGGCGTGTTTACCGTGCCGGGTGACGGCTGCGTGAACTACCCGCCGATCATGCAACTGCTGAAAACGCAGGATTATCACGGCTGGCTGGTGGTGGAGGCGGAACAGGACCCGGCGATCGCCCATCCGCTGACCTACGCCCGTCTGGGATATAACAATCTGAGCCGCCTGGCGCGCGACGCCGGGCTTATCTGAGGAGGTGACATGTCACGTCTGTTATCACGCTGGCAACAGCCGAACGCTGAGGGGCGGACTCAGTCTGTCACGCCGGAAAGCGCCGGATGGGGATATGTTGGCTTTGAGGTCTATGAACTTCAGGAAGGGCAGCAGCTGACGCTGCCCGCTGTCAGTGAAGAGCGCTGTCTGGTGCTGGTCGCCGGGCGCGCTTCCATCAGCACGCCTTCTGCACAGTTTACTGACATCGGCGAGCGGATGAGCCCGTTCGAGCGCATTAAACCCTGGGCGGTGTACGTCACCTCCCAGGAGACGGTGCAGGTAAAGGCGCTAACGAAAGTAGAGCTGGCGGTCTGCGCCGCACCGGGCAAAGGGACGCATCCGACGCGGCTGATTGCCCCCCAGGATATCGACGGCGTAGCGCGCGGCAAAGGTCACAACCAGCGCTACGTGCATAACATCCTGCCGGAAGACAAACCCGCCGACAGCTTGCTGGTGGTGGAGGTCTGGACCAACGAAGGCTGTACCAGCTCGTACCCGAGCCATAAGCACGACACGGATAACCCGCCGCAGGAGACTTATCTGGAAGAGACCTATTACCATCGTCTCAACCCGGAACAGGGATTCTGCATGCAGCGTGTTTACACCGACGACAGAACGCTGGATGAGTGTATGGCGGTCTATAACCGTGACGTGGTGATGGTGCCGAAGGGCTATCACCCGGTGGCGACAATGGCCGGGTATGACAGCTATTACCTCAACGTGATGGCCGGCCCGGTGCGCAAATGGATGTTCACCTGGGAAGAAGATCACGCGTGGATTAATCGGGATTATCCTGCAGAGAGGGGGGACTGAGACGGCCTTTCTTGTCGGGTGGCGCTGCGCTTACCCGACCTACGAAATCGTAGGCCCGTGCAAGCGTAGCGCCGCCGGGCGAATTTTTCTCAGTGCATCTGCCTCGCCTGCTCAATCGTCCGGGCGATAGCCTCCGGCTGGCTGACCATCGACACGTGGCTTGCTGCCACCTCGGCGGTTTTCGCATGGATCGCCTTCGCCATCGCACGTTCCAGATCGGGGTTGATCATCCGGTCATTTTTGCTGACTACAAACCAACTGGGTTTTTCATGCCACGCCGCGTGGGTTATCTTTTCCCCAAACGCATCAGCCTTGATTGGCCCCTGCGTGGCTGCAATCGTATCTTGAATGGCTGGCTTCACGTCAGGCGCGAAGTCCTTCCTGACCGCTTCTGTCGGCAGGTATAAATAACCGTCCGTCGTTTGGGCAATGCCCTTACTGCCCGGCGGAGCGGGGTAGGTATTCGCCAGTTCTGCCGTTGACTGACCGGACTCCGGCGCGAACGCCGCCACATACACCAGCGATTTTACCCGCGCATCGTTGCCTGCTTCGCTAATCACGGTACCTCCCCAGGAGTGGCCCACCAGCACCACATTCCCGTGTGCGCGGGCGATAGCTCGCTGCGTGGCCGCTACGTCATCTTTTAGCGATGTGAGCGGCAACTGGACGGCTATAACCTCGGTGTGTTGTTTTTGCAAAAGAGTAATCACCTTATTCCAGCTGCTACCGTCGGCAAACGCGCCATGCACCAGCACCACGCTGGTTTTACTCTCCGCCAAAGCACTGGCCGAAATCGCCAGCAAACCCGCTGTCAGTAACGATAATGCTTTCATCTTCAGGCTCCTCAGAAATGGTGGACCGGCGCATGCGCTGGCACGGTGAATTCAAGGGTTTTATGGTCAAGAGGCTTATGCGTTGGGTCGGCCAGAATAATGGTCACCTTGTGTTTTCCTGCGGGCAGTCCCACCAGAATCACCGGTTCACCGCTGGTGTCCGCCCAGTGCCAGGGGGCGTCATCCACCACAACATGAATGTGGCCGATACGCGGAGTGACTTTCAGCGCGTCGGGTCCAAATACCGGTTCAATGCGCAGGTTTTCGGCCCGATACTGAATAAACACCGCGCCTTTGCTCAGCGGACCAGCAAGGGGTGGATCGACGATCAGTTTTGCGGGCAGTTGCGGGTGTTCCAGCGGCGCAACGGCGGCGGGACCGTTAACGTCAGCTGCGCTGAGGTTGTCCAGAGGGGCGGCCTGGACATATGCGACGGAAGCCAGAGCAAGTAGGGGTAAAAGTGTGTATCGACGAATCATCGGTGTCTCTCCTCATCGGTTCTGAATGACGACAGGGAAAGAAAACCATTTTTATGTATCGGAGATATTTGCCGGAGACGGCGTTTTGTACCCGTTTGTCAGTGCGGCGCTCTGGATACAGTGCGATACAGTTTGCCAGGCTGCAGGATAAGATCCTCAGCAAAGGGATTGCAGGCATTATTCAAAGAGTGCAAAACCATCCGGCGGATCAGCGGTCAGTCATGTCGACGGTCAGGCTGGATTGCTGCGACTGGACCTTGTCCTGATGGTGATACCAGGCACCAATAGAGGAATAAACGAAGCGGCCAAAGAAAAACAGGAAGCTGATGAGCAGTATGATGCGGGTCATTCGGGTGTTAAATCGATGTCGTTTGCGCATACGCGTGGCCTGACTCACTGTGTTTTTCCTGGACATGCCCTTTTGGGCGATAGGGATATTAAGGCACAGCGGGAAGAGGGGGTCAATTCTGCAATGTGTAAATAACCGTCAATAGTTACATTAATTAATGTTATTAGAGTTAATAATTACATTTACCATATTGATAATGTGAAGAAAGTTATTGCAAAAAAATCGGCAGAAAAGGTTGTTTGCGTAAAGTAGTTTGATTTAAGTCAACAGATTCCCTGTCCTGATATTTAAAATCCTCCCTCCACACTGTTCGCCCTCCACGTTGCCGGGCGGCTCGCACGTCAGGTCGGATGCCTGTCTTTATTTTCCCTCTGGAGAGAAAGGGGTTTAACCGGGCATCTATGAACATTATTGCTTTTCTGAAAAACAATGAAGACCGCTGGTGGGCATTGCCACTTATTTTACCTGTGGTTTTACTTCCCGTGCTGAGCGTCGCGAATACGTTCACGAAACTGGGCGAAGGTATTGTGGCACTCTATTATTTACCCCTCTCATTTTTGCTTTCGCTGATGATGTTCTTTGGCCTGGAAGCGCTTCCCGGGATCGCGTTGTCGCTGTTTATCCGCTATTACCCATCGGTTGGGCTGTTTGAAACCGTCGCCGGTATGCTTCATTTTATCGTCCCGATAGTGCTCAGTTGGGGGGGATACCGGGTGTTTGCTCCCGGACGCAATATGACGGCGTACGGGGACACCCGGCTGATGGCGCAGCGCATTTTCTGGCAGGTTTTCTGCCCCGCGACGCTATTTCTGGTGCTGTTTCAGTTTGCGGTTTATCTGGGTGTGTATGAGAGTCGCCAGAGCCTTGCGGGATTATCCCCCCTTAATATTCGTACGCTCATTAACTATCAGACACTGCTGGTCAGCGGGCTGACGGGGGTACCGTTGAGTTATCTGCTGATCCGTCTGATTCGCCATCCGCGTTACATCAAAAACCTCATCTCGCAGATCCGTATACAGATAGAGAAAAAGGTGACGGTCGCTGAGTTTTTGATTTGGGCATTTGCCCTTGGCGGGCTACTTTCACTGCTGTTGCTCCCCATGAATGAAAACAGCTCAATTTTTTCCACTAACTACACTCTGTCGTTATTGATGCCGGTGATGCTCTGGGCCGCAATGCGCTTTGGCTATAAGCTGGTGTCACTGATCTGGACGCCAGTCTTGCTGGTGTCCATTCACTATTTTTACCGCTATATCCCGTTGCATCAGGGTTATGACATTCAACTGGCGATCACCTCTTCCAGCTATCTGGTCTTTTCGTTTGTGGTGATTTACATGTCGATGCTGGCGACGCATCAGCGTACCGTGAATCAACGCTCCCGCAGACTGGCGCTACTCGACCCTGTCGTACATATGCCTAACCTGCGGTCGTTATTAAACGATCTGGCTAAAAACCCCTGGTCGGCGCTTTGTTTGCTGCGTATTCCTGAACTGGAAATTTTGGGGCGAAATTACGGCGTGTTGTTGCGCATTTTGTACAAACAGCAACTGGCGCAATGGATTAATGACAAACTTCAGTCCAATGAGAAGGTCTACCACCTGACCGGGTGCGACCTGGCGATTCGACTCAACGCGGAATCCCACCAGCAGCGGATTGAAACCCTGGATGAGCATATCAAACAGTTCCGCTTTGTCTGGGATAGTATGCCGCTACAGCCTCAGGTGGGTGTGAGCTACTGCTATGTGCGGTCACCGGTGAACCATCTCTATCTGGTCCTGGGTGAGCTGGGGGTAGTTGCGGATTTATCGCTCTCTTCCAACCATCCGGAAAATCTTCAGCAGCGTGGTGCTGTCCATTTGCAGCGCAGTCTGAGGGATAAAGTCGCGATGATGAGCCGTCTGCAAAGGGCTCTCGATAACAATGAATTTACGCTGTTAGTCCAGCCTGTTTGTGGCCAGCGGGGCGATCGCTACCATGAAGTCTTGTTACGGATGCAGGATGCAAACGGGGTATTGATCTCTCCTGAACACTTCCTGCCTGTTGCACAGGAGTTTGGTCTGTCGTCGCGGGTAGATTTATGGGTGCTGGACCATACGCTACGCTTCCTGGCAGCACATCGCGAAAAGCTGCCTGGTCAGCGTTTTGCCATTAATCTGGCCCCTTCAACCGTTTGCAGAGTGCAGTTCCCGCTTGAGGTGAGTCGTTTGCTGACGAAATACACCATTGAGCCTTGGCAACTGATCTTCGAGGTGACGGAGTGCAGTACGTTTGGCAGTGCAGAGCAGGCGCAACAGATCCTCGGGCAGTTGCAGAAGATGGGGGTATGTATTGCCATTGATGATTTCGGTACCGGTTATGCAAGCTATGCCCGGCTGAAAAGCGTGGACGCTGATATTCTCAAAATTGACGGCAGTTTTGTGCGAAACATCGTTAATAACAGTCTGGATTATCAGATTGTGGCGTCTATCTGCCATCTGGCGCGAATGAAGAAAATGCTGGTGGTGGCAGAGTATGTCGAGACCGAAGAGATACGTAGCGCGGTTCACGCGCTAGGTATTGATTATGTGCAGGGATACCTGATTGGCAGACCGGCACCGCTTGAGTCACTGCTGGAGGCAGAGGCGTCCCCCGTGGACGCCTGAGCCGTTACGCTGCGACGTCGGCACTCTCTTCTTCAATTTTGAGTAGCCAGCCGGTGACAGCTTCCCAGTACTGCTGCTCTTTTTCCAGGTCCAGTAGAACCAGCGCGTTCTGGCTAAACCAGTCGTGCGGGAAGCTCAGCGTCCAGTGGTGGTCGTCGGTTTTCAGCTTCAGTGTTGGCGGTGTGGTGGTGGCCTGACGCTGATTATTAAGCAGCACGCCCAGACGCAGGAGCTGAATAAGCGGCAGGAACTGCTTTTTCTTAAACAGTGTGAAGCGGGGCAGGTCGTCAAGCTTGATGGCTTTGCGGTGATAACGTACCAGGGTGGCCATCATGGTCTGCTGCTCCTGGTTGAAGCCTGGCAGATCACTGTTTTGCAGAATATACGCCGAGTGGCGATGCATCCCGCTGTGGTTAATGTTCAGCCCCACTTCATGTAACATGGCTGCCCACTTCAGCAGGGCGGCAAGCTGTGGATGCGCCAGCTTAGGATTCTGTTCCTGCCATTGGTCGTACATCTGAACGGTCGTTTCCAGCACACGCTTTGCCTGCTCACGATCGATGTTGTACTGGTTTGCCAGGCTTTGTGCAGTGCGGCTGCGAATATCCTGATGGCGGAAACGGCCTTCCATCTCATACAGCACACCTTCACGCAGGGCGCCGTCAGAAAGACGCAGCTCCTTGATGGCCAGTGCATCAAACACACCGCAGAGGATAGCCAGACCCGGCACAAACACCGCTTTACGCTCATCAGAAAGACCCGGCAGGCTCAAGGCGTCAAAACTTTTATGCTTCAGCACTTCTTCAGTCAGCAATGTCAGGCGTTCAGGCGTGATAAACCCGTCTTTCTCGCCCATCGCCAGCAGCACTTCATGGGCCGCTTTGATAGTACCCGATGCGCCGAGCGCCACATTCCAGCCCTGAATACGGTACTGCCAGGCCAGGTTTTCCAGTTTCTGGATGGCTGCCATACGCGCCCGCTGGAAATTTTCACGAGTGATGGTGCCACCCGGGAAATACATCTGCGCGAAGCTGACGCAGCCCATACGACGGCTTTCCACCAGACGTGGCTCAAAGTCTTCGCCGATCACCAGCTCAGTTGAACCGCCACCAATGTCGATCACCAGCTTGCGCCCTTTTTCCGGCTGGGTGTGCTCAACCCCCATGAAAATCAGACGTGCTTCCTCGTTACCGGAGATGATCTCAATCGGGTAGGGGATCACTTTTTCGGCCCGTTTGAGAAATTCAGGCGCGTTCAGTGCCTGGCGCAGCGTGTGAGTACCCACGATGCACACGCTGGAAGGCGAGAAGCCCTGCAGGCGTTCAGCAAACAGCGACAGGCAGTTCAAGCCGCGCTCCATTGCCTCTTCGCTAAGCATACTGCGTTCATCAAGACCGTCCGCCAGGTGTACACGCTGCTTCAGACGACCGATGATCTGCAACGCGCCATCCACCTCACGGGCGATGACCATGTGGAAACTGTTAGAACCAAGATCGACCGCGGCAAATTCCTGCGGGCGTGGGGTCTTATCATTTATCGGCATAGGTTAATCGGGTTGCTCGAGTGATTTGATATAGTCGTAAATCGCCAGTTGCGACCGCACTTTACGGCGGTTGCCGCGCGGTACATAGCGGTTACTGAGTTCTTTGTCGATATAGCGTGCTTTCACCGTATCGCTGAACAGAATCTCGATGATATCGAGGATCTGTTGCTTCAGTCGCGGATCCAGCAGCGGTGCCGCGACTTCAATTCGATAGTCAATATTGCGTGTCATCCAGTCTGCAGAAGAGAGGTAAACCTGTTTGTCACCCGCATTATCAAAAATATAGACTCGATCGTGTTCCAGGTAACGGTCAACAATGCTGATGACGCGAATATTGTCGCTGATGCCTTCCAGTTCAGGGATCAGGGAGCACATACCGCGGATCAGCAGGTTTACCGGTACACCGGAACTGGACGCCGCGTACAGGCGGTCAACCAGACCTTTGTCGACCAGATTGTTGAGCTTCAGCGTGATGCCGGATGACAACCCTTTCTGAGCATTAGCGATCTCTTTATCGATCATATCGTACAGCAGACGGCGCGAGTTCTGCGGTGACACCAGCAGATAATCGAAATTCACCGGGCGGTATGGGTTCTCAATAAAGTTAAATACTCTGCGTACCTCGTTTGTGATGCGGGCATCAGCGGTCAGCAGCGAGTAGTCGGTATAAATTCGTGCGGTTTTCTCGTTGAAGTTCCCGGTACCGATGTGGGCATAACGTACCACGTCGTCACCCTCTTTACGGGAGATCAGGAACAGCTTGGCGTGAATTTTCAGGCCTGGAGCAGAGAAAATAACGTGAACACCTGCTTCCGTCAGACGACGAGCCCAGTGAATGTTGGCTTCTTCGTCGAAACGGGCCTGCAACTCAACGACCACGGTCACTTTCTTACCGTTGTGCGCGGCATGGATCATGGCATCGATGATGCGTGAATCTTTGGCCACGCGGTAGATGTTGATCTTGATAGCCAGCACGTTCGGGTCGAAAGAGGCCTGGCGCAGCAGTTCCAGCACGTGTTCAAACGTGTGATACGGATAGTAGAGCAGGACATCACGTTCGCGGATGGCATCGAATCCGTTGCGGAACTTATCGAACCAGATATGACGTAACCGCGGCAGCGGTTTGTTGACCAGATTGGCTTTGCCGACGTTCGGGAAGCCAATAAAGTCTTTAAAGTTGTGGTAGCGACCGCCCGGTACAATGGAGTCATAGCGGGAAATCGTCAGTTTTTCGCGCAGCATTTCAACCATGGCGTCTGGCATGTCACGCTGATAAACGAAGCGCACCGGCTCGGCCGTCAAACGCTGTTTCAGGCTGGAAGACATCAGCTCCATCAGGCTGGCTTCCATCTCGTGCACCAGGTCATATTCGGCGTCACGGGTCATCTTCATGGAATAGGCGTTTAACGCATCGTAATCGAAGAAGCCTTTGAAGATGTCGTCCAGACAGTAACGCAGAATGTTATCAAGCAGGATCATCGGCTTGCGTCTGCGCGGGGTTTCCGGCGGCAGGTTCACAAAGCGCGGTACCTTATCGGACGGGATCTCAAGCAGCGCGTAGCGGATCGATTCGCCGCGGATAATTTCCACCGCCAGGTAGGTGTAGTCATCTTTCAGGAACTGTACCAGGTCGGTTTCGCGGTTGATCAGAATCGGGGTAATGTGCTGGCGCAGATACTGTTTGAAGTAATGGCGCAGCCAGTTTTGTTGGTTAACGGAAAGCTGCCGTTCGTTAATCAGGAAGATTTGATTGCGTGCCATTTCCAGCAGCAGTTCGTTATACAGGCCGTCAAATTCCTGATCGGCTTTCAACACGCGGGACTGGATTTTGCCCAGCAGATGGCGCGAGTGAGAGTTTAGGCCCTGTTCTTCGCTGATGATGATTCGCCGTTTCAGTTCGGCAAAACGAACCTTGTAGAACTCATCCAGGTTGTTGGAGTAAATACCCAAAAAACGCATGCGCTCGATCAGCGGGTTACTTTTGTCAGCCGCTTCCTGGAGTACACGTTCGTTGAATGCTAACCAGCTTAGCTCTTTCTCGATATATAACTTTTCCTGACCCATTACAGCTCACACTCCAGTTCAATCACAGGACGTGGTAAATCCGTCTCGTCCTTATTATGGCGAGCATTTCCACGATATGTCCAACAGTGCCAGAAAAGTATGACAGTTATTTTTTTTGTTGGGGATTTTAGAGGGTTGGAGAAGGGAATATCGGGTAATGCAATTTGTAAGTCGGGTAGGCGTAGCGCCACCCGACATAACACACTACTCTTCGGCCGCATAACCCTGCGGGGGTAACTTCACGCCGTCGAGCCAGGCAGCGCCGTCGCGCATCTCCAGACGCCCGTCGACAAACCAGCTTACCACCAGCGGATAAATGGCATGTTCCTGGACCTGTACGCGTTCGGTCACGTCTTCTTCGTTATCACCTTCAAAGACCGGCACTTTCGCCTGCAGGATCACCGGGCCACCATCCAGTTCGTCGGTAACGAAATGCACGGAGGTACCATGCTCTTCATCGCCGTTTTCCAGAACCTGACGATGGGTGTGCAGACCAGGATACTTCGGTAGCAGAGAAGGGTGGATATTCAGCAGACGTCCGGCATAGTGCTCAACAAAAGCCGGGCTCAGGATACGCATATACCCCGCCAGCACTACGACATCAGGCGCGTAGGCATCTATTTCCTGAACCAGCTCGCGGTCAAAGGCTTCACGCCCGGCGAACTGGCTGGCTTCCAGCGCGTGCGCGGGAATACTTGCTTCCCGGGCGCGCTCAAGGCCGAACGCGTCGGCCTTGTTGCTGAATACTGCCCGAATGGTGCCATTGATCTTCTTCTGTTTGCAGGCGTCAATTATTGCCTGCAAATTGCTTCCGTTACCGGAAATGAGCACCACGATGTTTTTCATTCAATGACCACACGTTGTTCGGAATCGGAAGCTTTAATAGTACCGATTTTCCACGTGTTTTCACCTTTCTCTGTCAGCAGTTTAACCGCTTTATCTGCTTCGCTTGCCGGCAGGGCGATAATCATGCCCACGCCGCAGTTAAAGGTGCGGTACATTTCGTGAGAGCTGACGTTGCCTGCAGTCTGCAGCCAGTTAAAGACGGCCGGCCACTGCCATGAAGATTCGTCAATGACTGCCTGGGTGTTGTCCGGCAGAACGCGCGGGATATTTTCCCAGAAGCCGCCACCGGTCAGGTGGGCAATCGCATGAACGTCAACGTTCTCGATCAGTTCCAGCACGTTTTTCACGTAAATGCGGGTTGGAGCCAGCAGGTGATCGGCAAGCGGTTTGCCATCCAGTTCAGTGGTCTGTGGGTCGCAACCGCTGACTTCGAGGATTTTACGTACCAGAGAGTAGCCGTTAGAGTGCGGGCCGCTGGAAGCCAGTGCGATCAGGACATCACCATCAGCCACTTTGCTGCCGTCGATAATTTCTGATTTTTCTACCACGCCGACGCAGAAACCAGCGACGTCATAATCTTCGCCGTGGTACATGCCTGGCATTTCTGCGGTTTCACCGCCGACCAGTGCACAGCCTGACTGCAGACACCCTTCGGCAATACCGTTAATCACGCTGGCTGCGGTATCAACGTCCAGTTTCCCGGTTGCGTAATAATCGAGGAAGAACAGCGGTTCAGCACCCTGAACGACCAGGTCGTTCACACACATCGCGACCAGATCGATACCGATCGTGTCATGACGTTTTAAATCCATCGCCAGGCGCAGTTTTGTACCTACACCATCAGTACCCGAGACCAGAACAGGTTCACGATATTTTTGCGGCAGCGCGCACAGTGCGCCGAATCCACCCAGACCACCCATCACTTCCGGGCGGCGGGTTTTTTTCACCACACCTTTGATTCGGTCAACCAGCGCATTACCTGCGTCAATATCAACACCGGCATCTTTGTAGCTGAGAGAAGTTTTGTTGGTCACGGCTCAAGTCCCCACGCGATTGCATAGCTAGTAAGAAAAATCGGCGCAATTCTAACAGTCCAGGCAAACGTTTGCGAGCCTATTCTCGGTGAGACGATTTTTTTTTCTGTGCGGCCTGCCAATGTGTCCAAACTTGAGTCTGTTCACGAAAATGAAACCGGTTTCGGTTTTCTCCTTGCAACAGGAATCACCTTTGCACATCATTCAACTGAAACCGGTTTCTGTATTTGTTTTTGCAGAAAATAACGCAGAATGAGGGAAAGAGAATGTCAGGATTTAAAGAAGGTTTTCTGTGGGGTGGTGCGGTTGCGGCGCATCAACTGGAAGGGGGCTGGAAAGAGGGTGGAAAAGGCGTTAGCGTTGCCGATGTCATGACTGCGGGCGCGCACGGCGTGCCGCGTGAAATCACCCAGGGCGTCTTGCCGGGGAAAAATTACCCTAACCACGAAGCCATCGACTTCTATCACCGCTATAAAGAGGACATCAAACTCTTTGCTGAATTAGGGTTCAAATGCTTCCGCACCTCGATTGCATGGACGCGGATCTTCCCGAAAGGGGATGAGCTGGAGCCTAACGAAGCTGGCCTGAAATTCTATGACGATCTGTTCGACGAGTGCCTGAAGCATGGCATCGAGCCGGTCATCACGCTCTCGCACTTCGAGATGCCGTTCCATCTGGTCACCGAATACGGCGGCTGGCGTAACCGTAAACTGATCGATTTCTTTGTCCGTTTCTCAAAAGTAGTTTTCCAGCGCTATCAACACAAAGTGAAGTACTGGATGACCTTTAACGAGATCAACAACCAGGCGAACTTCCACGAAGACTTTGCGCCGTTTACCAACTCCGGGTTGAAGTATGAGTCGGGCGAAGACCGTGAGCCGGTGATGTTCCAGGCCGCGCACTATGAGCTGGTGGCCAGTGCACTGGCGGTAAAAGCGGGGCGTGAGATTAACCCGTCGCTGCAAATCGGCTGCATGATTGCCATGTGCCCGATTTATCCGCTGACCTGTGCCCCGGACGACATGATGATGGCGATGAACGCCATGCATCGTCGCTACTGGTTCACAGACGTTCACGTACGCGGCAAGTATCCACAGCACCTGCTCAACTACTTTGAGCGTCGTGGCTTTGCGCTGGATATAACCGAAGAAGATAAAGCCGCACTGAAGCAGGGCTGTGTGGATTACATCGGTTTCAGCTATTACATGTCCTTCGCCACGCAGGCGACAGCGGATAACCCGCAGCTGGATTATGACGAGAGCAAGAGCCTGGTCTCCAACCCATATGTGCAGAAATCCGACTGGGGCTGGCAGATCGATCCGGTGGGGCTGCGCTATTCCCTGAACTGGTTCTGGGATCACTACCAGTTGCCGCTGTTCATCGTTGAGAACGGTTTTGGGGCTATTGATGTGCAGGAGAGCGACGGTACGGTGAACGACCAGTACCGCATTGACTACCTGGCAGCACACATCCGTGAAATGAAAAAAGCGGTGGTTGAGGATGGTGTTGATCTGATGGGGTATACCCCGTGGGGTTGTATCGACCTCGTTTCTGCGGGTACGGGCGAAATGAAAAAACGCTATGGCTTTATCTTTGTCGATAAAGATAACGAAGGCAATGGCACGCTGAACCGCAGTAAGAAAAAGTCGTTCGACTGGTATAAGCAGGTGATTGCGAGCAACGGCGATAACCTGTAATTGTCGGGTGGCGCTAGCGCTTACCCGACCTACACTACACGTAGGCCCGCGTAAGCGCAGCGCCACCGGGCAGAACCCCGCACTCAAGCCGGAGCCCAGCCTCCGGTTTTTTTGTTTTTGCTTGATGTACGTCAAGCTAGATGGGTATGGCCTAATCCGAAAAAAGCGGTATAATCCCGCGATTTTTTTGCGGATGCCACCTCAGAGGAGAAAGAGAATGAAGATTGTGGAAGTGAAACACCCACTCGTTAAACACAAGTTGGGCCTGATGCGTGAGCATGACATCAGCACGAAGCGTTTTCGCGAACTGGCTTCTGAAGTGGGCAGCCTGCTGACCTACGAAGCAACCTCTGATCTGGAAACGGAAAAAGTCACCATCGAAGGCTGGAACGGCCCGGTGCAGGTTGAACAGATCAAAGGTAAGAAAATTACCGTTGTGCCTATTCTGCGTGCCGGTCTTGGCATGATGGAAGGTGTGCTGGAGCACGTGCCAAGCGCGCGTATCAGCGTCGTCGGTATCTACCGTAATGAAGAGACGCTGGAGCCAGTTCCTTACTTCCAGAAGCTGGTGTCTAACATCGACGAGCGTATGGCGCTGGTAGTTGACCCAATGCTGGCAACCGGCGGTTCTATGATTGCCACCATTGACCTGCTGAAAAAAGCGGGCTGCAGCAGCATTAAAGTGCTGGTGCTGGTTGCGGCGCCGGAAGGTATCGCGGCGCTGGAAAAAGCGCACCCGGACGTTGAGCTGTATACCGCATCTATCGACCAGGGGCTGAATGAGCACGGGTACATCATCCCGGGGCTTGGCGATGCCGGCGATAAGATTTTTGGTACTAAGTAATCGAATAACGATAAATAAGCCGACTTTGATAGTCGGCTTTTTTTTGAATAAAACACCAACAATACTACTCAGAGGAAAACACTATGACGCGCCGTGCTATCGGGGTGAGTGAAAGACCGCCGCTTTTACAGACTATCCCGCTTAGTTTGCAGCACCTGTTCGCTATGTTTGGCGCAACCGTGCTGGTGCCAATCCTGTTTCACATTAACCCGGCTACCGTACTGCTGTTCAACGGTATCGGGACGCTGTTGTACCTCTTTATCTGTAAAGGCAAAATCCCGGCGTATCTGGGGTCGAGCTTTGCCTTTATTTCGCCAGTCCTGTTGCTGCTGCCGTTGGGGTACGAAGTGGCGCTGGGCGGCTTTATCATGTGTGGCGTGTTGTTCTGCGTAGTGTCCTTCATTGTGAAGAAAGCCGGTACTGGCTGGCTGGACGTGATGTTCCCGCCTGCTGCGATGGGCGCAATCGTTGCCGTTATCGGTCTGGAACTGGCCGGTGTGGCAGCGAATATGGCCGGTTTACTGTCTGCTGACGGTCAGTCACCGGATTCCAAAACCATTATCATTTCTCTGGTGACGCTGGGTGTAACGGTGTTTGGCTCCGTGCTGTTCCGTGGTTTCATGGCAATTATCCCGATCCTGATCGGGGTGCTGGCGGGTTATGCGCTCTCCTTTATGATGGGTGTTGTCGATACTACGCCAATTGCCCAGGCGCACTGGTTCGCCCTGCCAACCTTCTATACACCACGCTTCGAATGGTTTGCTATCTTCACTATCCTGCCTGCGGCGCTGGTGGTGATTGCTGAGCACGTGGGTCACCTGGTGGTGACGGCGAATATCGTGAAACGCGATCTGATCCGTGACCCGGGTCTGCACCGTTCTATGTTTGCTAACGGCTTCTCTACCATTATCTCCGGCTTCTTCGGCTCTACGCCAAACACCACTTACGGTGAGAACATTGGTGTGATGGCCATTACCCGTGTCTACAGTACCTGGGTTATCGGCGGTGCGGCCATCATTGCTATCCTGCTGTCTTGTGTAGGCAAGCTGGCGGCAGCAATCCAGATCATCCCGGTACCGGTGATGGGCGGTGTTTCTCTGCTGCTTTATGGGGTAATCGGTGCGTCTGGTATTCGCGTACTGATTGAGTCCAAAGTGGACTACAGCAAAGCGCAGAACTTGATCCTGACTTCCGTTATTCTGATCATCGGCGTGAGCGGTGCCAAGGTACACATCGGTGCGGCCGAGCTGAAAGGCATGGCGCTGGCGACCATCGTTGGTGTGGGCCTGAGCTTGATTTTCAAGCTGATTTCCGTGATCCGCCCGGAAGAGGTGGTGCTGGACGCTGACGAAAGCGAAAAAGCGTCACATTGATCGTAAAACCGGGTGGGCGATCCGCCCGGTTCTCTCCTTACAGGTTCCGTGTTAAACTCCGTTCCGATTTTATGTAAGATCTGGTTGAGGTATTTCTGAACGGACCGGCACAGCTCTCTCTGCCACTTTATCTCCCTGACGACGAAACTTTCGCGAGTTTCTGGCCGGGTGATAACCCCTCTTTACTGGCTGCACTGCAAAACGTGCTGCGTCAGGAACACAGCGGATACATCTATATCTGGTCACGCGAAGGCGCGGGGCGTAGTCACCTGCTGCATGCCGCCTGTGCGGAGCTTTCTGCGCGTGGTGATGCGGTAGGCTATGTGCCACTGGATAAACGTACCTGGTTTGTGCCTGAAGTGATGGAGGGAATGGAACATCTCTCACTGGTCTGCATTGATAATATCGAATGCGTGGCGGGGGATGAGCCGTGGGAAATGGCGATTTTTAACCTCTACAACCGCATTCTGGAGTCGGGCAAAACCCGGCTGCTGATCACCGGCGATCGTCCGCCACGCCAGCTCAATCTGGGTCTGCCGGATCTGGCTTCCCGTCTGGACTGGGGGCAAATCTATAAGCTCCAGCCGCTGTCGGATGAAGACAAGCTTCAGGCGTTACAACTGCGCGCAAAGCAGCGTGGATTTGAGCTGCCGGAAGACGTGGGCCGTTTTCTGCTCAAGCGCCTGGATCGTGAAATGCGTACCCTTTTTGATACGCTCGATCAGCTCGATCGCGCCTCCATTACCGCCCAGCGCAAGCTGACTATTCCGTTTGTGAAAGATATCCTCAAGCTTTAAGTTTGCTCGTCCTGGGCGGTTAACGATCGCCCAGTAAGTGCTCCACGAGCAGCGGAATCGGTCTGCCCGACGCCACGCTTCGCCCGCTCTCACGCCACAGCGCCGTACCACTGATATCCAGATGCGCCCACGGGATAGTTGGTGGACAAAAGTGATGTAGCAGCCATGCCGCGGAGGCGCTGATTGCCGCGTTATTGCCTGGTGTATTGCAGAGATCGGCGATGGCGCTGTCGGTCTGCTTTTTCAGCCGGGCATCCAGCGGTAGAGACCAGACTTCATCGCCGCTCTGTTTACCCGCGCGGGTCAGTGCCTGACGCAGTGGTTCATCCTGCGTCATCAGCCCGCTCAGTTCATATCCCAGCGCTTTAACCACTGCACCAGTGAGTGTTGCCATATCAATGAGATAGCGCGCCTGCGGATGCTGCTTACTGGCCCAGGCAATCGCATCTGCCAGTACCAGCCGGCCTTCGGCATCGGTGTTGTTGATTTCAACAGTGGTGCCGTTGCAGGCGCGTGCGACCGTACCGGGTTGCATGGCATCAGGGCCGATCGCGTTTTCCGCCAGCGCCAGCACGCCCATCATACGAACAGGCAACGCCAGCTCTGCCGCAGATAGCATAAGACCCAGCACGTTTGCCGCCCCGCACATGTCATATTTCATGGTGTACATGCCCGCGCCTTCTTTCAGCCACAAGCCACCGGTATCAAACGTAATGCCTTTACCCACGTAGCAGCGCACCGGGCCATCAGTGACTCCGTCATAGTGAATTGCCAGCAGGCGTGGCGGACAGGATGCCCCTTTGCCCACGGCGTGCAACAGCCCCAGACCTTGTTCAATGATTTGTGTTTCATCGAGTACTTCACATCGCAGGGCGGGGAAGTCGGCACACAGTTTTTGCGCCTCTTCCACTACATACTCAGGCGTGCAGCGATCGGATGGCATATCCGCCAGACGCCGTGCCGCCACCATGCCATGGGCAATGGCCTGCTGCTGGTGGAAGATAGCCTCGAGTCTGTCCTGCTGCTCCGGCAAACAAAGAGCGGTTATATGCTGTAGACGTACCGCTGATTCGTTGGTTTTCTTTAGCTTTAAGTCGCTGAGCCTGTGCGCCTGATTAAAGAGAAAACGCAGTACTTGCGCCAGCACAACGTCGTTGATATCCGTGACGTCCAGTACCACATCAGGACTGGCGGGTGAAGCCAGGAGTGGGCGCAGCGCCGTGAGTAATTCTTCGGTTAGATTATCGTGCCAGAGCGCATCCGGCAGCAGGGTGATTCGGGCAAAAGGTGCGCAGCCAAAGCGGGTGTCCGTGACGCAATCAGGGGCGCGCATCTCGGCGATAAGCGCTGTCTCTGGCAGCAGGTTGCAGGTGGTACGGGCGATTAAATGGCTCTGCGGCTTCGCATCTGAAAGCGCAGTAATAAGCTGATATGTAATCATCATTGTTCCTCAATCGGCGCGCGGATCCGCGCTGCGTAAGCCTGCATCCAATCCTCATCCACGGCCTGATAATGTGTCTTCTCATGCAGACGCTCGGTACGAAACACGGTAAGAGGCTGGCGAGCGGTAGCAACCACGAACGAGAACGTTTTGATGTTGGTTGCGGCGCCAAATTCGCCCTTGTTATTCATGCAAACGACGGAAAGATCGCCCACACGACCAAAGCGCGACATAAGTTTGTCCTCCAGCTCAAAGACGACCGAGTCGGCAGCCTGCTGCGGCGGCATTCCCTGCGCCATACGACGAACGATTTCATAGCTGGTACAGCCTTTCATCAGATCTTCACCGACACCCGTGGCGGTGGCTGCACCGGTTTCACTGTCGCAGTAAAACCCGGAGCCAATTATTGGTGAATCACCAATGCGCCCTCGCTTTTTCATAAACAGCCCACTGGTGGAGGTTGCGACGCTCATCGAACCCTGTTTATCGAGGCCGATAATGCCGACGGTATCGTGGCCATCATAGGGACTCAGGCCCTTATCCAGCGTCTCCCGGCAGCGTTTGCGGTAATGCTGCATTGCACGGTCGGTGAGCATGGTTTTGTTGGCAAAACCCTGGCTTAGCGCCCATTCCCGTGCACCCTGGCCGACCAGCAGGCTGTTATAGCGTTGACGACTCAGCGCGTGGGCCACGCGTACCGGGTTGGCGATATCCACCAGATTACCGACTGCGCCAAAAGCCAGCGTGTCGCCATCCATATAAGCAGCGTCCAGCTCAACTTCACCGTTCTCCGTTGGCAGCCCGCCGTAACCGACAGATTTATAAAGCGGAAAGTCTTCGACGGTCGCTACGGCATCCACCACCGCCGCAGCGACCGGTTTCCCCGCAGCCAGCGCCGACGCAGACTCTGTTACTCCTTCGAGCGCCATTCGCCAGGTTGCGATAATTCCCCACATGCTTTACTCCTGTTTTGCAAGGGTGGTGTCGGATTGCGTAACAGTGGCAATTTCCGCCGCGCGGTACTGTTTGTCCACGATACGCATGAAAGGCAGATACAGCATGGCGCCAATCAGCAGGTTAATAAGCTGCATGACGCTGCCGCTGAGGTGTCCGGTGACGATAAAACCGCTGATGACGGGAGGCAGCGTCCAGGGGATAAACACCCCGGTAGTGACGGCAACCGCACCAATTTTCATTGCTGCATACTGCACGGTGACCAGCACCAGCGGCACCAGGTTGAAGGGAATGAGCATAATGGGGTTCATGATCACCGGCAGACCAAACAGTATAGGCTCGTTGATATTGAACACCGAGGCTCCTGCACCAAGCCGGGCCACTTCACGCATATTTTTACTGCGGGCGAAAATCAGCATCGCTATCACCAGCGACAGCGTTGCCCCTGCGCCACCCATCCAGATCATGTCAAAAAACTGTTCGGTAATAATGTGTGGCGGGGTTGTGCCGGCCTGAATAGCGGCGATGTTGTCGGTCTGGTTCTCCATCCACAGCGGGCGAATAATGCCGTTGATCATTGAGCCTGAGTTAATGCCCACTGACCACAGAATAGTGATGCTGAAGACGGTCATCAGTGCGCCAAAGTAAGAGGTGCCGTAGTGGCGCACCGGAGTGGCAACGACTTCATAAATGAACTGGTGAATGGTGTTGTAATGGGTATTTTCAAAGACGATGCGGATAACCAGCACCAGAATCATCACCAGCAGCGCCGGGATCAGCGCCGCGAACGACTCCTGCACCGCTGGCGGTACGCCATCAGGCATTTTGATGACCAGATTTTTGCGCTTCAGCCAGCAGAACAGCTCCGTCCACAGCAGCGAACCAATCATCGCCACAAACAGCCCTTTACTGCCAATCCACTCCACGGGTATCACGGTGATACCACCGTTTTCAGCCACTTTGATAAAGGGAGTCAGGATCAGGAAGGCGACCAGCGACAGAATACCGCAGGAAATGCGATCTTCACCGTAGTGCTCGGCCAGGCGAAACGCCACCAGGAAGCTGATGAACAGCGACATGGTCGAGAACACCGCATTAAACGGGATCTCGATAATAGCACTCCAGCTTTCACCAAAGGCCTGAGACATAAACTGCTGGTAGGTTTGATTCGGGAACGACGAGATCACCAGCAGAATAGAGCCGACGATGATAAATGGCATGAATGAAACGTAGGCACCGCGAATCGCACCCAGATGACGCTGCTGAGCCGTTTTGGCCGCCAGCGGCATCAGTTTTGCTTCAAGAAATCCCAGAACATTGTTCATTGTGAACTCCGTACAAGATTGAGTGGTGTTGTTTATGTTATGTGTGTGGATTATCAGTGAAGCGTGGCGAACGAAAGGTGAAATCGGTCACAAAGCATTCGTTGATGTTATATAAGTCTTATGAGATTGGTTTCATGGAGCTTTGTGATGGAAATTAAACTACACGCCAATGCCACGACTACGCCACGTATTCGTCGCTACCTCCAGCAGTCTGATAAAAGCGACAGAGAGCTTGCGGTTGAGCTTGGGATCTCGGTGACCACCGTCAGGCGCTGGCGCAATCGCGAACAGGTTTCAGATAACCATACGACGCCAAAAGTGATACACAAAGCGATGAGACAAGAGCAGGTGGCTCTGGTCAATACGCTGCGTGACATACTGGGCGCACCGCTGGATGAGTTGTTGTTACTGGTAAATGACGTTCTGGGGATCCCCGTTTCCAGAGCGACCCTGAACCGTTATCTGAAGCCCGCTTCGGCAACACAGAAGGGGGCACCGTTGCAGGGTAAAAAGGCGCTGAAAGCAGGCATCGTGCCGCATCAGCTGGAGTTACATCATCTGCCTTTGTCGCTGCATATGGACGATGGCGGGGAGCAACATCTGCTCTGGGCGCGTGAGCCGGTGAGCGGTTGGTGTTTTGCCCGGCTTTACGCGGGCGTATCACCTCAACTCCTGACCCGCTGGGTTCAGGCGTTACTTGAAGCTTGCCCGGCACTTATACAATCTATTGAGACTTTTGGTTTCTACATCACGTTGCCGGAGCAAGATATCGCCGTAAAAGTGCATGCGCAAAAACACAGCGCCGTACGGGTCGCAGTACCTTTACAGGACATTATCCCGCGCGTGAAAAGTGAACCTGCCGGAGAGTTGCTGATTCAGTTGTGCGAATTTTATAACCAGGGTAAAGCGCAGAAAAAGCTGGGAGACAGTACGCCGCAGGCGTTTTTGAACGCGCTGCGGCGGGGGGATTAGAGGATCTCGAGTACGTCTTCCGGCGGGCGTCCAATACGTGCGTGGCCGTTTGCCACGACTATCGGGCGCTCAATCAACTTAGGATTTTCAACCATAGCCTGCACAAGCTCAGCCTCAGTGAGACGGGTGTCATCCAGATTGAGAGACTTATAGAGGTCCTCTTTCTGGCGCATCAGCTCTCTTGCACTGCCCATACCCAGCATGTGCAACAGCTGGCGGATCGTCTGCGCGTCCGGCGGTGTCTCGAGATAGAGCACCACTTCCGGGTCAATACCGTTAGACTTCAGCAGGCTCAGGGTATCGCGGCTCTTGGAGCAGCGCGGGTTGTGGTAAATTTTTACGGCGTCAGGCATGACGTGAATTCTCCTTTATTACATCTTCTCGTACGGCTTAAAGCGCTGTTGCAGGCCGCGAAGCTGATCGATACGCGCGTCGTAACGGGCTTGCTGGAGGCTGCCGAGTTTGACCTGCGCGCTGGCGCTGCTGAGTGCGGAAATAGCCTGATCGAGGCGCCCCACCAGGGCAAAGCCTTCGGCACGCGCCGCCAGCTCCTGATCGCGGTTGCCCAGTTGGGCTTCCGCCTGAGCGAGCAGATCCCAGCCGTTTTGATCGTCTTTATTATTAAAGGTATAGCGGTTCAGAATGGTCGCCGCTTCAGCAGGTTGACCACCCTGTAAGTAAGCGTTCGCCAGGTTAAGCTGCAGCACCGGGTTAGTACGTACGTCCTTCGCCCCTTTCAGGCGATTAATGGCATCGGTGGTTTTCTTCTGCCCCAGATCAATATCCGTCGAGAGATCGAGATACCACGGGTTATTCGGGTCGGCGGCCAGAAGGGGTTGCAGCGCTTTACGCGCCTCGTCGTATTTGCTGGCTTCCATCGCCTGTAACGCCTGACCATACTGGGCGGCGTTTTTTTCACGCACATTGCCTTTCGCCAGGGAATCCAGCAGATCACTGGTGAGCTGGTTACGCCCGGAATTGTACATTCCAAGCGTTCTCACTTTCGCCATGTAGAAATCCTGCGACGACTGGACCACTACCGGGCGCATCTGGTTGGCACGGTTACGCGCATCTGACAGGCGACTTTCCGGTAAGGGGTGGGTGAGCAGAATTTCTGGTGGACGGGAAGAGTAACGTGCCTGATCGAGCAGTTTTTCCAGGAAGCTCGGCATAGCCTGTGGGTCAAAACCAGAACGTTGCAGCACCTGAATCCCGATGCGGTCTGCTTCCTGTTCGTTTTGTTGCGTAAAGCTGATCATCCCCTGTCGCGTTCCCGCGAGGGTACCGGTTAATGCTGCCATCCCGGCCTGCGGGCTGGCCATCGCCAGCAGAATAGAGCCCAGCGCCCCAACCCAGGTCAGCGGTGCGTTACGTTTCTGGTCTTCCATCGCGCGTGCCAGGTGGCGTTGGGTGACGTGCGAAATTTCGTGTGCCATAACGGAAGCCAGTTGGCTTTCGTTATCAGAGTAACGGAATAATGCCGAATGCAGCACCACGTTGCCGCCAAAGAAGGCGAAGGCGTTGATTTCGTCATTATTGATTAAATAGAAGTGGAAGGGCGTTTTTACCGAGTCGGCATGCGCAACCAGACGCATCCCCAGACCGTTGATGTACTGAACAAGTAAAGGGTCATTGATGAGCGGGGCGCTACCGCGCAACTGGCGAACATAGTAATCACCCATTTGCATCTCTTGCCCAATGGAGAGCGTGCTTCCTGCTGTGGTGCCCATGTCCGGCAATGAATCGGACGAGTCAGCAAAAGCGGGCAACACCTGACCGACCGTCAGTGCGGCTATCAGTGTTGCAACCAGTGTTTTTTTCAACTGCCTGAACATAACCACTGTCCTGTATGTTGGTTGTGCTAATTTGACCGATGAACCGGCATATCGTTCATCGCAGCTCGCCTTGCGAGTGTAGCCGTGTTGCAGCATGAAGAAAATCCCATTCATCAGGCTTTTGCGAATCGTGACAGTGAGACAAAAAGCGAAAGTCTTTTTTGTGACAGTTAGATACAATTCATATTCTCACTCCTGCCATTCGATTCAGGGAAGGGTTGTATGCTCGAAATGTTAATGCAGTGGTATCGGCGTCGGTTCAGCGACCCGGAAGCCATTGCTTTGCTGGTTATTCTGGTCGCCGGATTTGGCATCCTGTTCTTCTTCAGCGGTCTTCTCGCGCCCCTGCTGGTGGCGATTGTGCTGGCGTATCTGCTGGAGTGGCCAACGGTGCGGCTGGAACATATTGGCTGTTCCCGTCGCTGGGCAACCAGCATCGTACTGGTGTTGTTTGTCGGCATTCTGCTGCTGATGGCGTTTGTTGTCATGCCGGTTGCCTGGCAACAGGGAATTAACCTGATCCGCGATATGCCGGGCATGTTGAATAAACTTTCTGATTTTGCCGCCACGCTACCGCGTCGCTATCCAGCCCTGATGGATGCAGGGATTATTGATGCGATGGCCGAAAATATGCGCGCCCGCATCATGACCATGGGCGATTCGGTGGTGAAATACTCGCTGGCCTCCCTGGTCGGGCTGCTGACGCTGGCGGTTTACCTCGTGCTCGTCCCGCTAATGGTGTTCTTCCTGGTCAAAGATAAAGAGCAGATGCTGAACGCCGTCAGGCGCATTTTGCCGCGTAATCGCGGGCTGGCAGGACAGGTCTGGCAAGAGATGAACCAGCAGATCACCAACTACATTCGCGGCAAAGTGCTGGAGATGATTGTGGTCGGGGTCGCGACGTGGATCGGCTTCCTGATCTTCGGTCTGAACTACTCGCTGCTACTGGCGGTGCTGGTGGGCCTCTCAGTTCTTATTCCGTATATCGGCGCGTTTGTGGTGACCATTCCGGTTGTGGGCGTCGCGCTGTTCCAGTTTGGCCTCGGGACTGAGTTCTGGAGCTGCTTCGCAGTGTATCTGATTATTCAGGGGCTGGATGGTAATCTGCTGGTACCAGTACTGTTCTCAGAGGCGGTGAACCTGCATCCGCTGGTGATTATCTTATCCGTGGTGATTTTCGGTGGGTTGTGGGGATTCTGGGGCGTGTTCTTTGCCATTCCGCTGGCAACACTGATTAAAGCCGTGGTTCACGCCTGGCCGGACGTACCGGCGATAGAAGACAAGTAGTTTTTGTGTGGCCTGATGCCCTCATACCGACCCTCTCCCACGGGAGAGGGCGTAAACACTAAAAACGGCAACCTGGGTTACCGTTTTGCTGTTTATCAGGCACTTTGTTTCAGCCAGTTCAACACCACGTCGTGGTGATTGCTGGTTTTGAAGTCATCAAACACATGTTCAACTTTACCGTCAGCGTCAATCAGGAAGCTGATGCGGTGAATGCCGTCGTAGGTTTTACCCATAAATGTCTTCTCGCCCCAGACGCCGAACTGCTCGCACACCTGATGGTCTTCGTCAGAAAGCAGCGTGAAGTTCAGCAGCTCTTTCTCGGCAAATCGTGACAGTTTTTCTGGTTTATCGGTGCTGATGCCCAGCACTTCCACGCCGACTTTTTTCAACTCGTCCATGTTGTCGCGTAAGCCGCAGGCCTGTACGGTGCAGCCGGGGGTCATGGCTTTCGGGTAGAAATAGACCAGAACACGCTGTCCCTGGAAGTCGGTCAAATTTACTTGCTCGCCGTCTTGATCCGGTAAGCTAAATTTCGGTGCGATATCACCGGCTTTCAGTGGATTCATTACTCAACTCCATCCTGTTCGTGCTGCGAATAATTGACGACGCTTATACTGCCTTGCGCGTTTAATTCTGTACAGAGGGCTTTGAACGCTTGCTCGATATTTGACGCATCCTGTGAGGCAGGGCTGTGTGCGGTAATTTGAATAAAGAGCGTGGGAACGGCGCTCTCGTCGCCCGGTTGTGTACGGGAAACGAGCTCAGCGATGTTCATCTGATGGCTGTCAAACAGTGCGGTAAAGCGCTCAATCAGATGAGGGGAATCAGGGACTTCAACCTGCACCCAGACAGTTGCAGGCATAGCCGGACGCGGGCGCGCGGTGGTACGTTTCATCACGATCAGCAAATCCAGCTCCGCACCTTTCAGTGGCAGGGTAGATTCGATAAGCGTAATCGCATTCCATGTTCCGGACAGCAGCATAATAAACGTGAACTCTTCGCCCAGCATTGCCAGGCGGCTGTCTTCGATATTGCAGCCGCAACTGCTCACGTGACGGGTGATGGTGTTCACGATACCCGGCCTGTCGGCACCCAGCGCAGTGATAACCAGGTAATGTTGTGATGAGGTTGTCAAACCTGTTCTTCCTTTGCATGGTTAAGTCTTCCTAAGGAAAGCATAAAAAAAACATGCATACAACCGCCTGAGGGCCTCAGGTCGCTTGCTTTTATTACAGTTCCAAACGTACCATTGAGACTCTTGTTCGCACAGAGGATGGCTCATGTTCACGGGAAGTATTGTCGCGCTTGTAACACCGATGGATGAAAAAGGTAATGTCTGCCGGTCAAGCATGAAGAAGCTGATTGATTACCATGTCGCCAATGGAACCTCGGCGATCGTTTCGGTAGGGACTACCGGTGAATCTGCAACGCTGAGCCACGAAGAGCACGGCGATGTGGTCATGCTGACCCTGGAACTGGCTGACGGACGTATTCCTGTCATCGCGGGGACAGGAGCTAATGCAACCGCAGAAGCTATCAGTCTGACCAAACGTTTTAATGACAGCGGCATTGTGGGCTGTCTGACGGTAACCCCTTACTACAACCGTCCTACTCAGGAAGGTTTGTTCCAGCACTTCAAAGCCATCGCTGAACATACTGACTTGCCACAAATTCTGTATAATGTGCCGTCCCGTACTGGCTGCGATATGCTGCCGGAAACCGTTGGTCGTCTCGCGGAAGTAAAAAATATTATCGGTATTAAAGAGGCGACAGGGAACTTAAGCCGCGTTCATCAGATCAAAGAGCTGGTTTCAGACGACTTTATCCTGTTGAGTGGTGATGATGCGACCGCGCTGGACTTTATGCAGCTCGGTGGTCATGGCGTGATCTCCGTAACGGCAAACGTTGCGGCGCGCGATATGGCTGAAATGTGCAAACTGGCAGCAGCGGGTCACTTTGATGAAGCGCGTGTCATTAATCAGCGTCTGATGCCGTTGCACAATAAATTATTTGTCGAACCCAATCCGATCCCTGTGAAATGGGCATGTAAGGAGTTGGGACTTGTAGCAACCGATACGCTGCGTCTGCCAATGACACCGATTACCGACCATGGTCGTGAAATCGTTAAGGCAGCGCTGAAGCATGCCGGTTTGCTGTAAAGTTTAGGGAGATTTGATGGCTTATTCAGTACAGAAGTCGCGCCTGGCGAAGGTTGCGAGTGTTTCGCTTGTTATGCTGCTCGCTGCCTGTAGTTCAGACTCGCGCTACAAGCGCCAGGTGAGCGGTGATGAATCCTATCTGGATGCGACCCCGCTTGCTGAACTTCACGCACCGGCTGGTATGATCCTGCCGATTCAGAACGGCGATTATAATATCCCCGTGACCAACGGCAGCGGCCTGGTCGGTAAAGCGCTTGATATTCGTCCACCAGCACAGCCTCTGGCGCTGGTAAACGGGGCGCGTACTCAGTTCACTGGTGATACGGCGTCTCTGATGGTTGAGAGCGCGCGCGGTAGCACCCTGTGGCCGCAGGTGGTGAGCGTCATTCAGTCGAAGAACTACACCATTGATAAACGTGATGACGCCAGCCAGACGTTAACCACCGACTGGATCGAATGGAACCGTCTGGATGAAGATCAGCAGTATCGTGGTCGTTATCAAGTCTCCGTTAAACCACAAGGTTATCAGCAGGCGGTTAACGTTAAGCTGTTGAACCTGGAACAGGCGGGCAAACCAGTTGCAGATGCGTCATCCCTGCAGCGTTACAGCACCGAAATGCTGAACGTGATTGCTGCGGGTCTGGATAAGACCGCGACTGATGCCGCCAACGCAGCGCAGAGCCGCAACGGCGTGACGTTCGACGTTCAGAGCGGTGCGGATGATACCGGTCTGCCAATGCTGGTTGTTCGTGCACCGTTTAACCAGACCTGGCAGCGTCTGCCAGCGACGCTGGAAAAAGTGGGCATGAAAGTGACCGACAGCACGCGTTCTACGGGTAGCATCACGGCAACGTATAAGCCGCTGTCTGACAGCGCGTGGCAGGAACTGGGCGCTAAAGATCCTCAGCTTGCCTCCGGTGACTACAAGATTCAGGTAGGTGACCTCGATAACCGCAGTAGTCTGCAGTTTATCGATCCGAAAGGTCACACGCTGACCCAGTCGCAGAACGATGCGCTGGTCGCTGTCTTCCAAGCGGCATTCAGCAAATAAATATGAGGGCTGGTTAATCCAGCCCTTTTTATTTTAGTGCTACGCAAACGTGTGCGTGGCATAATATCCCCAGTTTTGAACACAAATCATCACACCAGGAGTAATGAAGATGCAGAAGCAAGCTGAGTTGTATCGTGGCAAAGCGAAGACCGTATACAGCACGGAAAACCCGGATCTGTTGGTGCTCGAGTTCCGCAATGATACGTCAGCAGGGGATGGCGCACGCATTGAGCAGTTCGATCGTAAAGGCATGGTGAACAACAAGTTCAACCACTTCATTATGACCAAACTGGCCGAAGCGGGTATCCCGACTCAGATGGAAGCGTTGCTGTCCGATACGGAATGTCTGGTGAAAAAACTGGATATGGTTCCGGTTGAGTGCGTTATTCGTAACCGTGCCGCGGGCTCCCTGGTGAAGCGTCTGGGCATTGAAGAAGGTATCGAGCTGAATCCACCGCTGTTCGACCTGTTCCTGAAAAATGATGCCATGCACGACCCGATGGTCAATGATTCTTACTGCGAAACCTTCGGCTGGGTGAATAAAGAGAACCTGGCGCGTATGAAAGAGCTGACCTACAAAGCCAACGACGTGCTGAAAAAACTGTTTGATGACGCGGGTCTGATCCTCGTCGACTTCAAGCTGGAGTTTGGCCTGTTCAAAGGTGAAGTCGTGCTGGGCGACGAGTTCTCACCAGACGGCAGCCGTCTGTGGGATAAAGAAACTCTGGATAAAATGGACAAAGACCGTTTCCGTCAGAGCCTGGGTGGCCTGATTGAAGCATACGAAGCCGTTGCTCACCGTTTAGGCGTTAAGCTCGACTAACTCCCTCAGTTGCCAAAGGATGTTTGCATCCTTTGGCGTCTTACCTTTGTTTCCTATGGTAATCTTGCCGTTAACCGCCTACGATCATAGCTATTATTAATGGAATAGTTCGAGGTGTTTATGCGCTGGCAAGGGCGTCGTGAAAGTGACAATGTAGAAGACAGACGCAGTGATGGCGGTGGCGGTCCTTCCATGGGCGGGCCCG
The DNA here is from genome assembly GCF_012241585.1 of Pantoea sp. LS15. Classification (NCBI taxonomy): domain Bacteria; kingdom Pseudomonadati; phylum Pseudomonadota; class Gammaproteobacteria; order Enterobacterales; family Erwiniaceae; genus Pantoea; species Pantoea sp. LS15. Next base: position 139,959 of record NZ_JAAVXA010000002.1, read on the forward strand.
GCTTCCGCTTACCCAGCGGGAAGGGCGGAATCATTCTGCTGATTGTGGTGCTGGTCGCGGGGTATTACGGGGTCGATCTCACCGGTTTAATGACCGGTCAGCCGTTGCAACAGCAGCAACATTCTCAGCGCTCCATCAGCCCAAATGAAGATGAAGCGGCTAAATTTACCTCCGTTATCCTCGCCACAACAGAAGACACCTGGGGTCAGTTGTTCGAGAAGATGGGGCGTTCCTATCAGCAACCGAAGCTGGTGATGTACCGCGGTGCAACCCGTACCGGATGCGGTACCGGTCAATCAGTGATGGGGCCGTTCTACTGCCCGGCAGATGGCACCGTTTATATCGATCTCTCTTTCTACGATGACATGAAACGTAAGCTTGGTGCTGACGGTGATTTTGCTCAGGGCTACGTGATTGCGCATGAAGTCGGCCATCATGTGCAAAAGCTGCTGGGGATTGAACCTAAAGTGCGGCAGCTTCAGCAAAATGCCTCGCAGGCTGAAGTTAACCGCCTTTCGGTAAAAATGGAGCTGCAGGCAGACTGCTTTGCCGGCGTCTGGGGCCACAGCATGCAGCAGCAGGGGGTTCTGGAGTCCGGTGACCTTGAAGAGGCACTAAACGCCGCTGAGGCGATTGGCGACGACCGACTTCAGCAACAGAGCCAGGGGCGCGTGGTGCCGGACAGTTTCACTCACGGTACATCGCAACAACGATACAGCTGGTTTAAACGCGGTTTCGACAGTGGCGATCCGGCGCAGTGTAATACTTTCGGCAAAGCGATGTAATGGCGTCGTTTGAGCAGTTGATCAGCGAGCTTGAGCGCACTGGTCAACGTCGGCTGGTGGTGCTGAGCGGTGATGAGCAATGGACGTTATCGCAGGCTGTGGCCCTGCGAGAGACTTTACCTGGAGACTGGGTGTGGCTGGACGAACAGCCATCAAAAGCCATCAGTAGCCTGCTGGGACGCGAGTTCCGGCATGCTATTTTTGACGCCTGCACTGGGTTCGATGTCTCCGCCTTTGCGGCTCTGAGCGGAACGCTGAGTGCCGGAAGTCTTCTGGTACTGAGGGTTCCGCCGCTCGCGCACTGGGCTGAACATCCCGATCACGATTCCCTGCGCTGGAGCGATAGTGCCGAAGCGATAGCCACACCGCATTTTGTACGCCATTTTTGCCGGACCATTGCCGCCGATCCCGATGCGATTGTCTGGCTTCAGGGGCACCCTTTATCGCTTCCTCCTTTTCCCGACGCACCCGACTGGCAGCCTGCCAGCGGGGGACCGCAACGCGAGCAGGCTGAGATCCTCAATGTCCTTGAGGGGATGTCGCCTGGCATCGTGGCCGTCACCGCCGCGCGCGGGCGCGGAAAGTCAGCTCTGGCGGGAATGTTGCTGAATCGCATTGCGGGCAGCGCTGTGGTCACCGCCCCAGCGAAGGGAGCGACGGATGTTCTCGCCCGTTTTGCAGGAGAGCATTTCAATTTTATGGCCCCGGATGCGCTGCTGGCCTCTTCGTTGCAGGCCGACTGGCTAATTGTCGATGAAGCCGCCGCGATCCCCGGCCCACTACTTGAAAAGTTGGTATTGCGTTTTCCTCGCGTGTTGTTGACCACGACGGTTCAGGGTTACGAAGGGACGGGGAGAGGGTTCTTATTAAAATTCTGCGCCCGGTTTACCGGATTGCAGCGTTTCAGCTTATCTGTACCGATTCGCTGGGCTGCGGGCTGCCCGCTTGAGCGAGTCGTCGCCAGCGCACTGCTTTTTGACGATACGCTTCTCGATCACCGCCCGGAAGGCGAGGTGCGTTTGACCTCTCTGGAACCGGAGGCGTGGGAACGCCAACCGGCACTTGCGACAGGCGTTTACGAGCTACTCTGTGCGGCTCACTATCGCACCTCACCGCTTGATTTACGCCGCATGATGGACGCTCCCGGGCAGCATTTTGCCATCGCCCAGACAGACTCTGATATCGCCGGGGCGCTCTGGCTGGTGGATGAAGGCGGGTTATCACCCGAGCTTAGCCGCGCCGTCTGGGCGGGGTATCGGCGTCCTCGTGGGAACCTGGTGGCACAGTCTCTGGCGGCCCACGGCGGATCACCACTGGCGGCGACGCTCAAAGGCAGACGGGTGACTCGCATTGCTGTACATCCTTATCGCCAGCGGGAGGGCATCGGTCAGGCGCTGATTCGCAACGCCAGTGGCGAGGATTATCTGTCAGTGAGTTTTGGCTATACCGATGAACTATGGCATTTCTGGCAGCAATGCGGGTTTGTGCTGGTGCGGATGGGTAGCCATCGTGAAGCCAGCAGTGGTTGTTTTACCGCAATGGCGTTGCTGCCGCTGAGCAAGGCGGGGCATCAGTTGTGTGAGCAGGCGCAACTGCGTCTGAAGCGCGATGCGCGGGTGTTATCGGCCTGGAACGGTGAAAAGATCCCAGTGGAAGATGGCTGGGAAGCTACCCTTAATAATGACGACTGGCTGGAGCTGGCCGGGTTTGCCTTTGCGCATCGGGCCTTTTCGACCTCCGTCGCTGCGCTAACGCGTCTGCTGCTGAGTGTGGACATGCCTCTCCCGGCACTGCGCGATAAAATGGCTGGGAAGACGGATGACCTTGGGCGAAAAGCGTTGCTGGCAAAGCTTCGCAGCGAAACGGTACAAGCGCTTGAAAAGCTGGATAAAGCGCGCTGTCAGCAGCTGAAAGACGCTATTTTGCAATGGCAATTTTTTCAATGACTTCTTCAGTAAAGTGGCATGGTCATTCCCGCCGGGAGGCGTAGAATCCAGGTCATCTATTAAGGAGATCACCATGAAACATGACCATTTTGTTGTTCAAAGCCCTGACAAACCGGCTAAACAGTTACTGCTTCTGTTTCATGGTGTTGGTGATAATGCCGTCAACATGGGCCAGATTGGCAGTTGGTTTGCACCTGTTTTCCCGGATGCCTTGATTATCAGCATCGGTGGCATAGAGCCATGTGGTCCAAACGGACGCCAGTGGTTCTCTGTTCAGGGCGTGACAGAAGAGAATCGTCAGGCTCGCATTGACGCCGTCATGCCAGCGTTTATTGATATCGTACGCTACTGGCAGCAGCAGAGCGGCGTGGGAGCAGATGCCACTGCGCTGATTGGCTTCTCGCAGGGGTCAATCATGTCGCTGGAAAGCGTAAAAGCGCAACCGGGTCTGGTGTCACGCGTGATTGCGTTTAATGGCCGTTTTGCGACGTTACCGACGAGCGCCACCACGCAGACGACGATCCACTTGATCCACGGTGGTGAAGACCGGGTGATTGAGCTCTCGCATGCGGTTGCCGCTCAGGAAGCGCTGATTCGCGAAGGTGGGGATGTGACGCTGGATATCGTTGACGATCTGGGGCATGCCATTGACGATCGCAGTATACAGTTTGCGCTCGACCATCTGCGCTATACCGTACCGAAGCACTATTTTGATGAGGCGCTCAGCGGCGGTAAGCCGGCTGATGACGATATTGTAGAGTTTATGTGAGGTTATCCCCTCTCCTCAGGAGAGGGGATACAGACTGATTACTTCTTCTGGTCCTTCTTCGGCCAGTCGTCGTCATCGTCCCACTTGTCGTTAAAATCACGGTGTGGTGGCAGATCCGGCTTGTTAGCGAGAAATTTTTTATGGTCAACGCGCTTAAGATCTTTAATCACGTTAAGCAACACGCCGACCAGAAAAACTAACACCAGAATCCACCAGTATTTTGAAAGCCAATCCATTCGCTATTCCTCTCAGAGCGTTCGTCAGGCGACGAGTTGCTCCATAATGCGTTGATACATACGGGCCAGCAGTTGCAAATCTGCGGCATTCACACACTCATTGATTTTATGAATGGTCGCGTTCACTGGTCCCAGTTCGACAACCTGGGCGCCCATGCGGGCGATAAAGCGTCCGTCAGAGGTGCCACCCGTCGTCAGCAGTTGTGGCTTAATTTCATTATAGTGCTCGATGGCGTTCACTACCGCATCCACCAGTTTGCCACGCTGCGTCAGGAACGGCTGACCGGAAAGCCACCAGTCCACGGTGTAGCGCAGGTTATATTTCTCCAGCAGAGCGACGACACGCGCTTTGATCATCTCATCGGTCAGTTCAGTGCTGAAGCGGAAGTTAAACTGGACGAAGAAATCACCCGGGATTACGTTGTTGCTGCCGGTTCCTGCTTTGAGGTTCGCAATCTGCATACTGGTCGGCGGGAAGAACTCGTTACCTTTGTCCCACTCAATCGCCACCAGTTCGTTCAGCATCGGCGCAGCGCGATGGACCGGGTTATCGGCCAGATGCGGATAAGCAACATGCCCCTGAACCCCGTGAATGGTCAGGTTACAGGTCAGCGAGCCACGGCGACCATTTTTGACGACATCCCCCACCACTTCGGTACTGGACGGCTCTCCGACCAGACAGTAGTCGAGACGCTCGTTTCGCGCCATCAGTGCTTCAACAACCTTCACGGTACCGTTATGGGCACTGGCTTCTTCATCTGAGGTGATTAAAAATGCGAGACGGTTTTTATGGTTCGGATGCTGGGCAACAAAACGCTCTGCTGCCACGACCATTGCAGCCAGGGAGCCTTTCATGTCTGCTGCACCGCGACCAAACAGCATGCCATCGCGGATGGTCGGTTCAAATGGCGGGTTAATCCAGCGATCCGCATCACCTGCGGGAACGACATCAGTATGCCCGGCAAAGGCCAGCGTTTCGCCCTGACCACGCCACGCCCAGAAGTTCTGGGTATCGCCAAAATCCATGCGTTCGACGGTAAAACCGATGGCACGCAGGCGCTCAATCATTAATGCCTGACAACCTGCGTCGTCCGGGCTAAGGGAAGGACGGCGAATAAGCTGCTGAGTCAGCTCAATGACCGGGCATGACATAAACTACACCTCAACGAAAAAAGTCGGAATAAAGGGTTTCACTGAAACCCAGCAGCATAGGCTGCCCGGGCGCGCAGAGCAATGGGCGTTTGATAATTGCTGGCATGTCGAGCATCAGTTTTGCTGCGCTGTCGCCATCAACGATGCCAGCGCGGAGAGATTCATCCAGCTTACGCCAGGTGGTGCCGCGTGTATTCAGCAGGGCTTCCCAGCCCAGTTCTTTGATGGCGTTATGCAGAAATTCTGCATCAAGTCCATCGGCACGGTAATCATGGAAGCGGTACTCCACGTTGTTCGCGTCCAGCCAGCGGCGGGCTTTTTTGATGGTGTCGCAGTTTTTAATGCCGTACATCACAACCATGGTGAATCCTTTTGTTCCTGTGGTGATAAAATGTTCAATAAATTCGAAGATATATCCTTAAGCAGAATATAACACATTCAAGAATTGTCTTAATTTACTCATCATCTTAATTCAACTCACACTTGTACGCTGAATATTCTTTCATCATTTAAGCATAGATGCCCATAAAGTTTAAATTGCCAATAAACTCAGTAAGTAAAATAAAACTCACCTGCTTGTATGGTTATTTCTAAATATTGCTTGCCGTCACAAAAAATTTAAGGTTCTCCGTTCATATTTATCATAATTCTCTGACAGTGGCGGGGTATAATCACAGCAATTGGTTAAATTGTCTTCACAATGATGATACGTTTTCGTAGAATGCGCATAATAATAAGAGAGGTTGTTATGATTGAACGTGAACTGGGGAACTGGAAAGATTTTATCGAAGGCATGCTTCGTAAATGACATTCAGTAAGAATTGCAAGAGCACTTAAATAAGTAAAATAATCATAGTGTGAATGAATCACACAATAAAAAGGCGGCTAAAAAAAAGCCGCCTTTTTTATGTCTATACGTTACTCGGGACGTTCTTTCAGCGGGAAACGACGACGTACCAGCACAAAGAACAAGGGAACAAAATAAATGGCCAGGATGGTCGCCGAAATCATGCCCCCCATGACGCCTGTACCTACCGCATGCTGACTGCTGGAGCCTGCGCCTGTGCTGGTTGCCATCGGAAGTACACCGAAAACAAACGCCAGCGACGTCATCAGGATTGGGCGTAAGCGCTGGCGACAGGCGTGCAGCGTGGCAGCCATCAGTTCGTGACCTTTAGCATTCATCTCGTTAGCGAACTCAACAATCAGAATGGCGTTTTTCGCCGACAAACCGATAACGGTGAGTAACCCCACCTGGAAGTAAACATCGTTCTCCAGGCCGCGTATCCAGGTTGCCAGTAGTGCGCCGATGACCCCAAGGGGAACCACCAGCATGACCGAGAACGGGACTGACCAGCTTTCATACAATGCGGCAAGGCAGAGGAAGACGACCAGCAATGAAAGCGCGTAAAGCGCGGGAGCCTGTGCTCCTGAGAGCCGCTCCTGGTATGACATGGCTGTCCACTCCAGACCAAAACCTGCAGGTAGCTGTTGCACCAGTTTTTCCATGGCATCCATGGCGGTACCTGTGCTGACGCCCGGTGCAGCTTCCCCAACGATTTCAACTGCAGAATAGCCGTTATAGCGCTCCAGACGTGGTGAACCGCTCTCCCAGTGTGAGGAGGCAAAAGCGGAGAACGGCACCATACCGCCGGTATTATTACGGACAAACCAGCGGTTAATGTCATTCGGCAACATGCGGAACGGCGCGGCGGATTGTACATACACTTTTTTCACGCGGCCGCGATCCATAAAGTCATTCACATAGCTTGAGCCCCACGCCGTTTGCAGGGTGTCGTTGATGTCGTTGATTGAGACGCCCAGCGCCTGCGCCTTACGTTGATCGATATCCACCTGGAGCTGCGGACTGTCATCAAGACCGTTATGACGAACGCGGGTCAGACCGGCGTCTTTCCCTGCCAGCTCTAAGAGCTTATCGCGTGCCGCCATCAGTGCCGTGTGGCCAGCGCCGGCGTGATCCTGCAACTCCATATCAAACCCGGCGGAACTGCCCAGCCCGCTGATCGCCGGTGGACTGCTGGCAAAGACGCGTGCTTCTTTGATATGTGCAAAGGCTTTCGTCGCGCGCTCAATAATGGCAAAGGAGGTTCCGGTTTTCGTATCGCGCTCATCCCAGTCTTTCAGGCGGACAAACATACGGGCGACGTTCTGCCCGTTTCCGCCCGGGCCAGAGCCCACGGTGGAGAAGACCGATACAACGTTATCCTTCTCTTTAGTGAAGAAGTACTGCTCCACTTTCTGAACCACTTTTAGTGTCTGCTGCTGCGTTGCACCACTCGGGAGCTGCACCGAGGTGGTGAACATTCCTCGGTCTTCCATCGGCAGGAATGAGGTCGGCAGATGCAGGAACAGCCAGACCATGCCGCCGAGCAGCACCACGTAAATCATCATCCAGCGCAGGCTGCGGTGAAGTACTCGCCCCACGGCAGATTCATATCGTGCGGCATTGCGGTTGAACATCCGGTTAAACCAGCCGAAGAACCCTTTTTGGCCGTGATGTTCCCCTTTGTGCAGCGGCTTCAGAATTGTGGCACAGAGTGCGGGAGTGAGGATCAATGCGACCAGCACGGAGAGCACCATTGCCGAGACGATGGTTATCGAGAACTGGCGGTAGATCGCTCCGGTGGTGCCGCCAAAGAAGGCCATCGGGATAAAGACCGCCGACAGCACCATCGCAATACCGACTAACGCCCCCTGAATTTGACCCATGGATTTGCGCGTGGCCTGGCGCGGGGAAAGGCCTTCCTCGCTCATTATTCGCTCGACGTTTTCGACCACCACGATGGCATCATCCACCAGAAGGCCGATTGCCAGCACCATCGCAAACATCGTCAGGGTGTTAATGCTGTAGCCAAACGCGTAAAGCACCGCAAAGGTCCCCAGCAGGACGACAGGGACGGCGATGGTTGGGATCAGCGTTGCGCGGAAGTTTTGCAGGAACAGGTACATGACCAGGAACACCAGCGCGATCGCTTCCAGCAGGGTCTTCACCACATCTTTAATCGAGGCTTTGACGAAGGAGGTGGTTTCATAGGCGACTTTATATTCCAGCCCGTGCGGGAAATACTGTGAAAGCTCATCCAGCCGATCTAACACCAGTTTCGCTGTGGCCATTTCATTGGCGCCGGAGGCCAGTTTAATCCCCAGACCCGAGGCCTGATTGCCGTTAAAGCGGCTCAGGTAGTCGTACTTCTCCGCACCCATTTCCACCGTGGCGACATCGCCAAGACGCACTTCCGAGCCATCCTGATTCACACGCAGGGTAATGTCGCGGAACTGCTCCGGGGTCTGAAGCAGTGACTGCGAATTGATGGTGGCATTCAGGGCTTGTTTATCTACGGAAGGTGTGCCTCCTAACTGCCCCACGGCAATCTGGGCGTTTTGGGCTTTGATAGCATCCGTTACATCGGTTGCGGTCATCTGGTAGCTGTTGAGCTTGTTGGGATCGAGCCAGATGCGCATTGAGTATTGTGAACCGTAAGCGTCGATATCGCCTACGCCGTTAATTCGGCTGATGGGGTCCTGAATATTACTGGCAACATAGTCCGCAATATCCTGCTTATCCATGGAGCCATCAGTGGAGACAAACGCGATAGTCAAAATGTTGGTATCACCGGTTTTACGCACGGTCACACCCTGGTTCTGCACCGCCTGAGGCAGTTTACGCATGGCCGACTGCAACTGATTTTGCACCTGCTGTACGGCTTCATCGGGATCAGTGCCAGCGGTAAAGCTCAGTGTGACCGTCGCCTGACCTGTCGCGCTGCTTTGCGAGGACATGTACATCAGGTTATCCAGACCCGTCATGTTCTGTTCGATAACCTGTGTCACGGTATTTTCCAGCGTCTGTGCGGATGCTCCTGGATAGTTGGCGGTGACGCGTACGTTAGGTGGTGCCAGATCGGGATATTGCTCGACAGGAAGTGACGTAATCGCCAGGACACCTGTCAGACATAACAGAATGGCCAGTACCCAGGCAAAAATGGGGCGATCGATGAAAAAATTCGCCATGAAAAAGTGACCTCGTTTTGCTGCACGTCATTATTGTTTATTGCCTGCATCACTTTAGCGGCAAGACGAAGACCAAACGTGGAGAAATAAAGGAGATAATGTAAATTATCATGCGCTTTTTCCTGCGCTTCCCCCTTTACCGTTATTTACCGGTTAACGGCGTGGGCACCGGGAACGTCACGCTGACCAGCGTGCCGCCGTTTTGCGGCTGAGAAAAGTGCAGCATTCCTCCGAGCCGTTGCGCGCGTTCACGCATAATATTCAACCCGTAGTGTCCCGCTGGTTCGCTGGCTTCGCCAATCCCGATGCCGTTGTCACGAATGCTGACACTGTGCGTGCCATCCACGGAGGTCACGCAGCTTACGGTGATCTCGCTGGCCTGCGCGTGCTTAATGGCGTTCAACACGGCCTCGCGCACGATCTGCAACAGATGCACCTGCTTTTGGGCATCCAGCGCCAGCGAGGAGAGGCGACAGTCAAGATGCAGCTTCGCCTGTGTCTGGCTCTGCAGAACGTCGAGAGACTCCTGGAGTGCCGCAGGTAAATTCGCGTGGTTGAGCGTCAGGCGGAAGGTGGTGAGCAGCTCGCGCAGTTGATGCCAGGCATTGTTAAGCTCGCGGGAAAAGTCGGTGATGATGGTCTGAGCCGGGGCATTGTCCTGCGGCACCGCATGTTTCAGCAGCGTGAGCTGGATACGCAGATACGACAGCACCTGTGCCAGCGAATCATGGAGTTCGCGGGCGATGGTTGCGCGCTCTTCCATCAGCAGCAGTTGCTGGTAATGTTTTTGCGCCTCGTTAAAGTACAGCCCGCGTCCGAGCATCGTCGCCACACTTCTCATCAGTGGGAGAGGAACACTGTCCGTCTCACTTTGCCAGCGCAACTCACCATACAGCGTATCCTGCATCAGTACCGGCAGGTTTTGCAGTGGAATACCGCTTGTTTCTGTTCCTTCACATAACCGCCAGTCGTCGCTGGTGCGTAATTCCAGATAATTCATCTGCGTATATTCATGGACGATCTGCAGGATATGCCGGAAACACAGGCTGTCTATCTGGCCGGTATTCAGCGCCTGAGAGCATTTGAACAGCATTTCGAGCTGCTGATGGGCTTCATGCAAATGTCGCGTTTTTTCCGCCACCGAGGCTTCCAGCGAACGATAGAGGGTATGTAACTCGGCCGACATATGGTTGAAGGCGCGGGAGAGTTGGCCCAGTTCATTTGGCAGTGCGGTATCCGGGGCTGGGGTCTCAAATTCCCCTCGCTCAATCCGTTCGCTTGCCGCGACAAGATTGTTAAGCGGTAGCACCACCTGACGACGGATGCGTCGCAGGGTAAACAGCGTCAGTAGCAGGATCCCAAGCGCGCCAGCCAGAGAGAGCAGGGTCACCGTCTGGATTTTATGTTCGGTGTAGTGCTGGAGGGCAAGCACAAAGGCATCAATACGGCCGACAAAATCTTCAATGTGGCTTTGATACCACGCGATGTCGCCTTGCGCGATGCGCTTATCCATCTCCAGCCAGGCGACATGCAGTTGCTGATAACGCTGTTTCACGTTGTCCGGTACATACCAGCGGTTCAACTTTTCTAATGCCGGGGCGCTTAATGTCTTCTGCCAGTTTTCGCGATGCGCCGCCAGAGACGGGCTGTTGCCCTGCATCTCATAGCCCAGCCGGTAGCTCTGCATACGCAGTGAACCTGCGATGTTGATGGCTTCGGCATCACGCTGGCTACTGGTCAGCGTCAGCAGTGCGACGCTGCTGGTCAGAACGGATAACGCAATGATCGAAAAGAAAGCCCAGGCCAGGCTTCCGGAAACAGGTCGTTTAACGGTCACAGAACGGCCCTCTGAATAAAATTGATCTGCCACAGGTTCACTGGAAATAGTTTGGCGTCCTGGGCATTTGAACATTGCCCGATCGCGCCGTAATGCGTAAATACCATATTCATACAAAGAATAAGGTTATTGAACCAAAAACAGGTGTGGTTATGAATCGTTTTATTATGGCTAACAGCCAGCAATGCATTGGGTGTCGGGCCTGCGAAGTGGCTTGCGTGATGGCACACAATGGTGAGCAGCATGTCCTGAGCGAGCGCCATTTTCATCCTCGTATCACGGTCCTGAAATCTGGCGAGAAGAGAAGCCCCGTTACCTGCCATCATTGTGAAGCTGCACCCTGCGCGCAAAGCTGCCCAAACGGCGCCATCAGCAAATGCGATGACAGCGTACAGGTGAATCAACAAAAATGCATCGGTTGTAAAGCCTGCGTGGTGGCTTGCCCGTTTGGTACGATGGACATTATCGTCACTCCGCTTGAAAACGGCAGTGTGAAGGCATCGGCGAATAAATGCGATCTCTGCCTGACGCGCCCACAAGGCCCGGCCTGTATTGAAAATTGCCCGGCAGATGTCCTTTCGCTGGCGACGTCTGCCGTGCTGGATAACCTGGCCAAATCGCGCCGACAGCGCACTGCCAGCCTGGAGGCGCAGCCCTGGCATGCGGAGGCTGTCAGAGAGGTTATTTCGCAAACCAAACTGCAGCGGATGCAAACGACCCCGCCACGCGGCGAACCTGACAAGCTTACAGTCGCAGAACGCGTTAACCATTTTAACGAAATTTACCTGCCGTTCCGGGCTGCACAGGCCAGTCGTGAGGCATCGCGATGCCTGAAATGCGGAGAGCACAGCATCTGCGAGTGGACTTGTCCGCTGCACAACCACATCCCGCAGTGGATTGAGCGCCTCAATGCGGGGGATATTGCGGGTGCTGTTGAGCTTTCTCATCAGACCAACTGTTTACCCGAAATTACGGGGCGCGTCTGTCCGCAGGACCGATTATGTGAAGGAGCCTGCACGCTGCGCGATGACGCGGGATCAGTCACCATTGGAAACATTGAGCGCTATATTTCTGACCAGGCGCTGGCGATGGGCTGGAGACCGGATATGAGCGGTATTGTTCCGGTGGACAAGCGGGTTGCGATTATCGGGGCAGGGCCTGCCGGGCTGGCCTGTGCTGATGTGCTGGTGCGTAATGGTGTCAGCGTGACGGTTTATGACAGGCATCCGGAAATTGGTGGTTTGCTGACCTTTGGTATCCCGGCATTCAAACTCGACAAATCACTGCTCGCGCGACGCAGAGAGATATTTACCGCGATGGGGATCCGCTTCGAGCTGAACTGCGAGGTGGGCCAGGATGTGTCGATGTCTCAGTTGCAGGACGACTTTGATGCGCTGTTTATTGGCGTGGGAACCTATCGCTCCATGAAAGCGGGGATCCCGCATGAAGACGCGCCAGGCGTCTATGACGCGTTGCCTTTCCTTGTGGGTAACACGCGCCATGTTATGGGGCTGGAGGCGACGGACAGTGAACCGTTTATTGATACTCACGGGTTAAACGTCGTGGTGCTTGGTGGGGGAGACACGGCGATGGACTGCGTCCGCACTGCGTTACGCCACGGTGCGGCGAAAGTCACCTGCGCCTATCGTCGGGATGAGGTCAATATGCCGGGCTCGAAGAAAGAGGTGAAGAATGCCAAAGAAGAGGGCGCCGCATTTGAATTTAACGTCCAGCCAGTTGAATTGACGCTTGATCAAGACGGCAAGGTCAATGGCATCCGGATGCTGCGTACCGAACTCGGCGAACCGGATGCGCAGGGACGGCGTCGACCTGTTCCGGTGGCGGGCAGTGAGTTTGTGATGCCTGCTGATGCCGTGATCATGGCGTTTGGTTTTAACCCACACGCGATGCCGTGGCTGCAGGCGCAGGGTGTCGAAACAGATGACTGGGGGCGAATAGTGGCCTCGGTAGAGAGTCGCTATCGTTACCAGACGACCAACCCGAAAATCTTCGCTGGTGGCGATGCGGTGCGTGGGGCGGATCTGGTGGTGACCGCGATGGCGGAAGGGCGTCATGCGGCGCAAGGAATGCTCGACTGGCTTGGGGGTGGCGCGTCGAAACATCATTAACCGGTGGGCGACAAAGCGGGAGCCACGGCGTAGTATAGGACGACTCATTGTGCCGTGGAGCCCGTATGACCCTGAAAATTGACGTTATCAAAGACAAAATTCTCTCTGAAAACTACTTTGTCCTGCGTAACATCACCTATGATCTTACACGTAACAACGGTGAAGTGATCCGCCACAAACGCGAGGTCTATGACCGCGGCAACGGGGCAACCATTTTGCTCTATAACCGTGAAAAGCAGAGCGTGGTGCTGATCCGTCAGTTCCGGGTGGCCACCTGGGTTAATGGCAACCCTGATGGCCGTTTGATTGAGACCTGTGCTGGCCTGCTTGATGATGACGAGCCGGAAGTGTGTATCCGCAAAGAGGCCGTTGAAGAGACCGGCTTCGAAGTGGGAGAGGTCAAAAAGGTCTTCGAGCTGTTTATGTCCCCAGGCGGCGTAACGGAAATTGTGCATTTCTTCATTGCGGAATACAGCGATGCGCAGCGGACTCACCGGGGCGGTGGTGTCGAAGATGAAGATATCGAAGTGCTGGAGCTCCCCTTTTCCCGTGCGCTGGAGATGATGCGTTCAGGCGAAATCAGGGATGGCAAAGCTGTGATATTACTGCAGTATTTACAAACAACCGGGCTGATGGACACTGCTTTCGAACGGATGTAGATGATTTTTCGGGTATATCTGATAAATCCGATTGAGCAACCCCGGTGGTAACACGAAGATACTGCCCAGTTAAGCGTTTTCGTTCCGGGATTGTGTCATTCATGCGCTACAGTGTTTTTTTATTCTCTCTGTTTTGTGTGCTTCTCGCGCCGCAGGTGCGGGCTGCGCCTGCTCAGCAGGCATTTTCTGACTGGCAGGTGACCTGCAATAACCAGAATTTCTGTCTGGCACGCAACACGGGTGAACACCGTGGTCTGGTTATGACGCTCACCCGAAGCGCCGGGGCGAAAACGGATGCAACGCTGCGTATCGATCTCGGCGGCCTTGACGCCCCGTCGGTTAAAGAGCCGGATATTGCTCCCCGTCTGCTGCTGGATAACGTTCCCCTTAAGCTGGATAAACAGCACTGGCAGCTCACGTCCTGGCATCTGAAAACGGATGATGCCGCCACCATTACCGCTTTTCTGAAAAACATCCAGGAAGGGAAGTCCCTGACCCTGCGCGGCGGTAAGCAGGTGATTTCACTGACCGGGCTTAAGGCCGCGTTGCTGTTCATTGATGCGCAGCAAAAGCGCGTCGGGAGCGAAACCGCGTGGATCAAGAAAGGTGATGATCCGCCGTTAAGCGTTCCACCCGCTCCCGCTTTAAAAAAGGTGACGGTCGTCAATCCGACACCGACGCCGCTCTCCCACGCTGAACTGAACGATCTGCTGGACTATGGTACCGGACGGATGAACAGCAATCAGTGCTCGCTGGATCCTAACCGCCGGGAAGTGCGCGTCACCGCGTTAACCGATGACAAAGCGCTGCTGATCGTCAGCTGCGAGGCGGGGGCTTATAACACTGTCGATCTGGCGTGGCTGGTATCACGTAAAAAACCGTTCACCGCCCGCAGCGTCAGGCTGCGTCTGCCCTTTACACCGTCTAGTGACGACAGCGAAATGGAATTGATGAATGCCAGCTTCGATGAGAAGACGCGCGAGCTGACAACGCTCGCGCTAGGACGTGGTTTGGGAGATTGTGGTGTCCAGACACGCTGGCGTTTTGACGGCCAGCGTTTTCGCCTGGTACGTTATGCCGAGGAGCCCAGTTGTGATAACTGGAATAGACCAGACGCCTGGCCCACGCTGTGGATCACGCGGTAGCTTTTTGCCGGGTGACGTAATCGCGATGGTTTTGCAGGCCGGGTAAGCGACAGCGCTACCCGGCAACAGCACTAAAGCACGCTCAACGCCTTCTCAACCACGTTTTCAACGGTAAAGCCGAAATACGGGAACAGCTTATCGGCAGGCGCCGATTCACCGTATCCGTGCATCCCGACAATCGCCCCTTTCAGTCCCACGTACTTGTACCAGTAGTCGGCAATACCGGCCTCTACCGCCACGCGAGCCGCAACGTTGGATGGCAGAACTGATTCCCGGTACGCCTCATCCTGGGCGTCAAAGATATCCGTTGATGGCAATGACACCACGCGCACCGCATGACCCTCGGCGGTCAACTTCTCGGCGGCTTTCACCGTGATTTCTACCTCCGAACCGGTCGCAATCAGGATCACGTCCGGTTTACCACCGCTGTCTTTCAGAATGTAACCGCCGCGGGCGATGTTTTTCACCTGCTCTGGTGTGCGCTCAATTTGCGCCAGGTTCTGGCGTGACAGGATCAGCGCTGTCGGGCCAGTATGGCGCTCCACAGCCAGCTTCCAGCCGACCGCCGCTTCCACCTGATCGCATGGGCGCCAGGTGCTGAAGTTTGGTGTCAGGCGCAGGCTGGCCAGTTGTTCCACCGCCTGGTGCGTTGGTCCGTCTTCCCCCAGACCAATTGAGTCATGGGTATAAACCATAATCTGTCGCGCCTTCATGAGTGCCGCCATGCGCGCCGCGTTGCGGGCGTATTCGACAAACATCAGGAAGGTGGCGGTGTAGGGCACGAAGCCGCCGTGATGGGCGATGCCGTTGGCAATGGCGGTCATCCCGAACTCGCGCACGCCGTAGTGGATATAGTTCCCGGCAATGTCCTCTTTCAGTGATTTTGAACCAGACCAGATCGTCAGGTTACTGGGCGCGAGGTCCGCTGAGCCACCGAGCAGTTCGGGCAGGATAGGTCCAATGGCGTTGAGTGTATTTTGCGAGGCCTTACGGGTGGCGATTTTCGCCGGGTTGGCCTGCAGGTTTTCAATCAGCGCCTGGGTTCTATCGTCCCAGTCTTCCGGTAGGCCACCGCTCATGCGGCGGGAAAACTCGGCAGCCAGATCAGGGTGCGCTTTTTTGTAAGCGGCAAACTTCTCGTTCCAGGACTGCTGCGCCTTTTCACCCGTTTCGCGGGCATCCCATGCTTTGTAGATCTCTTTTGGGATCTCAAATGGCGGGTATTTCCAGCCCAGTTTTTGTCGGGTTAACGCCACTTCCTCTTCACCCAGCGCCGCGCCGTGCGCCTCTTCTTTACCCGCTTTGTTTGGTGAGCCGAAGCCAATAACCGTGCGGCAGATAATCAGGGAAGGTTTGTCCTTCACGCTTTGCGCTTCCTGAATCGCTTTTTTCACTGCCTCTGGGTCATGGCCATCGATCTCATGCACCACGTGCCAGTGGTAGGCTTCGAAGCGTTTCGCCGTGTCGTCGGTAAACCAGCCTTCGGTTTCCCCGTCGATGGAGATGCCGTTGTGATCGTAAAACCCGATCAGCTTGCCCAGCCCCAGCGTGCCCGCAAGGGAGCAGACCTCGTGGGAAATCCCCTCCATCAGGCAGCCGTCACCCATAAACACATACGTGTAATGGTCAACGATGTCATGTCCTGGCTGATTAAACTGCGCGCCCAGCGTGCGCTCGGCAATCGCCAGCCCGACCGCATTCGCCAGCCCCTGACCGAGCGGTCCTGTGGTGGTTTCCACCCCTGGCGTATAGCCAATCTCCGGGTGACCCGGTGTTTTGGAGTGCAACTGGCGGAAGTTTTTCAGCTCGGAAATCGGCAGGTCGTAACCGGAAAGATGCAGCAGGCTGTAGAGCAGCATTGAGGCGTGGCCGTTAGAGAGAATAAAGCGGTCGCGATCATACCAGGTGGGGTCGTTGGGGTTGTGCTTCAGGAAGTCGTTCCACAATACTTCGGCAATATCAGCCATGCCCATAGGCGCGCCAGGGTGGCCGGAATTGGCTTTCTGCACGGCATCCATGCTGAGGGCGCGAATGGCATTGGCTAGCTCTTTACGGGACATAGTTCACTCCGTGGCAAGGTTAAAGTTTGGCGGCGAGAAGATCTTCAAGTTTGCGCTGATCGACGGCGAAAAGGCGGATGCCTTCCGCCAGTTTTTCCACGGCCATGGCGTCCTGATTATGTGCCCAGCGGAACTCGGCTTCGGTCATGGCTTTCGGTTTTGGCAGAACGGTGGAGGTCGGGACCAGCTTGCGGATCACCGTCTCTTCTTTGTCCTGCAGCTCTTTGAGCAGATTAGGGGAGATGGTCAGGCGGTCGCAGCCTGCCAGGGCGAGGATCTGCTCGGTACGGCGGAAGCTGGCCCCCATCACGATAGTGTCGTAGCGGTGCTGTTTAAAGTAATCATAGATATTACGGACCGATTTGACGCCCGGGTCCTCATCGACCACGTACGGATCCATCGGCTGTTTTGCCTGATACCAGTCGTAGATGCGTCCGACAAACGGCGAGACGAGGAACACGCCCGCTTCGGCACAGGCGCGTGCCTGAGCAAACGAGAACAGCAGCGTCAGGTTGCAGTGGATACCCTCTTTTTCCAACACTTCTGCCGCACGAATGCCTTCCCACGTCGATGCCAGTTTGATCAGGATGCGAGATTTATCGATCCCCTGCTCCTGATAGAGGTCAACCAGACGACGGGCCTTGTGAATACTCTTTTCTTTATCGAAAGAGAGACGGGCATCGACTTCCGTCGAGACGCGTCCGGGGATGCTTTTCAGAATTTCTGCACCAAAATTAACGGCCAGCTTGTCACTGGCTTCAGTGACCTGCTGCTCCTGGGTTTTCCCGCGCTGTTTACCGTAAGCAATGGCGTCATCAATCAGATGACTAAAATGCGCAAGCCCGGCGGCCTTGAGCAATAGCGACGGGTTAGTGGTCGCATCTTCCGGCTGATAGTGGCGGATCGATTCGATATCGCCGCTGTCTGCGACCACGGTGGTGAATTGTTTGATGCCGTCTAACTGATTCATAAATAATTACTCCTTGAAAATAAAAGAGTTAGATGAGTGCGTTAGTTCACACTTCTGGAAAAATCATGATGGACTTAACAAAAAAGCATAGCAGACGGGGGCGGCATTGCTTTTGAGACGGGTAACATGGCTGTTATAAATTGATAACAATTTTTAATGTGTGATGGTGAGAGTTTGGCAGCCTTCAAAGTTTATGTGGCGGCCTGCGGCGATACTAGGCGGCACACCAGGGTGTGCAACAGGATCGCTTACGTCACCCTTTTGACCGATACGTGAAAGGAAAAAGAAGATGGATGAGCAGTTAAAACAGAGTGCCCTCGATTTTCACGAGTTCCCTGTCCCGGGTAAAATCCAGGTTTCCCCCACCAAGCCACTGGCAACGCAGCGCGATCTGGCGCTGGCCTATTCGCCAGGCGTTGCTGCACCGTGTCTGGAAATCGAAAAAGATCCGCTGGCGGCCTACAAATATACCGCGCGTGGCAACCTTGTTGCCGTTATCTCTAACGGCACAGCGGTATTAGGTCTTGGCAACATTGGTGCGCTGGCGGGTAAACCCGTGATGGAAGGGAAGGGTGTTCTGTTCAAGAAATTCGCCGGTATCGACGTATTTGATATCGAGGTGGATGAACTCGATCCCGATAAATTCATCAACGTGGTGGCTGCGCTGGAACCGACCTTCGGCGGTATCAACCTGGAAGACATCAAAGCGCCGGAATGTTTCTATATCGAGCAGAAACTGCGCGAGCGTATGAACATTCCCGTGTTCCATGATGACCAGCACGGCACCGCGATTATCAGTACCGCCGCGATTCTGAACGGTCTGCGCGTAGTGGAGAAAAATCTCTCCGACGTGCGCATGGTCGTTTCCGGTGCGGGAGCTGCGGCTATCGCCTGTATGAACCTGCTGGTGGCGCTGGGTATGCAGAAGCACAACATTGTGGTCTGTGATTCCAAAGGCGTTATCTATAAAGGCCGCGAGCCAAACATGGCGGAAACCAAAGCGGCGTATGCGGTTGAAGACGACGGTAAACGCACGCTGGAGGATGTCATTGATGGTGCGGATATCTTCCTCGGCTGTTCAGGCCCGAAAGTGCTGACCCAGGAGATGGTGAAGAAGATGGCGCGCGCGCCAATGATTCTGGCGCTGGCTAACCCGGAACCGGAAATTCTGCCGCCGCTGGCGAAAGCGGTGCGTGAAGATGCCATCATCTGTACGGGTCGTTCCGACTACCCTAACCAGGTCAACAACGTGCTCTGCTTCCCGTTCATCTTCCGTGGGGCACTGGATGTCGGCGCGACGGCGATCAACGAAGAGATGAAGCTTGCCGCGGTTCACGCTATCGCGGAGCTGGCGCACGCCGAGCAGAGTGAAGTGGTTGCCTCCGCCTACGGCGACCAGGATCTGAGCTTTGGCCCGGATTACATCATTCCAAAACCGTTCGACCCGCGTCTGATCGTTAAGATTGCTCCCGCCGTTGCCAAAGCGGCGATGGACTCCGGCGTGGCGACACGCCCGATTCAGGATTTCGATGCCTACGTCGATAAACTCACCGAGTTTGTCTACAAAACCAACCTGTTCATGAAGCCGATCTTCTCTCAGGCACGTGCCGATGCGAAACGCGTGGTACTGGCGGAAGGGGAAGAGGCTCGCGTGCTGCACGCAACCCAGGAACTGATCACCTTAGGCCTGGCAAAGCCGATCCTGATTGGTCGTCCGAGCGTTATCGAGATGCGCATCCAGAAACTGGGCCTGCAAATTAAGCCGGGTGTGGACTTTGAGATCGTCAACAACGAATCCGATCCGCGTTTCAAAGAGTACTGGAGCGAATACTATGCGATCATGAAACGTCGCGGGATCACCCAGGAACAGGCGCAGAAAGCCGTCATCAGCAACACGACGGTGATCGGCGCGATCATGGTCCATCGTGGTGAAGCCGATGCGTTGATCTGCGGTACCGTCGGTGACTACCACGAACACTTCAGCGTGGTGCAGGAGATCTTCGGTTATCGCGATGGCGTTCATACCGCCGGGGCGATGAACGCACTGCTGCTGCCAAGCGGCAACACCTTTATTGCCGATACTTACGTTAACGATGACCCAACCCCGGACGAACTCGCGGAAATCACCGTGATGGCGGCCGAGACCGTGCGTCGCTTCGGTATTGAGCCGAAGGTGGCACTGCTGTCGCACTCTAACTTTGGTTCGTCCAAATCAGCGGCGGCCTGCAAAATGCGTCAGACGCTGGAGCTGGTGCGCGAGCGTGCACCGGAGCTGATGATTGATGGCGAAATGCACGGCGATGCAGCGCTGGTGGAGAGCATCCGCAACGAACGGATGCCGGACAGCCCGCTGAAAGGTTCTGCGAACATCCTGATTATGCCGAACGTGGAAGCGGCGCGTATCAGCTATAACCTGCTGCGCGTCTCCAGCTCTGAAGGGGTGACCGTAGGACCAGTCCTGATGGGGGTGGCGAAACCGGTGCATGTGTTAACACCGATTGCCTCTGTGCGTCGTATCGTGAATATGGTGGCGCTGGCGGTGGTTGAGGCGCAGACGCAGCCGCTGTAATTTCACTTTGATTTATTTCCGGCGCGGGTTTGTCCCGCGCCTTTTTATTTTCCCTTTCTTAGTGATCCACTTCACCTTTTAAACCTGGTTGCCGAATTTTGTTATTTGCTCTGACAAAAAATTGCCACGATGAGGGCAGTTTTAGAGGAGGCGGTGAGCAATGGAAAAAGAACGCATTATTCAGGAATTTGTGCCGGGGAAACAGGTCACGCTGGCGCATCTCATTGCGCACCCCGGCGAGGAGTTGGCGAAAAAGATCGGCGTTCCCGAAGCAGGCGCCATCGGCATCATGACGCTGACGCCGGGCGAAACCGCGATGATTGCCGGTGACTTAGCCCTGAAAGCGGCAGGTGTACATATCGGCTTTCTCGATAGATTCAGCGGTGCGCTTGTTATCTACGGCTCGGTAGGTGCGGTAGAAGAGGCGTTATTACAGACGGTAAGTGGTCTGGGCCGGTTATTAAATTTCACTTTATGCAATCTGACAAAAAGTTAATCAGAGGCGGCGATGAAACGTATTGCGTTTGTCGGTACGGTGGGGGCGGGGAAGACAACGCTCTTTAATGCGCTACAGGGGAATTATTCCCTCGCCAGAAAAACACAGGCCGTGGAGTTTAATGAAAATGGTGATATCGATACGCCAGGGGAATATTTTAGCCATCCGCGCTGGTATCACGCCTTAATTACCACGCTGCAGGATGTCGATACGTTGATTTATATACACGCGGCAAATGATAAAGAAAGTCGCTTACCTGCCGGGCTGTTGGATATTGGCGCCAGTAAACGACACATCGCCGTTATCAGCAAAATGGACATGCCGGATGCCGACGTCGCCGCAACGCGACAACTTCTTCGCGGAATGGGATTTCAGGAGCCGATTTTTGAGCTCAATAGCCATGACCCGCGCAGCGTGCAGCACCTGGTGGATTATCTGACTGAGCTCAGCCAAAAGGAGGAAAGGGCAGGTGAAAAAACTCATCACAGCTAACGATATTCGTGCGGCCCACGCACGCGGCGAACAGGAAATGTCGGTTGTTCTGCGCGCCAGCATCATCACCCCGGAGGCGCGAGAAGTTGCGGCGCTGCTGGGCGTTACCATCAGCGAATGCGATGAATCGACGCCATGCGCAGCCGCTGCGAAACTGGCTGCGGTTGACGAAAGTAAAACGGAAAGCCAACGCATTCGTGAAACCATCATCGCACAGCTACCGGAAGGGCAGTTTACTGAAAGCCTGGTTGCCCAACTGATGGACAAAGTCATGAAGGAGAAACAGTCGCTGGAGCAGGGCGCAATGCAGCCGAGCTTTAACTCGGTCACCGGCAAAGGCGGCGTCAAAGTCATCGACGGCAGCAGCGTGAAGTTTGGTCGTTTTGACGGCGCGCAGCCGCACTGCGTGGGGTTAACCGATCTGGTGACCGACCAGGACGGTAGCAGCATGGCCGCCGGGTTCATGCAGTGGGATAACGCCTTTTTCCCATGGACGCTGAATTACGACGAAATCGACATGATTCTGGAAGGCGAGCTGCACGTTCGTCATGAAGGCGAAACCATGATTGCTAAAGCCGGGGACGTGATGTTTATCCCGAAAGGCTCCAGCATCGAATTTGGTACGCCCTCGACGGTGAAGTTTCTGTATGTGGCCTGGCCTGCGAACTGGCAGTCCTGCTAAGGCGGATGTATGAAGGATTTCATTACCGAAGCATGGCTCAGAGCGAATCATACGCTCAGCGAAGGGGCTGAAATTCATCTCCCCGCTGATGCTCGCCTGACGCCGTCTGCCCGGGAATTACTGGAAAGCCGACATCTGCGCATTAAGTTTATTGACGAGCAGGGAAGCCTGTTTATTGATGACGAAGAACAACAGCTGCAGCCGGTGCATGGGTTAACCAGCAGCGATACGCATCCACAGGCCAACTGCGAATTGTGTCATCAACCGGTGGCGAAGAAACCCGACACGCTGACGCATCTGACGGCGGACAAGATGGTTGCCAAAAGCGATCCGCGCCTGGGATTTCGCGCCGCGCTGGACAGCACCATCGCGCTGACCGTGTGGTTGCAGATAGAACTGTTGGAACCGTGGCAGCCGTGGCTTTCGGATATTCGCTCGCGCCTGGGCAACATTATGCGCGCCGATGCGATGGACGAGCTACTGGCCGCACAAGCCATCGTTGGCTTAAGCGACGAAGATTTACACCGCCTTTCGCATCAGCCGCTGCGCTATCTGGACCACGACCATCTGGTACCGGAAGCCTGCCACGGACGTGATTGTGCGCTGCTGAACCTGCTGCGTACCAAAGTCCGTGAAACCGAGACGGTGGCGGCCCGGGTTTTCATCTCTCGTCGTTTTGACGTTATGCGACCGGACATCATGCAGGCGCTCAACCGCCTTTCCAGTACGGTCTACGTGATGATGATTCTGAGCGTGTCGAAGCGCCCACTGACGGTTAGCCAAATTCAACAGCGACTGGGGGAGAAGCCATGATCGTTGAACGTGCTCGCCAACTCGCCCACCGCGCACCGGCACGTGTGGTGTTCCCGGATGCGCTGGATGTTCGGGTACTGCAGGCGGCAAATTACCTGCACCAGCACCGTCTGGCGCATCCCATTCTCGTCGCCAGCCCGTTTGCGCTACGCCAGTTTGCGCTTAGCCATCGCGTAGCCATGGACGGTATTCAGATTATTGATCCACAAAGTAATGTACAGATGCGTGAAGCGTTTGCCCTGCGCTGGCTGGCGCGTGCGGGCGAAAAAACACCGCCGGATGCGCGAGAAAAGCTCAACGATCCGCTGATGTTTGCCGCCGCGATGGTCAGTGCCGGCAAAGCTGATGTGTGTATTGCGGGCAACCTGTCGTCAACGGCAAACGTGCTGCGCGCAGGATTGCGCATTATTGGATTACAGCCTGGCTGCAAAACGCTGTCGTCAATTTTCCTGATGCTACCGCAGTACCTCGGGCCGTCATTAGGGTTTGCCGATTGCAGCGTTGTGCCACAACCCACCGCGGCACAGCTGGCGGACATCGCCATCGCCAGCGCTGAAACCTGGAAGGCGATCACAGGTGAAGAGCCGCGCGTGGCCATGCTGTCATTTTCAAGTAATGGCAGCGCTCGCCATCCCAACGTCGCTAACGTGCAGCAGGCGACGGAGATTGTTCGTGAGCGGGTCCCTCAGCTTATCGTGGATGGCGAACTGCAATTTGATGCCGCCTTTGTTCCGGATGTCGCTGCACAGAAAGCGCCCGCCAGTCCGTTAAAGGGCAATGCCAACGTGATGGTCTTCCCGTCGCTGGAGGCAGGCAATATTGGCTACAAAATCGCTCAGCGTCTGGGGGGGTATCGTGCCGTTGGTCCGTTGATTCAGGGACTTGCCGCACCGCTTCATGACCTCTCTCGCGGCTGTAGCGTACAGGAAATTATCGAACTGGCGTTGGTGGCAGCGGTGCCGCGCCAGACTGACGTGAGTCGTGAAAACGCCTCGAACACACTGGTTGTATAAGGTCCCGTTCTGGACCCCTTTGACTTAAGAGGAAAGCAAAATGGAAGCATTAGGAATGATTGAAACCCGGGGCCTGGTTGCACTGATTGAGGCTTCTGACGCAATGGTTAAAGCGGCACGCGTGAAACTGGTTGGCGTGAAGCAGATCGGCGGCGGTCTGGTCACTGCTATGGTCCGTGGCGACGTAGCGGCATGTAAAGCGGCAACGGACGCAGGTGCTGCGGCTGCACAGCGTATTGGCGAGCTGGTTTCCGTACACGTAATCCCGCGTCCGCATGGCGATCTGGAAGAGGTGTTCCCGATCGGCTTTAAAGGCGACAGCAACGACATGTAAGTCGTCCATGTGACGCCACACGCTTCATTGCTGGCGTCACCCTCTCTCCTTTTCACATTACCTTCTGCGGAGGGTAGGGGGAGGTTTTACCTGAAATATGCCACGGAGGTGCGTATGAAGCTGGCAATCGTCACAGGACAAATTGTTTGTACCGTACGCCATCAGGGGCTCGCGCACGACAAGTTGCTGATGGTGGAAATGATTGATGCCTGCGGTAATCCCGACGGGCAGTGTGCTGTTGCTATCGACAGTATCGGGGCGGGAACCGGGGAGTGGGTGCTGCTGGTCAGCGGAAGCTCAGCCCGTCAGGCGCACCGTAACGAATCATCACCTGTCGATCTGTGCGTGATTGGCATCGTCGATGAAGTGGTGGCAGGTGGCCAGGTGATCTTCCATAAATAAGGCAGAAAATCATGAATCAACAGGATATTGAACAGGTCGTGAAAGCGGTGCTGCTGAAAATGAAAGACAGCAGCCAGCCCGTCAGTGCCGTTCAAGAAATGGGCGTTTTTGCCTCCCTGGATGACGCAGTGGCGGCAGCAAAACTGGCCCAGCAGGGGCTGAAAAGCGTCGCTATGCGTCAGTTGGCTATTGCGGCTCTGCGTGAGGCGGGCGAAAAGCACGCCAGAGAATTAGCGGAACTTGCCGTCACAGAAACCGGCATGGGACGCGTTGAAGATAAATTCGCCAAAAACGTGGCACAGGCGCGAGGCACGCCAGGGGTGGAATGCCTGTCTCCGCAGGTCCTGACCGGCGATAACGGCCTGACGCTGATTGAAAATGCGCCGTGGGGTGTGGTGGCCTCGGTGACGCCGTCCACCAATCCGGCCGCGACCGTTATTAACAACGCCATCAGCCTGATTGCCGCTGGCAACAGCGTGGTCTTCGCACCGCATCCGGCGGCTAAAGGCGTGTCTCAGCGCGCTATCACTCTGCTCAACCAGGCGGTTGTTGCCGCAGGCGGCCCGGTCAACCTGCTGGTTACCGTTGCCAATCCGGATATTGAAACCGCCCAGCGTCTGTTTAAGTACCCAGGCATCGGCCTGCTGGTCGTGACCGGCGGTGAAGCCGTCGTGGATGCCGCGCGTAAGCACACCAACAAGCGTCTTATTGCCGCCGGTGCGGGTAATCCGCCGGTGGTGGTGGATGAAACGGCCGACCTGGCGCGCGCGGCGCAGTCGATCGTCAAAGGTGCGTCGTTTGACAACAACATCATCTGCGCCGATGAAAAAATCCTGATCGTCGTGGACAGCGTTGCCGACGAACTGATGCGCCTGATGGAAAGCCAGCACGCGGTGAAACTGACTGCGGCTCAGGCCGAACAGCTGCAACCCGTGCTGCTGAAAAATATCGATGAGCGCGGTAAAGGCACGGTAAGTCGTGACTGGGTAGGCCGCGATGCAGGAAAAATCGCTGCGGCGATAGCTCTGAACGTACCGGAGCAAACCCGGCTGTTATTCGTCGAAACCTCAGCGACGCATCCGTTTGCCGTCACCGAACTGATGATGCCGGTTCTACCGGTCGTGCGGGTCGCCAACGTCGATGAAGCCATTGAGCTGGCGGTCAGGCTTGAAGGCGGCTGCCACCATACGGCGGCGATGCATTCGCGCAATATCGACAACATGAACCGCATGGCAAACGCCATTGATACCAGCATTTTTGTCAAGAACGGACCGTGTATTGCGGGGCTTGGGCTCGGCGGCGAAGGCTGGACCACGATGACCATTACCACGCCAACCGGGGAAGGGGTGACCAGCGCGCGTACCTTTGTGCGTCTGCGGCGCTGTGTGTTGGTGGACGCCTTCAGAATTGTATAAGGAGTAGAAATGATGGCGCACGACGAACAACGTTGGCTGACACTCAGGCTGCTAAAAGCGGCAACGCTATGTAACCAGACGCCTGCTGCGTGCGATTCGCCGCTGTGGCTGGGCGTTGATTTGGGAACCTGTGATGTGGTGTCGATGGTTGTCGACAGTGACGGAGAGCCGGTT
Source organism: Pantoea sp. LS15 (assembly GCF_012241585.1). Lineage (NCBI taxonomy): Bacteria > Pseudomonadati > Pseudomonadota > Gammaproteobacteria > Enterobacterales > Erwiniaceae > Pantoea > Pantoea sp. LS15. The sequence goes on from NZ_JAAVXA010000002.1 coordinate 166,069, forward strand.
GCGGTTTGCCTGGACTGGGCCGATGTCGTGCGCGATGGCATCGTCTGGGATTTCATCGGCGCGGTGACCATCGTTCGTCGCCATCTCGATACGCTCGAACAACAGCTGGGCTGCCGCTTTACCCATGCGGCAACTTCGTTTCCGCCGGGGACGGACCCGCGAATTTCGATAAACGTGCTGGAGTCTGCCGGGCTTGAAGTGAGTCATGTGCTCGACGAGCCGACCGCGGTGGCGAACCTGTTGCAGCTCGATAACGCTGGCGTGGTGGATATCGGTGGCGGTACCACCGGGATTGCCATTGTGAAGCGGGGCAATGTGGCCTGGTCCGCCGATGAAGCGACTGGCGGGCATCACATTTCGCTGACGCTGGCCGGGAATCGTCGCATCTCGCTGGAGGACGCCGAGCAGTACAAGCGCAGTAACGGCAAAGAAATCTGGCCGGTGGTTAAGCCGGTCTACGAAAAGATGGCGGAAATCGTGGCTCACCATATAGCCGGCCATGACGTCGCTGACTTGTGGCTGGCCGGCGGCTCCTGTATGCAGCCGGGTGTTGACGAACTGTTCCGCAAGCGTTTCCCGGCGCTGCAGGTGCATCTACCCCAGCACAGCCTGTTTATGACTCCGCTGGCGATTGCCAACAGCGGAAAAGAAAAAGCGGAAGGAATCTATGCAAGCTGAATTGCAGGCCGCGCTCTTTCAGGCATTCGATACCCTGAATCTGCAACGCGTAAAAACGTTTAGCGTTCCACCGGTTACGTTATGCGGTCCGGGAGCGCTTAGCACCTGCGGACAGGAAGCACAAACGCGCGGACTGACGCATATGTTCGTCATGGTTGATAGCTTCCTGCATCAGGCGGGGATGACCGTCGCACTGGAGCGCAGCCTTGCGATGAAAGGCTTGGCGATGACGCTATGGCCATGTCCGGTGGGCGAACCGTGCATTACGGACGTCTGCGCGGCGGTCGCGCAACTGCGTGAATCGAAGTGCGATGGCGTGGTGGCCTTAGGCGGGGGGTCCGTACTGGATGCCGCAAAGGCAGTGGCATTGCTGGTGACCAACCCCACGCAAACGCTGGCTGACATGACGGAGCACAGCGTGCTGCGCCCGCGCCTGCCGCTGATTGCTGTGCCAACGACCGCCGGAACGGGCTCAGAAACCACTGACGTCACGGTGATTATCGACGCCGCGACGGGACTTAAACAGGTGCTGGCCCACGCAACCCTGATGCCGGATGTGGCGATCCTTGACGCCGCGCTGACGGAAGGTGTGCCTGCACACGTTACGGCGATGACCGGGATCGATGCGCTGACGCACGCCGTTGAAGCGTATAGCGCGCTGAACGCGACGCCCTTTACCGACAGCCTGGCGATTGGCGCGATTGCGATGATCGGTAAATCGCTGCCGAAGGCCGTCGGATACGGTCAGGATCTGGCGGCGCGGGAAAGCATGCTGTTGGCGTCCTGCATGGCGGGAATGGCGTTTTCCAGCGCGGGATTGGGTTTGTGTCATGCGATGGCGCACCAGCCGGGCGCTGCGCTGCACATCCCGCACGGACAGGCTAACGCCATGCTGCTGCCCACGGTCATGGGGTTTAACCGCATGGTGTGTCGTGAGCGCTTTAGCCACATCGGACGGGCGCTGACTCACAAGAAGTCGGATGACCGCGATGCCATCAACGCCGTCAGCGAGTTGATTAGCGAAGTGGGCCAGACCAAACGACTCTCTGACGTTGGGGCAAAACCCGAGCATTACAGCGCATGGGCACACGCCGCGCTGGAGGATATTTGTATTCGCAGTAACCCACGCACCGCCACGCAGGCCGACATTATCGCGTTGTATGCGGCGGCACAATAAGACACATATGACAGGGAGTGAAGGTTATGGGAATTAACGAAATCATCATGTACATCATGATGTTCTTTATGCTGATTGCCGCCGTGGACAGGATCCTGTCGCAGTTTGGCGGTTCGGCGCGCTTCCTCGGTAAGTTCGGTAAGAGTATTGAGGGTTCGGGCGGCCAGTTTGAGGAAGGTTTTATGGCGATGGGCGCGCTGGGCCTGGCGATGGTCGGTATGACCGCGCTGGCACCGGTACTGGCGCATGTGCTCGGGCCGGTGATTATTCCACTGTACGAAATGCTCGGCGCGAACCCATCGATGTTTGCCGGTACGCTGCTGGCGTGCGATATGGGCGGCTTTTTCCTGGCCAAAGAACTGGCGGGCGGCGACGTTGCGGCGTGGCTGTACTCTGGCCTGATCCTCGGGGCGATGATGGGTCCGACGCTGGTCTTCTCCATTCCGGTTGCGCTGGGGATTATTGAACCCTCCGACCGTCGTTATCTGGCGCTGGGCGTGCTGGCCGGTATTGTCACCATTCCGATTGGCTGTATTGCGGGTGGTTTGATTGCGATGTATTCAGGCGTGGAAATTAACGGTCAACCGGTGGAGTTCACCTTTGCGCTGATCCTGATGAACATGATCCCGGTGCTGATCGTCGCCGTGCTGGTGGCGCTGGGACTGAAATTCATCCCGGAAAAAATGATCAACGGCTTCCAGATCTTCGCAAAGTTCCTCGTGGCGCTGATCACCCTCGGTCTGGCGGCCGCGGTGATCAAATTCCTGCTCGGCTGGGAGCTGATCCCGGGTCTTGATCCTATCTTCATGGCACCGGGAGACAAGCCGGGTGAAGTGATGCGCGCCATAGAAGTTATCGGTTCTATCTCATGTGTGCTGCTGGGCGCTTACCCGATGGTGCTGCTGCTGACCCGCTGGTTTGAAAAACCGCTGATGAGCGTCGGCAAGCTATTAAACGTTAATAACATTGCGGCTGCGGGCATGGTCGCGACGCTAGCCAACAACATCCCTATGTTCGGCATGATGAAGAATATGGATACCCGCGGCAAAGTGATCAACTGCGCCTTTGCGGTCTCTGCGGCCTTTGCTCTGGGTGACCACTTAGGCTTCGCTGCCGCCAACATGAACGCCATGATCTTCCCAATGATTGTCGGCAAGCTGATCGGCGGCGTGACGGCGATTGGCGTGGCTATGCTGTTAGTACCGAAAGACGAAGATGTTCCGGCACCCGCAGAAACTCATCCGGAGGCGCAATCGTGAAGACTCGCCAGCTACTGAGCGTCGGTATCGATATCGGCACCACCACCACTCAGGTGATCTTCTCGCGCCTTGAGCTGGTCAACCGTGCAGCAGTGTCGCAGGTGCCGCGCTACGAATTCATCAAACGCGAAATTAGCTGGCAAAGCCCGGTGTTCTTTACCCCCGTTGATAAGCAGGGCGGGTTGAAAGAGGCCGAACTTAAGGCGCTGATCCTCGACCAGTATCAGGCGGCGGGCATCAAGCCTGAGGCCGTCGATTCCGGTGCGATCATCATTACTGGCGAAAGCGCCAAAACCCGCAACGCGCGACCCGCGGTGATGACGCTCTCCCAGTCGCTGGGGGATTTCGTGGTTGCCAGCGCCGGTCCCCATCTGGAATCGGTGATTGCCGGTCACGGCGCGGGGGCGCAAACCCTGTCTGAGCAGACGTTATGCCGCGTACTGAATATCGACATTGGTGGCGGTACGTCGAACTACGTCCTTTTCGATGCCGGAAAGATCAGCGGCTCGGCCTGCCTGAACGTTGGTGGACGGCTGCTGGAAACGGACGGTCAGGGCCGAGTGGCGCATGCGCATCAGCCGGGACAGAAGATTGTTGATGACGTATTTGGTCCAGGTACTGATGCCCGAACCCTCAATTCGACGCAGCTTGTTCAGGTGGCCCGACGGATGGCGTCGCTGATTGTCGAGGTGATTGACGGCACGCTTTCACCGCTGGCGCAGGCGCTGATGCAAACCGGTTTACTGCCAGCGGGCGTGAAGCCTGAAGTGATTACCTTGTCCGGCGGGGTGGGTGAATGCTACCGCAACCAGCCTGCCGATCCGTTCTGTTTTTCCGATATCGGGCCGCTGCTCGCTACGGCGCTGCATGAACATCCGCGTCTGCGCGAGATGAACGTGCAGTTCCCGGCGCAAACCGTGCGCGCCACGGTGATTGGCGCCGGAGCGCATACGCTGTCGCTTTCGGGCAGCACTATCTGGCTGGAGGGGGTGACGCTTCCACTGCGCAATCTGCCGGTGGCGATTCCGGTTGATGAGGCTGATTTGGTTGCCGCATGGCAGCAGGCGCTGATGCAGCTCGATCTGGATCCGCAAACGGACGCCTATGTGCTGGCGCTGCCAGGTTCGCTGCCGGTGCGCTACGCCGCGCTGTTAACGGTGATTGATGCGCTACTGGCCTTTTTCGCGCGCTATCCGAATCCGCATCCCCTGCTGGTGGTAGCCGAGCAGGATTTTGGTAAAGCCCTGGGCATGCTGTTACGCCCACAGTTACAGCAACACCCGCTGGCGGTCATCGATGAGGTGGTTGTCCAGGCGGGGGACTATATCGACATTGGTACGCCTCTTTTTGGCGGATCGGTTGTGCCGGTGACGGTGAAATCACTCGCATTTCCTTCCTGAGGGAACGACTTATGAAACTAAAGACCACATTGTTCGGCAATGTTTATCAGTTTAAGGATGTGAAAGAGGTGCTGGCAAAAGCCAACGAACTGCGTTCGGGGGATGTGCTGGCAGGGGTCGCGGCAGCCAGTTCGCAGGAGCGCGTGGCGGCCAAGCAGGTACTGTCGGAAATGACGGTGGCGGATATTCGCAATAACCCGGTGATTTCCTATGAAGAGGACTGCGTGACGCGTCTGATTCAGGATGACGTCAACGAAACGGCCTATAGCCGCATCAAAAACTGGAGCATCAGCGAACTGCGCGAGTACGTGTTGAGCGATGAAACGTCCGTTGATGACATTGCGTTTATGCGCAAAGGGTTGACATCAGAAGTGGTCGCTGCGGTAGCAAAAATCTGCTCTAACGCGGACCTGATCTACGGCGGTAAGAAAATGCCGGTAATCAAAAAGGCCAACACGACCATTGGTCTGCCGGGCACCTTTAGCTGTCGTTTGCAGCCAAACGACACCCGTGATGACGTGCAAAGTATTGCCGCACAAATCTACGAAGGGCTCTCGTTCGGTGCGGGTGATGCGGTAATAGGCGTAAACCCGGTAACGGATGACGTGGAAAACTTAAGCCGCGTACTGGATACCGTGTACGGCGTTATCGACAAATTCAACATTCCAACCCAGGGCTGCGTGCTGGCGCACGTTACCACTCAGATCGAAGCGATTCGTCGCGGCGCGCCGGGCGGGCTGATTTTCCAGAGCATCTGCGGCAGCGAAAAAGGCTTAAAAGAGTTCGGCGTTGAGCTGGCGATGCTGGATGAAGCACGCGCAGTGGGCGCGGAGTTCAACCGGATTGCGGGGGAAAACTGCCTGTACTTCGAAACCGGGCAAGGGTCTGCGCTTTCTGCTGGCGCGAACTTCGGTGCAGATCAGGTGACGATGGAAGCGCGTAACTACGGGCTGGCGCGTCACTACGATCCGTTCCTGGTGAACACCGTAGTGGGCTTTATCGGGCCGGAGTATCTGTACAACGACCGGCAGATTATTCGCGCAGGCTTAGAAGATCACTTCATGGGCAAGCTGAGCGGCATCTCAATGGGCTGCGACTGCTGTTACACCAACCATGCGGATGCTGACCAGAACCTTAACGAAAACCTGATGATTCTGCTCGCCACCGCTGGCTGCAACTACATCATGGGCATGCCGCTCGGTGACGACATCATGCTCAACTACCAGACCACCGCTTTCCACGACACCGCGACCGTGCGCCAGTTGCTGAACCTGCGTCCGTCGCCGGAGTTTGAACGCTGGCTGGAAACTATGGGCATTATGGCAAACGGTCGCCTGACCAAACGGGCGGGCGATCCGTCACTGTTCTTCTGATGACGCGGGGATGACACACGATGGATCAAAAACAGATTGAAGAAATTGTACGCAGTGTTATGGCGTCAATGGGCGAGTCACAGCCACAGGCGCAAGCGCCGTCACCAGAAGCGAAATGCAGTACTACGCAGTGCGCGGCACCAGCGGGTGAAAGCTGTGCGATGGATTTAGGCTCCGCCGAGGCCAAAGCGTGGATTGGCGTTGAGAACCCGCACCGCGCAGAGGTGTTGACCGAGCTGCGCCGCAACACCGCCGCGCGTGTATGTACCGGCCGTGCTGGTCCACGCCCGCGCACTCAGGCGCTACTGCGTTTCCTGGCCGATCACTCGCGTTCAAAAGACACGGTGTTGAAAGAAGTGCCGGAAGAGTGGGTAAAAGCCCAGGGGCTGCTGGAAGTACGCTCGGAAATCAGTGACAAGAACCTGTACCTGACGCGCCCGGATCTGGGGCGTCGTCTGAGTGCGGAAGCCGTTGAAGCGCTGAAATCACAGTGTGTAATGAACCCGGATGTGCAGGTGATTATCTCTGATGGCCTGTCTACCGACGCCATCACCGCCAACTATGAAGAGATCCTGCCGCCGCTGTTGTCAGGGTTAAAACAGGCCGGGTTAAAGGTCGGGACGCCGTTCTTTGTTCGCTATGGTCGCGTGAAAATCGAAGATCAGATTGGCGAACTGCTGGGCGCGAAAGCCGTGATCCTGCTGGTTGGGGAACGTCCGGGCCTTGGTCAGTCTGAAAGCCTTTCCTGCTACGCCGTCTATTCACCGCGCGTGGCGACGACCGTTGAAGCTGACCGTACCTGTATCTCGAATATTCATCAGGGCGGTACGCCACCGGTTGAAGCGGCGGCGGTAATTGTGGATTTGGCCAAACGCATGCTGGAGCAAAAAGCCTCCGGCATCAATATGACCCGTTAAGGAGGCATCATGCCAGCATTAGATTTGATTAGACCTTCAGTCACCGCAATGCGCGTGATCGCCTCGGTAAATGACGGTTTTGCTCGAGAACTTAAATTACCGCCCCACGTACGTAGCCTCGGACTCATCACAGCAGATTCTGATGACATGGCGTATATTGCCGCAGACGAAGCGACAAAACAGGCAATGGTCGAAGTGGTTTATGGCCGCTCGCTGTATGCCGGCGCGGCGCACAGCCCCTCTCCAACCTCGGGCGAAGTGCTGATTATGCTCGGAGGGCCAAACCCGGCCGAAGTTCGCGCAGGTCTGGACGCGATGGTGGCCAATATTGAAAGCGGTGCCGCGTTCCAGTGGGCGAATGACGCAGAAGATACCGCTTTCTTGGCACACGTGGTTTCGCGTACCGGCTCATATCTTTCGGCGACGGCGGGATGCCGACCTGGCGATCCGATGGCGTATCTGGTGGCGCCGCCGCTGGAAGCAACATTTGGTATTGATGCTGCGCTGAAGTCTGCCGATGTGCAGCTGGTGACTTATGTGCCACCGCCGTCAGAAACCAACTACTCGGCGGCGTTTTTGACCGGTAGCCAGGCTGCCTGTAAAGCTGCCTGTAACGCCTTTGCTGATGCCGTGCTGGATATTGCCCGTAATCCTGTTCAGCGCGCGTAAGAGAGGTTGTGATGATCAATGCACTGGGATTACTGGAAGTGGATGGCATGGTGGCTGCCGTAGACGCGGCGGATGCCATGCTGAAAGCCGCGAACGTGCGTCTGCTTAGCCACGAAGTGCTCGATCCTGGCCGGCTGACACTGGCGGTGGAAGGCGATCTGGCGGCATGCCGCGCAGCGCTGGATGCCGGCAGCGCCGCCGCAGCGCGTACGGGTCGTGTTATCAGCCGTAAGGAAATAGGCCGGCCGGACGATGACACCCAGTGGCTGATCGGCGGTTTTACACGCCAGCCGAAGAAACCAGAACAGAAGCCCGAAGTGAAAACAGACGTTACTACGCTGAATACCTCCTTGACGTCTGACTCCTCTGAGCAGCTTATGACGTTGTTGGCATCGGTCCGTCAAGGAATGACGGCAGGGGAAGTGGCTGCCCACTTTGGCTGGTCTCTTGATGAGGCCCGAAAGGCGCTGGAACAGCTCTTTTCTCACGGAGCGTTGCGTAAACGCAGTAGTCGCTATCGCTTAAAAAATTAACCTGTCGGAGGGCCGGTGGCGTCGTTGGCGCTTCCGGCTTAAAAGATCATGAAAAAGACCCGAACTGCAAACCTGCACCATCTTTATCATGAAGCATTACCCGAAGACGTTAAACTTACGCCGAAAGTTGAGGTGGACAACGTTCACCAGCGGCGCACAACGGATGTGTATGAGCATGCGCTGACGATTACCGCCTGGCAGCAGATCTACGACCAGCTGCATCCGGGAAAATTTCATGGCGAGTTCACGGAAATCCTGCTCGATGATATTCAGGTGTTCCGTGAATACACCGGGCTGGCGCTGCGTCAGTCGTGTCTTGTCTGGCCGAACTCATTCTGGTTTGGTATTCCGGCCACGCGCTGCGAACAGGGATTTATTGGCACCCAGTGTCTGGGTAACGCTGAAATTGCGACCCGCCCGGGCGGGACGGAGTTTGAACTGAGTACGCCGGATGATTACACCATTCTGGGTGTCGTTATTTCAGAAGAGGCGATTGCCCGTCAGGCCAACTTCCTGCATAACCCGGAAAGGGTGCTGCATATGCTGCGCAGTCAGTCGGCGCTGGAGGTGAAAGAACAGCACAAAGCTGCCCTGTGGGGATTCGTGCAGCAGGCGCTGGCGACATTTAGTGAGAAGCCGGAGAACCTCCATCAACCTGCGGTACGCAAGGTGCTGGGCGATAACCTGCTGCTGGCGATGGGCACAATGCTGGAAGACGCACAGCCGATAATCACGGCCGAGAGCATCAGCCATCAGAGCTATCGTCGCCTGCTGTCGCGTGCGCGCGAATATGTGCTGGAAAATATGTCAGAGCCACTGACCGTACTCGATCTGTGTAATCAGTTGCACGTCAGCCGTCGAACGTTGCAAAACGCCTTTCATACGATACTCGGAATCGGTCCAAATTCCTGGTTAAAACGTATTCGTCTGAACGCCGTGCGTCGCGAACTGATAAGCCCATGGTCGCAAAGCGCGACGGTAAAAGATGCCGCCATGCAGTGGGGATTCTGGCATTTGGGACAGTTTGCCACCGACTACCAGCAATTGTTTGCGGAGAAACCGTCGTTGACGCTGCATCAGCGTATGCGCCAGTGGGCGTGATGACATTAGCGTGCAAAATGCGATGCTAATGTCATCAGGCAATTACACCCAGTCGCGGATCTGAATAAACTCGCTAAGGGCGGCTTCTGGGCTGTTCGCTTCCGGATGCCAGTCATATTCCCAACGCACCAGCGGCGGCATCGACATCAAAATGGATTCCGCGCGCCCGCCGGTCTGAAGGCCGAAAAGCGTCCCGCGATCCCAGACCAGGTTGAACTCCACATAGCGCCCGCGGCGATAAAGCTGGAATTCGCGTTCACGTACGCCATAGTCGGTGCTTTTACGGCGTTCGACGATGGGCATATACGCGTCGGTATAGCCTTCGCCCACCGCGCGCATAAAGCTGAACGCGGTATCAAAATCAGGTGTGTTTAAATCGTCAAAGAACAGTCCGCCAATGCCGCGCTGCTCGTCGCGGTGCTTCAGGTAAAAGTAGTCATCGCACCACTTTTTATATTTCGGGTAGACGTCTTCGCCAAACGGCAGACAAAGATCCCGTGCGGTGGTGTGCCAGTGCACGGCATCCTCTTCGAAGCCGTAGTAGGGGGTGAGGTCAAAACCGCCGCCAAACCACCAGACTGGATCGGCCCCTGGTTTTTCCGCAATGAAAAAGCGCACATTGGCGTGGCTGGTCGGCACAAACGGGTTGTGCGGATGCACCACCAGCGAGACGCCCATCGCTTCGAAACTGCGGCCTGCCAGTTCAGGACGATGCGCGGTTGCTGACGCGGGCATCGCGTCACCATGAACGTGCGAGAAATTGACGCCAGCTTGTTCAAAGATACCGCCGTTACGCAGTACCCGACTGCGCCCACCGCCACCGGCTTCACGCTGCCAGTTATCTTCCTGAAATTCACCGCCGTCTGCGGCGGCCAGTTTCTGGCAAATCTCATCCTGCAGCTGTAGCAGGAAGGCTTTGACCAGTTGAGCATTGGGTTTCATCAACGTTTCCTGGAGTGCGCTTTTTGGTTATCGAACCAGTTGAAGTAACTGATAATGCCGGAAGCGATAGCGTTGGCAATCTTCTGGCGAAACGCCGTGGTGCCGAGCAGGCGTTCTTCCTCCGGGTTGGTGATAAAGGAGGTTTCCACCAGCACGGACGGGATGGACGGTGACTTCAGCACCACAAACGCCGCCTGCTCGGTGCCTTTACTGTGCAGACGATGCACTGGCTTAATCTTCTTCAGAATATGCGAGCCGAGCGTCAGGCTGTTTTTGATCGTGTCGGTCTGCACGAGGTCAAACAGCACCTGCTGTAAAAGGTGATCTTTATCGGTGGCTTTCTTCCCGGCAACTTCATCTGCCCGGTTTTCGCGATCCGAGAGATATTTCGCCATGGCGCTACTGGCGCCACGGTTAGAAAGCGCAAACACTGAGGCACCAGCCGCAGAAGGGTTGGTAAAGCCGTCGGCGTGAATCGACATAAACAGGTCTGCCCCGTGCTGATGGGCGATCTCCACGCGGTCATACAGCGGAATAAAGGTGTCGCCGGAGCGCGTCAGGCGGGCGTCAATGCCGTTACTGCGTAAAATCGCGCGCACATTTTTTGCAATCGCGAGCACGACGTGTTTTTCTTTCGAACCGTTTTTGCCGATGGCGCCGGTATCAATCCCGCCATGGCCCGGGTCAAGCATCACCAGACGCTTTGCGCCCGGCTTTTTGGTCTTCGGCTTACTGTGTCCGTTACTGGTTTTGAGCGTGCTCTCGTCTTTTGCCTGAGCCTGCTTTGCGATGCCCGTTAACGTTAAGGCCGCCAGCCCCGCTTTGAGAACCTGACGACGCGATGTGAGTGCTTTTAATGGTTTGAATGTGCTCATGCGGCCTGAATTGTAAAAATTGGAGTCCTGGTGTTATATCGTATCGTGATTGGCGTTACGACAGTCCTTATTGGCAATTGTTTTACTTTTCATTTCAATACGTGACAAAGTGACATTATGCCAAGTTTTGGTGAGATTTTCCCCGGTTATTGGCTAAACGAGAGGTTCACGCCATAATCACTGTTTTTAAACCCGAAAAGGCGGTTAATACCATGGAGATACGCGTTTTTCGCCAGGAAGATTTCGAAGAGGTGATCACCCTTTGGGAGCGCTGCGATCTGCTGCGTCCGTGGAACGATCCGGAAATGGATATCGAGCGGAAGGTGAATCACGATGTCAGTCTGTTTCTGGTTGCGGAAGTAAATGGCGAGGTGGTGGGGACGGTAATGGGCGGTTACGACGGTCATCGTGGGTCGGCCTATTATCTGGGCGTTCACCCGGAATATCGTGGTCGTGGCATTGCCAATGCTTTGCTTAATCGTCTTGAGAAAAAGCTCATTGCCCGCGGTTGCCCGAAAATTCAGATCATGGTGCGGGAAGATAACGACGTTGTGCTGGGCATGTATGAGCGTCTGGGCTATGAGCATTCTGACGTGTTGAGTTTAGGAAAACGTCTGATCGAAGATGAAGAGTACTGAGATCCATCCGGCTGATTATGACGCGCAGGGCCGCGTCAGGCTGCCCTTTTTATTCTGGTGCGTTCTGCTGCTCCAGGCCCGCACCTGGGTACTGTTTGTGATGGCTGGTGCGTCGCGCGGGCAGGGCGACACACTGCTGAATCTCTTTTACCCCGATCACGATGCGTTCTGGCTCGGCTTATTGCCGGGTGTTCCTGCTGTGGTGGCTTTTTTATGCAGCGGACGGCGGCATATGATCCCACGTCTGTGGGGGGCGCTTCGCGGGTTGCTGATCCTCGCCCAGATTGCGCTACTCTGCTGGCAACCCGTACTCTGGTGGTACGGTGAACCGCTTACGGGCATCGGTATTGCGCTGGTGGTTGCGGATATTGTGGCGCTGCTGTGGCTGCTGACCAACCCGCGTTTTCGCGCCTGTTTTACGCATCAGGATGATTAATACGGCACTTTTTGCCGATGTCGCACTCCAACAAGCGTTGATTTAACAAGTAAGGACGTTTCAATGAAATCGCTGCGTTTACTTTTATGCGCTCTCCCGCTGGCGTTAACCGGGTGTTCAACGCTCTCATCCATTAACTGGTCCGCTGCGTATCCGTGGAACTGGTTTGGCTCATCAACGGAAGTGACCGAGCAGGGCGTGGGAAAAATTACCGCCGCAACAGCGCTGGATCAGAATGCTATTCAGGATGCGCTCAGCAGCGATTACCGCCTGCGCAGCGGCATGAAAACGGAGAATGGCAATATTGTTCGCTATTACGAAGCGCTGAAGGGCGACAAGCTGGCGCTGGTGATTAACGGTGATAAAGGCACGGTGAACCGCATTGCGGTGCTGGATGACGCTATTCCCACGGCAAGTGGTGTGAAGGTCGGTACACTGTTTAGCGATCTCTATAAACAGGCTTTCGGCAACTGTGCAAACGCCTCTTCTGACGATGGCGTGGCTGTGGAATGTAAAGCTGAGGGCAGCCAGCACATTAGTTACATCTTCACTGGAACCTGGAGCGGTCCGGAAGGATTGATGCCGTCTGACGACACGCTGAAAAACTGGAAAGTGAGCAAAATTATCTGGAAGCAGTAATTTGCGCCGGAACAAACCGCCCCGATGAAATCAGGGTATAATACCCGCCATCAATGCCACGTTGTCGTGGCATCTTTATTTCAGGAGGAGCGATGTCTCAGGTTCAGAGTGGCATTTTGCCAGAACACTGCCGCGCGGCGATTTGGATTGAAGCCAATGTTAAAGGGGACGTGGATGCCCTGCGTGCGGCCAGTAAAGTATTCGTCGATAAACTGACTACCTTCCAGGCCAAATTCCCGGATGCTCACCTCGGTGCCGTTGTCGCCTTTGGCAACAACGTCTGGCGTCAGTTGAGCGGTGGCGAAGGGGCTGAAGAGCTGAAGGACTTTATCCCTTACGGTAAAGGTCTTGCGCCAGCGACACAATACGATGTGCTGATCCACATTCTCTCTCTGCGTCACGATGTGAATTTCTCGGTTGCCCAGGCGGCAGTCGCGGCGTTTGGCGACAGCATTGAGGTGCAGGAAGAAGTTCACGGCTTCCGCTGGGTGGAAGAACGTGATCTGAGCGGCTTTGTCGACGGTACCGAAAACCCGGCAGGTGAAGAGACGCGTCGTGAAGTCGCGGTGATCAAAGACGGTGTGGACGCGGGCGGCAGTTATGTGTTCGTCCAGCGCTGGGAGCACAACCTCAAGCAGCTTAACCGCATGAGCGTACACGACCAGGAGATGATGATCGGCCGTACCAAAGAAGCCAACGAAGAGATTGACGGCGATGAGCGTCCGGCTACTTCCCACTTGACCCGTGTTGACCTCAAAGAAGACGGCAAAGGCCTGAAAATTGTTCGCCAGAGCCTGCCGTATGGCACGGCTAGCGGCACACACGGCCTCTACTTCTGCGCGTACTGTGCGCGTCTGTACAACATTGAACAGCAGCTGCTGAGCATGTTTGGCGATACCGACGGTAAGCGCGACGCCATGCTGCGCTTTACCAAACCGGTGACCGGCGGTTATTACTTCGCGCCGTCCGTGGAGCGTCTGCTGGCGCTGTAATTGCCTTTCCCCCTTTCCCTCAAGGGAGAGGGGATTTACCCTTATTCTCTTTTCTGCTTGTAAATCACCAAACGGTATATAAAACCGTTACTCCTTTCGTCCTCGTTATAAATATTATGACTATAAGATAGTCATCACATTTATAAGGGTGCGCAATGGCCGTTACTGTACTGAAAAAAGGAACTCTGGCGCTGGCAGGTTTACTGCTGGTGGCACAGGCGCAGGCGACTGAGTTGCTTAACAGCTCATACGATGTCTCACGCGAGCTGTTTGCCGCCCTTAATCCACCGTTTGAACAGCAGTGGGCGAAAGAAAACAATGGCGATAAGCTGACCATCAAGCAGTCTCACGCCGGTTCGTCCAAGCAGGCGCTGGCAATCCTCCAGGGGCTGAAAGCGGATGTGGTGACCTACAACCAGGTGACTGACGTGCAGATCCTGCACGACAAGGGCAAGCTGATCCCGGCAGACTGGCAGAGCCGTCTGCCGAACAACAGCTCCCCGTTCTACTCCACCATGGGCTTCCTGGTGCGTAAGGGCAACCCGAAGAACATCCACGACTGGAGCGACCTGGTGCGTTCTGACGTGAAGCTGATTTTCCCGAACCCGAAAACCTCCGGCAATGCGCGTTATACCTATCTGGCGGCGTGGGGCGCAGCGGACAAGGCTGACGGTAACGATAAAGCCAAAACCGAGCAGTTCATGACCCAGTTCCTGAAAAACGTCGAAGTATTTGATACCGGCGGACGCGGGGCGACCACGACCTTCGCTGAACGCGGTCTCGGCGATGTGCTGATCAGTTTTGAATCGGAAGTGAACAATATTCGTAAGCAATACGAAGCGCAGGGTTTTGAGGTTGTTATCCCGAAAACCAATATTCTGGCTGAGTTCCCGGTGGCGTGGGTGGATAAAAACGTGCAGGCGAACGGTACCGAGAAAGCGGCAAAAGCTTATTTAAACTACCTGTACAGCCCGCAGGCACAGACTGTCATTACCGATTACTACTACCGTGTGAATAACCCGGATGTGATGAACAAACTGAAAGATAAATTCCCGCAGACCGAACTGTTCCGCGTGGAAGACCATTTCGGCTCCTGGCCTGATGTGATGAAAACGCATTTTGCCAGCGGCGGTGAGTTAGACAAATTGCTGGCGGCGGGGCGTAAGTAATGTTTGCAGTTTCCTCCAGACGCGTGCTTCCAGGCTTTACCTTAAGCCTCGGGACCAGCCTGTTGTTCGTCTGTCTGATTTTGTTGTTGCCGCTCAGCGCGCTGGTAATGCAGCTCGCTCAGATGAGCTGGGCGCAATACTGGGAAGTGATTACTAACCCGCAGGTGGTGGCGGCCTATAAAGTCACGTTGCTGTCGGCATTTGTCGCCTCAATGTTTAACGGTGTATTTGGCTTGCTGATGGCGTGGATCTTAACCCGCTATCGCTTCCCGGGCCGCACGTTGCTTGACGCGTTAATGGATTTACCGTTTGCACTGCCGACTGCCGTAGCAGGTTTAACGCTGGCATCGCTGTTTTCGGTTAACGGTTTTTACGGTGAGTGGCTGGCGAAGTTTGATATCAAAGTAACCTATACCTGGCTCGGTATTGCTGTCGCGATGGCCTTTACCAGTATCCCGTTTGTGGTGCGTACCGTACAGCCAGTGCTGGAAGAGTTAGGCCCTGAATATGAAGAAGCGGCGGAAACGCTGGGCGCTACACGCTGGCAGAGCTTCCGCAAGGTCGTTCTGCCGGAGCTGTCTCCGGCGTTGATGGCCGGTGTCGCGCTGTCGTTTACCCGTAGCCTCGGTGAGTTTGGTGCGGTGATTTTCATCGCCGGAAACATCGCCTGGAAAACAGAAGTCACCTCGCTGATGATTTTCATCCGTTTGCAGGAGTTTGATTATCCGGCGGCGAGCGCCATTGCCTCGGTGATTCTGGCAGCCTCGCTGCTGCTGCTGTTCTCGATTAACACTCTGCAAAGTCGCTTTGGTCGACGTGTGGTAGGTCACTGATGGCGGAAGTTACTCAATTGAAGCGTTATGACGCCCCCCGTGTTAACTGGGGAAAATGGTTACTGATCGGGACGGGTGTGCTGGTTTCCGCGTTTATTCTTGTTGTCCCGATGGTCTATATCTTTGTTCAGGCATTCAGCAAAGGGCTGATGCCTGCGCTGGAAAACCTCGCCAACCCGGATATGTTGCACGCCATCTGGTTGACCGTATTGATTGCGCTGATCACCGTGCCGGTCAACCTGGTATTTGGTACGTTGCTGGCCTGGCTGGTGACGCGCTTTAATTTCCCTGGACGTCAGTTACTGCTGACTCTGCTGGACATTCCTTTCGCCGTGTCACCGGTGGTGGCGGGCCTGGTGTACCTGCTCTTTTACGGCTCCAACGGCCCATTGGGCGGTTGGCTGGATGAGCATAACCTGCAGATCATGTTCGCCTGGCCGGGCATGGTGCTGGTCACCATCTTCGTGACCTGTCCGTTTGTAGTGCGTGAGTTGGTACCGGTGATGTTGAGCCAGGGGAGCAACGAAGACGAAGCGGCGGTGCTGCTGGGCGCGTCAGGCTGGCAGATGTTCCGCCGTGTAACGCTGCCGAATATCCGCTGGGCGCTGCTCTACGGCGTGGTGCTGACCAACGCCAGAGCGATTGGCGAGTTTGGTGCGGTATCGGTGGTATCCGGCTCGATTCGCGGTGAAACCTTGTCGCTGCCGTTACAGATTGAATTACTGGAACAGGACTACAACACCGTCGGTTCCTTTACTGCCGCAGCGTTGCTGACGCTGATGGCGATTTTGACCCTGTTTTTGAAGAGTGTGGTGCAGTGGCGTTTAGAGAATCAGGAAAAACGTCAGCACCAGGAGGGAAATCATGAGCATTGAGATTGCCAATATTAAGAAGTCTTTTGGTCGCACCCAGGTGCTGAATGATATCTCGCTGGATATCCCTTCCGGACAAATGGTGGCGCTGCTGGGGCCGTCTGGCTCAGGAAAAACGACACTGCTGCGTATTATTGCCGGGCTTGAGCATCAGACCAGCGGGCATATCCGCTTCCACGGTACCGACGTGAGCCGCTTGCACGCCCGCGACCGTAAGGTGGGGTTTGTATTCCAGCACTACGCGTTGTTCCGCCACATGACCGTATTCGACAACATCGCGTTTGGTCTGACCGTGCTGCCACGGCGTGAACGCCCGGATGCGGCAACCATTAAAGCGAAAGTGACCAAACTGCTGGAAATGGTTCAGCTTTCCCATCTGGCGGACCGTTTCCCTGCACAACTGTCCGGCGGGCAGAAGCAGCGCGTTGCACTGGCACGTGCGCTGGCCGTTGAGCCGCAAATTCTGCTGCTGGATGAACCTTTCGGCGCGCTGGATGCGCAGGTGCGTAAAGAACTGCGTCGCTGGCTGCGTCAGCTCCATGAAGAGTTGAAATTTACCAGCGTCTTCGTAACCCACGATCAGGAAGAGGCGATGGAAGTCGCTGACCGCGTGGTGGTCATGAGCCAGGGGAATATTGAGCAGGTTGATGAACCCGAGCAGCTGTGGCGTGAACCGGCGACCCGTTTTGTGCTGGAGTTTATGGGCGAGGTGAACCGTCTGCAGGGCACCATTCGTGGGGGCCAATTCCATGTTGGCGCGCACCGCTGGCCGCTGGGCTATACCTCTGCGCATCAGGGCCCGGTCGACCTGTTCCTGCGCCCGTGGGAAGTGGACGTCAGCCGTCGCACCAGCCTGGATTCACCGCTGCCGGTACAAGTACTGGAAGCTAGCCCTAAAGGGCACTACACCCAATTGGTGGTACAACCGCTGGGCTGGTATACCGAGCCGCTGACCGTGGTCATGCGCGATGACGTGCCGCCGCACCGGGGAGAACGCCTGTTTGTCGGTCTGCAACATGCGCGTATTTATCACGGGAAGGAACGCATTGAGACGCGCGAGGATATTGCTCTGGCAGAGACGGCCTGATAGGTTATTAGGATGTTTATCGCCCGGTGGCGCTGCGCTTCCCGGGCCTACAGTTATCACTGCGTCTTGTAGGCCGGGATCGCTGCGCGCGCCCCGGCTTTTTTATTGAGTAAAAAACGTGAATACACTCGAAAACACCATCGGCAACACGCCTCTGGTCAAGCTTCAGCGCATGGGGCCAGACAATGGCAGCGAAATCTGGGTCAAACTCGAAGGCAATAACCCGGCGGGGTCGGTGAAAGACCGTGCCGCACTGTCGATGATTGTCCAGGCCGAAAAACGCGGTGAAATTAAGCCTGGTGACGTGCTGATTGAGGCGACCAGTGGCAACACCGGCATCGCGCTGGCAATGATTGCGGCGTTGAAAGGCTACCGCATGAAGCTACTGATGCCGGACAACATGAGTCAGGAACGCCGCGCGGCTATGCGTGCCTATGGCGCCGAACTGATTCTGGTGACCAAAGAGCAGGGAATGGAAGGGGCACGCGATCTGGCGCTGGAGATGGCCGAGCGTGGCGAGGGCAAATTGCTCGATCAGTTCAATAATCCGGATAACCCGTACGCGCACTACACCACTACTGGCCCGGAAATCTGGCAGCAAACCGACGGACGTATCACCCATTTTGTCTCCAGCATGGGCACTACCGGCACCATTACCGGTGTGTCGCGTTTTCTGCGTGAGCAGGAAAAAGCTGTCACCATTGTTGGTTTACAGCCGGAAGAGGGAAGCAGCATTCCCGGGATCCGTCGCTGGCCTGCGGAGTATATGCCCGGCATCTTTAATGCGCAGCTTGTGGACCAGGTGCTGGATCTTCACCAGCGCGAGGCGGAGAATACCATGCGCGAACTGGCCGTGCGCGAAGGTATCTTCTGTGGCGTCAGTTCGGGCGGCGCGGTGGCGGGTGCGATTCGGGTTGCAAAGGCAAACCCGGGTGCAGTGGTCGTGGCAATAATCTGCGATCGCGGCGATCGTTATCTGTCTACCGGTGTCTTTGGTGAAGAGAGTTATTCGCAGGGGGCAGGGATTTAAGCATCATGGAGATGATTCTTTTCCGGGATAACACCCGGGCGCAACAAACCGATATTGTCGCGGTGCAGTCGCAGGTGGTTTACGGTAGCGTGGGGAACAGTATTGCGGTGCCGAATATTCGAACCCATCAGCTGAGCGTCACCGCCGTACCGACGGTCCTGTTCAGTAATACGCCGCACTACGACACCTTCTACGGTGGAGTGATCCCGGATGAGTGGTTCAGCGGTTATCTGAAAGCGCTGGAAGAGCGTGAGATCCTGCGTGAGCTGAAGGCGGTGACGACCGGCTATATGGGCAGCGCCAGCCAGATTAAATTGCTTGCACAATGGCTCAGGGTCATCAAAGTTCAGCACCCGGACCTGCTGGTGCTGGTCGACCCGGTCATCGGCGATATCGACAGCGGGATGTACGTGAAGCCTGATATCCCTGAAGCGTATCGGGAACATTTATTACCGCTGGCGCAGGGGATTACCCCCAACGTGTTTGAGCTGGAAGTGCTAAGCGGTAAACCGTGTCGTACACCTGAAAACGCCATCGCAGCGGCGCAGGGCTTGCTTTCCGATACGCTGAAGTGGGTGGCGATCACCAGTGCACCAGTGGCTGGCGATGCGGAAAATATTCATGTCGTGCTGGTCACTCACGAAGGGGTTACCATCAGCGCACACCCGCGTGTTGAAACGGATCTGAAAGGGACGGGCGATCTGTTCTGTTCAGAGCTGGTAAGCGGAATTGTTGAGGGCAAAACCGTTGCCGATGCCATTTGCCTGGCAGGCGATCGGGTGACGGATGTGATGATTTACACGCAGTCGAAAGGTTACGACGAGCTTATCCTGCCCGCATAAACAAAAATGGCGCCCGAAGGCGCCATTTTTCTGTGCGGCAAAAATTACTTCTTGATGCGGATAACCGGGGTTTCACCCACGGTGACGCTGCCAGACAGTTTGATCAGTTCTTTGATTTCGTCCATGTTGGAGATAACAACCGGAGTCAGGGTAGACTTGGCTTTTTCTTCCAGCAGTGGCAGATCGAATTCAATCACTGGGTCGCCAACTTTAACACGCTGGCCTTCTTCCGCGATACGTTTGAAGCCTTCGCCTTTCAGTTCAACGGTGTCGATACCGAAGTGAACGAACAGTTCGATACCGCTATCAGATTCGATAGAGAACGCATGGTTGGTTTCAAAAATTTTACCGATGGTGCCGTCAACTGGAGCAACCATTTTGTTGCCAGTTGGTTTGATAGCAATGCCATCACCAACGATTTTCTCAGCAAACACTACATCCGGCACGTCTTCGATGTTGACGATCTCGCCGGAGAGCGGAGCAACAATCTCAATAGTTCCGGAGTCTTTCTTATCATCAGAAACCAGAGATTTCAGTTTATCGAACAAACCCATGATCTTCTCCTAAGCAGTAAATTGGGCCGCATCTCGTGGATTAGCAGATTGTTTTTTCTTCAATGAACTTGTTAACCAGCGTCATTAACTCGTCCGTTGTCGGTTGAGCAAGAGCCTGCTCTGCTAACACCTTCGCATCTTCGAAGTTCGTGTTACGGATAATCTTCTTAATGCGCGGGATGGAAATGGCGCTCATAGAGAATTCGTCCAGACCCATACCCAGCAACAGAAGTGTAGCACGTTCGTCGCCTGCAAGCTCACCACACATGCCAGTCCATTTACCTTCTGCATGAGAAGCATCAATAACTTGCTTAATAAGCGTCAGTACGGACGGTGACATTGGCTGGTAGAGATGTGAAATCATATCATTACCACGGTCAACTGCCAGGGTGTACTGCGTTAAATCATTGGTACCGATACTAAAGAAATCAACTTCTTTGGCTAAATGACGCGCAATGGTCGCCGCTGCAGGTGTTTCCACCATCACGCCGATCTCGATTGACTCGTCAAATGCTTTACCTTCGTCACGCAGTTCCTGTTTGTAGATTTCGATCTCTTTCTTCAGTGCACGCACTTCTTCAACAGAGATGATCATCGGGAACATGATGCGCAGTTTACCGAAAGCAGACGCACGCAGGATGGCACGAACCTGATCGCGCAGGATCTCTTTACGATCCATCGCGATACGTACTGCACGCCAGCCCAGGAACGGGTTCTCTTCTTTCGGGAAGTTCATGTACGGCAGCTCTTTGTCGCCACCGATGTCCATGGTACGGACGATAACCGCCTGAGAGCCACAGGCTTCAGCCACGGCTTTGTATGCAGCAAACTGCTCTTCTTCAGTAGGCAGCGCGTCACGGTCCATGAACAGGAATTCTGTACGATAGAGACCGACACCTTCCGCACCGTTGCGCTCAGCGCCATCAACGTCACGTACGGTACCGATGTTTGCGCACACTTCTACCTGATGACCGTCCAGGGTGATTGCTGGCAGGTCTTTCAGCTTAGCGAGTTCCGCTTTTTCAGTCGCAACTTGCTCCTGAACCGCGCGCAGTTTTTCGATCTCTTCATTCGTTGGGTTGACGTAAACCAGATTGTTTACGGCATCCAGAATCAAATAGTCGCCGTTTTTCACCTGAGAGGTGACGCTACCGGTGCCCACGATGGCTGGCAGTTCCAGAGAACGCGCCATGATTGAGGTGTGGGAAGTACGGCCGCCTGCATCGGTGATGAAACCGAGAACCTTTTTCAGGTTCAACTGAGCGGTTTCTGACGGGGTCAGGTCGGCAGCAACCAGAATAACTTCATCCTGAATCGCGCTCAGATCGATGATGGCCAGACCCAGGATGTTGCGCAGCAGGCGCTTACCGATGTCACGTACGTCAGCCGCACGCTCTTTCAGGTATTCGTCATCCAGTTCTTCCAGGGCAGTCGCCTGACCTTCGATAACTTCATGTGCAGCCGCGTCGGCTGTCATGCCTTTATCTTTAATCAGGGCTATGATTTCCTGCTCCAGCTCCTCATCTTCGAGCAGCATGATGTGCCCTTCGAAGATGGCTTCTTTTTCTTCACCGAAAGTTTCGCCAGCTTTAGTTTTGATTGCTTCCAGTTGCGCAGATGCCTTGGCACGACCGCTCAGAAAACGTTCAACTTCCTGATCAACCTTGTCGGCAGAAATTTTTTTCCGGTCAATGACGATCTCGTCTTCTTTCAGCAGCAGTGCTTTGCCGAAAGCGATACCCGGGGATGCTAAAATGCCTGAAATCATAACCCTACCTTACTTGTGACTGATATTTAAAAGAACCCGGAAACTTACTCGAGCTCAGCCATCAGTTTTACCAGATGCTCAACTGCTTTCTGCTCGTCTTCACCTTCTGCAGAGATGGTGACAACAGTGCCCTGAGTCAGACCCAGAGTCTGCAGTTTGAACAGGCTTTTTGCGCTAGCGCTTTTGCCGTTGGAAGTCACAGTGATTTCAGAAGTGAAGCCTTTCGCTTCTTTAACAAACTGAGCAGCAGGGCGGGTGTGCAGACCGTTCGGAGCGGTAATGGTAACTTCTTGCTGGAACATTGTATTTCCCCAACTTATAGGTTTAGTGTTGTGGAACTAAAGTCTAGCCTGGCGACTGAACTTTAGCCTGTATTGTTAGCGCTGACGTTTCGATCGTCATTAAACATTATGCAGTGAAAGCAAGACTTGAACCAAATCATAAAATCGATTCAGCAAGGCTATTTCATTCACTGATTAATTTCACGCATCAAAATAATTGCTGGTTTAAATACCAGACCCAACGGGGTGAATCAATGCCAGGAGGGGTAAAACTTTGAAGCAGGCCACAAAAAAGCACCCAAAAAGGTGCTTTTTTACGCGTTCTTAACATGCTGGCATCACTGTTGCAGTTCTTTCTCAGTGAAGAGATCGGCAAACAGTGCAGTGCTTAAGTAACGCTCACCCGAGGATGGAAGGATAACCACAATATTCTTATTGGTAAAGGCTTCGTCTTCCTGAAGTTTGAGCGCTGCCGCAACAGCCGCACCGGAAGAGATACCCGCCAGAATGCCTTCTTCATCCATCAGACGACGCGCGGTAGAGATGGCTTCTTCGTTAGTGATGGTGACCACTTTATCGATCAACTTCAGATCCAGGTTACCCGGAATGAAGCCGGCACCAATGCCCTGAATTTTGTGTGGACCTGGCTTAAGCTCTTCACCCGCCAGTGCCTGAGTGATAACCGGTGAGTCGGTCGGTTCAACGGCAACAGTAATCAGATCTTTTTTACCTTTCGTGCCTTTAATATAGCGTGACACACCAGTCAGCGTACCGCCGGTACCTACGCCGGAGATAAACACATCAACCTGACCGTCGGTATCTTCCCAGATTTCCGGGCCGGTGGTTTTTTCATGAATTTCCGGGTTTGCCGGGTTGCTGAACTGCTGTAACAGCAGATATTTTGCCGGATCGCTGGCCACAATCTCTTCGGCTTTCTGAATGGCACCTTTCATGCCTTTCGCGCCTTCGGTCAGCACCAGGTTCGCCCCCAGCGCTTTGAGCAACTTGCGACGTTCGATGCTCATGGTTTCTGGCATAGTCAGCGTCAGTTTGTAGCCACGCGCGGCAGCAACATAGGCCAGTGCAATACCGGTGTTGCCGCTCGTTGGTTCCACCAGCTCAACGCCTGGTTTCAGTACACCACGTTTTTCAGCATCCCAAATCATGTTTGCACCAATACGGCATTTTACGCTGAAGCTCGGGTTGCGTGATTCGACCTTCGCCAGAATGCGTCCATTACCGATACGGTTCAGTCGAACCAGGGGCGTATGACCGATAGTCAGCGAGTTGTCTTCATAAATCTTACTCATGGCCTGTCCTTAACTGTATGAAATTGGGATACCGTCCCAGCATACCTGTTGAGCAGGTAGGGGGAAGTAAGGAATTCGCATATCTATATACTGCAAGGAAATAATGGGGATCAGTATGGAATAAGGGGCGGCATAAGCCACCCCTTGTTTACACATTTTTGCATTACTTCCATAACGCGTGCTTAGCACGGTAGCAGTCAACCCACATTGCTGTCGCGCCGCACACCGCAACGGGCATGATAAAAAGGTTCAGGAACGGAATCATCGTGAACAGGCTGGTCAGTGCGCCAAATTGCATATTGGCAACCTTCTGGGTGCGCAGGGCTGTGCGCATCGCTTTAAACGGTACTTTGTGGTTATCGAACGGATAGTCGCAGTACTGGATCGCCAGCATCCAGGCGCTGAACAGGAACCATAGCACCGGGGCCACCGTTTGACCGATGCCGGGCACGAAATAGAGGATAAGTAGCACAACCGCACGGGGAAGGTACCAGGCAAATTTCTGCCACTCGCGCTTCATGATACGTGGAATGTCTTTCATGATCCCCAGAACGCCCGTGTCCGGCGGTGTTGCGCCGGTAAGCCGTGCTTCCAGCTGTTCCGCCAACAGGCCATTAAACGGCGCAGCTATCCAGTTCGCGATCGTTGAGAAGAAGTAACCGAATACCAACAGCACGGAGATAACCACAACCGGCCAGAGCAGGTAGTTGAGCCACTGCAGCCACTCAGGAACATGGCTCATCAGTGAGGGGATCCAGCTTTCCAGCTTTGTGAACAGCCACCAGAACGCACCGCCCATCAGAATAATGTTGATCAACAGAGGCAGGATGACGAAACGTCGAATCCCCGGCAATGAGACCAGTTTCCAGCCCTGAGAAAAATACCAGACGCCGCTGCGAGGGGGGGAAGAAGATGTTGAAACCATAACCAGGCTGTACTCCTTTTTTCACAACCAGTGGAATTGCCCGCCTATATTATCCACTTACGGACCAATGACCAGTTAGGAAATGTTCGAAAAACCAGCAAAAAGCACGATTTCCTTCATCTTTATGCTGTGAATGCTCTGCACACACTTGCACTTGACGTAAACGGCAAATACTCTTAGTGAGTAAATGTTTGCCGTGGTGGCAAGGTGTTAGAACAACAGAGAATATAATGATGCAGGATTTGCGTCTGATATTAATCATTGTTGGCGCGATCGCCATAATCGCTTTACTGGTACATGGTTTCTGGACCAGCCGTAAAGAACGTTCCTCTATGTTTCGCGATCGCCCACTGAAGCGCATGAAGTCCAGTCGTGACGACGATGACAGTGAAGATGACATCGACGACAGCGACGACGACGGCGTGGGTGAAGTTCGTGTTCATCGGGTCAATACTGCGCCCGGCGCGGCTCATGGGGAGCATGAAGCGACCCGTACTGCGCAGCACCAGTATCAACCGCCGTATGCTTCCGCGCAGCCGCGCCAGCCAGCGCAGCAGCCAGTGGAAGAGCCGGTGCGCCAACCGCCGCAACAGCCTGTCCATCAGCAGCCTGCTGCACCTCAGCCGGTTCAACAGCAGCCTGTGCAACAGCCAGTTCAACCGGTACAACAACCGCAGCAGCCTGTGCATGTGCAGCCTGCGCCGCAGCCAGCTCCGGCCCCGCACGTTGAGCCAGAGCCCGTCGTCGAGCCAGAACCGGTTGTTGAAAAACCGCAGCGTAAAGAAGCCGTTATCATCATGAACGTGGCCGCACATCACGGCAGCCATCTTAACGGTGACGTGCTGCTTAACAGTATTCAACAGGCAGGTTTCAAGTTTGGCGACATGAATATTTTCCATCGCCACCTGAGCCCTGACGGTAGCGGTCCGGCGCTGTTCAGCCTGGCTAATATGGTCAACCCTGGCACCTTTGACCCGGAAATGACCGGTGATTTCGTGACGCCGGGTGTCACAATCTTTATGCAGGTGCCGTCCTATGGTGACGAGCTGCAGAACTTTAAGCTGATGCTGCAATCCGCTCAGCACATCGCTGATGAAGTGGGTGGTGTGGTGCTCGACGATCAGCGTCGAATGATGACCCCGCAGAAACTGCGCGAGTATCAGGACCGCATCCGCGAAGTTAAGGAAGCCAACGCGTAATCGTCGCGTTTACTTCGACTCCTCCTCAACCCCCGCATGTCGGGGGTTTTTTCTCATTGATGGTGCGATATGGACTCAATCGAACAACAACTCACTGAACTGCGAACCACGCTTCGCCATCATGAATATCTCTATCATGTTATGGACGCGCCGGAATTACCGGATGCGGAGTACGACCGCCTGATGCGCGAACTCCGCGAATTAGAGGCGCAGCATCCGGAACTCGTCACACCCGATTCCCCCACCCAACGCGTCGGCGCTGAGCCGCTGGGGGCTTTCAGCCAGGTGCGTCATGAAGTACCGATGCTGTCGCTGGACAACGTCTTCGATGAAGAGAGTTTCCTCGCGTTTAATAAGCGTGTGCAGGATCGCCTTAAAAGCAGCGATACCCTTACCTGGTGCTGCGAGTTAAAACTGGATGGCCTTGCGGTCAGCCTTCTTTATGAAAACGGGGTACTGGTGCGTGCTGCGACACGTGGCGACGGTACGACGGGTGAAGACATCACCACCAATGTACGTACCATTCGCGCGATCCCGCTGAAACTGCAGGGTGAAAACATTCCCGCGCGTCTGGAAGTGCGCGGCGAGGTGTTCCTGCCGCAGGCAGGCTTCGAGAAAATCAACGATGAAGCGCGCCGTACCGGTGGGAAAGTGTTTGCTAACCCGCGTAATGCGGCGGCAGGTTCTCTGCGCCAGCTTGACCCGCGAATCACCGCGAAGCGACCGCTTACTTTCTTCTGCTACGGCGTAGGGATTCTGGAGGGGGGCGAGCTACCGGATACGCACCTCGGACGTCTGCTGCAGTTTAAAGCGTGGGGCCTGCCGGTGAGCAACCGTGTTCAGCTTTGCGACTCCCCGGAAGCCGTACTGGCGTTCTACCACAAAGTGGAAGAGGACCGTCCAACGCTCGGCTTTGATATTGATGGCGTCGTCATTAAGGTTAACTCGTTAGCGCTTCAGGAGCAGTTAGGTTTTGTTGCGCGTGCTCCGCGCTGGGCGGTTGCGTTTAAATTCCCGGCACAGGAGCAGATGACCTTTGTCCGCGATGTGGAGTTCCAGGTTGGTCGCACCGGTGCCATTACTCCGGTTGCCCGTCTGGAGCCGGTGCAGGTCGCTGGCGTGCTGGTGAGTAATGCCACGCTGCATAACGCCGATGAAATTGAGCGTCTGGGTCTGCGTATTGGTGACAAAGTGGTCATTCGCCGCGCGGGTGATGTTATCCCGCAGGTGGTTAACGTTGTTGAGTCAGAACGTCCTGATGATACGCGCGAGATTATTTTCCCCACCCATTGCCCGGTATGCGGCTCAGACGTTGAACGTGTTGAAGGTGAAGCGGTGGCGCGCTGTACAGGCGGTTTAATCTGCGGCGCGCAGCGTAAAGAGTCCCTGAAGCACTTTGTCTCGCGTCGGGCGATGGATGTTGACGGCATGGGTGACAAGATTATCGATCAGCTGGTTGAGAAAGAGTACGTCCATACGCCAGCAGATCTTTTCAAACTGACTGCGGGTAAACTGACGGGGCTTGATCGCATGGGGCCTAAGTCAGTGCAGAATGTTGTCAATGCTCTGGAAGCCGCTAAAGAGACGACCTTCGCACGCTTCCTCTACGCGCTGGGTATTCGCGAAGTCGGCGAAGCGACGGCAGCAGGGCTGGCTGCGTACTTTGGTACGCTGGATGCGCTGGAAAAAGCCAGCATCGACGAGTTGCAGAAAGTCCCGGATGTCGGGATTGTTGTCGCCACGCACGTCTTTAACTTCTTTGCTGAAGAGAGCAATCGTGAAGTCATCGGCAAGTTGCTGGAAGAGGGCATCAAATGGCCCGCACCGGTGGTGGTTAATGCCGAAGAGATCGACAGTCCGTTCGCCGGTAAAACGGTGGTGCTGACCGGCAGTCTGAGCCAGCTTTCACGTGACGATGCGAAAGCACGTCTGGTGGCGCTGGGGGCCAAAGTGGCGGGCAGCGTGTCGAAGAAAACCGATTTGGTGATTGCCGGAGAGGCAGCGGGTTCGAAGCTGGCGAAAGCCCAGGAGCTCGGCATTGCGGTGATCGACGAAGCGGAAATGATGCGTCTGCTGGGAGAATAACGTGGAGAAAGAGCAGCTCGTTGAGATCGCCAACACCGAGATGCCGTTCGGTAAATATAAAGGCCGCAGGCTGATCGATTTACCGGAAGAGTATCTGCTATGGTTTGCCCGTAAGGATGAGTTCCCGGCAGGGCGGCTGGGTGAGCTGATGGCTATCACGTTACTGATCAAAACTGAGGGGCTGACCCAGCTGGTTCAGCCCCTGAAACGCCCTTAAGCTTTCGCGGCGCGGGTCTCTTCCTGCGCCAGTTTTTCAGTCTGGCGTTTGTAACGACGCGCCAGCACCGCGCAGACCATCAGCTGGATCTGATGGAAAATCATCAGCGGCAGCACCATCATCCCAATCACTGAGGTCGGGAACAGAATGTTGGCCATCGGGATACCGTTCGCCAGGCTCTTTTTCGACCCGCAGAACACAATCGTAATTTCATCTGCTTTATTGAAGCCGCACTTGCGTGCCACAAAGACGTTAACTGCAATCACAATTGCCAGCAGGACGAGGCTGACCACCACGATGAACAGCAGCGAGCCTGCGCCCACTTTATGCCAGATCCCATTCACGACCGCTTCACTGAAAGCGGAATAGACCACCAGCAGTATCGACGACTGATCGGTTTTTGAGATCCATTTTTTGTGCTTTGCCACAAACGCGCCCGTCCACGGACGAGAGAGATGCCCCAGGACAAACGGCAGCAGCAGCTGCAGACAGATTTTACCCACCTGCTCGAGGTTACCTTCCGCGCCGTGCATATTCATGAGTAAACCCACCAGCAAGGGGGAGACGAAAATCCCTAACAGGCTGGATGCCGACGCCGAACAGACCGCAGCCGCAACGTTGCCACCTGCCAGCGAGGTAAAGGCAATGGCGGACTGCACGGTGGCTGGCAGAATGCACAGATACAGGAAACCGGTGTAGAGCGCCGGGTCGACGTTAACCGGAGCCCACCACGCAAACAGCACGCCGAGTATTGGGAACAGAATGAACGTGCTGCACATCACACAGAGGTGTAGTCGCCAGTGGCTACCGCCAGCGATAATGGCCTCGCGGGAGAGTTTTGCGCCATGCATAAAGAACAGCAGTGCGATGGCGGCCGTCGTTAGCCCCTCAAAAAACGGAACAAATCCTCCGCGAGCGGGGAAGAACGAGGCCAGTAAAACGGTAGCAACCAGGGTAAGCGTAAACGGATCAACAATACGAAATAGTTTCATAATGACTCCTGAAAACAGATGTCGCTATTGTGCTTTTTTCCATTTGAGAAATAAAATTGATTTATTGCATCCATTTATGAATTAAACAGATGAATTATTCCTTACGTCAGCTTCGCATTTTCGTCACCGTGGCAAACGCCCGCAGCTTCAGCCGGGCAGGGGAGATGATCGGCCTGAGCCAGTCGGCGGTGAGTCATAGTGTGAAAGAGCTGGAGAGCCAAACGGGCGTGCGGTTACTTGACCGCACCACGCGCGAAGTTGTGCTGACTGAAGCCGGGCAGCAACTGGCCTTGCGCCTCGAGCGGTTACTTGATGAATTGAACAGTACGCTCAGGGATGTAGGGCGGTTGGGACAGCAACTTTCGGGTACGGTGCGGGTCGCTGCCAGCCAGACGATCTCTGCCCACCTTATCCCACAGTGTATTGCCGAGGGGAACCACCGCTACCCGGATATTGATTTTGTTTTACATGACAGG
This sequence comes from Pantoea sp. LS15, assembly GCF_012241585.1. NCBI lineage: Bacteria > Pseudomonadati > Pseudomonadota > Gammaproteobacteria > Enterobacterales > Erwiniaceae > Pantoea > Pantoea sp. LS15. The sequence goes on from NZ_JAAVXA010000002.1 coordinate 195,338, forward strand.
CCACAACAGTGGGTGCTGGAAAGCATCCGACAGGGGGATGTGGATTTTGGGATTGTGATCGATCCCGGTCAGGTGAGTGATCTGGCGTGTGAAAGCGTACTTTCAGAACCTTTTTTGCTGCTCTGCCGGGACGACGATCCGCTGGCAACATTACCGGTAGTCAGCTGGCAGTCCCTTCAGGGGGCGAACCTGGTATTGCAGGATTATGCCTCGGGTAGCCGTCCGCTGATTGATTCTGCGCTGGTGACTCAGGGAGTAAAGGCAACGATCGTGCAGGAGATTGGTCACCCGGCGACGCTGTTTCCTATGGTGGAAGCTGGCATTGGTATCAGCGTGTTGCCCGCCCTGGCGCTTCCCCTGCCACAGGGAAGTCGGCTGTCCGTGAAGCGATTGGTGCCTGTTGTCGAGCGAAAGCTGATGCTGGTACGGCGAAAAAATCGTTCACTCTCGGGGGCGGCACAGGCCATCTGGGAAGTGGTGCGTATCCAGGCGCAACGATTAACCGAGGCCCGCATACGCGACCCACTGTTTAATGCATCAGAAGATTAGATGTAGATATCAATCTGATGATTATCTGACGGGCTATTCACACCTTCCACTTTGCCCAGCTTTTGATCCTGTTTCTTCTGAGCCTCTTCGGCCTGCTGGCGCTGCAGCGCGGCAAGCTGGGCCTGCAGCACTTTGATCTGGGTCTGAATTAGTTCCTGCTGCTTCTTCTTCTCATCTGCGCTGCCAGTGCTGTTCGCCAGCTCTTTTAACTGCTGAGTCAGCTTTTTGATCTTGTCAATAATACTGCTGATCTGGGAAGAGATGTCGCTACCGGCAGAAGCACCTTTCCCACCGTTGCTGGTTTGAATCATTTGGGTTGAAGCCTGAATGGTCGTCATCGTATTTCCTCGCGTTATAAAACAGAGGTATCGGCACCGACGGGATTAGCTTGAGCAAAACTGCCATATCTGGCAGGGAGTTGCATTGATACACAATCAGTATTGATGGTGCTGCAAAAGTGTATTGGAGGTAAGCCGCAGGCTCCAGATATAAGACTAAGGTCATGCGATCCGTGATATCGCGATCTTAATTCTCAAGGAGCCTCTATGACCCTCTCAAATAACCCATGGTACTGCGCTGACATCATCCGCACCGCTAAACCAAATTTCACGCCGCGCGTTGCGTTCATTCTCGGTTCTGGCCTTGGCGCACTAGCCGACCAGATTGAAGACGCCGTTTCTCTGAGCTACGAAAAGCTGCCGGGTTTCCCTGTGAGTACGGTTCACGGTCATGCTGGTGAGCTGGTCCTGGGACATCTTGGCGGTGTACCTGTTGCCTGTATGAAAGGGCGGGGTCACTTCTATGAAGGCCGCGGGATGACCGTCATGACTGATGCGATCCGCACTTTCAAACTGCTGGGGTGTGAGCTGCTGTTTAGCACAAATGCTGCGGGTTCATTGCGTAAAGACGTTGAGCCAGGAAGCCTGGTTGCGTTGAGTGACCATATCAACACCATGCCGGGAACGCCGATGGTGGGACTAAACGATGAGCGTTTTGGTGATCGCTTCTTCTCGCTGGCTAATGCTTATGACGCAGACTACCGTGCCGTTTTGCAAACCGTGGCCGTGAAAGAGGGCTTCCCTCTGCATCAAGGCGTGTTTGTCTCTTATCCTGGCCCCAACTTCGAGACTGCGGCGGAGATCCGCATGATGCAAATTATCGGTGGCGACGTGGTGGGCATGTCTGTGGTGCCGGAAGTGATCTCAGCGCGTCACTGCAACCTGAAAGTGGTGGCCGTTGCTGCAATTACGAATCTTGCTGAAGGTCTGGGCGAGGTAAAACTCTCACACGAACAAACACTGGCTGCTGCTGAGCTTTCCCGCCAGAACTTCATCAACCTTATCTGCGGTTTTCTTCGCCATATTGCCTGATTAAAACAATAAAGTGGCCCGTGAGGGCCACACTGCTATAAGGAATGGAATATGAACATCACGACTCGCTTAAAGATGATGTCCTTTATGCAATATTTTATCTGGGGGAGTTGGCTGGTTACCCTCGGCGCTTACATGATTAACACTCTACATTTTACCGGCTCCGACGTGGGGATGGTTTACAGCTCCAAGGGGCTGGCCGCAATTGTTATGCCATCTCTGGTGGGGATTATTGCTGACAAATGGCTGCGAGCAGACCGTGCATACGTGATTTGCCACCTCGTCTGTGCCGTTGCCCTCTGTTATGCCGCGCAGGTCAATGAACCCGGGCTGATGTTCTGGGTCATGCTGGTGAATGCGATGGCCTTTATGCCCACCATTGCACTGTCAAATACGATTTCCTACTCCTGTCTTGAACAGTCAGGGCTGGATACGGTGAGCCATTTTCCGCAAGTGCGGGTGTATGGCACCGTGGGATTTATTGCCGCGATGTGGGCCATCAGCCTGATGGGGGCGGAACTGAGCAACGTGCAGCTCTATATAGCGGCTGCTGCGTCCCTGCTACTGGCGCTCTACTCTCTGACGCTACCATCCATTCCGGTTGCGAAGACAAAAACGTCTCAGTCTCTGGCAAGTAAACTGGGCCTTAATGCATTTATCCTGTTCAGACAACCCCGTATGGCGGTGTTCTTTTTATTCGCGATGCTGCTGGGTGCTGTACTGCAGATAACTAACACTTTCGGTAGTCCCTTCCTGCATGATTTTGCGCGTAATCCTGCGTATGCGGAGAGCTTTATCGTCAAATACCCATCCATTTTGCTCTCCGTTTCGCAGATGTCAGAGGTGTTCTTCATTCTGACCATTCCATACTTCCTCAGTCGATTTGGTATTAAAACCGTCATGCTGATGAGCATGGTGGCCTGGATGCTGCGGTTTGGGTTGTTTGCCTTTGGCGATCCGTCCGCAACAGGCTTTGTGCTGCTTATGCTGTCAATGATTGTCTACGGCTGCGCGTTCGACTTCTTCAATATTTCTGGCTCGGTGTTTGTTGAACAAGAGGTAAGCTCAGATATCCGTGCCAGCGCGCAAGGGCTGTTTATGACTACCGTTAACGGTATTGGTGCTTATTTCGGATCCGTGTTAAGCGGTATGGCAGTCGATTACTTCTCGGTGGATGGGGTCAAAGACTGGCAGACCATCTGGCTGGTGTTTGCGGCCTATGCGCTGGTGCTTGCGGTGGTGTTTTATTTCAGCTTTCATTATCACCACACCAGTAAAAACAGCGAGATGCGCACAGTTGCGCACTAAATTTTTCCTGTCGACGATGAAAGGCTTTAAGGTAGGCGCTTAAATGTTATCGCCAGGATATGTTTTGATGGAACGCGTCTATCGGACCGATCTCAAGCTGCTGCGCTATTTTCTGGCCGTGGCGGAGGAACTGCATTTTGGGCGGGCTGCGGCCCGTCTTAATATGTCCCAGCCGCCGTTGAGCCTGCATATTAAAGAGCTGGAAAGCCAACTGGGCACGTTACTGTTTATTCGCCACTCGCGGAGTGTCGCATTGACGCATGCCGGTAAAGTGCTGATGGAAGAGTCCCGTCGGCTGCTCGCCAGTGCAAACCAGGCGCTGGCTCGCGTCGAGCAAATTGGCCGGGGTGAGGCGGGGCGCATTGAACTGGGGATTGTCGGTACCGCCATGTGGAGTGAAGTGCGCACGGTTATGCGCACTTTTTTGAAAGAGAACCCGAATGTCGATGTTATCTTTCGCGAAAAATCTCCGGTCATGCAGATGGCTTTGCTTGAACGTCGGGAGCTGGATGTCGGGATCTGGCGAATGGCAACTGAACCCACCGCCGGGTTTAGCAGCGTGCGGTTGCGTGATGCCGCTTTTCTTGTTGCTATGCCGGAAGATCATCGACTGGTCAGCGAATCATCTATTACGCTCTCAGAGCTACAGGTTGAGTATTTTGTCACCATGCCTTCAGCACATTCTGACTGGGCATTTTTACATCGCGTATGTCAGCAGGCCGGGTTCTCGCCGATGATTGTACGCGAAGCTGTTGAGCCACAGACGGTACTGGCGATGATTAGTATGGGGATGGGGATTACGCTTGCCGCTGACAGTTACGCGCAAATGCAGTGGCCAGGCGTGGTGTTCCGTCCTTTGCGCGAGCGCATACCGGCTGATTTGTATGTGGTATATGACGAGAAGCAGGCGACACCCGCGGTAGAAAGGTTGATTGCAACTTTGACGATGATGTAAACCACAGATAGCAAAAAAGCGCCTTTAGGGCGCTTTTTTACATTGGTGGGTCGTGCAGGATTCGAACCTGCGACCAATTGATTAAAAGTCAACTGCTCTACCAACTGAGCTAACGACCCGAAATGGTGGGCGATGACGGGCTCGAACCGCCGACCCCCTCCGTGTAAAGGAGATGCTCTACCAACTGAGCTAATCGCCCATTTCGGAACTGCTGCGATAAGGTGAGAATGGTGGGCGATGACGGGCTCGAACCGCCGACCCCCTCCGTGTAAAGGAGATGCTCTACCAACTGAGCTAATCGCCCATTCTCAATTCTTATCTACACTGCGAGTCTACGTGAAGTAGATGGTGGGTGATGACGGGCTCGAACCGCCGACCCCCTCCGTGTAAAGGAGATGCTCTACCAACTGAGCTAATCACCCCCGCTGTGTGGAGTCGCATTATAGGGAGAGTTGAAAATGAGTCAACGCATTTTCTAAAGTTTTTATTCGTTCGTCGTAAAATTAAACAAAACGATCGCGAAATGGGCGGTGGAGCATGATTTCTAAACAAAAATCGCAAACTCGGTCACGATAAAGGGATCAAGATTGAGGAATCCCCCCACAGTGATAGAATATTGCCCATCGTTTTTTCCCCAGGATTTGCCGAATACCGGCATCTTTATAACGTAAGGCCATTTCATGAAAATCAAAACTCGCTTCGCGCCGAGCCCGACAGGCTATCTGCATGTCGGTGGTGCTCGTACTGCTCTCTATTCCTGGCTTTTTGCTCGTCACAACAAAGGTGAGTTCGTCCTGCGTATTGAAGACACCGATCTTGAGCGCTCCACGCCGGAAGCAATTGAAGCCATCATGGATGGTATGAACTGGCTGAATCTGGAATGGGATGAAGGCCCATACTTCCAGACCAAACGTTTTGACCGCTATAACGCTGTGATTGATGAGATGCTGGTCGCGGGCACGGCATATAAATGCTATTGCTCCAAAGAGCGTCTGGACGCGCTGCGTGAAGAGCAAATGGCGAACGGTGAGAAGCCACGTTATGACGGCCGCTGCCGCCATGACCATAGCGAACATGCTGCTGATGAGCCATGCGTGGTGCGTTTTGCTAACCCGCAAGAGGGTTCAGTGATCTTCGACGACCAGATCCGTGGCCCGATCGAATTCAGCAATCAGGAGCTGGACGATCTGATCATCCGCCGTACCGACGGTTCTCCAACCTATAACTTCTGCGTTGTGGTTGATGACTGGGATATGGAAATTACGCACGTTGTTCGTGGTGAAGATCATATCAACAACACCCCACGTCAGATCAACATTCTGAAAGCGCTGAATGCGCCTGTTCCAGTCTATGCACACGTCTCCATGATTAACGGCGACGACGGTAAAAAGCTGTCTAAACGCCATGGCGCGGTCAGTGTCATGCAGTATCGTGATGATGGTTATCTGCCGGAAGCGCTGCTGAACTACCTGGTGCGTCTGGGCTGGGCTCACGGTGACCAGGAGATCTTCAGCCGCGAAGAGATGATCAATCTGTTCTCTCTGAACTCTGTGAGTAAATCGGCGAGTGCATTTAATACCGACAAGTTGCTGTGGCTGAACCACCATTACATCAATACGATGCCGCCTGAATATGTCGCGACATACCTGCAGTGGCACATTGAGCAGGCAAATATTGATACCCGCACTGGCCCAGAGCTGGCGGATCTGGTGAAACTGCTCGGCGAGCGCTGCAAGACACTGAAAGAGATTGCCGAAAGCTGCCGCTACTTCTATGAAGAGTTTGATGAGTTCGACGCGGACGCCGCGAAGAAACATCTGCGCCCGGTTGCGCGTCAGCCGCTGGAAGTGGTGCGTGACAAGCTGGCTGCTCTTACCGAATGGACTGCAGAAAATGTGCATCACGCCATTCAGGCAACTGCTGAAGAACTGGAAGTCGGCATGGGGAAAGTGGGTATGCCATTGCGCGTTGCGGTGACCGGTGCGGGTCAATCCCCGGCGCTGGATGTGACTGTCCATGCCATCGGCAAGTCGCGTAGTGTGGCGCGTATTAACAAGGCGCTGGACTTTATCTCTGAACGCGAAAATCAGCAGTAATTAAGTCTTCTGGACGAAAAACGGCAGGGTAACCTGCCGTTTTTTTATGTATTTGATTCGGCAATACCCAGGCGTGTAAGAAAGCCGCGTATACCTTCACGTTTCAGTAATGTGTCCAGACGCTTCTGCTCAAGCTGAGTCAAACTCTCCAGCGTTTCGATAATGCCCGGACGCAGGTTTGGCGAGGGGTCACTGTATGATGAGGGGACTTCTGCCAGATGGTAAACCGCCTGGCGAGTACGGATAGCCGGGAGGCTCATAATATGTTCCTTTACGCGCGCATCAACATGGATTAGCCGCGCCCGACCGCCTTTCACGCCATTGAGCCCTTCAGTTTTCCAACCTTGTTGACGTATCCAGCGATTAATGGTCTGTCTGGCAACACCTAAACTCTCCGCCAACTCTTCCGTGGTCATTTTACTACGTAATCTTTTCATATTAGTTCTGGTCGCGAATCCCTAAACGTTGCAACAATCCGGTTATCCCTTCCCGCAGTAACAGTGATGTCATTTGCTTCTGCTCTTCCGGAGTCATTTCATTGGCCAGCGTCAGGAGCAGGGTATGAAGCGAACCATCATGGCTGGTGCCTTCTGGTATATCGGACGTTTCAGTTGCCCGGCGTGCGCTGCGGATAAAGTCACGCACTTTTTCGTTCACATGTACCAGACGCGCTTTCCCGCCCTGGACTCCCGGTTTTGGTGATGTAATCCAACCCTCTTTACGTACCCATTTATTGATGGTCTGGCGGCTATAGCCAGTGAGCAGGGCTAACTCTTCTGGCGTCATTCGTTCCTTGATCATGCAATTTCCTGAATATTTGTAGGGTTAATTAACGGTTCATTTTATAGCACCGTTTTACGTGAAAACGTGACAGGCTTAACTCATGACTGCGAGCAGGCTCGCAAAGTGATTCATTTGCATGATTTTTCGGCGATTGAGCAGCGGTCATTGATTTTGCCGTTGACACTCCGCAGCGGAATTCATATTATGCCGCCCGTCAACATGACAGCTTTACGATGGGGCTATAGCTCAGCTGGGAGAGCGCTTGCATGGCATGCAAGAGGTCAGCGGTTCGATCCCGCTTAGCTCCACCAAACTCTGAACCCAACAGAGTGCGGTCAGTAAAGTAACATGTGGGGCTATAGCTCAGCTGGGAGAGCGCTTGCATGGCATGCAAGAGGTCAGCGGTTCGATCCCGCTTAGCTCCACCAAAATTTTAAGCCCTCGTCAAAAGACGAGGGCTTTTTTTATGTATTTGTAACATCCGCCACTGCATTTTGTTATAAAAACAGGTGTATTCCTGTACCTCACCTCAATCGAAATCAATAAACCTGTCTATAAATAGACTTGAACTTGCTTCGCGCAATTAATAAACATATTATCCATTCGGTCAATGATACGAACGGATAATATACTCATCAGCTTAATGAATAGAAAAACTTACAATAACGTAAAGATATTTATGATTGCTCTGGCACTCTGCCTGATTGCGGTACCTTTCTCCCGTTACCTCTCTCCGCATGCAATTGTTAATGGCCACGATGTTTATTTGGCATGGCTTCCCTTAAGCGTTATGCTGGCGGTGATTTTGTTATTTGGCCGTAGGGCAATTCTTCCTATTTTGTTAGGTTTTACTGTCACTAATTTATTTTATTTTAATTTAGCACCGCTACAATATTCAGTATTACTGTTTTGTCAGACCTTTGCGTTGTTCGCGGCCTGCGGTCTTCTGCGCCTCATGCTGGGCAAGCGTTGGCGCTACTCCATCCCCAACAAGCACATCGGATTACGTATATTCTGGCTCGGTTTTATCGTGCCATTAGGTATTAAGATGTCGATGTATCTTGCAGGCTATTTGTTTGATTTCCCGGTAACAATCTCAACCTATTTCGGGGAGGGAACGGTAATTTACAACGTGGTGGATATTCAAAGCCTGATATGTGCGGCACTGATTTTTACCATGATGTTCTATTACCCATTACGAATGATAATTAATCCCCGCTACGCCATCACTTTCTGGCGGCGAAGCGTAAAGCCCGTGTTTTTCCACAAGAAACCACTTTATATATTCATCTGGCTGATAGTTCTGGTCTTCATCATCGCAATTTTATGTGCTCCCGTTGAGTCACCTGTTATTGCAGGCTATTTGATGCCGGTTATTTTTATTCTCTTCACGTTAGCGATAAGCCGTCTGAGTTATGCAGTCATCTCTCTGCTCTGGGCCGCTTCTGCACTCCTGCTGCTGACCTACAACTACAACTTCCTGAGCGGGGTGGAATCGGGTCATTCGCTCTCCTTCATCCTCTCCGTGCTAATCTCTTTCGCTATTTGTTTGCTTTACATGTCGCGGATTTACCAGCGTAGCGAGTGGTTGAAGCAGGGCTGGCAGGACAGAGCGTTAACCGATCCACTGACGGGTTTACCGAACATCCGTGCGCTGGAGGATTTTCTTCAGGTTCATCCGGATGCCAAAGTGTGCTGTCTGCGAATGGATAACCTTGAGTTTTTGAGCCGCCACTACGGCATTCTCATGCGGGTACATTGCAAACGGATTGTCACCACGTCGCTGCAGCCACTTTTGCAAAAAGATGAGTCGCTCTTCCAGTTACCTGGCAGCGAGCTGGTGCTGGTATTGCTGGGACCGGGAACCGCTGGACGTCTCCAGCATATGGTTGATCAACTGAACAGCCGTAAGATTTTCTGGAACAATACCGGGTTGGATATTGAATTTGGCGCATCCTGGGGGATGGTTGAAAACGGCGAAAAGTTACACCACACGCTGGGGCAACTGAGCTGGCTGGCAGAGCAATCCTGCAGTGCGCATAACGTTCTTGCGCTCACGAATAGCCTTGAGGCGGCATCAGGACAAACGACAGAACGTGTTCTGATGTTAGCGCGTATTAAACACGCCCTGGACGCGGGCCAGTTTCATTTATACGCGCAGCCGATCCAGAAGGCTGACGGGAGCGGGTACTACGAAATTCTGGCGCGGATGGAAAGTGAAGGGGAGATCATTACCCCCGATCGCTTTATTCCATTGATAGCCCAGTTCAACCTGAGCCATCGGTTCGATATGTGTGTAGTGGAAAAGTTACTGGCGTGGCTGCGCGATAACCCTGCGACGCATGCCGGCGCCCGTTTTTCTGTCAATCTGATGCCGTTGACGTTGATGCAAAAAGAGGTGGCGACTGAAATTTGCGCCCTCTTTGAACGATACGGCGTTGCGCCTCAGGCCGTCGTGATTGAGATCACCGAAGAGCAGGCCTTCTCAAATTCAGGCTGCAGCATCCACAATATTCAGCAACTGCGGGATTACGGTTTCCGTATTGCCATCGATGATTTTGGTACTGGCTACGCCAACTACGAGCGTCTCAGACGCCTGCAGGCAGATATCATTAAAATTGACGGCTGTTTTGTTAAAGACATTTGTACCGATGATATGGATGCGATGATCGTCCAGTCGATGTGTAATCTGGCGAAGACAAAATCTCTGTGTGTGGTGGCTGAATATGTAGAAACACCGGCGCAGCGCGAGATGCTGCTTCGCTTCGGTGTGGATTATCTGCAGGGCTACCTGATAGGTAAACCTACACCGCTGGAAGAATTGCGGGCATAAAAAAACCGGGAGCCAGGCTCCCGGTTTGTGTTTTAACAGTAAACGTTACAGTACCAGTGCTGCGATAGAAGCAGACAGGACGCTTACCAGCGTAGAGCCGTAAACCAGTTTCAGGCCAAAGCGAGAAACCACGTTACCCTGTTCTTCGTTCAGACCTTTAATCGCACCGGCGATAATACCGATGGATGAGAAGTTAGCGAAGGAAACCAGGAATACGGACAGAATGCCTTCCGCGCGTGGAGAAAGGGTGCTGGCAATCTTCTGCAGATCCATCATCGCAACGAATTCGTTAGACACCAGTTTAGTCGCCATAATACTGCCCACCTGCAGTGCTTCGTGAGCCGGAACACCCATCACCCATGCAACAGGGTAGAAGATGTAGCCCAGAATACCCTGGAAGGAGATACCCAGAACCGCAGCGAACAGGGCGTTCAGGCCAGAAATCAGCGCAATGAAGCCAATCAGCATGGCGGCAACGATAATCGCCACTTTGAAACCTGCCAGAATGTACTCACCCAGCATTTCGAAGAAACTCTGGCCTTCGTGCAGGTTTGACATCTGGATGTTCTCTTCGCTGGCATCAACGCGGTACGGGTTGATCAGTGACAGAACGATAAAGGTGCTGAACATGTTCAGAACCAGTGCCGCAACCACGTATTTTGGCTCCAGCATGGTCATATACGCGCCCACGATAGACATGGAAACGGTAGACATTGCGGTTGCCGCCATGGTGTACATGCGGTTGCGGGACATCTTACCGAGAATATCTTTATACGCGATGAAGTTCTCAGACTGACCGAGGATCAGGGAACTGACGGCGTTGAATGATTCCAGTTTACCCATGCCGTTCACTTTGGATAACAGGAAACCAATTCCACGAATAATAAACGGCAGAACACGGATGTGCTGCAGAATACCGATCAGCGCAGAGATGAAGACAATTGGGCATAGCACCTTCAGGAAGAAGAACGCCAGACCTTCGTCGTTCATTTTACCGAAGACAAAGTTCGTCCCTTCGTTGGCAAACCCGAGCAGTTTTTCGAACATTTCGGAGAAGCCTTTTACGAAGCCAAGCCCCACGTTGGAGTTCAGGAAGAACCAGGCGAGTAAAACTTCAATGACCAGCAGTTGGACAACATAACGAATACGAATTTTTTTGCGGTCTGTGCTGACCAGCAATGCAAGTGCAGTAACGACAACAAGTGCCAGGACAAAATGAAGGACGCGGTCCATATTTGCTCCAAATTTGAGGCAGGTTTAATTTTCTTGCACATTCTATGTAACGAAGGAAAAGAAAACGAGATCAAGGGCACACTATAGTTACATCCTGTGACGAGTCTCAAAATTAGTGATCCACAATACATTTTTGTTATGTTAGGTAAATGAGTGAAAAGTTAAGTTTGTGTGCTAGTCTTCACAAAAGAGCGCGCGATTTCAGTTATTGTCAGGTCGCCCTCAGCTTACCCGCCTGTCTATCGTCCAAAGCTATCAGAGAAATCACTGTTAACTTCATAAATGATCTTGATAATCATTCTCATTTTGATAGCATTAAACATAGCAAAGGCTATATTTCCAGAGGCAGAAATGACAAACAGTCGCGTAGAGGGTAGCAGTGGCAGAGCAGCGCGCAAGTTGCGGTTCGCATTAATGGGACCTGCGTTCATTGCTGCCATTGGCTATATCGATCCAGGTAACTTTGCGACCAATATTCAGGCCGGGGCCAGCTTTGGCTACAAACTGCTGTGGGTAGTCGTCTGGGCTAACCTGATGGCGATGCTGATTCAGATGCTATCCGCAAAGCTTGGGATTGCCACGGGTAAAAACCTGGCGGAGCAAATTCGCGATCATTATCCGCGCCCGGCGGTCTGGCTCTACTGGATTCAGGCCGAAATCATCGCCATGGCGACCGACCTCGCTGAATTTATCGGTGCGGCGATTGGCTTTAAATTGATTTTGGGGGTGTCGCTGTTGCAGGGGGCGGTACTGACCGGGATCGCTACTTTCCTGATTTTGATGTTGCAGCGTAGGGGGCAAAAACCGCTGGAGAAGGTAATTGGCGGTCTGCTGTTGTTTGTCGCTGCGGCCTATATTGTTGAGCTGATTTTCTCACAACCCAATCTGGCGCAGCTCAGTAAAGGGATGGTGATCCCAAGTCTGCCAACCTCTGAAGCGGTGTTTCTGGCCGCTGGTGTGCTGGGGGCGACCATCATGCCGCATGTCATTTATCTGCACTCTTCACTGACTCAGCATCTCCATGGCGGGACACGTAAAGAACGCTACTCTGCGACCAAATGGGATGTGGCTATCGCCATGACAATTGCTGGTTTTGTTAATCTGGCGATGATGGCGACTGCCGCGGCCGCTTTCCACTTTAACGGCCACACCGGTATTGCCGATCTCGACCAGGCTTATCTTACGCTGGAGCCGTTATTGAGCCACGCTGCTGCCACGATATTTGGTCTGAGTCTGGTGGCAGCGGGTCTCTCTTCTACGGTTGTGGGGACCCTGGCAGGGCAGGTGGTCATGCAGGGGTTTGTTCGTTTCCATATTCCACTGTGGGTGCGTCGCTCTGTCACGATGTTACCGTCATTTATCGTGATTCTGATGGGGCTCGATCCAACAAGGATCCTGGTCATGAGTCAGGTCTTGTTGAGTTTTGGTATTGCGCTGGCGCTGGTGCCGTTACTGATCTTTACCAGCAACAAAGCACTGATGGGCGACCTGGTTAACACGACGCTGGTGAAACGGATCGGCTGGGCTATTGTCGTGGTAGTGGTTGCACTGAATCTGTGGTTGTTGATTGGAACAGTGTTAGGTCTGTAAGTTGTAATAAAGAAAAAGGAGCCGTGAGGCTCCTTTTTGCATTAATGGCGACCATGGCCATGACCACCACGTCCTCTTCCGCCGTGGTCCCAACCACCACCGCGGCGGTCATCACGGTCGTTCCAGCCTTCACGGTAACCACGCTCATAGGCGTTGTTTTTATACCAGCCGCGATGCAAACCATTATCATGTTTCCACCAGCGATCTCCACGCCACTCGTAGTGACGATGCCAGTAATCACGGTCGCGCCAGTAGCCACCGTCCCAGTATCTGCCGTAGTCGTCACGATCGCCAATTTGTAATTTTACTGATGGCAACAGGGTGATTTCGCCCGCAGTGGCGATGAGCGGGGCCGAAGCCAGTAATACCGCTGCAAGAATCAGTGACCTGAACATACTCTTTCTCCTTCACGATCGGGGCCTTTGCGAGGCCTGTTAACTCAATATTACGAGTTGGTAAAGCCTCGTTTCATCGCCTGAACTCCGAATTCATGAGTGAGAGCACTTTTTGCTAAAAATGCTTTTATTTTGAGCTGCCCAGGATCTCCTCAATAATGTTCAGTTCTTCATCTGAAAAATGGCCGTTTTCCAGCATGCCCACGGCGTCATCAATCTGGGCGGCCTTGCTTGCCCCAATAAGTACAGATGTCACCGATTCATGGCGTAAGATCCAGGCCAGCGCCATCTGAGACAGCTTCTGGCTGCGGCTTTCCGCCAGGGTATTCAGTTTTCTGACCTTAACCAGCTTCTCTTCAGTTATCTGGTCAGGATTAAGGAACTTACTGCCACTCGCCGCACGTGAGTCTGCGGGGATACCGTTCAGATAGCGGTTGGTTAGTTGACCTCCTGCCAGTGGCGAGAAGGGAATACACCCGACCCCTTTTTCCAGCAGTACATCCAGCAAACCCTCTTCCGGCGCGCGTTCAAACATAGAGTATTTCGGCTGGTGGATCAGGCAGGGCGTACCAAGGTCTTCAAGGATATCAATCGCTTTACGAGCCAGTTCAGCGGGGTAGTTGGATAACCCGACATACAGCGCTTTTCCCTGACGCACGATATGGTCAAGCGCTTTCATTGTTTCCAACAGCGGCGTGTGTGGGTCAGGACGATGATGGTAGAAGATATCAACATACTCCAGTCCCATGCGTTTCAGGCTTTGATCCAGACTTGCCAGCAGATATTTGCGTGACCCCCAGTCACCGTAAGGGCCTTCCCACATGGTATAGCCCGCTTTGGTTGAGATGATCAATTCGTCGCGCCATGGCAGGAAATCCTCCTGCAAAATACGTCCAAAATTACGTTCAGCTGATCCCGGTGGCGGGCCATAGTTATTGGCAAGGTCGAAATGCGTAATGCCCAGATCGAAGGCGCGCTGTAAAAGTTGACGGCTGTTTTCGATAAGCGTTGCGTCACCGAAGTTATGCCAAAGCCCAAGGGATATGGCTGGCAATTTCAGGCCGCTCTGCCCACAGCGACGGTACTGCATTGTCTGATAACGATTTTTGTCCGGCTGATAACCCATTCTCATGACCTCTGGCGCTGAAAAGAAAAATCAGTGTATGCGTTTACACTACCGTGAAGAAAAGGAGAATAACGCAGCCATTTTTGTAAAGCATTCTTTCCATACCCTTCTTACTGCCAATTCTGGACAGCCATCACGCTTCTTTAATACTCAAAGTGAGGTCAACATAAGAAGGATACCTGTCATGCGTACCCCATACTGCGTCGCCGATTACCTGCTGGACCGTCTTACAGATTGTGGAGCCGATCATCTGTTTGGCGTGCCAGGCGACTATAACCTGCAGTTTCTCGACCATGTGATAGACAGCCCGGATATCTGTTGGGTGGGCTGTGCCAACGAGCTAAATGCATCTTATGCTGCTGACGGATACGCCCGATGTAAGGGCTTTGCCGCGCTGCTGACGACATTCGGCGTTGGAGAATTAAGTGCCATGAACGGTATCGCTGGCAGCTATGCTGAGCACGTGCCGGTATTACATATTGTGGGGGCGCCGGGTACGGCGTCACAGCAAAGAGGGGAGTTGCTACATCATACATTGGGTGATGGTGAGTTTCGTCATTTTTACCATATGAGCGAACCGATCACCGTCGCACAAGCGATCCTTACCGAACAAAATGCCTGTTATGAGATAGACCGGGTACTGACCACAATGCTCCGTGAACGCCGGCCCGGCTATCTGATGTTGCCTGCCGATGTGGCAAAAAAAGCCGCTACCCCTCCTGTAAGCGCTCTCACCTTAAAGCATGCGCATGCCGATAGTGCCTGCCTGAAGGCGTTTCGCGATGCTGCAGAGAGCAAGCTTGCCAGAAGCAAACGTACTGCACTCCTGGCTGATTTTTTGGTCCTGCGTCATGGCCTGAAACATGCGCTACAAAAATGGGTGAAGGACGTACCGATGGCGCATGCCACCATGCTGATGGGCAAAGGCATATTCGATGAACGTCACACAGGTTTTTACGGTACATACAGTGGTTCGGCCAGCGCTGGCGCGGTAAAAGAGGCGATTGAAGGGGCGGACACGGTGTTGTGTATTGGCACACGTTTTACCGATACCCTGACGGCGGGGTTCACTCATCAGTTAACCCCGGCGCAAACGATTGAAGTCCAGCCTAATGCCGCTCGCGTCGACGATATCTGGTTTACCGGTATCCCGATGCTGCAGGCGATTGAGACGCTGGTGGAGCTGTGCAAACAGCACGTGCACGATACGCCTGTGCCGTCGTCTCATAGCGCTATGGCCTACCCGCAGCCAGATGGTTCGCTTACCCAGGAGAATTTCTGGCGAACGTTGCAAACGTTCATTCACCCGGGAGACATCATTCTTGCGGATCAGGGAACTTCGGCTTTCGGTGCGATTGACCTTCGTCTACCGGCAGACGTGAATTTTATCGTCCAGCCGCTGTGGGGGTCGATTGGTTATACGCTGGCGGCAGCATTCGGTGCGCAAACGGCATGTCCAAACCGGCGCGTGATTGTCCTGACTGGAGATGGTGCGGCTCAGCTGACTATTCAGGAGCTTGGGTCGATGTTGCGTGATAAACAGCACCCCATCATTCTTGTGCTTAACAACGAAGGGTACACGGTTGAACGCGCGATCCACGGGCCGGAACAGCGGTACAACGACATTGCGTTGTGGAACTGGACGCAAATTCCACAGGCACTGAGCCTTGATCCTCAGGCTCAGTGCTGGCGGGTCAGTGAAGCGGAACAGCTGGTGGACGTGCTTGAAAAAGTGGCGCACCACGAGCGGCTCTCGCTGATTGAGGTGATGCTGCCGAAAGCAGACATCCCGCCGTTGCTGGGGGCCATTACCAAAGCGCTGGAAGCGCGTAATAACGCCTGATTACTTATCGTTCCGCCAAGCCATCATCATGGGTTTGCCCGCCAGCAGGAGCCAGGCGGGCAACATCACGATACAGAGCAGAGGGAAAAGCGTCGAATCCGGCACCACTACCGCCGCCATAAACAGACTTAGCCACGCGTCGCGCGTGACCACCAGAACCAGCCCCAGAATCGAGCAAGAAACGGTAATGGCCGCCGGGACGGCATCCACATGTTCGTGCAGCATCAGCCCCAGCGCGACACCGATAAACACCGCCGGGAAAATACGGCCCCCGCGGAAACCACAGGCCGAAGCTACCACCAGCGCCGCCAGTTTGATCACCGCAAACAGCAGATAATCTGAAACACTAAACACCTGGCTGAAGGCCAGTTGCTGCATCTCATCCAGACCTTTGAATAATGTCACTGCCCCGCCGATTGCCCCTAAAATACCGAGGATAAAACCGCCCACTCCCAGAATTAACACCGGGTGTTTAAGTTTATGCATCAGCCGATGAAGGCGCGGAAGACACCATACTGCCACCATGCCCAGCGCAATGGCGATCGCTGCGACGATAGCGCCGCTGAAAATATCGGCAATTTGCATCTGTCCATAGTGGGGCAGAGAGAGTGAAAAATGGGGATGGAAAAACAGGCTGGTTGTCAGCGCGCCGGCAGCAGCGGCCATCAGCGGTGCAAAGAGTTTATCCCAGAGCGGGACATCGTTATTGCTGCTGAGGGTCTGAGAAAAAATGAGTGCGGCAGCAACGGGCGTGCCGAAAAGCGCTCCGATGGTGCCTGCGGAGGCAAGGATAGTCCAGTCCAGTGCGGCGACACGGGGTAAAATTCGTGCACCGAGGTAAACCGCCAGACCGATATTGACCGCCATGATCGGATGCTCCGGCCCCAGACTGACACCGCCCGCCAGACCCAGAATCAACGCGATGATCAACCCAGGTAGTGCCGAGGGGGAAACTGGAGCACCAATCAAGGGTTCCTGCGCCGGGTCTGGGCCGGCATGACCGGGACTGAAACGGATCACCAGCCCAACTGCAATACCGGTTAACGTCAGCATCAAAATAACCCATGCAGGAGAATCAACATTGACCCCCAGCTTTGCAGGAAGCGCTGTCCATAACATCGTTTGCAGCACCGAGGCGACTTTCATCACGACAATGAGCACCAGACTTGAGACAACACCAATAATTAACGCCGGAATTGCCAGCAGCAGCATGGTTCTGGCTCGCGGGTGGAGCATGATGATTTCCTTGTACGGTAACGTTATTCTGTGACGAAGATCGCTAATCCACGGGCATTCGTCTTCCGGTCGTTGTTGTTATCACGCCTTGAATTTACAGTGTTCCAAAGATTTATTCTGACTTTAGCGGAGCAGTAGAAGAATGACAAAGTATGCTTTGGTAGGTGATGTGGGCGGTACAAACGCGCGCCTTGCATTATGCGATATAAGTAGCGGTGAAATTTCCAGGGCGAAAACCTATTCAGGGCTGGATTATCCGAGCCTTGAGGCCGTTGTCCGCGTCTATCTGGAAGAGCATCAGGTGAGCGTCGAAGACGGTTGCATTGCCATTGCCTGCCCGATTACTGGTGACTGGGTTGCGATGACCAACCATACCTGGGCATTTTCCATCGCTGAGATGAAAAAAAATCTCCGTTTTGCGCATCTTGAAATCATCAATGACTTCACTGCGGTTTCCATGGCGATCCCGATGCTAAAGCCTGAGCATCTGATTCAGTTTGGCGGTGCGGAGCCAGTCGAAGGTAAACCGATTGCCGTCTATGGCGCAGGAACCGGTCTGGGGGTATCGCATCTGGTGCACGTTGCTCAGCGCTGGGTAAGCCTGCCGGGCGAGGGGGGGCATGTTGACTTTGCGCCAAACAGCGAAGAAGAGGGCATTATCCTTGAAGAATTGCGTGCTGAGATTGGACACGTCTCCGCTGAGCGCGTCCTTTCCGGCCCCGGGCTGGTCAACCTGTACCGTGCGATTGTGAAATCAGACGGTCGTCTGCCGGAAAACCTGCAGCCGAAAGATGTGACCGAACGTGCGCTGGCGGACAGTTGCATTGACTGCCGTCGTGCACTGTCGTTGTTCTGCGTGATCATGGGGCGCTTCGGTGGCAACCTGGCACTGACGCTGGGCACATTCGGTGGTGTCTATATTGCGGGCGGGATCGTACCGCGTTTCCTCGATTTCTTTAAAGCCTCTGGTTTCCGTGGTGGGTTTGAAGATAAAGGGCGTTTCAGAAGCTACGTGCAGGACATCCCTGTCTACCTCATCGTGCACGACAACCCAGGTCTTCTTGGCTCGGGTGCCCATCTGCGTCAGGTTCTCGGTCAAATCCTTTGACGACACTGCCCTCTCCTGCGTGAGGGGGCGCTTTACAGATGCATCAACTGACGAAATTCTTTCACTTTGCTGCGGCTTACCGGCACCTGAAAATCCAGATCCTTCAGACGTAAAATATAGGTGTTGTTAAACCACGGTTCGATCTCGCGGATCTTATTTAAATTCACACAAAACGAACGGTGGCAGCGGAAGAAGTGTGCCGCAGGCAGTTTGCTGCAGAACTCGGTGATGTTCATCGCCATCACGTAAGATTCTCGACGTGTATAAACAAACGTCATCTTCTCATGCGCTTCGGCGTAGTAAATATCGTTGACTGGCGTCACGATGATACGTTCATCTTTGACCAGATTAATGGTGTCGTTTTCCCGCACCGTTGGGCTGGCGTTAGCGGGGGCCGTCTGTTGCTGCCATGCTGCTTCCAGCTTTTGCAGCATGCTGATAATACGCGACTCCTGGTAAGGCTTAAGAATATAGTCAAATGCCTCCAGCTCGAAGGCCTCCACGGCGTGCTCTTTCCAGGCGGTAACGAAAACAATGAACGGCTTATGGGCAAATTGATTGATGTTTTGCGCCAGTAATACGCCATCCAGCGACGGAATATTGATATCCAGAAAAATAGCGTCGACCCGGTTGTGCTGCAGAAACTTCAGCACATCCAGACCATCGTCAAAGGTACCCACAATCTCCATCTGGCTGTGGGTTTTGATAAGCCAGGTTAGCTCCTGTTGAGCCAGAATTTCATCTTCTACGATGATGACTTTCATAGGTCACTCCACCAGGGGTAACAGGGATGTTGTCGCATGAACGGGAGAACGTTCATTCGGGACGTAAAAAGCGATTTCGGTACCCGGTTCAAGACGGTGAATATGCAGCCCGTCGCCATAGAGCAGTTTGACCCGATGGTGCACGTTCAGTAGCCCAATTTTATTCCCGGGCATCTCATTAGACTCCACGCGCTCAATAACTTTGGGATCAATCCCGTGTCCGGTATCGCGTACGGCAATACGCACACGGTTGCCGCTTTCGGTGACACTGATGGTCACGACGCCTTTACCTTTACAGGGCTGAATACCGTGAACAATCGCGTTTTCGACCAGCGGCTGGATAAGCAGGCTCGGGATCACGCAGTTGACCTCTTCATCAATATCGTAAATAACCGTGAGTTTGTCGCCAAAGCGTGCCTGCTCAATCGCGATGTAGTCTTTAATCTGGTACAGCTCTTTTTTGATGTCGATCTGCTCGTCATCTTTCAGTTCTATGTTGTAGCGCAAATATCGCGACAGATTGAAAATCAGCTGGCGCGCGGTGTCCGGATTCAACCGAATTGAAGAGGAGATGGCATTCAAGGCATTAAACAGGAAATGGGGATTGATTTTGCTCTGCAGTGCGCGCAGCTCTGCCTTATTTGCCATCTCGCGCAGCTGCTCTGCCCGGGAAACTTCCAGTTGTGTGGAGATAATTTGCGACAGACCGATGGCCATCTCC
Source organism: Pantoea sp. LS15 (assembly GCF_012241585.1). Lineage (NCBI taxonomy): Bacteria > Pseudomonadati > Pseudomonadota > Gammaproteobacteria > Enterobacterales > Erwiniaceae > Pantoea > Pantoea sp. LS15. The sequence goes on from NZ_JAAVXA010000002.1 coordinate 215,248, forward strand.
TGAAGGGAGGAGGTGATCTGATGCGCGTGGCAGTAATAAATTTTCAGCGTGCCCGTCACGACACCTTTTTCCCATAACGGGATCACCAGCATGGAGTGGATTTCCGGCGTACGGTGGGCTTCGTCATTGTTTTTGATAATGATTTTGCCGTAGTTAATCGCTTGTCTGGTGGTCGGGCTGATGGTGTCATCGTTGTCGTGATAGTTGTGCTCCCCAACACCGACATAGGCTAGCACGTGGTCGATATTGGTGATGGCGACAGCATCGGCGTGAATATCGTGGCGGATAATCTCGCAGACCTGACGCAATGATTCCGCGTTAACGTGGCGGAAAAGCGGCAGGGTTTTGTTGGCAATATCGAGCGCCAGTTTGGCCTGACGGGCAGCACTGGCCTCCTTTTCCCCTTCGACACTTTGCACCAGCAGCACGATAAAACCGATACAGACGCTACCCAGGATCATTGGAATACCGATTTTCGAGACGATATCCAGCCCCAGTGCAGTGGTGGGAGCCCAAACCACGACCAGGATCATGGTCAGCGTTTCGCACACCATGCCTGCGATGATCCCGGCACGCCAGCGCTGCTTTTTCGGGATCTTGCGGTTAATCCACCCGGAAAGTATCCCGGCAATAATGCTGGTGATAAAGCACGGCACAGCCGTCACGCCACCGATATCAATCAGGTAGCGATGGGTGCCAGCGATCAGGCCGGTTATGACGCCCACCCACGGGCCAAACAAAATTCCGCCGGACATGACGGCAATAATCCGCACGTTAACCAGCGACCCTTCAACCGGCACGCCGGACCAGGTGCTGAACAGCGCAAACAGTGAAAAGATGGCGGTAACAGCCAGTAACTCTTTGGGGGAGTGTGCAGACTTATGCAAAAGCTCGCGAAACAAGCGAATGCGAATAAGGAAGAACAGGCAAATCAGCATTAATGCCGCCCGGTCAAAAACCGCCAACAGCATAGTGAATATTTCGTGCACGAGTAGACCTGGGGTAACGGGAAAGAACCATGATAAAAAACCTGACGCGTATTGACCAGCTATCCGTCAGGTTTATCAAATGAGGAAAAACCATAATTTACAAAAGGGATTATCTGGTGTGCGCTGACATGTCCCGATTTTTTATTATCGACGTCCCGGCAGGTAACTGTTTTGATATCATTGTGTTAAATAACAGCTATCAAAAAGATGAAATCCACTCAGGAGCTTCCGCTTTTCGACGCAGCAGGGTTCCGGTTTTAGCGCGATCTCTTTTTTTTCATTTCCCTCTCGACAGCATGATTTTTTTCAGGTTATTTTCTAAACACGCCACATGCGTGGCAGCGTCGCTCGGACGGTCCGGGCGCTAACGTTAATCTGAGGAATCTATGGCTGAATTCAGTCCTAAACGCCGTTTTACGCGTATCGATCGTCTCCCCCCTTATGTTTTCAATATCACCGCCGAACTGAAGATGGCTGCACGTCGTCGTGGCGAAGACATCATTGATTTCAGTATGGGGAACCCTGACGGCCCAACACCACCGCATATTGTTGAGAAACTTTGCACGGTTGCCCAGCGTCCTGATACGCATGGCTACTCAACGTCTCGCGGTATTCCTCGGTTACGTCGCGCGATCTCGCGCTGGTATCAGGACCGCTATCAGGTTGATATCGATCCTGAAAGTGAAGCCATTGTGACCATTGGCTCGAAAGAGGGCCTGGCACACCTGATGCTGGCAACGCTGGATCACGGTGATACGGTGCTGGTTCCGAATCCAAGTTACCCAATCCATATCTATGGCGCGGTGATTGCCGGGGCACAGGTACGTTCTGTGCCGCTGGTGGAAGGTGTCGATTTCTTCAACGAACTGGAACGTGCAATTCGCGAAAGTTACCCGAAACCTAAGATGATGATCCTCGGTTTCCCGTCGAACCCAACGGCGCAGTGTGTGGAGCTCGATTTCTTCGAGAAAGTTGTGGCCCTGGCTAAGCGTTATGACGTACTGGTGGTTCATGATTTAGCCTATGCAGACATCGTCTACGACGGCTGGAAAGCTCCGTCTATTATGCAGGTTCCAGGCGCGCGCGATGTAGCGGTAGAGTTCTTTACGCTGTCCAAAAGCTACAACATGGCGGGCTGGCGAATTGGCTTTATGGTGGGTAACAAAACGCTGGTGAGTGCACTGGCGCGAATCAAGAGTTACCACGACTACGGCACGTTTACGCCGCTACAGGTCGCGGCTATTGCAGCTCTGGAAGGCGATCAGCAATGCGTTCATGAGATTGCTGCCCAGTATAAACGTCGTCGCGATGTGCTGGTGAAAGGGTTACATGAAGCTGGCTGGATGGTAGAAATGCCGAAAGCGTCCATGTACGTCTGGGCTAAAATTCCGGAGCCGTATGCGGCGATGGGTTCTCTGGAGTTTGCCAAAAAGCTGCTGCAGGATGCAAAAGTGTGTGTATCACCTGGCATTGGTTTTGGTGACTATGGCGACACCCATGTGCGATTCGCCCTGATTGAAAATAGCGACCGTATTCGTCAGGCAGTGAGGGGCATTAAGAGTATGTTCCGTGCCGATGGGCTTCTTTCATCAAAAAGTATCGCTGAAAATCCCGTGTCGTCATGACATAAAAAAACAGGAGCCGATGGCTCCTGTTTTTTTGACTGCATATTCTTCACTAAATCATCAGGGCAAAGGTTCCGGCCCAGACTAAAACAATCACCGAAATGCCCATAAAGAAATATTTCACGTTTCATCGCTCCGCGTATCTTCTGGTACGCATTAAAAACAGAGTCCACCTGATTATAGAGAGCTGAAATCCGGTCAAACGGAACAGAGAATTTTTCCGTTACGCCGCCAACTCCAGCTCAGAATTCTGTGCTTTCCTGTTGCCAGACGGCGCTAATGTACGCTTAAAAATGAGGGGTGGCAAGAGGGATTTTTTCAAATAATTTCCGTTACTTACGGGTGTCGTGGAACGGCGACAGTTTGATTTCAGAGTGCAATAAATTCACTTCTAGCGACGCACGGAAAAACAATTACCCGGTGTGATTACAGGTGATTGAAAAGGTTAGTTTCCTGGCGAAACTAACCTTCATGAAGGGCTTAAATATAGAGCGAAGCTTCGCCAAGGGGACGCGTTTTGAAACGGCGATGCATCCAGAGATACTGCTCTGGCGCACGCATGATTTCGGTTTCGATAATTTTATTGATAAACGCTGCCGCTTCGCATTCGTTTTCCGGATAGTTAGCCATTTCAGGGGAAATGTGCAGACGATAGCCTGATTTATCTGCTTTCCTTACCATCGTCACGGTCAGCATGGCTGCACCTGAAAGACGCGAAATGACAAAGGTACCATTGGTCGTTGCAACGTCTTTAACAGCAAAGAAGGGAGCAAAACTGCTGCCCTTACGGCCGTAATCCTGATCGGGTGCAAACCAGACAGCTTCACCTTTCTTCAGGGCGCCGACCATACCGCGCAGGTTATTACGGCTGATCATCGCCTTGTTGGAACGCATACGACCCCGTGTCTGTACCCACTCCATCAGAGGACTGTTGTGAGGACGATAGGTTGCCATCATTGGCTGGCAAAGCCCCATCACGCGACCACCCAATTCCAGCGACATAAAGTGAACCCCAACAACCATCACCCCGCGGTTTTGCTTCTGCGCACGTTGAAGATTATCCAGGCCTTCAACATCAAACCATTTGCGGACGCGTTCATCAGGCCAGAACCAGGCCATGCCGGTCTCAAGCAGTGCCATGCCGATAGATTTGAAGTTTTCAGAGATGAGTTTCTCGCGCTCTTCAGCATTGTACTGAGGAAAGCAAAGTTCGATATTTTTACGCGCGATGGATTCACGACGTTTCAGGAAATAGCGGGATGCACTTCCCAGTTTTGACCCCAGCAAACGCAGTACAGGGTAGGGAAGCTGAACCAGCAGCCAGAGTACACCAAGGCCAAACCATGTAAACCAGTAACGCGGGTGTAAAAACGCACGTTCAAATTTGGATTGAGACAAAATAGTAAAACCTATGTGAAGCCTGTAAAGGTAGCGCAGAGTTTGCGATACGACGTGCAGATAAGACCGTTCTTCAAGGTGATGGTTGCAGGCTTTACCGAACTTTACGGCGTTGCCTGGCCACTGCTGATTTGGGCGGACGGCGTAATGTAGCACCGTTATACGATATGTGCTATTACTCGTTTTTGATTAAAAAAGCGGCAGTGAGGGAGGTGGTTGATTTTGTGGTTTTTATCGACAGATTAAAGATGTATTACGTCATCTCTGGAGCATAACCATGTGTGCTGATAAAGTCTGTTTTATCGGCTAAAACGTGACTGACAGGAAGAACCGGTGACTGAGCGAATCGATTACCAGATTGAAAAGTACAGGTTTACAGAAGCGAATGAACCTTCCCGCCTCACAAAACAGTGGGATGATGTTTTGAGTGAATGCAGGGAGAGCAAAGCCGGAGCCGAAGAGCGTTTACGTATTGCCTTGCTTAATGTCGATTACGTTACCAGTTTCGAGCTACCTTTTCGTCTGCTGCTTGTGCGCACACCCCAGTTAATAGCCGGGATTCGAAACGAACTGGAACTCAGCCAGAAAAATGTCATTTTTAACGGTAAACGCTTCGGTTGTGTCTGGAGCGTGAAAACGGATCTCAGTGAAGTTCCTGATAATTATCAATACCGTCTCTCTACCCGCATACGGCGCCTTAGCCCAACCACCCACACCGCAGAACCCTTTTTGCAAATTGCCAAAGAACTTAAGTCTCCAGTTGAACGACTAAAGCGGGCGCTGCTAAGTGGGCTGGACGTTACTGCGCTTGATGCACTTTTTTGGTTTGGTATCCAACGAATTGCAGCTGAGGTGTCGCGTCTGAGAAAAACCGGAATGAGGATCACAACGGATGAAACATGGGTATTTGAAAATCTGACGGGAACGACCCGTCGAGTACCGGTTTATCGTTACGTCTTATAAATTTATCTTTAGTTGAGCAGTGAACTTAAAATCACTCGTTGAATTTAGCTGGCACTCATTTTAGAAAAAATAGTTCTTGAGAGGATGAGTATTGCAATATTTTATAATATAAATCAGTTTGTTAAGAGGTGAGATGAGAGCGCGTCATGGTGTCCCCTGCAGACATCACATAAAGCGTCTAAGTGCAGGGGATTTATAAGGAAATGCATGAGTGGAAAATATTATGCCCGCAATTATGCCCACAAATAGTGGTCATGATGCTTTTTTGAGGTCAGGAATGAAGCTGCGTTTCCATCCTTGATAATCACCATATAGCCATTTCGAAGAGCGGCCATATTTGATAGGAGGTGGAAAGTCGCCTTTCTGGATATGCTTGTAGAAGTAGCGATCTGAAAATCCAGAATCCTCCATTATGAATTTCATGTCAATGAGTGAGTCGTCGCGAAGTTCGCGCATAGGTTTCATCTCCGGATTGGGAATCGAACAGGGAAGTTGATTAAGTGCACAGGCCTCATCGAGTGTGAGGCTGTGTGATTCCATGGTTACTCCGTCATTCGAAGCGGATGGTTGAGCCTTTCCAGATACCTTTACAAACAGCGCCTCTCACCAGGCTGCCATTGGGTGACGTCGCGGTAAATTCAGTACGGTATATGTCATCCTTGCTGCCGCATGACAGCCATGCGTAACCACCAGTTTTTATTTTAGTGAATCCGTTATCTGATAATACCTTTGCAGCGCCGTCAGGGTCAGTGCATCCTGTAGCGAGCATAATTAACAGAAGTGCTAATTTCTTCATTATCTATCTCCAATAAAAAACCGCCATTGCGGCGGTCTAGTCGATGTGGGTGCAAATTTCATAACAAGTAGCAGCAGATTCATGCGTGATTCCAATTCGCTTAACCATCTCTGCAATCGCCTCATCGCGTTTCTTCTCTTCTTCTGAGCGGATATCAGAACAAACAATCTGCCAGCCGCCCAATTCAGAAAACGGCTGTTAACCAATCACACTGGAACGACAAAGACGAATGGGAGAACAACTTCCTATGAAAAACCTTGTCCAGGCGATTCACAATCGCGACAGCAACGCACTGGCTCGCCTTGCTGGAGAAAACAAAGAGTCAGATCGCGGATTGAGCGAGGGTGACGAAAAGTTGGTCGACCTGCTTTTTATCAACCTGAAACAGCTTTTCCCCGCTTCTGTAAGCACGATATTCAGAGACCCAAGCGCAGAAGATGCCGCAAAACGCCAGTGGATAGCTGCATTTGCTGAGAGCGGGATATGTACCAGAGAGCAATTACAGGTAGGGATGAGGCACGCCAGGGCAAGTGAATCACCTTTCTGGCCATCACCAGGCCAATTTATCTCCTGGTGCAATCAGCTAGCGATTCCTGGCTTGCCAGATACGAACCGGCTTTATGACATGGTTCTGGAGTACGAAGTTAAGCGCTCTCGTTATTCATCACCTGAGAAATATCCCTGGGAGAGCAACGCATGTTACTGGATGGTGACAAAGCTCTACGATGTGAAGCAGTCATTCAACCTGACCAATGCAGAGCTTCGAAAGCGATGCACAGAAGAATTGCGAAAAATGGCTCATCGCATTGAGTCTGGCGAAACAATCCCCGCGCCGGTTGTTCAAATTCCAAAACTTCACATCCCGCTCAGCAACGATAAAGGCCTGGCGAAAATCGCCGAGCTTCGTGCAAAGCATCGCCTGGGGAGACATTGACATGGATGCAGAACGCGAAAGATTCGAAGGTTTCTTCCGGAGCGTTTACCGCGAAAGATACCGACTGGAGAGAACCTATCTCGGCTATCAGGACCCATTCGTAAACACATTATTTTTCTTCTGGCAGGGGGGAAGATGAACGCACGAGACAAAATGCTTGCTCATCTCGAAACCAGCAAGCCAACATCATCATCTGAGTTTCACGCACTAACCAGAGCACCAAAATCCCGCGTTAACCAAATCCTCAAAGAACTACTCGAATCAGGCCATATAGAAATCGACAGCCAGATTAACAACCTCAAGCGCTACCGGTTAACAAGTCTCCACAGCAACCGTCGCCAGGCGATTCTTGACTACCTGGATGATGGCCACGAAGGAACCTCAGGGGATATATCAGCAGCTGGCGGCACGAACAGGAAAAGACCTCCGGCATCTGCGAGGCGATATGATTTTTCCGCAGGTTTTGCTGCGTCGATTTGCTTTACCGTAAGCATGTGGGCATAAATCCGTGGTCATTTTGCAGTGTGCCCACAATATGCCCGCAAAAGTTTGCTGTAGTCAATTCGCTTTGGTTCGCTTCGGTTGAGTATGAATGTCTAATTATAAAGGTGTGATGGGCGTTTGGTTCTGAAGCGGAGAGGTGGGTTCTGTTAAAAATGGTGTCCCCTGCAGGAATCGAACCTGCAACTAGCCCTTAGGAGGGGCTCGTTATATCCATTTAACTAAGGGGACGAGGCGGCACGAGTATAACGTTATTTACACTTTGCGTTAAGCGCATCACCGCCTGACTGCTCAAAGAGTCACCATTCAGGTCGATTTTTTTGTCGATTTATCATCATTTTCCCGTGCCTTAAGCTCTGCTTTGCGTTTGTTCGACATGTCGTTACGGATTTGCGCATGGCTTAACAGCGCGAAGATAAACGTCCCGCCGCAGATGTTGCCCGCGAGCGTCGGCAGAGCGAATGGCCAGAAAAAATCACTCCAGTGAAGCGTGCCATTAAAGACCAGATAGAGTATTTCAACGCTACCCACCACGATATGCGTCGTGTCAGCCAGTGCAATCAGCCAGGTCATCAAGATGATTACCACAATTTTGGCGCTGCCGGCTGAAGGGAACATCCAGACCATCGTGGCGATAATCCAGCCGGAGATGATGGCATTGGAGAACATTTCGACTGGTGTGTTTTTCATCACATCCATGCCAATTTTCACAAACGCATCGCGGGTGGGTTCATCAAATATCGGCATATATTCAAATGCCCAGGCCGCGACGCCTGTACCGATGATATTGCCCAGCAGGACCACGCTCCACAGACGCATCAGTAAACCGAAATTACCGAAGGTAGGGTTTTGCATTACTGGCAGAACGGCGGTAACAGTGTTTTCCGTAAACAGCTGCTGCCGCGCCATGATGACGATAATAAAGCCGAAGGTATAGCCGAGATTCTCAAGTAAAAAACCGCCGGGCACACCGTCCAGTTGAACATGAAAGATCCCTTTTGCGAGCAGAGAAGCGCCCATTGAAAGCCCGGCAGCGATAGCTGACCAGAAAAGGGCCATGGCATCACGTTCCATCTCTTTTTCGCCATCCTGGCGAATATGCTCGTGGATCGCCATCGCGCGGGAGGGGAGGCGATCTTCGTCAATTTCTATCTTCTCGCCGCGGGCTTTCTCTTCGCTCTCAATTTCAATCTTCTCGTTACTTTCATCCACTTTTTCTTCGCCTACTTCTTTCATAATCACTCCCGCAGGTTGATTTTCTTCTAAGCGTAGCGGTTTTTATTGGGCTGCCTGTGGGGAAGCTCTTAAATTGGTGGCAATAGCAACAAAGGCGAGACATCTCTTTCAAACACATTATAAAATTGCCAGCGAAACGAATTCCAAAAGCCAGGCTATGCTGAGATCAGAGTCACGCTGGTTACTGCCCGTAATTGTGCTCATAGACATCGGTAAACGTGCTGTTACAATCGCTTGCACGTTTACAGACGGAGCATTTAAAGGTTCCGTTACGGATGGCAATCAACGATAGCCAAACTGAACAGGGAGATATTTATGAAACTTCGGCTGTCGGCGCTTGCGTTGGGCGCGACGATGCTTGTGGGCTGCGCCAGCTCTGGAGAGCAAACGGGACGCTCCGATCCTCTCGAAGGATTTAACCGCTCAATGTATAGCTTCAACTACAACGTGTTGGATCCGTATGTGGTTCGCCCGGTGGCAGTGGCATGGCGTGATTATGTTCCGCAACCTGCGCGTAATGGGTTAAGTAATTTTACCAGCAACCTCGAAGAGCCTGCGGTTATGGTTAACTTCTTCCTGCAGGGTGACCCGTATCAGGGGATGGTGCACTTTACTCGCTTCTTCCTGAACTCCCTGTTGGGGATGGGGGGCTTCATTGATGTTGCAGGTATGGCCAACCCGAAACTGCAGCGTGAACAGCCGCACCGTTTCGGTAGTACTCTGGGGCATTATGGCGTAGGTTACGGCCCGTATGTCCATCTGCCGTTCTATGGCAGTTTCACGATTCGTGATGATGGCGGTGATATGGTGGATACGCTGTATCCGGTCCTGTCGTGGCTAACCTGGCCGCTGTCTATTGGTAAATGGACGGTGGAAGGGATTGAAACACGCGCGCAACTGCTCGACTCTGATGGTCTGCTGCGCCAGTCTTCTGACCCGTATATTATGGTGCGTGAAGCGTACTTCCAGAATCATGACTTTATTGCCAACGGCGGTAAGCTGAAGCCGGAAGAGAATCCAAACGCGAAGGCTATCGAAAACGAACTAAAAGATATTGATTCGCAGTAAATAAAAAAGGTGAGCGATGCTCACCTTTTTTGATCCCGCGTGATTAGAACGCGTAGTTGAAGTTAGTACCGAACAGCCAGGCTTTACCTTCAGAACGGAACTCGTACGGACCTTCTTTGATGGTCACGGTCTGACCGTGCATGTAAGAGGCACCTACGTCAACAGAAGCATCTTTATTGAACGCATAAGTCGCACCTGCGCTCAGCCAGAAGCGGTCCTGATCCGGGATAGAAATGGAACGGGTCTGAGCCGGAACCGGGCTATCATCAAAGGCGATACCGGTACGGAAGGTCCAGTTAGTATCGTAGTAGTAGGTGGTACCCAGCGCGATACGGTAAGAGTCTTTGAAGCTCTCATCCTTATAGAAAAGCGTCTGGCCATTAGAGCCGGTTGCTTTCAGCTCCTGGAACTGACTCCAGCTGGTGTAAGCCATGCTGTAGTGAATTGCCCATTGTGGCGCAACTTTGTTGTAACCTGAAACTTCCCACATTTCTGGCAGGTTAAGCGTCAGAGAACCCGGAATAGTTCTGCCACCGGTTGGATACGGGAAACCTGGGACGGCGGTGCTCATGTTGCTGTTGTAATCTCCGTCGAAGTCGATTTTAACTTCAGAACGGTAGGTCAAACCCCAACGGTTGTTTTTATCCAGCTCATACAGAATACCCGCGTTCCAGCCGTAGCCCCACTCGCTGCCTTTCAGGCGTGCAATCTGGGTATCGGCCGGGATGGCCGCCAGCTGTTGGGCTTTGGCAATGGCGGCTGGGCGTGCTGCTGCAGGCAGGTTTGGTACCTGAGAAAGGATCTGGCCGGCAGCCAGCATACCGGCGTCACCCGCATAGCGCTCGATTTTTGCGTCTGCGTAAACCGCATCAAAACCAAGACCAAAGCTCCAGTTGTCGTTCAGTCGATAAGCGCCGCTCAGGTTCAGGTTAACGGTAGTCAGGTCAGTTTTACCGCCCATCGTGCCCGCTGCATAGTTATCGCCATATTCGGTCGCCAGACCAAAGTTAGAGGTAACAGATGCCCCCCAACCAAACTGATCGTTAATAGGTGCAACGAAATGTACGTTAGGGACCCAGGCGCTTGGGGCGATATTATCCGCATCCAGGCTCTTACCGGACGGCGATTTACCAGAGATATTAACATCCGGGTCAATATAGACTGCACCGGCAGAGAACGTCGGGCGGTCAAACATCATAATCAGTGCCGGGTTACGACTCGCGTTACCCGCATCATCAGCGATGGCGCCTTCCCCGGAATATGCGCGGCCAAGGCCAGAGGAAGAAAATTCGTTTAACTGAAAGCCCGCTGACCATGCGGAAGTGGATACGAGTGCCACTGCGACTGCCAGCGCAGTCTTGTTGAACAGGGTTTTCTGGCTCATGACCATAACCTCATTGAGTTATTTTTATTCAATAATTGTTACATACCGTAACAGGAGCGCGAAGTGTAGGGTCTGAGGTATGACAGACAAATCAGACCAGTGGCCAGAGTATAGGTCTGACCAGCTAGAATGTTGCAAGTTTGTTTATTAATATTTTCAAACATGTTTCTTGAAACGAGATCTGGTTGGCAAAAATGTGACCATCGCGACTCACCCAAAAGGGTGGTTTTTGTTTTAGATCATTTTTTAGTGTGATATTGGTCACTTATCCGATTTTACGCCATTAACGGCTGGAGAGAGCCAGCGTCGGGGCGTAAAATATCAGCATCGTGTTTATCTCGCGTCCTGCGCGAATACAGAGGAAATTGAGCTATGAGTAAATGCAGTGCTGATGAAACCCCGGTTTGCTGCTGTATGGATGTTGGTACCATCATGGACAACTCCGATTGCACCGCCTCTTACAGCCGTGTATTCACCAACCGTACTGAAGCGGAAGAGACCCTGGTCGCGCTGAGCAAGCGCGCGCGTGATGTGGAATCCGAACCGTGTGAAATCAAGTCTACCTTTACTGAAGTGGAAGGCGGCGTGAAGCTGGATATCGACTTTGTGTTCGCCTGCGAAGCAGAAACGCTGATTTTCCAGTTGGGTTTGCGTTAATTCTTTTTGCCCGCTGGCATACCTCTCAAATGCCTCTGCCATGCAGAGGCATTTTCTTTTTCTTCTCTGTGTTTTAGCTCGCACTTTTTCGTTTCCCTGATTGGCTGAATGTAAAAAAATGGTTAAGACTATTATCAGGTCAGACCACTTTATGTTTGCGCAATAAATTTTACAGGGGAGTGTTATGAGTCAGGCATTACCGCTTATTACCCGTCAGGGCGATCGCATTGCCATTGTCAGTGGATTGCGTACGCCATTTGCGCGTCAGGCAACGGCGTTTCATGGCATACCGGCTGTTGACCTGGGCAAAATGGTGGTGGGGGAGATGCTGGCTCGAAGCGAAATTCCGCCAGAGGTCATCGAACAACTGGTTTTCGGTCAGGTCGTGCAGATGCCTGAAGCACCTAATATTGCGCGGGAAATCGTCCTCGGTACCGGAATGAATGTCCATACTGATGCCTACAGCGTCAGCCGCGCGTGTGCGACCAGCTTCCAGGCTGTTGCTAACGTGGCTGAAAGCCTGATGGCGGGCACCATTCGTGCCGGGATTGCCGGCGGAGCGGACTCCTCTTCAGTACTGCCGATCGGCGTCAGCAAAAAGCTGGCGCGTATCCTTGTTGATGCCAACAAAGCCCGCACAACCGGACAGAAGCTCAAACTGTTCTCTCGTTTACGCTTGCGCGACCTGATGCCTGTGCCTCCTGCCGTAGCGGAATATTCCACGGGGCTGCGCATGGGAGATACCGCCGAGCAGATGGCAAAAACCTATGGCATTACCCGCGAGCAGCAGGATGCGCTGGCCCACCGTTCACATCAACTGGCAGCGAAAGCCTGGTCTGAAGGTAAACTGGCTGATGAGGTGATGACCGCTTATATCCCGCCATACCGTGAACCGCTTGCGGAAGATAACAATATCCGCGGCACCTCGACGCTGGCGGATTATGCAAAACTGCGCCCTGCGTTTGACCGCAAACATGGCACGGTAACCGCGGCGAACAGTACGCCACTGACGGACGGCGCTGCTGCGGTGATCCTGATGACCGAATCCCGCGCGAAAGAGTTGGGTGTTACTCCCCTGGGTTATTTGCGCAGCTACGCTTTTACCGCCATTGATGTCTGGCAGGACATGCTGTTAGGACCAGCCTGGTCCACGCCGCTGGCACTGGATCGCGCAGGGCTGACGCTTGCTGATTTAACCCTGATTGATATGCACGAAGCCTTTGCTGCACAAACCCTGGCAAATGTGCAGTTACTGGCCAGCGAGCGGTTTGCGCGTGATGTGCTGGGCCGCGCCCATGCCACTGGTGAAGTGGATCAAAGCAAATTCAACGTGTTGGGTGGCTCCATCGCTTACGGGCATCCGTTTGCCGCCACAGGGGCGAGGATGATCACGCAAACATTACACGAGCTACGTCGTCGTGGTGGCGGGTTTGGCCTTGTTACCGCCTGCGCGGCGGGTGGCCTTGGTGCAGCAATGGTTCTGGAGGCTGAATAATGGATATGCCATCTGCATTTAATCTGACGGTTCGCCTCGATAACGTGGCCGTTATCACTATTGATGTGCCTGATGAAAAGATGAATACCCTGAAGGCTGAATTTGGTGTTCAGGTTCGCGCGATGCTAAAGCAGATCCGTGAAAACAAGGCCATTCGTGGTCTGGTGTTTATCTCTGCTAAGCCGGATAACTTTATTGCCGGTGCCGACATTAACATGATCTCCCGTGCGCAAAGTGCCCTGGAAGCCGAAGAACTGGCGCGTCAGGGGCAGCAGGTGATGGCGGAGATCAACGCGCTGCCGATCCCGGTGGTTGCCGCGATCCACGGCGCATGTCTGGGCGGAGGACTGGAGCTGGCGCTGGCCTGCCATAGCCGTATCTGTACCGATGATACAAAAACCATTCTGGGCCTGCCGGAAGTGCAGTTAGGGCTTCTGCCCGGCTCAGGCGGAACACAGCGTCTGCCACGCCTGGTGGGGGTCAGCACTGCACTCGAAATGATCCTGACGGGTAAGCAACTGCGTGCCCGCCAGGCACTGAAAGCTGGTTTGGTTGATGAGGTGGTTCCTCATTCCATTTTGCTGGAGGCCGCCGTCGAACTGGCTCTGAAAGGACGCCAGACCAAACGTACTCTACCTGTACGCGAGCGCGTTCTGGCCGGGCCGTTGGGACGTGCTTTGCTGTTCAGTATGGTCGGTAAAAAGACTGAACAGAAAACCAAAGGCAACTACCCGGCGGCGAAGCGAATCCTTGAGGTTATTGAAACCGGGTTATCACAGGGCAGCAGTAGCGGTTATGCCGCTGAGGCAAAAGCCTTTGGTGAACTGGCAATGACGCCCCAGTCGCTGGCACTGCGCAGCATTTTCTTTGCCAGCACTGAGGTGAAAAAAGATCCAGGCAGTGAGGCTCAACCCGGTCCACTACGCGCCATTGGCGTACTGGGTGGTGGACTAATGGGCGGCGGAATATCTTTTGTTACCGCAAGCAAAGGTAAATTGCCCGTACGTATCAAAGACATCGCTGCGAAAGGGATCAACCACGCGCTGCAGTACAGCTGGCAGAACCTTGATCAGAAGGTCAAACGCCGCCATATCAGGGCGAGTGAGCGTGATAAAACCCTGGCGATGATCTCCGGTACGACGGATTACAGCGGTTTTGCGCATCGCGATCTGGTGATTGAAGCTGTGTTTGAAGATCTGTCGCTTAAACAGCAGATGGTGGCTGACGTTGAACAACATTGTGCGGCGCACACCATTTTTGCCTCAAACACATCGTCATTGCCGATTGGCGATATCGCGGCTAAGGCTGCGCGTCCGGAGCAGGTGATTGGTCTGCACTTTTTCAGCCCGGTTGAAAAAATGCCGCTGGTGGAAGTGATCCCGCATGCGACAACCAGCCCGCAAACCGTCGCCACCGTGGTGAAACTGGCCAAAATGCAGGGTAAGACACCGATCGTTGTGGCGGACAAAGCCGGTTTTTATGTTAACCGCATTCTGGCCCCCTATATTAATGAAGCCATGCGGTTGCTGACAGAAGGCGAGAAAATCGAGCACGTCGACGAAGCACTCGTCAAGTTTGGTTTCCCGGTTGGGCCAATCCAACTTTTGGATGAGGTGGGAATAGACACCGGAACTAAAATTATACCTGTGCTGGAAGCAGCTTATGGCGATCGTTTTACCCCGCCTGCAAACATTGTTTCCGCAATTTTGAAGGACGATCGCAAAGGCAGAAAAAATGAACGCGGTTTCTATCTTTACGGCGCGAAAGGGCGTAAAAGCAAGAAACAGGTCGACCCTTCTGTTTATGGGCTTATTTCGACCACCGGTCAGGGAAAACTGTCTGCCGTTCAATGTGCTGAACGGTGTGTGATGATGATGCTCAATGAGGCGGCACGTTGCTTTGGTGAGCAGGTTATCAAAAGCGCGCGTGATGGTGACATCGGCGCGGTATTTGGCATTGGTTTCCCGCCATTCCTTGGCGGCCCGTTCCGTTATATGGATACGCTTGGTGCGGGTGAAGTGGTTGCTATTCTGCAACGTCTGGCCACGCAGTATGGTCCACGGTTTACACCGTGTGACGAATTATTGCAGATGGCGGAACAGGGCCAGACATTTTGGCCTGTAAGGGAAACTGTCCTCGTAAGTTGAGGTCAAAGAAGGGTAAATCCTGAAGTGAATGAACCTGTTTTGGCGATTTTGTAAACAGAGATTGACTATACTTACGCCATTGAGGTAAAAAACAGCGTTTCATTCACCGAATGGATCAGGCACAATGCCCGGCCATCGGGTTTTCTACCTCTCAGCATTTATCGCGGGTAGTTAACGCCGGTGATTCTGGTTAACAAAAGCGGTGCAATATGCAAGTTTTTATCATGCGTCACGGCGACGCGGCACTCGATGCCGCCAGTGACTCAGTACGTCCTTTGACTGTCTGTGGCTGCGACGAATCTCGTCTGATGGCGACCTGGCTTAAAGGTCAAAAAGTGGACATCGAACGCGTTCTGGTGAGTCCATTCCTGCGTGCAGAACAGACGCTGGACGTGGTAGGGGAGTGTATGAACCTGCCTGCCAGTGTGGATGTTCTCCCTGAACTCACCCCGTGTGGCGATGTAGGCCTTGTCAGCGCTTATCTTCAGGCGCTGTACAATGAAGGTGTCGCTTCCGCGCTGGTCATTTCTCACCTGCCACTGGTTGGCTATCTGGTATCTGAGCTTTGCCCGGGCGAGACCCCGCCGATGTTCACGACATCTGCCATTGCCAATGTCACTCTCGACGAAACGGGCAGAGGTACCTTCAACTGGCAGATGAGTCCGTGCAACCTGAAGATGGCAAAAGCTATCTGATGTGACGTGTGCTATAGCGGGGAGCAGAGTATGCTTCCCGCTGTTCTGTCAGGGCAATTCTGGCGGCTGCCACTCTTCTACTTCAATCAACACCAGCAATGCGGCATCTCCGCCGTACTCTTTGGGTGCCTGATGAAAAGCCATCACGTGTGGATGTTGAGCCAGCCACAGGGGGGTTTGTTGCTTGAGAATATGTTTTCCGTGGCCGTGCATAACGCAGGCGCAAAAAACATGTTCACGGCGACAGGCTGCGATTAAGGCTCCTAGCTCCTGCTTTGCCTGCATCTGCGTCAAACCATGCAGATCAAGAAACAGCTCGGGTGAATAATCCCCACGGCGTAATTTTTTTAGCTCAAAATGGCTGACGTCTTCACGTACATACTTCACCGCCCCTTGCGTATTGAGCAGTGGCTGAAATTCATCTGAAAAATAGTGGCTGTTATCGGCCTGCTCCTGCAGCAACCGTTTGACCGGTACTTCGCTGATTTTTTTACGTTGCGGGCGATGGACAATGGTGTCCTGCGCGATTTTACGCGTCCCGGTCATTAGCTGTCGGAAGAGTGCTTGATCCTCCTCGCTGAGCGATGTTCTCTTTTTCATTTGTCATTCTCATCTCGTATTTCCGATAGTGTACCCGACTAAACGCATTTTTTAACCTCAAGCGGCACGCGTCATTGCTGATTTATCGCCGTCTTCATGGCAAACTAGCCGCCGAAAATTATGCGAGCATGCCCTGGAGGAAAGAGTGGATAAAATTTTTGTCGATGAAGCAGTAAACGAGCTGCATACCATACAGGACATGTTGCGCTGGTCGGTTAGCCGCTTCAGCGCCGCCAATATCTGGTACGGTCACGGTACCGATAACCCGTGGGATGAGGCTGTTCAGCTGGTGCTGCCCTCTCTCTATCTGCCGCTGGATATTCCTGAAGATATGCGCACTGCGCGCCTGACCTCCAGCGAAAAACACCGCATTGTTGAACGTGTGATCCGCCGCGTGAACGAGCGTATTCCGGTCGCCTACCTGACCAACAAAGCCTGGTTCTGCGGCCACGAGTTCTATGTCGATGAACGCGTGCTGGTGCCGCGCTCGCCAATTGGTGAGCTGATCAATAACCACTTTGAAGGTCTGATCGGCCATCAGCCACAACACATTCTGGATATGTGTACCGGTAGCGGCTGTATCGCAATCGCCTGCGCGTATGCTTTCCCGGAAGCGGAAGTGGACGCAGTGGATATTTCCACCGACGCGCTGGCTGTGACCGAGCACAACATTGAAGAACATGGTTTGATTCACCACGTTACGCCAATCCGCTCAGATCTGTTCCGTGATCTGCCAACGCTACAATACGATCTGATCGTTACTAACCCGCCGTATGTTGATGCGGAAGACATGTCCGATCTGCCGAACGAATATCGCCACGAGCCGGAACTGGGTCTGGCTTCGGGTTCTGACGGCCTGAAACTGACGCGTCGCATCCTGGCCTGCGCGCCGGATTATCTGACCGACGACGGTGTTCTGATTTGTGAAGTAGGCAACAGCATGGTACATCTGATAGAGCAGTACCCGGATGTGCCGTTCACCTGGCTTGAGTTCGACAACGGCGGTGACGGCGTCTTTATGCTGACCAAAGCGCAACTGCTCGACGCGCGTGAACACTTCAGTATCTATAAAGATTAATCCAGCGGGCTTCGGCCCGTTTCACAATGCTCAAACACAAACAACAACATCGGAGCCGTGATGGCAGGAAACAGTATTGGACAGTTATTCCGTGTGACCACTTTTGGTGAATCACACGGGCTGGCATTGGGTTGTATCGTTGATGGCGTCCCGCCAGGCATCGAACTGACCGAAGCCGATTTACAGCACGATCTTGACCGTCGTCGTCCGGGCACCTCTCGCTACACCACGCAGCGTCGCGAGCCGGACCAGGTTAAAATTCTCTCCGGCGTCTTTGAAGGCCGCACCACCGGGACCAGCATCGGTCTGCTGATCGAAAACACCGATCAGCGTTCTCAGGACTACGGTGCTATCAAGGACGTGTTCCGTCCAGGCCATGCTGACTACACCTACGAGCAAAAGTACGGCTTCCGTGACTATCGCGGCGGTGGACGTTCTTCCGCGCGTGAAACCGCGATGCGCGTGGCCGCAGGGGCGATTGCCAAGAAATACCTGCAGCAGAAGTTTGGCATCGTGATCCGTGGCTGTCTGACACAGATGGGCGACATTCCGCTGGCAATCAAAGACTGGGAGCAGGTTGAACAGAACCCGTTCTTCTGTGCTGATGTCGATAAGCTGGAGGCGCTGGACGAACTGATGCGCGGCCTGAAAAAAGAGGGCGACTCCATTGGTGCAAAAGTCACCGTGGTGGCGGACGGCGTGCCGCCGGGCTGGGGCGAGCCGGTATTTGACCGTCTCGACGCCGATATCGCCCACGCGCTGATGAGCATTAACGCGGTGAAGGGCGTAGAGATTGGCGACGGTTTTGACGTGGTTCAGCTTCGTGGCAGCCAGAACCGCGACGAAATCACTAAAGCCGGTTTCCAGAGCAACCATGCGGGTGGCATTCTCGGCGGGATCAGCAGCGGGCAGCAGATTGTTGCCAACATCGCACTGAAGCCGACCTCCAGTATCACGGTGCCGGGCCACACGATTAACCGCGATGGCGAAGAAGTTGAGATGATCACCAAAGGACGTCACGATCCGTGCGTGGGGATCCGCGCGGTGCCGATCGCCGAGGCGATGCTGGCGATCGTACTGATGGATCACTTCCTGCGCCAGCGCGCGCAGAATGCGGATGTGACGACCACCATTCCACGCTGGTAAACATGAAAAAAACCGCAATTGCTCTGCTGGCGCTGCTTGCCAGTGGAGCCAGTCAGGCTGCGACGCCATGGCAAAAAATCACCCACCCGGTGTCGGGGAGCGCGCAGTCCATTGGCGCCTTTTCGAACGGCTGTATCGTCGGTGCCCAGGAGCTTCCGCTGCAGTCCGATACCTACCAGGTGATGCGTACCGATCAGCGTCGTTATTTCGGCCACCCGGATCTGGTGTTGTTCATCCAGCGTCTGGGGAACCAGGTGCATAACCTGGGGTTGGGCACGATGTTGATTGGCGATATGGGGATGCCTGCTGGTGGTCGTTTTAACAGTGGGCACGCCAGTCACCAGACCGGACTGGATGTCGATATCTTCCTGCAACTGCCGAAAGCGCGCTGGACGTCTTCCCAACTGTTAAAACCGCAGGCGCTGGATCTGGTGGCAAGCGACGGTAAAAACGTTGTGCCTTCGCTGTGGTCGCAGGATGTCTTCAGTTTGATCAAGCTGGCGGCAAAAGATAACGACGTCACGCGGATTTTCGTCAACCCGGCTATCAAACAGCAGCTCTGCCTGGATGCCGGAACCGATCGTGACTGGCTGCGCAAAGTCCGCCCGTGGTTCCAGCACCGTGCTCACATGCACGTGCGTCTGCGTTGCCCGGCGAACAGCCTGGAATGTGAAGATCAGCCGCTACCGCCGTCGGGCGATGGCTGCGGATATGAACTGCAAAGCTGGTTTGAGCCAGCCAAACCTGGAACCTCTAAGCCTGAGAAGAAGACACCGCCTCCGTTGCCGCCTTCCTGCCAGGCGCTACTGGATGAGCATGTACTTTAATGGATAATTTCGTCGATCTGTTTATGGTGTCGCCGCTGCTGCTGGTGGTGCTGTTCTTTGTGGCCATGCTGGCCGGTTTTATCGATGCTCTTGCGGGCGGCGGTGGGCTGTTAACCGTACCCGCGCTACTGGCGGCGGGCATGAGCCCGGCGCAGGCTCTGGCCACGAATAAGCTGCAGGCTTGCGGCGGTTCACTCTCGGCATCGCTCTATTTTATCCGCCGTAAGGTGGTGAGCCTTGCCGATCAGAAGCTCAATATCCTGATGACCTTTATTGGCTCGACGTCGGGCGCGCTGCTGGTCCAGCACGTGCAGTCCGACATTTTGCGCCAGATCCTGCCGATTCTGGTCATCTGCATCGGGCTTTACTTCTTGCTGATGCCAAAACTCGGTGAAGAAGATCGCCAGCGTCGTCTGTACGGTCTGCCATTTGCTCTGATTGCCGGTGGCTGTGTGGGTTTTTACGACGGTTTCTTCGGCCCGGGGGCCGGTTCATTTTATGCGCTGGCGTTCGTGACGCTGGCCGGCTTTAACCTTGCCAAATCAACCGCCCATGCCAAAGTGCTCAACGCAACCTCAAACCTCGGTGGCCTGTTGCTGTTTATCATCGGCGGCAAGGTTATCTGGGCAACCGGGTTTGTGATGATGGCGGGGCAGTTCCTGGGCGCGCGTGCAGGCTCGCGTCTGGTGTTAAGCAAAGGACAAAAACTTATCCGCCCAATGATTGTTATCGTCTCGGCGGTAATGAGCGCCAAACTTCTTTATGACAGCCATGGACAGGAGATCCTCACCTGGTTGGGGATGCACTAATGAACAGTACGCATAAATACGAACAGCTGATTGAGATTTTTGACGGCTGTTTTGCTGACGATTTTAATACCCGTCTGATTAAAGGCGACGACGAACCGATCTATCTTCCCGCTGATGCTGAAGTGCCGTATAACCGCATCGTTTTTGCTCACGGTTTTTACGCCAGCGGATTGCACGAGATTTCGCACTGGTGCATCGCCGGAAAAGCGCGTCGCGAGCTGGTGGACTTCGGCTACTGGTACTGCCCGGACGGACGTGACGCGGCGACGCAGGGGCAGTTTGAAGATGTGGAAGTCAAACCGCAGGCGCTGGAATGGTTATTCTGCGTCGCGGCGGGTTTCCCGTTCAACGTGAGCTGTGACAACCTCGAAGGCGACTTCGAGCCAGACCGTATCGTGTTCCAGCGCCGCGTTCATGCGCAGGTGATGGAATATCTTGAGAAAGGCATTCCGGAACGTCCGGCGCGCCTGATCGAGGCTTTACAGAATTATTACCACACGCCGGTGATCACGGCGGAATGCTTCCCCTGGCCGGAAGATCTTTAACTGAGGAAAGAAGATGATCGCAGAATTTGAATCACGCATTCTGGCGTTAATTGATGACATGGTGGAACACGCCAGTGATGATGAGCTGTTCGCCAGCGGTTATCTGCGTGGTCACCTGACGTTGGCTGTTGCGGAGCTGGAGGCCGGGGACGATCACACTGCCGAGGCCATTCACGATGAAGTGACCCGCAGTCTGGAGAAAGCTATTCAGGCAGGAGAACTCTCTCCTCGCGATCAGTCACTGGTGCTGGGTATGTGGGACAATTTGTTCCAGCAGGCGAAAGCGAAGTAATTGTTTCTAAGCCCTCTCCCGGTGGGAGAGGGCTCCAGACCACACCCTATTTAACCTTCTTCCCCTTCAGCAGTTTCCGCACCCACAGTCGGTTTGGATTGAGCCCTGCAAGCGTAACCCTGTCCAGCGGAATCGGCTCGTCGCTCATTTGCGCGGCTAAAACTTCTGCCAGCAGCGGTGCAGAACACAGCCCGCGAGAACCTAGCCCGCCCAGCATAAACAGCTCCGGATACACCGGTGAGGCCACCGCCGTTTCCTTGCGTTCAGCCAGATCCTGATAGGCCTCAAGCGTCGCGTTGTAGTCCGGCACATTCCCCGCCATAGGCAGATGGTCGCGGGTGGCACAGCGCACGCCGCAGCGCGCTTCACCCTCACTGACATCAACCTCTTTCGCCCACGCTGCATCCGGGAAACAGTCAATCAGTCGCTGGCGGTTTTGCTGCTGATCCGCATCGCTGTAGTGCATATCCGTTTCGCCACGATGGTAGCTGGCACCGATGCAATGATTCCCGTTAGACGGGTTTTTTGGCGTCAGATAACCGTCATAGCACAACACCTGACGCAGCTTGCTCAGTTCTGGCGCGGTCGGGATATGGCTCACCTGGCCGCCGACCGGATAAACCGGCAACGTCTCTGTCTGGACAAACTGACTGATGTGATGCCCGTTTGCCAGCACAACGCTGGCATGACTCGCCTTTTTGCCATCAGCAAAACGGAGATTCCAGTGATCTGTGCGGCTCAGCGATTCAACCTTGTGAGCATAATGTGCCGTCAGCCCGTGTGATTGCGCCAGGGCAATGACCGCCGCGGTCAGTTCTGCCGGGCACAACCAGCCGCCGAGCGGATACTGAATACCTCCACAGCCGGTGTCTACGCCAGCTGTGTCTGCCACCTCTTGCGTACTTACCGCGCGGGCAATCTCGTCAGGCAGACCCAGCGACAGCATCTGCGTGATTTTTTGCTGGCTCTTTTCATCCCAGCCGAGTTGGGTCACGCCGCACCAGTCATGGTCGAATGCCACTGGCAGGGCGTCATACAGATGACGGGCAAAGATAAAGGCTGCCGGGAAAAACTGGCTCAGTGCCGGGTCGTGAGCGCTTAAAAGGGGATAGAGTGCCCCCTGACGGTTGCCGGAAGCCCCCTTTGCTGGCACATCGTCAGCACAGTAGAGTGTGACCTGCCAGCCCCGGTGGAGAAGGGCGAGAGAAAGCAGGGCGCTGGCGATCCCTCCGCCGACTATCGCCACCTCTCGCGATGCGCTGGCGCGACGTGCAAACCAGGGTGCCTGAGCGGGAATGTCCAGCGTCTGATCCATCCTGCCGACCAGCATGTCGCGCTTGCGGCCAAAACCTTTGGTCTTCTGCATGGTAAAGCCCGCGTCCTGCAACCCCCGGCGGACAAACCCTGCCGAGGTAAAGGTGGCGAGCGTTGCGCCAGGGCGGGCCAGCCGCGCCATCGCGGTGAACAGATGCTGACTCCACATATCCGGGTTTTTGGCAGGTGCAAAGCCGTCCAGGAACCATGCATCTACCTTCTGATTCATCGAATCATCGAGCTTATCGGTCAGTTCATTGATGTCGCCAAGCCACAGATCCAGTGTGATTCTTCCGCCGTCCAGCAGTAAACGGTGACAGCCACCGATATGAGGCGGCCACTGTGCCTGAAGTTGCTCTGCCCACGGTGCAAGTTCCGGCCAGTGCTGATGGGCGAGCCGCAGATCATGCGCCGTGAGCGGGAATTTTTCGAAACTGATGAAATGTAATCTTTGTAGCGTAGCCTCAGGGTGAGCAGCGTGAAACTGATCGAACGCCTGCCAGAGGGTCAGAAAATTCAGCCCGGTACCGAAGCCGCTTTCCGCGACCACGAACAGATTCCGTGGATGTACAGGGAAGCGAATGCTGAGCTGGTTTCCGTCGAGGAAAACATAGCGGGTTTCTTCCAGTCCGTTATCATTAGAAAAATAGACGTCATCAAAATCTCGGGAAACAGGTGTACCCTCAGCGTTGAATTCGAGGTTGGCGGGTTGTATAGCATTTTGTTTCACGTAAGTTACTCGTCTGACAGGCAGTGGCACGATCTTAACGATGTGAGCCCATCGGTGCAAATTTCCGCAGAAAATGGCTGATCGGACTTGTTCGGCGTACAAGTGTACGCTATTGTGCGACTCGAAACTTACTATAGTGCGACTTACAGAGGTATTGAATGAAACGTGCAGTGATTACTGGCCTGGGCATTGTCTCCAGCATCGGTAATAACCAGCAGGAAGTCCTGGCATCTCTGCGTGAAGGACGCTCCGGGATCACTTTCTCTGAAGAGTTTAAAGATTCAGGTATGCGCAGCCACGTATGGGGTAATGTCAAACTGGACACCACCGGTTTGATTGACCGCAAAGTGGTTCGTTTCATGAACGATGCCTCTATTTATGCTTATCTCTCCATGCAGGAAGCGATCAAAGATTCCGGCCTGAGCGAAGAGGTTTATCAGAACAACCCGCGCGTGGGTCTGATTGCCGGTTCCGGCGGCTCATCAAAAGCGCAGGTTTTCGGTGCTGACGCAATGCGCAGCCCGCGTGGTCTGAAAGCGGTAGGTCCGTACGTGGTAACCAAAGCCATGGGTTCTGCGGTTTCCGCGTGCCTGGCGACCCCATTCAAAATCCACGGTGTGAACTACTCCATCAGCTCCGCGTGTGCGACGTCCGCACACTGCATCGGTAATGCTGTTGAGCAGATCCAACTGGGTAAACAGGACATCGTATTTGCTGGCGGCGGCGAAGAGCTGGGCTGGGAAATGGCCTGTGAATTCGACGCGATGGGCGCACTGTCCACCAAGTACAATGAAACCCCAGATAAAGCATCCCGTACCTATGATGCACACCGTGACGGTTTCGTTATCGCTGGCGGCGGCGGTATGGTTGTGGTTGAAGAGCTGGAACATGCGCTGGCACGTGGCGCGCACATCTATGCTGAGATCGTGGGCTACGGTGCAACGTCTGACGGCGCTGACATGGTTGCGCCATCTGGCGAAGGCGCGGTACGCTGCATGAAGATGGCGATGCACGGTGTTGATACCCCAATCGACTACCTGAACTCCCACGGTACCTCTACTCCGGTAGGCGACGTGAAAGAGCTGGGTGCAATCCGTGAAGTCTTCGGCGACAACAGCCCGGCTATTTCTGCAACCAAAGCCATGACCGGTCACTCTCTGGGTGCGGCTGGCGTGCAGGAAGCGATCTACTCTCTGCTGATGCTGGAAAATGGCTTTATCGCCCCAAGCATCAACATCGAAGAGATGGACGAGCAGGCTGCTGGCCTGAACATCGTGACCAAACCAATGGATGCGACACTGACCACCGTGATGTCCAACAGCTTCGGTTTCGGCGGTACTAACGCGACGCTGGTTATGCGTAAGCTGAAGGCATAAGTTTTATCTTTGATTCAAGAGGGGAGCCATAAGGCTCCCTTTTTTAATGCATTGACAACCAGCTGATCTTACAGGCAGACTTCACACCTCAACATTATCCTCACGATAATGCGTAAGCGTTTAACGTCAACCAACGCACCTTAATCCTGGTAAACAGGTAGAGGGGGCGTGGCATTTCCCCGCCTTACTCTTCATTTCGGAGTAAAGCATGACTGTAATAACTCAAACAGAAACTACCCCTTCAGCGAACGTTTCGCTGTTCCGTATCGCTTTTGCGGTATTTCTGACCTATATGACCGTTGGCCTTCCGCTGCCGGTGATCCCGCTGTTCGTTCATCAGGAACTGGGCTATGGCAACACCATGGTCGGCATTGCTGTGGGCATTCAGTTTTTAGCCACGGTATTAACCCGAGGTTACGCCGGACGTCTGGCGGATCAACATGGTGCTAAACGTTCCGCACTGCAGGGGATGTTTGCCTGCGGGCTGGCAGGTGGTGCGTGGCTGCTGGCTGCTCTCTTGCCTGTCGACGCAGCATATAAATTTGCGTTGCTGGTGGTGGGGCGCTTAATCCTCGGCTTTGGTGAAAGCCAGTTGCTGACCGGCACCCTGACCTGGGGAATGGGGCTGGTGGGGCCTGCACGCTCCGGCAAGGTTATGTCCTGGAACGGCATGGCTATCTATGGTGCACTGGCCGCAGGCGCACCGCTTGGACTGCTCATTAATAGCCAGTTTGGATTTACGGCGCTGGCCGCAACCACCATGGTTTTACCCCTGCTGGCGTGGGCGTTTAACGGCTCGGTGCGTAAAGTGCCTGCGCATAAAGGGGAACGACCTTCCCTGTGGAGCGTGGTTGGCCAAATCTGGCAGCCGGGTCTTGGCCTGGCACTGCAGGGCGTGGGATTTGCGGTGATTGGTACGTTCGTCTCGCTGTATTTCATGAGCCGTGGCTGGGCGATGGCGGGCTTTACCCTCACTGCCTTTGGTGGTGCGTTTGTGCTGATGCGGGTGCTGTTTGGCTGGATGCCGGATCGTTTTGGCGGTGTGAAAGTGGCGGTGGCGTCGCTGATGATAGAAACCGTTGGCTTGTTGCTGCTGTGGAACGCGCCGGTCGCGTCTGTTGCACTGATCGGCGCAGCACTCACCGGTTGCGGTTGTTCACTGATCTTCCCAGCGCTCGGCGTTGAAGTTGTGAAGCGTGTTGCCCCACAGGTACGCGGTACAGCATTGGGCGGCTATGCGGCGTTTCAGGATATCTCATATGGTGTCACCGGGCCGCTGGCGGGGCTGTTAGCCACCTCGTTTGGCTATCCGTCTGTGTTCCTGGCCGGAGCGGTTTCTGCGGTGATTGGGATTATTGTGACGCTGGTGGCGTTTCGCAGGACTTGAGCCGTTGTAGGCCCGGTAAGCGCAGCGCCACCGGGCAAAACCTCAGGCAACCAGCCAGAAAATTGCCAGCGCAATCATCAGCGCAATAAACAACAGTCCCGGACGGGCAGACAGCGTTCTGAACGTCTCCACAACCGGCGCAAACAGCGGGCTGTAGATCGGCTGAATGTTTCTTACCTCTGGGACGCCACCTTCCCGTTCCGCGCGACGAACGAATATCTGATTGAGCAGATCCTGCACCTGTGCGGTGGTCAGAACCGTTTGCGGTGTGGCCTGCCAGTTCTGCTGGGCGTAATCCCGAATCACATCGAATTCGTGCGGCTCAAGCGGTTGTTTCAGCGCTGCCTGCACGGTGTGCAGGGTCGGAGCATTCTGGGTGCTGAGTGTCTGGCGCGCCTGTAGCCAGGTCACCAGATGGGTAAACTGTTTCGCCGGGATCAGCTCGCCGGCTTTCACCCCGGACAACTCCAGCATGGATTGCCAGATAAGCTTCGTCGGTTCGCCGGTGGCAGCGGCAAGCTTTGTCACCATTTGCTTGAGTGTGTTGTGCTCAGCCGGCAGCAGCGGACGCTCGGTCGCCGGGCGTATCTGAGGCTGCGGAATAGACAGCTGGTTGGTTTGCAGCAGCGTCAGCACGGTTTTTAGCTGGTCTGGAGTCAGCTGGCCGAGAGCGGTTTGACCATACTGCTGGCGAATGAAATCACTCACCGCCTGGCGGTTATTGCCCTGACCCAGCAGCTCCGTCAACTGAGCGACAATCTGGCGCGTGGTGTGATTCTGCTGTGCAGTGTTAATACGCTGGTTCAGGTTTTGCTCGGCAGCCGGAAAATGACGCGACTGCAGTGGTGCGTCGTTCCTCACGCCTAAATCATGCTTTACCCCTGCCCAGACTTCCGCATTTTGCTGTGAAGTCAGCGCAATCAGGCGCGTGATAAGTCGCTCCAGCACGGTGCGCTGTTGCGTGGATAGCGGTTGTTCACCTGCAACGTTTGGCGTGACAGGGCCTTCACCCGGGGGGCGTGGCGGCGTACCTGAAATGGGCTGCATCGTCAAAAATCCTTAAAGTCAAAACTCAGCGTAAACCTGGCATACGTATATGCCTGGCGGCCAGATTATGGCACACTTGGCAGGTTTTCTTCCTCTCAAACAGGTACTCAGACGTGAAAATCCTCGTTGATGAAAATATGCCTTATGCCCGTGAGCTGTTTAGCCGCCTGGGTAACGTTAAGGCTGTCCCTGGTCGTCCAATCCCGGTTAACGAACTGGATGATGCAGATGCACTGATGGTGCGCTCGGTGACCAAAGTAAATGAGGCGTTGCTCGCCGGTAAAGCGATTAAGTTCGTCGGGACCGCAACGGCAGGGACCGATCATGTGGATGACAAATGGCTTAAGCAGGCGGGGATCGGTTTTTCCGCCGCGCCGGGCTGTAACGCCATTGCTGTAGTGGAATACGTTTTTTCCTCCCTGCTGATGCTTGCTGAGCGTGACGGTTTTGCGCTGCAGGATCGTACCGTAGGGATTGTTGGTGTGGGTAATGTGGGTGGACGCCTGCAAAAACGTCTGGAAGCGTTGGGTATTCGTACTCTGCTGTGCGACCCTCCGCGCAAAGACAACGGTGAGGAAGGGGATTTCCGCCCGCTGGATGAACTGGTTGAACAGTGCGATGTGATCACTTTCCACACGCCGCTGTTTAAAGAAGGGCCGTATAAGTCGCTGCATCTTGCCGACGAAACCCTGATCCGTCGTCTGAAGCCTGGCACTATTCTGATAAATGCCTGCCGCGGTCCGGTGGTGGATAATGCCGCGCTGCTGACATGTCTGAATGATGGGCAAGACCTCAGCGTGGTGCTGGACGTCTGGGAGCCAGAACCGGATCTCAACGTAGAGCTGCTTAGCAAGGTGGACGTGGGTACTGCGCATATCGCCGGTTACACCCTCGAGGGGAAAGCGCGCGGCACGACTCAGGTCTTCGAAGCATACAGTGCCTTTATTGGACATCCGCAGCAGGTCGCGCTGGATACCTTACTGCCTGCACCTGAATTTGGTCGCATTACTCTGCATGGTCCGCTCGATCAGGCAACGCTGAAAAGGCTGGTGCATTTGGTGTATGATGTGCGCCGCGATGATGCGCTACTGCGTAAGGTGGCGGGGATCCCGGGAGAGTTTGACAAGCTGCGCAAAAACTATGTAGAGCGCCGCGAGTGGTCCTCTCTGTATGTGATTTGCGATGACGCAAAGGCTGCAACGCTGCTGCATAAACTGGGTTTTAACGCCGTACATCACCCGGCGCATTAATGTCTTCTTAATGCTCCCTGTCGGATACTCCGACAGGGACGCTTTTTTATTTCTGGAGTAAACCACCATGTCTGAAGGCTGGAACATTGCCATTTTAGGTGCCACGGGTGCCGTGGGCGAAGCCCTGCTCGAAACCCTTGCTGAGCGTCAGTTCCCGGTGGGCGATATCTATGCGCTGGCGCGTACCGATAGCGCGGGTGAGCATCTGCGTTTCAACAGTAAATCCGTGATGGTTCAGGATGCGGCAGCGTTCGACTGGACGCAGGCGCAACTGGCATTTTTCGCCGCTGGCGCTGAAGCCACTGCCGCATACATTGAAGAGGCAACTAACGCAGGCTGTCTGGTGATCGACCTGAGCGGTCTTTTCTCTATGGAGCCAGACGTGCCACTGGTGGTGCCGGACGTGAACCCGTTTGTGCTGGCTGATTACCGTAACCGCAATATCATCGCGGTACCAAACAGCCTGACCAGCCAGTTGCTGACCGCCCTGAAACCGCTGATCGACGATGGTGGCCTGTCGCGTATTACGGTGACCAGCCTGCTCTCGGTTTCTGCCAATGGCAAAAAAGCCGTCGATGCGCTGGCCGGTCAGAGCGCGAAGCTGTTGAACGGTATCCCGATTGACGAAGACGATTTCTTTGGTCGTCAGTTGGCGTTCAACATGCTGCCATTGCTGCCGGATCGCGAAGGTTCCGTGCGCGAAGAGCGCCGGATCGTCGATGAAGTTCGTAAAATTCTGCAGGATGATGGCCTGATGATCTCCGCGAACGTTGTGCAATCCCCGGTCTTCTACGGTCACGCGCAGATGGTAGGTTTTGAAGCGCTGCGTCCGCTGGCAGCAGAAGAAGCGCGCGATGCGTTTGGTCGTGGGGAAGACATTGTGCTTTCCGAAGAGAGCGAGTTCCCGACGCAGGTGGGCGACGCAACCGGTAGCGCACATCTTTCCGTTGGCTGTGTGCGTAACGATTACGGTATGCCGGAGCAGGTTCAGTTCTGGTCAGTTGCTGATAACGTTCGCTTTGGCGGTGCGCTGATGGCGGTCAAAATCGCTGAGAAACTGGTACAGGAGTACCTGTACTGATGTCAGATGTGGATCAAAAGCCAGTTCATAAAATTGCCCTCGGCATTGAGTACGATGGCAGTAAATATTATGGCTGGCAGCGTCAAAATGAGGTGCGCAGCGTCCAGGAAAAACTGGAAAAAGCGCTCTCTCAGGTGGCAAATGAACCCATTAACGTCCTGTGTGCAGGCCGTACAGACGCGGGAGTTCATGGCACGGGGCAGGTGGTTCACTTTGAAACCACTGCCGTGCGTAAAGATGCCGCCTGGACGCTGGGTGTAAATGCGAATTTACCTGGTGACATTGCCGTTCGTTGGGTGAAAGCTGTGCCGGATGATTTCCACGCGCGTTTTAGCGCCACGGCGCGTCGCTACCGTTATGTCATCTACAATCAGCGTCTGCGTCCGGCGGTGTTAAGCCAGGGCGTGACGCATTTTTATGAACCGCTTGATGCAGAACGTATGCATCGTGCGGCGCAGTGTCTGATTGGTGAAAATGACTTTACCTCGTTTCGTGCGGTGCAGTGTCAGTCCCGCACACCGTGGCGTAATGTCATGCACATAAACGTCAGCCGTTTTGGCGCGTATGTGGTGGTGGATATCAAAGCCAATGCCTTTGTACATCATATGGTGCGGAATATTGTGGGCAGCCTGATGGAAGTAGGCGCCGGACACCAGCCGGAGAGCTGGATTGCAGAACTGCTTGCAGCGAAGGACAGAACGCTTGCGGCAGCAACGGCGAAAGCGGAAGGGCTGTATCTGGTCTCGGTAGACTACCCGGATCGGTTTGACCTGCCGAAACCGCCAATGGGTCCGCTATTTTTAGCGGACTAAACAAAGGTGCAATTAGGGCTTAAACAATATGGACGTAATTCGTTTTTTGATTGATTTCATCCTGCATATTGATGTTCACCTGGCGGAGCTTGTCGCACAGTATGGCGTCTGGGTTTACGCTATTCTGTTCCTCATTCTGTTCTGTGAAACCGGTCTGGTCGTTACCCCGTTTTTACCTGGGGATTCGCTGTTGTTCGTCGCCGGGGCGTTATCAGCATTACCGACCAATGATTTGAATGTGCATCTGATGGTTGTACTGATGGTGATTGCCGCCATTGTGGGTGATGCGGTCAACTATACGATTGGACGAGTATTTGGTGAGCGGCTTTTCAGTAACCCAGACTCGAAAATTTTCCGTCGTAGTTATTTAGACAAGACCCATGCGTTTTATGAGCGCCATGGCGGAAAAACCATTATCCTTGCGCGCTTTGTGCCTATTGTGCGTACATTTGCACCGTTTGTGGCGGGAATGGGACATATGTCCTATCGTCACTTTGCGGCATACAACGTGGTTGGCGCGCTGCTGTGGGTACTGCTGTTTACCTATGCAGGCTACCTGTTTGGTGATCTTCCGGTGGTGCAGGAAAACCTTAAGTTACTGATTGTAGCGATTATTGTACTTTCTGTACTGCCTGGCGTGATTGAAATTATTCGTCACAAACGGGCGGCAGCAAAACAAGCGAAGTAAATGCACACTGGCGGTTCGACCACTTTTTTATCCAAAGTTTCGGGCTGTTATGTTTTAATGTGCAACATTCATGGTCTGTTGGAGGCAAAAATGGCATTATTCGCCTCTTATAGCAAAACTGGCATACGACCAGGTTCAGGCAGAAAGGTTATCAATGAGCTGGATTGAACGAATTAAAAGCAACATTACCCCAACGCGCAAAGCGAGCATTCCTGAAGGGGTATGGACGAAGTGTGATAGCTGCGGCCAGGTTCTGTATCGCGCAGAGCTGGAACGCAACCTAGAGGTGTGTCCGAAGTGTGACCACCACATGCGTATGTCGGCGCGCAATCGCCTGCATAGCCTGCTGGACGAAGGTTCTCTGGTAGAACTGGGTAGCGAGCTTGAGCCAAAAGACGTGCTGAAGTTCCGCGATTCCAAAAAATACAAAGATCGTCTGGCTTCTGCACAGAAAGAGACCAGCGAGAAAGACGCACTGATCGTCATGAAAGGCACCCTGCATGAGATGCCGGTTGTTGCCGCTGCGTTTGAGTTCTCCTTTATGGGCGGCTCAATGGGCTCTGTGGTGGGTGCGCGTTTTGTGCGTGCCGTTGAGCAGGCGCTGGAAGACAACTGCCCGCTGATCTGCTTCTCTGCCTCTGGCGGTGCGCGTATGCAGGAAGCGTTGATGTCTCTGATGCAGATGGCGAAAACCTCTGCTGCACTGGCAAAAATGCAGGAGCGTGGTCTGCCTTACATCTCTGTGCTGACCGACCCAACCATGGGTGGCGTCTCCGCAAGCTTCGCGATGCTGGGCGATCTGAACATCGCTGAGCCAAAAGCGCTGATCGGCTTTGCAGGTCCTCGCGTTATCGAGCAGACCGTGCGTGAAAAACTGCCGCCGGGCTTCCAGCGCAGTGAGTTCCTCATTGAGAAAGGCGCCATCGACATGATCGTCCGCCGTCCGGAAATGCGCCTGAAGCTGGCGAGCATTCTGGCGAAGCTGATGAACCTGCCAGCGCCAAACCCGGATGAGCCGCGCGAAGGCGTGGTGGTACCGGATCAGGAACCCGAGGCCTGATAACTGAAAAGGGCAGGGCCGGTTGGCGCTGCCCTTTTGCTTTCTAAACTGTTAATGACAACCGGGCACCATGGAAAATAAAAGCATTCCCCAAGCCACGTCGCCCCTGGCCGCGTGGCTTTCTTATCTGGAAAACCTGCACAGCAAAACCATTGATATGGGCCTTGAGCGCGTAAGCCAGGTCGCTGCGCGTCTTGATGTGCTGAAACCTGCGCCTTTCGTTTTTACTGTCGCGGGCACCAACGGTAAAGGGACGACCTGCCGTACGCTGGAATCCATTCTGATGGCTGCGGGTTATAAGGTTGGCGTTTACAGCTCTCCACACCTGGTACGCTATACCGAACGGGTTCGCGTGCAGAACAGCGAGTTGCCGGAATCGGCACATACGGCCTCGTTCGCGGAAATTGAAGCCGCGCGCGGTGAGATCTCATTAACCTATTTCGAATACGGTACACTTTCGGCGCTGTGGCTGTTCAAACAAGCACAACTCGATGTGGTGATCCTTGAGGTTGGCCTCGGCGGACGTCTTGATGCCACCAATATGGTGGATGCGGATGTGGCGGTGATCACCAGTATCGCGCTGGATCATACCGACTGGCTGGGACCGGATCGTGAAAGCATTGGCCGTGAGAAGGCCGGTGTTTTCCGGGCAGATAAGCCTGCCGTGGTCGGCGAGCCGGATATGCCGCATACCATTGCGGATGTGGCAAACGAGAAGGGCGCGCGTCTGCTGCGTCGCGACGTTGACTGGCAATATGAAGTGCTGAACCATGGCTGGCGCTTTAGCGATGCGCAGGGCGTGCTGGATAACCTACCGTTACCGCAGGTGCCACAGCCTAACGCGGCAACGGCACTGGCGGCACTGCGCGCCAGCGGTCTCGCGGTCAGTGAGCAGGCGATCCGCGATGGTATACAGAACGCGATTCTGCCCGGGCGTTTTCAGATCGTCAGCGAGTCACCGCGTCTCATTCTGGATGTGGCCCATAACCCACATGCGGCGGCTTATCTTGCCGGACGTCTTAAATCGTTACCAAAAACCGGGCGCGTACTGGCAGTTATCGGTATGCTTCATGATAAAGATATCGGCGGGACGCTGGCCTGCATGGAGAGTGTGGTCGATAGCTGGTATTGTGCTCCTCTGGAGGGGCCGCGTGGCGCAACAGCTGAGCAACTGATGGAACATCTTGGCAAAGGCGCAATCTACAATAGCGTGGCTCAGGCCTGGCATGCCGCGATGGCGGATGCTAAACCAGAAGATACCGTGCTGGTGTGTGGCTCATTCCACACCGTAGCACATGTCATGGAAGTGATGGACGCGGGGAGAACCGGTGGCGAGTAAGTTTCAGAACCGTTTAACAGGAACCATTGTGCTGGTCGCGCTCGGGGTGATTATCCTCCCGGGTCTGCTCGACGGGCAGAAAAAGCATTATCAGGATGAGTTTGCCGCTATTCCGCTGGTCCCTAAACCGGGTGACCGCGATGAGCCGGATATGCTCCCTGCGGCGACGCAGGCGCTTCCTGCTCAGCCACCGGAAGGTGCGGCAGAAGAGATCCGTGCGGGCGATGCCGCAGCGCCGTCGCTTGACCCGTCTCGTCTGGCGGCAACGAGCAACAATGAGATCGACCCTGTGCCGGTAGAGCAGCCTAAACCTGTTGAAAAACCGAAGCCGGTCGACAAACCTCAGCCTAAACCACAGCGCGATAAAACAGCAGAACAGCTGGCCGCTGCTTCAGAGACAGCTCCGCCAGCGAAACCGGCTCAGCAAGAGGCTGCAGCCCCAACGGGCAAAGCTTACGTTGTGCAACTTGGTGCGCTGAAAAATGCGGATAAAGTCAATGAGGTAGTGGGGAAACTGCGCAGTGCGGGGTATCGTGTTTACACTTCACCTTCCACGCCGGTGCAGGGTAAAATTACCCGTATCCTCGTGGGGCCAGAGGCGTCTAAAGACAAACTGAAAGGTTCGCTCGGCGAGCTGAAGCAGATCTCCGGTCTGAGTGGTGTAGTGATGAGCTACAGCGCTAACTAAGTACGACCTGCTCCTGAAAGAGAGAGGCGATAGGCCACGGCGTTGAACATTTTTTCAGCGCCTTTTTTATTTACGCGCGGGAAGGAAATCCCTACGCAAACGTTTTCTTTTTCTGTTAGAATTCGCCCCGAACTGGATGACAGGGCGTTAAATCGTGGGACATATATGGTCTGGATTGATTACGCCATCATTGCGGTGATTGGTTTTTCCTGTCTGGTTAGCCTGATCCGTGGCTTTGTTCGTGAAGCGTTATCGCTGGTGACATGGGGTTGTGCTTTCTTTGTTGCCAGTCATTACTACACTTACCTGTCTGTCTGGTTCACGGGCTTTGAAGATGAACTGGTCCGAAATGGAATCGCTATCGCGGTGCTGTTTATCGCGACGCTGATTGTTGGCGCTATCGTGAATTACGTGATAGGTCAGCTGGTCGAGAAAACCGGTCTGTCAGGAACGGACAGGGTGCTCGGGATCTGTTTCGGGGCATTACGAGGCGTGCTGATTGTAGCCGCGATCCTGTTCTTCCTGGATACCTTTACCGGGTTCTCCAAAAGTGAAGACTGGCAGAAATCGCAGCTCATTCCAGAGTTCAGCTTCATCATCAGATGGTTCTTTGACTATCTGCAAAGCTCGTCGAGTTTTTTGCCCAGGGCATAAACCCTGAGATGTGGCTTAACGAGGAAAAGACGAATGTGCGGTATTGTCGGTATCGCCGGTTTCATGCCGGTAAACCAGTCGATTTATGACGCGTTAACGGTGCTTCAGCACCGTGGGCAGGATGCTGCGGGTATCATCACCATTGATGCAAACAACTGCTTCCGTTTACGTAAGGCGAATGGCCTGGTAAACGATGTGTTTGAAGCCCGCCATATGCAGCGTCTGCAAGGTAATATGGGGATCGGTCACGTTCGTTATCCTACTGCTGGCAGTTCCAGCGCCTCTGAGGCACAGCCTTTCTACGTCAACTCACCGTATGGCATTACCCTTGCCCATAACGGTAACCTGACCAACGCGCACGAGCTGCGTAAAAAGCTGTTCGAAGAGAAACGTCGCCACATTAACACCACCTCTGATTCAGAAATCCTGCTCAATGTGTTCGCCAGCGAGCTGGATAACTTCCGTCACTATCCGCTGGAAGCAGACAACATCTTTGCTGCCATTGCTGCCACAAACCGCCAGATCCGTGGTGCGTACGCCTGCGTGGCGATGATTATCGGTCACGGCATGGTGGCCTTCCGCGATCCAAACGGCATTCGTCCGCTGGTGCTCGGCAAGCGCGACCTGGGCGATGGTCGTACTGAATATATGGTTGCCTCTGAGAGCGTGGCGCTGGATACCCTGGGCTTTGAATTCCTGCGTGACGTTGCGCCAGGTGAAGCAGTGTATATCACCGAGAAGGGACAGCTGTTTACCCGCCAGTGTGCAGATAACCCGGTCAGCAACCCGTGCCTGTTCGAATACGTTTACTTCGCCCGTCCGGACTCGTTCATCGACAAGATTTCCGTTTACAGCGCGCGCGTCAACATGGGCACCAAGCTGGGTGAGAAAATTGCCCGCGAGTGGGATGACCTCGACATCGACGTGGTTATTCCTATCCCGGAAACGTCCTGCGATATCGCCCTGGAAATCGCCCGTATTCTGGATAAGCCGTACCGTCAGGGCTTTGTGAAGAACCGCTACGTTGGCCGTACCTTCATCATGCCAGGCCAGCAGTTACGCCGTAAGTCCGTGCGTCGCAAACTGAACGCTAACCGAGCGGAATTCCGCGACAAAAACGTTCTGCTGGTGGATGACTCCATCGTCCGTGGCACGACTTCAGAGCAGATTATCGAGATGGCGCGTGAAGCAGGTGCGAAGAAAGTCTATCTTGCTTCCGCAGCGCCAGAAATTCGCTTCCCGAACGTGTATGGTATTGATATGCCAACCGCTAACGAGCTGATTGCTCACGGCCGCGAAGTGGACGAGATTCGTCAGATTATTGGTGCCGACGGTCTGATTTTCCAGGATCTGAACGATCTCATCGACGCAGTGCGTGCTGAGAACCCAGAGATTCAGCAGTTCGAATGCTCCGTGTTCAACGGCGTCTACGTGACCAAAGATGTTGACCAGCAGTACCTCGACTATCTGGATTCGCTGCGCAACGACGATGCGAAAGCCGTCCAGCTGCAAAACGATCTCGAAAGTTTAGAGATGCACAACGAAGGTTGATGTCTCTGCAAGTGAGGGTATTCGCCCTCACTTGCAACTCCCCGCAAAATCCTGCACAGTCTGCCCTGAAATCAGTAAGGGCGAAAATCATGAAACGACTCATTGTTGGGCTCAGCGGTGCCAGTGGCGCGATTTACGGCGTACGTCTGTTACAGGTTCTGCGTAACGTGGCGGAAGTGGAAACCCATCTGGTGATGAGTCAGGCGGCACGGCAAACGCTCTCTCTGGAAACCGATCTCTCCCTGCGTGACGTTCAGGCACTGGCAGATGTCGTTCACGATGCCCGCGATA
This sequence comes from Pantoea sp. LS15, assembly GCF_012241585.1. Taxonomy (NCBI): domain Bacteria; kingdom Pseudomonadati; phylum Pseudomonadota; class Gammaproteobacteria; order Enterobacterales; family Erwiniaceae; genus Pantoea; species Pantoea sp. LS15. Next base: position 251,701 of record NZ_JAAVXA010000002.1, read on the forward strand.
TCGCCGCCAGCATCTCTTCAGGCTCATTTAAAACCGCCGGCATGGTTATCCTGCCCTGTTCTATTAAAACGCTCTCCGGCATTGTGAACAGCTATACCGACACGCTGGTGACGCGTGCGGCAGATGTGGTGTTGAAAGAACGCCGCCCTCTGGTTCTTTGCGTGCGGGAAACACCGCTGCATCTGGGCCACTTGCGCTTAATGACCCAGGCCGCCGAGCTGGGTGCGGTGATCATGCCACCGGTGCCGGCGTTTTATCATCGCCCAACCTCACTGGATGACGTGATTAACCAGACCGTTAACCGCGTACTGGATCAGTTTGATATCGACCTGCCCGAAGATCTGTTCACTCGCTGGCAGGGCGCTTGATTCTGTGCACGAACAAGGTGCATGAAAAGAGATGTTGCCCTGTTTCAGGGCAATTATGCAACGGCGATCATATCCTCGACATTTAATTCGTTTTTTCCCTTTTTCTCTTTCCGGTTCGTTCGGCAGACCTGCTATCTTTCACCATTAAGGCAATATCGCAACGTTTTATTAACATATTTAACGTCGAAGTTTTGACCAGACGGCAATGTGGCATAAGACCTGCAAGATGAAGCCTGCAACACAACACACAACACAATACATAATAAAATCACGGTACTTGAGGGTAAATGTATGAAGAAGACGGTTCTGGCTCTGTCTTTGCTGGTGGGGTTAAGTGCGGCAGCAGGTAGCTACGCAGCGCTTCCACAGACAGTTCGTATCGGTACAGACGCAACCTACGCGCCATTCTCTTCCAAGGATGCGAAAGGCGATTTTGTGGGGTTTGATATCGACCTGGGAAATGAAATGTGCAAACGCATTGCGGTGAAATGCACATGGGTGGGCAGCGACTTCGACGCATTAATTCCGTCGCTGAAAGCCAAGAAAATCGACGCCATTATCTCTTCTCTCTCCATCACCGAAAAGCGTCAGCAGGAGATTGCCTTCTCTGACAAGCTCTACGCCGCAGATTCTCGCCTGATTGCGCCGAAAGGTTCCCCTATCAAGCCAACCATTGACTCGCTGAAAGGCAAGCATGTCGGTGTGCTTCAGGGGTCAACTCAGGAAGGTTACGCCAATGCAAACTGGCGTGAGAAGGGCGTAGACGTCGTCGCGTACCAGAACCAGGATTTGATTTACTCTGACCTGGCAGCAGGTCGTCTGGATGCGGCATTCCAGGATGAAGTGGCTGCAAGCGAAGGCTTTCTGAAGCAGCCTGCGGGTAAAGACTACGCGTTTGCAGGCCCGTCAGTGAAGGACAAAAAGTACTTTGGTGACGGTACCGGTATTGGCCTGCGCAAGGATGACACCGAGCTGAAAGCCGCCTTTGACAAAGCGTTCGCAGAGCTGCGTAAAGACGGTACTTACGACAAACTGGCGAAGAAATACTTCGACTTCAACGTTTACGGCGACTGATGCCTGACGGCGATGCACCATGAAGGTGCGTCTCGGGAGTGAATGATCCACTACGGTGCATTTATTGCACTGTATTGGATCGCCATGTGCATACTTAAGCATTTATAATGCAAAAAATCCCAGCTGAAGGGCATTAATCTTTGCCTGTCAGAGGGGATTGATGGCACATTAGCACCACCCCGTCGTCGTAAAAATCCCGTATGAAGACAGTTTGTTGAGGACAGATATGAAAAAACTCGTGTTGTCACTATCTCTGGTACTGGCCTTTTCCAGCGCCACCGCGGCATTCGCAGCAATTCCGCAGAAAATTCGTATTGGTACCGATCCTACCTATGCTCCGTTCGAGTCAAAGAATTCTAAGGGTGAACTGGTTGGTTTTGACATCGATCTGGCCAATGAACTGTGCAAACGCATCAAAGCACAGTGTACCTACGTTGAGAACCCACTGGACGCGTTGATCCCTTCTCTGAAAGCCAAAAAAATCGACGTGATTATGTCCTCGCTCTCTATCACCGAAAAACGCCAGCAGGAGATTGCCTTCACTGACAAACTCTACGCGGCCGATTCTCGTCTGGTGGTAGCTAAATCGTCTGACATTCAACCAACGCTGGAGTCCCTGAAAGGTAAACGCGTCGGCGTGCTGCAGGGCACCACGCAGGAGACCTACGGTAACGAACACTGGGCACCGAAAGGGATTGAAATTGTCTCGTATCAGGGCCAGGAAAATATCTACGCAGACCTGACGGCAGGCCGTATTGATGCGGCCTTCCAGGATGAAGTCGCGGCGAGCGAAGGCTTCCTGAAGACGCCGGTGGGTAAAGATTACAAGTTTGGCGGTCCATCCATTAAGGATGTGAAGTTGTTTGGCGTGGGCACCGGTATGGGCCTGCGTAAAGAAGACAACGAATTACGTGAAGCGCTGAACAAAGCGTTTGCCGAAATGCGCGCTGACGGCACGTACGACAAACTGGCGAAAAAATACTTCGATTTTAATGTTTACGGCGGCTAATCGCCCCGTCAAATAACGTGCGGCCCCTCCCGAAGTGGGAGGGGAAAAGACACGGTTCCACCACTCACGATACGACAGGGCTCGCGGTATGCTGTACGGATTTTCTGGCGTTATTTTACAGGGCGCGCTTGTCACCCTTGAGCTGGCTATCAGCTCCGTGGTGCTGGCGGTGCTGATAGGTCTGGCGGGTGCCGGTGCGAAGCTTTCAGCTAACAAACCACTGGCATTAATTTTTGAAGGCTATACCACGCTCATTCGCGGTGTTCCTGATCTGGTGCTGATGCTGCTTATCTTTTACGGTCTGCAGATTGCGCTGAACAGCGCGACGGACGCGATGGGCATGGGACAAATTGATATTGACCCGATGGTGGCTGGTATTATCACCCTCGGTTTTATCTACGGAGCCTACTTCACTGAAACTTTCCGCGGTGCTTACATGGCCGTGCCGAAAGGTCACATTGAGGCGGCAACCGCATTTGGTTTTACCTCCTCACAAACGTTTCGCCGAATCATGTTCCCGGCCATGATGCGCTACGCGCTTCCGGGGATCGGTAACAACTGGCAGGTTATCCTCAAAGCGACGGCGCTGGTCTCGCTGCTCGGTCTGGAAGACGTCGTTAAAGCGACTCAGCTGGCGGGCAAGAGCACCTGGGAGCCGTTCTACTTTGCGGTGGTCTGTGGTGTGATTTATCTGGTCTTTACGACCGTCTCCAATGGTGTGCTGCTTCTGCTCGAGCGTCGCTACTCCGTGGGTGTGAAGAGGGCTGACCTGTGATTGAGATTATTCAGGAATACTGGAAATCGCTGCTGTGGACAGATGGCTATCGCTTTACCGGCGTGGCGATTACGCTCTGGCTGCTGATCTCCTCTGTGGTGATGGGCGGCATTCTGGCGGTGTTTCTTGCCATTGGCCGCGTGTCGAACAATAAATATATCCAGTTCCCGATCTGGCTGTTTACCTATGTGTTTCGCGGCACACCGCTGTACGTGCAGCTGCTGGTGTTCTATTCGGGGATGTACACCCTGGAGATCGTAAAAGGCACTGAGATGCTGAATGCGTTCTTCCGCAGTGGCCTGAACTGTACGGTGCTGGCGTTGACGCTCAATACCTGCGCCTATACCACCGAGATTTTCGCGGGGGCAATTCGTTCCGTGCCTTACGGGGAAATCGAAGCGGCACGTGCGTACGGTTTCTCGTCAGTGAAACTTTACCGCTGCATTATTCTGCCGTCGGCGCTGCGTATCGCGCTACCGGCGTACAGTAACGAAGTGATTTTGATGCTGCACTCCACCGCGCTTGCCTTTACCGCGACGGTACCGGATCTGCTTAAAATTGCGCGCGATATTAACTCCGCGACCTATCAGCCGTTTACTGCGTTTGGCATTGCGGCAGTGCTCTATTTAATTATCTCTTATGTTCTGATTAGCCTGTTCCGTAAGGCTGAAAAACGCTGGTTGCAGCATATAAAACCTTCTTCGACGCACTGAGAAAGATGATGGCTGAGAACAAATTAAACGTTATTGATTTGCACAAACGCTACGGCGAACATGAAGTGCTGAAAGGGGTGTCGCTGCAGGCTAATGCGGGCGACGTGATCAGTATCATCGGCTCATCCGGCTCGGGGAAAAGTACCTTCCTGCGCTGCATTAACTTCCTCGAAAAACCGAGTGAAGGCTCGATTGTGGTGAGCGGGCAGAATATCAATCTGGTACGTGATAAAGACGGTCAGCTGAAGGTTGCAGATAAGAACCAACTGCGCCTGTTGCGTACGCGTCTGACCATGGTCTTCCAGCATTTCAATCTCTGGAGCCATATGACGGTGCTGGAGAACGTGATGGAAGCACCGGTTCAGGTGCTTGGCCTGAGCAAGCAGGAAGCCCGCGAGCGTGCGGTAAAATACCTGGCGAAAGTGGGTATCGACGAGCGCCAGCAGATGAAATACCCGGTGCATCTCTCCGGTGGTCAGCAGCAACGTGTGTCTATCGCCCGCGCGCTGGCGATGGAACCCGAGGTGCTGTTGTTCGACGAACCAACTTCCGCGCTGGACCCTGAACTCGTTGGCGAAGTGCTGCGCATCATGCAGAAGCTGGCCGAAGAGGGAAAAACGATGGTGGTGGTGACGCACGAGATGGGCTTCGCCCGTAACGTCTCGAACCACGTTATCTTCCTGCATCAGGGGAAAATAGAAGAGCAGGGGCATCCGGACGAGGTGCTGGCAAATCCGCAAAGCCCGCGTTTGCAGCAGTTCCTGAAGGGCTCACTGAAGTAGATTTTTCCTTTCGCCCTCTCCCGTTGGGGGAGGGCATCAAACCGCACCGCACTCAAGCCGATACACCCAGTCGTCATAGCGCACGCCGTCAATCTCATACGCCTTTTCCAGCACCTGCGTACGCACAAACCCCGCTTTCTCCAGTACCCGCACCGAACCGCCGTTATCCGCAAGTACGTATGCGTTAATCGCTCTCACGCCAGTCTGATTAAACGCGTAATTACACACCGCGCGCAGTGCCTCGCTGGCGATGCCTTGTCCCTGCGCGGCAGGCACAACCGTATAGCCGATATCGGCCTCTTCACGATTCTCAGGGCTGATTTGCAGGCCAATATCACCAAGCGGCGTATCATCATCCTGGAAGCGAATGACAAATACATGAGCAGCAGTGAGTCGTGCGGCAAACACGCGTCGGGTCTCTTTTTCCGGCGCGATGGCGGCCATATAGCGCATGATGCTGCGATCTTCTCGCAGTGAGCGGAAGAAGGCCCAGTCAGAGGGTTCGAAAGGGGTGAGGTGAAGCCGGGGTGTGGTGATGGTTGCCATTATTACGCCATTTCATCTGGACATGGCGTATGAATGTAGCATATTCACCGCACCACATCCTCCAGCGCTTCTTCTAAGTCATACCAGCGGAATGCAAACCCGGCCGCTTCCAGCCGTTTTGGCAGCGCCCGTTGCCCGCCTAATGCCAGCACCGATGCTTCACCCATTATCAGGCGAATTACCGTTGCAGGGACACGTAAAATCGCCGGACGATGCAGGGCGTGCCCCAGCGCATGAGCAAACTGCTCATTACGCACCGGATACGGTGCAACCATATTAAATGGCCCGCGTAGATCGTTATCCAGCAGCCAGAGAATGCCGTTCACCATATCGTCAATGTGGATCCACGCCATATACTGGCGGCCATTACCGATTGGCCCGCCGAGCCCGAGCCTGAAAGGAGGAAGCATCTTCGCCAGAATGCCACCTTTCGGCGCAAGCACGATGCCGGTTCGCAACAGGCAGACACGGGTATGATCGCTCTGCGCGGCACAGGCGATGCGTTCCCACTGGGCGCAGAGTTTGTGGGTAAACTCGTTATGGGGTGGCTCTTCCTCGGTCACCACCACCTCGCCGAGATCGCCGTAATAGCCCACTGCTGAGCCTGAAATCAACACCGAAGGCGGCGTGTGGCTATTGCGAATAAGCTCGACCAGCTTTTCGGTAATGTTCCACCGACTGCTGCAGAGCAGCTGTTTTTGCTCTTCCGTCCAGCGTTTGTCGGCGATGGGTTCACCGGCCAGGTTGATGACAGCGTCAAAGCCGTCCAGATTTTGCTGCTCGGACAGATTTTTCCAGATGTCGATACCTGTCCCAAGCACCTGGCGCGCTTTCTCCGGGCTGCGCGTCACAACGGTAATGTCGTGATGCAGCGCCTGCAGGCGCGCAACGAGATGACGACCAATCAGTCCTGTACCGCCGGTCAGCAAAATCTTCATACAACCTCCAGGTTTACGCCTGGTGTTGCCAGCTTAACGTCATAGAGACGGAATCGGCGTAACGCAGGGCGTGAAGTTTATCGATCTCTACTTCAGCATAAGTGACCCAGTGATGTTCGCGTGCGATGTCGAGCACATCCTGAGTTAATTTTTCCAGCAGAGAGAAGCGGTTATTTTCCACGTACTGGATGATGTTTTTGGTTATCGTGCGGTAGTTCAGCGCATCATTAATGTCTTCACTGGCCCGCGCTTTATCTGCCGGGTAGTGGATGACCACATTAATGACAATATCCTGACGGTTGGCGATCTCTTCCTCTTTGATACCGATGAAGGTACGCAAGCGTAAATTTTTTATACGAATAATAGCGTCTGGCTGTGACATTGCAGGTCTTCTCCGTGTCAGTATTTCCTGCTCATAATACATGAGAGGCTCGCAGGCACCCAGCCTCATATCAGGTTAAATCTGCTGGATTTTTTGCATTGCGCGTTCGGTGGCCGGGCGGGTCCGAATACGCTCAAACCAGTTGTTCACTGCCGGGTAAGAGGCCAGGTCAATCCGGTGCTTTTCATAGGTATTCACCCATGGCCAGCAGGCTATATCGGCAATACTGTAATGATCGCCCCCGAGCCATGGCGTTTTCTCCAGTCGACGATTCAGGACACCGTAGAGCCGTTGAGTTTCAACCTGGTAGCGCTCTATCGCATAAGGAATGGGCTGCGGGGCGTAAGCGGTAAAATGGTGATTTTGCCCCAGCATGGGACCCAGTCCGCTCGCCTGCCAGAACAGCCATTGCAAAGTATGGTGACGTTCGCGCAATTCACCGCTCAACAGTTTGCCGGTTTTTTCCGCCAGATAGAGCAAAATTTCACCGGATTCAAACAGGCTCAATGGTCTGCCCCCATCTGCTGGCTGGTTATCAATGATGGCTGGAATTTTATTGTTTGGTGAGATAGCCAGAAAGAGAGGGCTGAATTGTTCGCCTTTGCTGATATCCACGCGAATGATCCTGTAATCCAGTTCGGTTTCTTCAAGAAAGAGGGTGATCTTTTGGCCGTTTGGGGTAGGGGCATAATAAAGGTCGATCATTTTCAACGCCTCTCCATGTGAATAATGGTGTCATGAAAATGAGTATAGGTGGTTGTTGTAAATCGTGAGTTTTCATCAAGTGACAGCGAGGCAAAGAGATTATATGTTGAGTAAAAACCGATCAGCCTATGAGGATGTTATGAACCAGCCTGTAATCACGTTGTGGTCCGATGCGAATTTCTTTTCTCCCTATGTAATGAGCGTATACGTTGCGCTGGCCGAAAAAGGTCTCACTTTTACGCTGAAGACCGTTGATCTTGATGGTGGTGAACATCTCAAGCCGCAGTGGCAGGGTTATGACCTGACCCGACGCGTACCGGTGCTGGAAATTGATGGATTTGCGCTGAGCGAATCGTCAGCGATTGATGAATATCTGGAAGATCGGTTCGCGCCACCAGAATGGGAGCGCATCTATCCTCACGATCTGCAAAAGCGTGCCAGGGCGAGGCAGATCCAGGCGTGGCTGCGTAGCGATCTGGTACCGATTCGTGTGGAACGCTCGACGGACGTCGTGTTTGCCGGGGTGAAAAAGCCAGCCCTGAGCGCAGAAGGTACAGAAAGCGCGCAAAAACTGATTGAAACCGCCACTTCACTGCTTGCGCATGGCAACCCGAACCTGTTTGGGGAGTGGTGTATTGCTGATACCGATCTGGCATTGATGTTAAACCGCTTGATCCTCAACAGCGATGAAGTGCCGCAACTGCTGGTGGATTATGCTGCGTTTCAATGGCAGCGCGCTTCTGTGCAGCGCTATGTGGCACTCTCCGCTAAGCGTGCGGGCTGATAACCCCTGGCGCTTCAGGTATGATAAGGGCAGTTTGTTTTCCCGAGGAGTGACTGATGAAACTGATGTTTGCGTCGGATATCCATGGATCGCTGCCCGCTACCGAGCGTGTTCTTTCCCTGTTTGCGCAAAACGGTGCGCAGTGGCTGATTATTCTGGGTGATGTGTTAAATCACGGCCCGCGTAATGCGCTGCCGGAAGGTTATGCCCCGGCGCAAGTGGCGGAAAAACTCAACCAGTCTGCCTCACGCATCATCGCCGTTCGCGGCAACTGCGACAGCGAAGTGGACCAGATGCTGCTGCATTTTCCCCTTACCGCGCCGTGGCAACAGGTACTGCTGGAAAAAAGTCGCCTGTTTCTGACGCATGGGCATCTTTTTAGCCCGGATAATCTCCCGGCGCTGGCGGCTGGCGATGTCCTGGTTTACGGTCATACTCATATTCCGGTTGCTGAAAAGCGCGGTGAGATTTATCACTTTAACCCGGGGTCGGTCAGCATACCCAAAGGCGGATACCCTGCGAGCTATGGCATGCTCGATGGAAATACGTTAAGTGTTATCGCACTTAATGATCAGCAAGTTATTGCGCAGGTAGCGATTAATCCGTAAGTTACACCTCAACTGCAAACGCGCCGAAAGAGCGCTTAGACGAGAAGGTTTCCCGATGGTGGAGCAGAATCATTTGGCAAGTACAGAGTGGGTTGACATTGTCAGCGAAGAGAATGAAGTAATCGCGCAGGCCAGCCGCGAACAAATGCGTGCGGAGCGTCTGCGTCATCGTGCGACATATATCGTTGTTCACGACGGTATGGGTAAAATTCTGGTTCAGCGCCGCACGGACACCAAAGATTTTCTCCCGGGTATGCTGGATGCCACTGCAGGCGGTGTGGTCCAGGCAGATGAAGTGCTGCTGGATTCCGCGCGTCGTGAAGCGGAAGAAGAGTTAGGTATTGCGGGCGTACCGTTTGCCGAACATGGCCAGTTCTATTTCGAGGATGAAAACTGCCGCGTCTGGGGCGGGCTGTTTAGCTGTGTCTCTCACGGGCCGTTTGCCCTGCAGGAAGAAGAAGTCAGCGAAGTGAACTGGATGACGCCGGAAGAAATTACCGCGCGTTGCGACGAGTTCACTCCAGATTCATTAAAAGCGCTGGCACTGTGGATGAGCCGTAACGCGAATAACGAGTCGACCAAATCAGAGAAAGAGGAAGAGGCTGAGTAAGCCTTAGCAACTCTCTCTCAGACACAGACTGGACGCGATGGGTTTTTGATCGCGCCAGTCTCCGTCATTCAGACGCTCCAGTAATGCTTTCCCGGCTTCGATCCCAATCTTGCGATGGGGAACTGCCATCGTCGTCAGCGGTGGCTGACAGACACGGCTGACATCGCTATCGCCAAATCCCACTACCGCCAGATCGTCTGGTACCTTAATACGTCTGCGTTGACACTCATACAGAGCACCGCAGGCCAGTTCGTCTGAGACGCACACCAGCGCATCCAGCTCAGGCCACGCCAGCAGGAATTCGGGCAGTTGTGCTGCGCCGGTCGAGAAAACTGGCGGCATGGCGGCGTTAATGACCCGGTTCGGTGACATATGGTGGCGAAGCATTGCTTTGTACCAGCCCTGTAAATGCTGCTGGAAAATCCACTGTTCCTGGTTGGCGCACAGCAGACCAATATTTTGATAGCCGCGTTTAATCACCATTTCCGTCAGTTCGTACATGGCTGCTACGTTATCTATCCCGATATTCATATCAATCGGATCGGCACGCATGGCCCCCATTTCCACCACCGGAATGGAGGCATTTTTCAACCAGTGGCGAACGGTGTCAGTATGTTCAACGCTGAGCAAAATGGCGGCGGCAATATTCGACGCCAGCAGTGTCTCCAGCAACTTCTCTTCCTGTTCAAGACGATGCTGGGATTCTGCCAGCATGATCTGATAACCAGCAGGCTGCAACACCTGCTGTAGCCCGGCGAACATCTCCGAGCAACCGGCCTCGGAGAGATTAGGAACAACCATCGCAATCGTCCATGACGAGGCTGAGGCCAGTGCACTGGCCGCAAGATTGGGCATATAACCCAACTCTTGCACCGCAGCTTCAATTTTTTCTCGCAGTTTATCGGAAACCTGTTCAGGCGTGCGGAGTGCACGGGACACGGTCATCGTGCCCACACCGGCTAGCTGTGCGACATCGGCGAGTGTCACTTTTCCGGTACTGCGCCGTTTTCGGGTTAGAGACATACACCTTCCTGCTGACCAGACGCGTTCTTATTTTCCTTCGTTTCACGTGACAGGCAGTATACGCCCTAAATCCCTTTTTTTGCTGTGATTTCACACCATGATTACAATTTGATAGCGCTATCACATTTCTGAATGTTAGCGATTGGTAGCGCTATCTTTGTGATCTTGATCGCAGTCAGGTATTGATGTGTTGAATAAAGTTTGCTCATCTTTTGCAGTGTGGCGGGAGTGAAAAGTGCTGAAAAAATGGATATATGATGCAACCATTACGATTCAGGAAAGCGTTGAAAGCTGGCCGCAGGCGCTGGAGATATGCGCAAAACCGTTGCTGGATCTGCAGGTTATCGCGCCGGAATACGTCACGGCGATCGTTGAGCAACATCGTACATTAGGACCTTACTATGTGCTGGCACCAGGGCTGGCGATGCCGCATGCGCGGCCGGAGGAAGGAGCCAAAGGATTGGGGCTGTCATTATTAAAACTAAAACAGGGCGTCTCGTTTGGTGCCGGTGAGTTTGACCCTGTCGATGTCATTATTATGCTCGCGGCGCCGGACAAACATAGCCATATCGAGATGATTTCTGCGCTGGCTGAATTGTTTTCCAGCGATGAAGATATGGCTGAATTACATCAGGCGAATACCCTGGAGGAAGTTAAAACGATTATTGACCGCTTCTGATTTAATTATTTAATCCGATTTTTACAACATTACGCACCGGCGTGATGGGGCGTGTTTTACTCAAAAAAAGGGGACAACAATGAAAATCATGGCTATTTGCGGCTCTGGCCTGGGCAGTAGTTTTATGGTTGAAATGAATATTAAAAAGGTGCTCAAAAAGCTGGAGATTGAAGCTGAGGTTGAACACTCCGATCTCTCCTCGGCCACACCGGGCGCGGCCGACCTGTTCGTGATGGCAAAAGACATTGCGGCCAGCGCCAGCGTGCCGGAAAGCCATCTGGTGGTGATCAACAACATCATCGACATCAACGAGCTTGAAGCGCAGCTGCGCGCCTGGTTCGAAAGACAATAACCCTGATAAGGCGAGGTGGATATGTTTATCCTTGAAACGCTGAATTTCGTTGTTGATATATTAAAAGTCCCTTCTGTGCTGGTGGGGTTAATTGCGTTAATCGGTTTGGTTGCACAGAAAAAAGCGTTTTCGGACGTAGTGAAAGGGACAATTAAAACTATCCTGGGCTTTATTGTGCTGGGTGGTGGTGCCACAGTACTGGTAGGGTCATTAAATCCTTTAGGCGGTATGTTTGAGCACGCTTTTACTATCCAGGGGATTATTCCAAACAATGAAGCGATTGTGTCGATTGCGCTGGAAAAATACGGTGCAGCGACCGCACTGATTATGGCCTTCGGGATGGTGGCAAATATTATCGTCGCTCGCTTTACCCGCCTGAAGTATATCTTCCTGACCGGGCATCACACCTTTTACATGGCGTGCATGATTGGTGTGATCCTGACGGTAGCGGGCTTCGAAGGCGTAGGGCTGGTCTTTACCGGCTCGCTGATCCTTGGTCTGGTAATGGCCTTTTTCCCGGCCATCGCGCAGCGTTATATGAAGCGTATCACCGGTAACGACGATATCGCCTTCGGTCACTTCGGCACGCTGGGCTATGTGCTTTCCGGCTGGATTGGCAGCAAGGTTGGCAAAGGCTCCCGCTCAACCGAAGAGATGAACCTGCCGAAGAACCTGAGCTTCCTGCGCGACAGTTCTATCTCCATCTCGCTGACCATGATGATTATCTATCTGATCATGGCGGTGAGTGCCGGGCGTGAATACGTTGAGGCCACCTTCAGCGGCGGCCAGAATTACCTGGTCTACGCCATCATCATGGCAATTACCTTCGCGGCGGGCGTGTTCATCATCCTGCAGGGTGTGCGCCTGATCCTGGCGGAGATCGTTCCGGCCTTTACCGGCTTCTCGGAAAAACTGGTGCCCAATGCACGCCCGGCGCTGGACTGCCCGGTGGTCTATCCGTATGCACCAAACGCGGTGCTGATTGGCTTCCTGTTCAGCTTCCTGGGTGGAATTGTGGGGTTGATCATCTGCGGCCAGTTTAACTGGGTGTTGATCCTCCCGGGCGTGGTGCCGCACTTCTTCACTGGCGCAACAGCGGGTGTGTTTGGTAACGCCACCGGTGGACGTCGTGGGGCAATGATAGGTGCCTTTGCCAATGGGTTGTTGATCACCTTCCTGCCAGTGTTGCTGCTGCCGGTGCTGGGCGCAATTGGCTTTGCTAACACGACCTTCTCGGACGCTGATTTCGGCGCCGTTGGGATTGTGCTCGGCAACCTGGCGCGCTTCCTGTCGCCGCTTGCCATTACCGGGCTGGTTGTGGCGTTGTTCGCGCTGCTGGTGGCGTACAACGTCTTCGCGAAAAACAAACCTGCAGAGGGTAATGCACAGGAAAACACCGGAGCCAAATCATGAATCAGAATGAGATAACCGAACTCGCACGTCAGATTCGCCTTGAGACGCTGAAATCCCTGACACAACTGGGGTTTGGGCACTACGGCGGCAGTATGTCAGTGGTTGAAACCCTGGCCGTGCTGTACGGTGCGGTGATGAAAATTGACCCGGCGGATCCGGACTGGCCAGAGCGTGACTATTTTGTCCTGTCGAAAGGTCATGCGGGCCCGGCACTCTACAGTACGCTGGCGATCAAAGGCTATTTCCCGATGGAAGAGCTGAGCACGCTGAACCAGAACGGTACCCGTCTGCCCAGCCATCCGGACCGCCTGAAAACGCGTGGCGTGGATGCCACCACAGGCTCCTTGGGGCAGGGGATTTCCATTGCCGGGGGCATGGCGCTGTCGCACAAGCTGGCGGGGCGACCGAATCGGGTCTTCTGCATTGTCGGTGACGGCGAATTGAACGAGGGGCAGTGCTGGGAGGCGTTCCAGTTTATTGCGCACCATCGTCTGAATAACCTGACGATATTCGTGGACTGGAACAAGCAGCAGCTGGATGGCGAGCTGGACGATATTATCTGCGTGTTCGACCTGGAAGGAAAATTCCGTGCCTTTGGTTATGACGTGGTGACGGTCAAAGGGGACGATATTCCGGCGCTGCTGGAAGTGACCTCTCTGGTTCCGGCGAAAGATGCGCGCCCGCTGGTGGTGATCCTGGACAGCATTAAGGGGCAGGGGGTGCCGTATCTGGAGCAACTCAGTAACTCGCACCATCTGCGATTGACCGCCGAGAGTAAAGCGGCCCTCAACGAGACGATCCGCCAACTGGAGGAAACTCATGATTAAGGTTGCACCTGCAGGACAGAAAGATGCCATTGAGATGCGTAAAGTCTACGCGGGTTTTGTGGCTAAGCAGATTGAGGCGGGGAGTGAGATTATCGCCCTGGAAGCGGATCTGATGAGCTCGATGGCGATGGATAGCGTGGCGCGTGATTATCCGCAGCATGTGATTAACTGCGGAATCATGGAAGCGAACGTGATTGGGACGGCGGCAGGACTGTCACTCACCGGGCGCAAACCGTTTGTTCACACCTTTACCGCTTTCGCCAGTCGTCGCTGTTTTGACCAGTTGTTTATGTCCCTTGACTACCAGCGCAACAACGTGAAGGTGATAGCCTCTGATGCGGGTGTGACGGCCTGTCATAACGGCGGAACGCATATGTCGTTTGAAGACATGGGTATCGTGCGCGGTCTGGCGCAATCAGTGGTGCTGGAAGTGACGGACACGGTGATGTTTGAGGACGTGCTGCGCCAGCTTATCGACCTGGAAGGGTTCTACTGGGTGCGCACCATCCGTAAGCAGGCACCGAGCGTGTATGCGCCTGGCTCGACGTTTACCATCGGCAAAGGCAATGTGCTGCGCGAAGGAACTGATATTACCCTGATTGCCAATGGCATCATGGTGGCGGAAGCACTGGAAGCGGCTAGTCAGCTTGAGCAGGAGGGCGTCAGTGCAGCGGTCATCGACATGTTTACCCTGAAGCCGATCGATCGGATGTTGGTGAAAAACTACGCCGAGAAAACCGGGCGTATTGTGACCTGCGAAAACCACAGCATCCACAACGGGTTGGGGTCGGCGGTGGCGGAAGTGCTGGTGGAGACGTGTCCGGTGCCAATGCGGCGCGTGGGCGTGAAAGAGCGTTACGGCCAGGTGGGTACGCAGGATTTCCTGCAAAAAGAGTACGGCCTGACGGCACTTGACATTGTGTCGGCGGCAAGAGAGCTGCTGTAAATAAAAAAGGCGACCAAGTGGTCGCCTTTTTCGTGCAGTGAATAAATTACTGCTGCTGCGAAGACTGGATCGCGGTCAGTGCGATGGTGTAGACGATATCGTCTACCAGCGCACCACGGGACAGGTCGTTCACAGGTTTGCGCATACCCTGCAGCATTGGCCCGATGGAGATCAGGTCTGCAGAACGCTGTACCGCTTTGTAGGTGGTGTTACCGGTGTTCAGATCAGGGAAGATGAACACGGTCGCGCGACCTGCAACCGGAGAGTTCGGCGCTTTGGATTTCGCAACGTCAGCCATAACCGCAGCATCGTACTGCAGCGGGCCATCGATCATCAGGTCAGGACGTTTTTCCTGCGCCAGACGAGTTGCTTCACGGACTTTCTCTACATCGCTACCTGCACCAGAGGTACCGGTAGAGTAGGAGAGCATTGCCACACGTGGTTCGATACCGAAGGCAATCGCGGAGTCAGCAGACTGGATAGCGATTTCAGCCAGCTGCTCTGCAGTTGGATCCGGGTTAATCGCACAGTCACCGTAAACATAAACCTGTTCAGGCAGTAGCATGAAGAACACGGAAGAAACCAGAGAGCTACCTGGAGCGGTTTTGATCAACTGCAGCGGTGGACGGATGGTGTTCGCAGTAGTGTGAACAGCACCGGAAACCAGGCCATCAACTTCGTCCTGCTCCAGCATCAGCGTACCCAGCACTACGTTGTCTTCCAGCTGTTCACGCGCAACGGCTTCGGTCATACCCTTGCTCTTACGCAGCTCAACCAGACGTGCAACATAGCTTTCGCGAACCACTTCCGGGTCAACGATTTCGATGCCTGTACCCAGTTCAACACCCTGAGATGCCGCAACGCGGTTGATCTCGTCCGGGTTGCCCAGCAGCACGCAGGTCGCGATGCCGCGCTCTGCACAGATAGCCGCCGCTTTAACGGTACGTGGTTCGTCGCCTTCTGGCAGAACAACACGTTTGCCCGCTTTACGCGCCAGCTCGGTCAGCTGGTAACGGAATGCAGGAGGAGACAGACGACGGCTGCGCTCGGAGGTCGCCGTCAGGGATTCGATCCAGTCTGCGTTAATGTAGCCAGCAACGTATTCCTGAACTTTCTCGATACGCTCGTGGTCATCAACCGGCACTTCCAGGTTGAAGCTCTGCAGGCTCAGGGAGGTCTGCCAGGTGTTGGTGTTCACCATGAAGACTGGCAGGCCAGTGGCGAACGCGCGTTCGCACAGCTTGCTTACGCGTGGGTCCATCTCGTAGGCACCGGTCAGCAGGATAGCACCGATTTCCACGCCGTTCATCGCGGCCAGGCACGCTGCAACCAGTACGTCAGGACGATCTGCGGAGGTCACCAGCAGGGAACCTGCGCGGAAGTGTTCCAGCATGTGCGGAATGCTACGCGCACAGAAGGTCACGGACTTCACGCGGCGGGTATTGATGTCGCCTTCGTTAACGATGGTGGCGTTCAGGTGACGCGCCATGTCGATTGCACGGGTGGCAATCAGATCGAAACTCCATGGTACCGCGCCAAGTACTGGCAGCGGGCTGGATTCCTGCAGTTTAGCCGGGTCAACTTTGATGACTTTCGCTTTGGAGGAGTCGTCGAAGATCTCGGACAGATCAGGGCGAGTACGGCCCTGCTCATCAACTGGCGCATTCAGTTTGTTAACGATTACGCCAGTGATGTTGGTGTTTTTCGCGCCGCCGAAGCTGCTGCGAGTCAGTTCGATACGCTCGTTCAACTGCTCAGGGGTATCAGTGCCCTGAGACATCACGAAAACGATCTCTGCGTTCAGGGTTTTCGCGATTTCGAAGTTCAGAGACTGGGCAAACTGGTGTTTGCGGGTCGGGACCAGACCTTCAACCAGCACCACTTCCGCGTCTTGCGTGTTAGCGTGGTAGTTGGCGATGATCTCTTCCATCAGCACGTCTTTCTGGTTAGTGGACAGCAGAGATTCAACGTGGCTCATCTTCAGCGGTTCAGCCGCTGGCAGATTGGAGTTTTTACGAACGATGGTGGTGGTCTGGTCTGGCGCATCGCCACCGGCACGAGGCTGGGCGATTGGCTTAAAGACGCTCAGACGAACGCCTTTGCGTTCCATAGCACGGATAACGCCAAGGCTGACACTGGTCAGGCCGACGCTGGTTCCGGTAGGGATCAGCATAATAGTACGGGACACGGTTTATCCTCTTTCGTTACCGCCGACATTGGGCGGGTTACAAAACAGCACCGCCAGCAGAGCTGGCGGTGTGGAATCAGGCGGTCAGACGGCTTGCGTCTTGCGCGATGACCAGCTCTTCGTTAGTTGGGATAACGATAGCTGGGCGGGTGCCTTCTTTGTTGATGAAGCCAGACTTGCCGAAACGGGCAGCCAGGTTACGCTCGTGATCAACGTCGAAGCCCAGAACGCCCAGTTTGCCCAGGGACAGTTCACGCACCATTGCCGCGTTCTCACCGATACCACCGGTGAAGATAACTGCGTCCAGACGGCCTTCCATCAGCGCAGTGTAAGAGCCGATGTACTTCGCCAGACGGTGGCAGTAAACGTCCATTGCACGTTTTGCGTCTTCTTTTTCTGCGTAGTTGTCTTCAACGTAACGGCAGTCGCTGGTGACTTCGGTCAGACCCAGCAGGCCAGACTCTTTGGTCAGCATTTTGTTGATCTGGTCAACGCTCATGCCCAGGGTGTCGTGCAGGTGGAAGATGATTGCCGGGTCGATGTCACCGGAACGGGTACCCATCACCAGACCTTCCAGTGGAGTCAGACCCATGGAGGTATCAACGCATTTACCGTTGCGGATAGCAGAAACAGAACCACCGTTGCCCAGGTGGCAGGTGATGATGTTCAGCTCTTCAACTGGTTTATTCAGTACTTTTGCCGCTTCCTGAGTTACATAGAAGTGGCTGGTGCCGTGTGCGCCGTAACGACGAACACCGTGCTCTTTGTACAGGCTGTATGGCAGGGCATAGAGGTAAGACTCTTCCGGCATAGTCTGATGGAACGCGGTGTCAAACACGGCCACGTTTTTATCTTTCAGATTCGGGAAGGATTTCAGCGCTTCAGCGATACCGATCAGATGCGCCGGGTTGTGCAGCGGTGCAAATGAGGCAGCATCTTTGATGCCCTGAATAACAGTTTCGTCGATCACGACGGAGCTGGTGTATTTTTCGCCGCCGTGGACGATACGGTGACCAATCGCAGTCAGCTGAGCAGACAGTTCTGGTTTTTGTGCCAGAATAGTGTTAACGATAAAGTTCAGCGCTTCACTGTGAGCGGCGCCTGCACCTAAAGCCGCTTCTTGTTTGCTGCCGTCCATCTTCCACTTGATACGTGCTTCAGGCAGATGGAAACATTCGGCCAAACCAGAGAGGTATTCGTCACCGTTGAGCGCATCGATGATGGCGAATTTCAGTGAGGAGCTACCGCAGTTCAGAACCAGTACTAACTTACTCGACATGGAAGTACCTATTATTGATACGTGGCTAAAAAAACGTCAGTGAGTCTAACAGCGTAACGCATGATGACTCAGACATTTATGATTAACATCATGCCAAACGAACATTCTGGCATGATGAAAGAAATACCTATGATTTTATGCCATTTTGAACATTTTTCAGACAATGGCATAATATGCGATAATTTGACGAGTTAATGATTCTCGTCTATGGCCCTATCAGGCTGGCACAGGATACCCGATACGGGGTAGGGATGACAAAATATTTTGAACGTTGTCATAGCCTGTTGTGGTTTTGCACGAAAATTTTAATTTTTATATGTGAAGTTGAGGTACAGCCATGTCGACACCAGAGAACCCGACCGTAAATTTCTTTAGTCTGTTTCGTCGGGGACAGCATTACGCAAAGACGTGGCCGATGGAAAAGCGTCTTGCACCCATGTTTATAGAGAATCGCACCATCCGCGCAACGCGCTATGCGATTCGATTTATGCCTCCCGTCGCTATCTTTACCCTGTGCTGGCAAATCGCGTTGGGTGGTCAGCTTGGTCCGGCGGTCGCGACGGCGCTCTTCGCGTTAAGTCTGCCAATGCAGGGGCTCTGGTGGTTAGGTAAACGCTCCATCACACCGCTTCCGCCTTCTATTTTACACTGGTTTTATGAAGTGCGCGGAAAACTGGAAGAGGCAGGCCAGGCGCTCGCCCCGGTCGAAGGTAAGCCGGATTACCAGGCGCTGGCCGACACACTTAAGCGAGCTTTTAAGCAACTTGATAAAACATTCCTCGATGATTTGTGATTGATCATCGAAACGACTATTAAAAGAAGGCACAGTAACAATCAGTTACCGTGTCTTTTTTTTAAGTGCAATGCGCTACAGGAGTCGAAAGATGGAAATGACCCATGCTCAACGTCTGATTTTGTCTAACCAGTACAAGATGATGACTATGCTTGATCCCGATAACGCTGCGCGCTACAGCCGCCTGCAGACCATCGTCGAACGCGGCTTTGGTTTGCAAATGCGCGAACTGGATCGCGAGTTTGGTGAGCTGAAAGAAGAAACCTGCCGCATCGTGATCGACATTATGGAGATGTATCACGCTCTGCATGTGTCCTGGACGAATCTTAAAGATCAGCAGTCCATTGACGAGCGTCGTGTCACCTTCTTAGGCTTTGATGCCGCGACGGAAGCGCGTTATCTGAGCTATGTTCGCTTTATGGTGAATACCGAAGGACGTTATACCCACTTTGATGCGGGCACCCACGGTTTCAACGCGCAGACCCCAATGTGGGATAAATACCAGCGCATGTTGAGCGCGTGGCACGCCTGTCCGCGCCAGTACCATTTAAGCAGCAACGAAATTCAACAAATCATTAATGCCTGACGGAGGTGCGTGTGCAGTGTAGAGGTTTTCTGTTTGATCTGGACGGTACGCTGGTGGATTCGCTACCGGTTGTGGAGCGCTCCTGGTGCCATTGGGCTGACAGACATGGCATCGACCATCAGGAGGTGCTGAATTTTATCCATGGCAAACAGGCCATAACCTCGCTAAGGCACTTCCTGGCCGGGCGCTCTGAGGACGACATTCAGGCGGAGTTCAAATACCTGGAACACATTGAAGCCACCGATACGGACGGCATCACTGCATTACCAGGGGCACGCGAACTGCTTGAGCATCTGAACGAGGCACAGATCCCGTGGGCGATTGTCACCTCCGGTTCCGTGCCGGTTGCTCATGCCCGACACAAGGCGGCAGGCCTGCCAACGCCCGAAGTGTTTATTACGGCAGAGCGCGTAAAGCGCGGAAAGCCTGAACCCGACGCCTTTTTACTGGGTGCCGAATTGCTGGGGCTCCCTCCGGCAGAGTGTGTAGTGGTGGAAGATGCAGCGGCAGGCATCCTGGCCGGGTTAAACGCCGGTAGCCACGTTATCGCCGTCAACGTTCCGACGGACTCCCCCCGGCTGAGTGAAGCGGACTTTGTGCTCGATTCCTTGACGGCACTGGTTGTTTCAAAAGCACCTGATGGCGTTGTAACCGTCTCGCTGAAAATGTAATCCCATGATATAGCCCCACATTGTTGGGGCTTTTTTATGGTAAAAAATTCTCATCTCCCACTGACAAGGACATGTTGTGAACGGTGAACTGATTTGGGTCCTTAGCCTGCTTTTAATCGCCATCATTCTTTTCGCCACAGGCAAGGTTCGCATGGATGCGGTCGCCTTGTTTATCATCGTTGCTTTTGTGCTGAGCGGTACGCTCACGCTGCCGGAAGCCTTCTCCGGGTTCAGCGATCCCAACGTCATTCTGATTGCCGCCCTGTTTATTATTGGTGATGGTCTGGTGCGCACCGGCGTAGCGACCATCATGGGAGCATGGCTGGTGAAGGTGGCCGGTAGCAGTGAAACAAAGATGTTGATCTATCTGATGCTGACCGTTGCCGGGCTGGGGGCGTTTATGAGCTCAACGGGCGTGGTCGCGATTTTTATCCCGGTGGTGCTGAGTGTCTCCATGCGGATGCAGACCTCGCCGTCGCGCCTGATGATGCCTCTGAGTTTTGCCGGTTTGATCAGCGGTATGATGACGCTGGTGGCAACGCCGCCGAACCTGGTTGTTAACAGCGAGCTTATCCGGGAAGGATTCCAGGGGTTCAGTTTTTTCAGCGTCACCCCACTTGGGCTGGTCATTCTGCTGTTGGGTGTGGTCTACATGCTGCTGACCCGTTTTGCTCTGAAAGGGGAAAAGCAGGATAAAACCAAAGAGAGCTGGAAGCGACGTACCTTTCGCGATCTGATCAAAGACTACCGTCTCACCGGACGTGCCCGCCGTCTGGCCATTCGTCCCGGCTCGCCGATGGTCGGGCAGCGGCTTGACGACCTGAGGCTGCGTGAGCGTTATGGCGCGAATGTGATCGGTGTAGAGCGCTGGCGTCGTTTTCGCCGGGTTATCGTCAACGTCAACGGGGTTTCGGAATTTCGTGCGCGGGATGTCCTGCTGATTGATATGTCCACCGCAGATGTGGATCTGCGCGAATTCTGCAGCGAGCAAATGCTGGAGCCGATGGTGCTGCGCGGGGAGTATTTCTCAGACCAGGCGCTCGATGTCGGCATGGCCGAAGTGTCGCTGATCCCGGAATCGGAATTACTGGGTAAAACCGTGCGCGAAATCGGCTTCCGAACCCGCTATGGATTAAACGTGGTGGGATTGAAGCGTGATGGCGTCGCGATGGAAGGGGCCGTCGTGGATGAGCCTATCCAGTTGGGGGATATTTTTCTGGTCGTCGGTAACTGGAAGCTCATCAGCCAGCTCGGGCAAAAAGGGCGCGATTTTGTGGTGCTCAACATGCCAGTTGAAGAGAACGATGCCTCTCCGGCTCACAGTCAGGCTCCCCACGCTATTTTTTGTCTGGTGTTAATGGTCGCGCTGATGCTGACCGATGAAATACCTAATCCTGTGGCGGCGATTATTGCTTGTTTACTGATGGGCAAATTCCGCTGTATTGATGCCGAAAGTGCTTATAAAGCGATTCACTGGCCGAGCATTATATTAATTGTCGGCATGATGCCCTTCGCCCTGGCGTTGCAAAAAACCGGCGGGGTGGATCTGATCGTTAAAGGTTTGATGGACGTTGGCGGCGGGTATGGGCCATACATGATGATGGTCTGCCTGTTTATTATGTGCGCCACCATCGGTCTGTTTATCTCAAACACCGCGACGGCGGTATTGATGGCACCGATTGCGCTGGCGATGGCGAAATCAATGGGCGTGTCACCGTATCCCTTTGCGATGATGGTAGCGATGGCGGCCTCAGCAGCGTTTATGACGCCAGTCTCTTCACCGGTCAATACCCTTGTACTGGGGCCGGGGAACTACCGATTCAGCGATTTTGTGAAACTGGGCGTGCCGTTCACCGCGCTGGTGATGCTGGTGTGTGTGGTATTGATACCGGTCCTGTTCCCGTTCTGAGAATTTTGCCGGGTGGCGGCTTCGCCTTACCCGGCAAAAATTACAACGGCGAATCCTGACTAATCTCGTCCAGCGATAAATGGAAGCTTGGCACGAACACCTGCATAAAATAATCCATCTCTTCGCTGCGGCGTGATTCCAGCGTTTTCTCCAGACGCGTTTTCGCCAGTAAAAATTCGTTATTCCCCGCAGACAGCTCTTCCAGACACTTCAGATAGGCGCAGAGTGCGTCGGCCTGTTTGACCAGAGACTTTTCATCTTCCGTGTACTGGTGCTCATCGATCAGCGGCTCAAAGATATCGCGTAACTCCTCCGGCACCATATCTATCAGCTTCTGCTGGGCAATTTTCTCGATGGCCTTATATTCCTGCGCAATCTGTGAGTTGAAATATTTCACAGGCGTAGGCAGATCGCCGGTCAGCACTTCAGACGCGTCATGGTACATCGCCAGCAGGGCAATGCGCTCCGCGTTGACCTGGCCGTTAAATTTGCGGTT
This sequence comes from Pantoea sp. LS15, assembly GCF_012241585.1. NCBI lineage: Bacteria > Pseudomonadati > Pseudomonadota > Gammaproteobacteria > Enterobacterales > Erwiniaceae > Pantoea > Pantoea sp. LS15. Next base: position 274,157 of record NZ_JAAVXA010000002.1, read on the forward strand.
TTTAATGGCGGCCAGCGCATGAGCAACCATGGCAACCTGCAAACTGTGCTCCGATACATTCTCAGTGCGCACGTTGCGCATCAGCGGCCAGCGGTTGATGAGTTTCAGGCGGGAGAGATGGGCAAAGAAATGACTCTGACTCATAAGGTACCTTTTGTCTTCACTGCGACAGACTTCATTGTGCGGGGAGGGGAGGGAAGATGCAAATCAGGCTACCGAAGTAGCCTGATTTTTAAGATTACTGATGATAGCCGGAAAGGAATCGCCCGAATCTGCTGATGGCCATTTCGAGATCATCTTCGCGCGGCAGCGTAACGATACGGACATGATCTGGCCACGGCCAGTTAAATGCCGTTCCCTGAACCAGCAGCACTTTTTCCTGTAACAGGAAATCAAGCACCATTTTCTGGTCGTCATGAATATTGAAGCGCTTCGCGTCGATCTTCGGGAACATGTAGAGTGCCCCGTTTGGCTTCACACAGGAGACACCAGGGATGTCGTTGATCAGTTCCCATGCACGGTTACGCTGTTCGTACAGACGACCGCCAGGGACAATAAACTCACTAATGCTCTGATAGCCACCGAGCGCCGTCTGGATCGCGTGTTGCGCTGGTACGTTGGCACATAAACGCATCGAGGCCAGCATCTCCAGCCCTTCAATATAGCCTTTCGCGTGCTTTTTCGGGCCGTTCAATACCATCCAGCCCTGACGGAAACCCGCCACACGGTAGGTTTTAGACAGACCGTTAAAGGTAACGGTCAGCAGGTCCGGGGCTAGCGCGGCGATAGAGTGGTGCTGCGCCGCGTCATACAGGATCTTGTCGTAAATTTCGTCGGCAAAGATGATTAGGTTGTGCTGACGGGCGAGTTCGACGATCTCCATCAGAAGTTCTTTGGAATAAACCGCACCCGTTGGGTTGTTCGGGTTAATAATCACGATGCCACGCGTACGAGGGGTAATTTTCTCGCGAATATCATCGAGATCAGGGAACCAGTTAGAAGACTCGTCGCACAAATAGTGCACCGCTTTCCCACTGGACAGAGATACGGCCGCCGTCCACAACGGATAATCCGGCGCAGGTACCAGCATCTCGTCGCCACTGTTCAGCAGCGCCTGCATCGCCTGCACGATCAGTTCAGAGACACCGTTGCCGATGTAGATATCTTCAACGGTAACATCGCGCATACCGCGTGCCTGGTAGTGCTGCATGATGGCTTTACGCGCGGAGTAAAGTCCTTTTGAGTCGCAATAGCCTTGTGCGGTGGGCAGGTTACGGATCACATCAACCAGAATTTCATCCGGCGCTTCAAAACCAAATGGCGCAGGGTTACCAATGTTGAGTTTCAGAACCTTATTGCCTTCTTCTTCAAGGCGTTTTGCCTCTTTCAGAACCGGGCCGCGGATGTCATAACAGACGTTATCTAGCTTGCTGGATTTTTCGATAGGGGACATGAACCTTTAACCTTTTCGCTATTATTGCCACTCCCTGCCGTGGAAGTCAGCACGGAATAATGTACTCCCCCCTCGCTTCGTTTTGAAGGGTGTGCAGTAGAAGATTTTGTGAAGAGAGCAAAAGTCTGGTGAATCTATTTCGCTATTAATGCGCAGCTTTACTGTCTTAAAGTTATGCACATAGCACATGCTTAGGTTGATTGTACTGTTAATTTGAAAAAATACTGTATATTGTGCTGGTGAAAATAAGTGGCGAGCAGTACCATGGGTAAGTCACGCTGCGTGACTTTTCGTAAAACCTGAATGCTTGCTACATTTTACCGTAATAGCATGATGTGGCTAAAAGTTACTCATGTGAAATTAATGTTAAGCATTATTAATGAAAGACCTTAATCTAAATTAAAATTTATTTATTATTAACGAACAAAATGCAACTTTAGTTAATATTAATAAAATCAGTTTAGAAGCTTAACAACCCGTTTTAATCCGCAATATTGCAATAAGACTTATAAATAAAGTGGATTTGGGTTAAGATGTCTTTCAGGAAAGCAGATGACAGAGGCATATGTTTTGTTTATCTGGAACTGCTTATCTGAATTAATTGATTGTTATTGTTGGAGTTATCTCTGGCTGGAATGTGTCGAACATTTCCCGCTACGTTGACAGCGCTGCGATATAGATGGCAGAAAAGGTGTTGTACCTTTAATGTAATTTACATAAACCTGCGAACATCTAATTATCCTGAACGTTTAAGAGAATAAAAATAACGTCATGAAACGTGCTTTCTGACTGTTGATATAAAGCAGCACAATAACTATCTGTCAGGCAGTCTGCCGGGCCGGGATGCGAGGGAAAACCTTCAGAAGGAATTGCTTAACTGTTACACACAGCTTCAACCCGGGCAGCTCCGCACGAGCAACCTGAAAGTGAATAGATATGATAAATGCAAATCGTCCGATAATGAATCTCGACCTCGATCTGCTGAGAACGTTTGTTGCGGTCGCTGATCTCAACACTTTTGCAGCTGCTGCTGCCGCCGTTTGCCGAACCCAGTCCGCCGTTAGCCAGCAAATGCAGCGGCTGGAGCAACTGGTTGGTAAAGAGCTTTTTGCCCGTCACGGGCGTAATAAACTCTTAACGGAACACGGTATTCAGCTTCTGGGTTATGCCAGGAAAATTCTTCGCTTTAATGATGAAGCATGTATGTCATTAATGTTTAGCAACCTCCAGGGGGTGCTAACGTTAGGTGCATCTGATGAGTCAGCAGATACGATATTGCCGTTCCTGCTCAACCGTATTAGCTCGGTTTATCCGAAGCTTGCGCTGGATGTGAGCGTAAAACGCAATGCCTTTATGGTTGAGATGTTAGATGAGAAAAAGGTCGACCTGGTGGTCACCACGCATCGTCCCGGGCAGTTTGATTGCCTGACGTTGCGTACATCGCCAACGCACTGGTATTGCGCAGCAGAATATGTGCTGCAAAAAGGGGAGCCTGTTCCACTGGTTTTACTGGATGACCCGAGTCCTTTCCGCGATATGGTGCTGACGGCGTTAAATGAAGCCAATATTCCGTGGCGTTTAGCGTATGTGGCTTCCACGTTGCCAGCGGTTCGCGCTGCTGTGAAAGCAGGGCTAGGCGTAACGGCACGCCCGGTAGAGATGATGAGCCCTGACCTGCGTGTGTTGGGCAAGTCTGATGGTCTTCCGATGCTACCCGATACGGAATATCTGCTCTGCCACAACTCGTCCAGCCATAACGAGCTGGCGAAAGTGGTGTTTGAGGCAATGGAAAACTACCATAACCCGTGGCAGTTCGAGCACGTTACCTCCGAAGGGGGGGATGATTCCCTGATCATGGAAGGCGATTTTGAGTGATCAATAGCTCAAAATTCTGGTAACAAAATGTAAGTGTAAAAAAAGGCCACTCATGTGATTTTTGCATGCAGTGGCTTTTTTTTGGCAATAATATCCACTTACGCGACATGGATTAAATAAATATTTTTTGTTTATCAATAGGATAAGTTGTTTTGCTTAAAACTTGTCCGTTTTCTGTTCTCACGTCACCCCTATCCCTCGCATGTTAAAAAAACAGGAAATATGTTGCCGTTTTCTTGGTTGAATTAACAAAAGCGTGTCGCAGATCAAGAAAATACTCCTATTTGGGGGGAGGAATCGCTGGCAAATCCTGTCAAAATAGGAGGGTTATTTTTTTTACTTCCGAAACGGACACGATTCAACAACATACATTTGACGGAAAGTCATGCACCCACCAGGGTTAAAGGGCACCAAATGTTAATGAGAATCGCTCGATGTAATTTAATGTGAAGAAACCTTTGTTAAAGTTGACAATAGGTTATAGAAAGGAGTAAAAAACCCCATCATTTTGCTGTCTCCGTCTCATTTCTGACAGTTAGTGTAAGGTTATTTGTTCCTCCCCATGAATCGATGTGATGCCCATCTGCCAGCAAGAGCAGTGTCGTAGGTATCACTTTTGATGAGTAAGCAATGAGTATGTCAACATCCACAGAAGTCATCGCTCATCACTGGGCATTCGCAATCTTTCTTATTGTAGCCATTGGCCTGTGCTGCCTGATGTTAGTCGGCGGCTGGTTCCTGGGCGGTCGCGCCCGTGCAAGGCACAAAAACACACCTTTCGAATCAGGTATTGATTCCGTAGGTTCCGCTCGCTTACGCCTGTCTGCCAAGTTCTATCTGGTAGCCATGTTCTTCGTCATCTTTGACGTGGAAGCGCTTTACCTTTTCGCATGGTCAACGTCCATCCGCGAAAGTGGTTGGGTGGGCTTTGTCGAGGCCGCAATTTTCATTTTAGTGCTACTGGCCGGTCTGGTTTATCTGGTGCGTATTGGCGCGCTTGACTGGACGCCTGCGCGTTCACGTCGTGAACACATCAACCCGGAAAACAGTATCTCTAATCGTCAGCAGTAACAGCGAGGCAATAAGATGGATTATACGCTCACCCGCATAGATCCTAACGGTGAGAATGACCGTTACCCCCTGCAAAAACAGGAGATCGTAACCGACCCCCTGGAGCAAGAAGTCAATAAAAGCGTGTACATGGGCAAACTCGAGCATGCCATGCACGATATGGTCAACTGGGGTCGTAAGAACTCCATCTGGCCATACAACTTTGGCCTTTCTTGCTGCTACGTTGAAATGGTGACGTCATTCACTGCGGTGCATGACGTTGCGCGTTTTGGGGCAGAGGTACTGCGTGCTTCCCCACGTCAGGCTGACCTGATGGTGGTGGCCGGTACGTGCTTTACCAAGATGGCACCTGTTATTCAGCGTCTTTATGACCAGATGCTGGAGCCAAAATGGGTTATCTCCATGGGCGCATGTGCAAACTCTGGCGGTATGTACGACATCTATTCCGTCGTGCAGGGCGTAGATAAGTTTATTCCAGTGGATGTATACATCCCAGGTTGCCCGCCTCGTCCGGAAGCTTACATGCAGGCGCTGATGCTGCTGCAGGAGTCTATCGGTAAAGAACGTCGCCCACTGTCGTGGGTTGTTGGCGATCAGGGTGTGTATCGCGCGAACATGCAGTCTGAGCGCGAGCGTAAACGTGGTGAACGTATTGCCGTCACCAATCTGCGTACGCCTGACGAAATTTAATTTGCGCCTGTGGGCCTGGAGAACACCTTCGCATATCACTACTCAAATAGCGCGAAGCCAGGCTTAACAGTCACCACGGACCATTTGCAATGGTGAACAATATGACCGACTTAACCGCGCAAGAAGCCGCCTGGCAGACCCGGGATCATCTGGATGACCCAGTCATTGGCGAACTGCGCAACCGTTTTGGGCCGGATGCCTTTACTGTTCAGGCGACCCGCACCGGGGTACCCGTTGTTTGGGTGAAGCGTGAACAATTACTGGAAGTTGTCGATTTCCTCAAGAAATTGCCAAAACCGTATGTCATGCTGTTTGACTTACACGGCATGGATGAACGTCTGCGTACTCACCGCCAGGGCCTCCCTGCTGCGGATTTTTCCGTTTTCTACCACCTGATCTCAATAGACCGCAATACGGATATCATGCTCAAGGTGGCATTGTCTGAAAACGACATGCATCTGCCGACGATCACCAAACTTTTCCCGAACGCGAACTGGTATGAGCGTGAAACCTGGGAAATGTTCGGCATGACCTTCGACGGCCACCCGCATCTGACGCGTATCATGATGCCGCAGACCTGGACAGGCCACCCGCTGCGTAAAGACTACCCGGCACGTGCAACAGAATTCGACCCGTTTGAGCTGACCAAAGCCAAGCAGGATCTGGAGATGGAAGCGCTGACCTTCAAGCCGGAAGACTGGGGCATGAAGCGCGGTACCGACAACGAGGACTTCATGTTCCTTAACCTCGGTCCAAACCACCCGTCTGCGCACGGTGCATTCCGTATTATTCTTCAGCTCGACGGCGAAGAGATTGTCGACTGCGTCCCGGATATCGGCTACCACCACCGTGGTGCTGAGAAGATGGGTGAGCGTCAGTCCTGGCACAGTTACATTCCGTATACCGACCGTATCGAATATCTCGGCGGCTGCGTAAACGAAATGCCATACGTGCTGGCCGTTGAGAAACTGGCGGGTATCGTTACGCCGGATCGCGTTAACGTGATCCGCGTTATGCTGTCCGAGCTGTTCCGTATCAACAGCCACCTGCTGTACATCTCTACGTTCATTCAGGACGTGGGTGCGATGACCCCGGTCTTCTTCGCTTTTACCGACCGTCAGAAAATCTACGATCTGGTTGAAGCAATTACCGGTTTCCGTATGCACCCGGCCTGGTTCCGTATTGGCGGTGTGGCACACGATCTGCCGCGCGGCTGGGACCGTCTGCTGCGTGAATTCCTCGACTGGATGCCAAAACGACTGGCCTCTTACGAGAAAGCCGCACTGCGTAACACCATTCTGAAAGGCCGTTCCCAGGGCGTTGCTGCCTACGGTGCGAAAGAGGCGCTGGAGTGGGGTACCACAGGTGCAGGTCTGCGTGCGACCGGTATTGATTTCGACGTGCGTAAAGCCCGTCCTTACTCTGGCTACGAGAACTTCGACTTTGAAGTCCCGGTTGGCGGCGGTGTTTCCGACTGCTATACCCGCGTGATGCTGAAAGTGGAAGAGTTGCGCCAGAGTCTGCGCATTCTTGAGCAGTGCCTCAACAACATGCCGGAAGGCCCGTTCAAAGCGGATCACCCGCTGACGACGCCGCCACCGAAAGAGCGCACGCTGCAACATATCGAAACCCTGATCACCCACTTCCTGCAGGTTTCCTGGGGCCCGGTCATGCCGGCACAAGAATCCTTCCAGATGATTGAAGCGACCAAGGGTATTAACAGTTACTACCTGACCAGTGACGGCAGCACCATGAGCTACCGTACCCGCGTGCGTACGCCGAGTTTTGCGCATCTGCAGCAGATCCCGTCCGCCATCCGCGGCAGTCTGGTCTCCGACCTGATTGTGTATCTGGGTAGTATCGATTTTGTTATGTCAGATGTGGACCGCTAATTATGCACGAAAATCAACAACCACAGACCGAGGCTTTTGAGCTGAGTGAAGCAGAGCGTGCCGCCATTGAGCACGAGATGCACCACTACGAAGACCCGCGTGCGGCGTCCATTGAAGCGCTGAAAATCGTACAGAAACAGCGTGGCTGGGTGCCGGATGGGGCGATCTATGAGATCGCAAAAGTGCTGGGTATTCCGGCCAGTGACGTAGAAGGTGTAGCCACGTTCTACAGCCAGATCTTCCGCCAGCCGGTTGGCCGCCACGTGATCCGCTACTGTGACAGTGTTGTTTGTCACATTACCGGCTACCAGGGCATTCAGGCTGCGATTGAGAAGAAGCTCAATATCAAGCCTGGCCAGACCACGTTCGATGGTCGCTTTACTCTGCTGCCAACCTGCTGCCTGGGTAACTGCGACAAGGGGCCGACCATGATGATTGATGAGGACACTCACAGCCATCTGACGCCGGAAGCCATTCCTGACCTGCTGGAGCAGTACAAATGAAAACGGTAATTCGTACTGCTGAGACCCATCCGCTGACCTGGCGTCTGCGTGATGATAAACAGCCGGTATGGCTCGACGAATATCAGAGCAAAAACGGCTATGCCGGTGCGCGTAAAGCCCTGGGTGGCATGGCACCGGACGATATCGTTAACGCGGTAAAAGATTCCGGCCTGAAGGGGCGCGGTGGTGCAGGTTTCTCCACGGGTCTGAAGTGGAGCCTGATGCCAAAAGACGAATCCATGAACATCCGTTATCTGCTGTGTAACGCCGATGAAATGGAGCCGGGTACCTATAAAGACCGTCTGTTGATGGAACAACTGCCGCACCTGCTGGTGGAAGGTATGTTGATCTCTGCGTTCGCGCTGAAAGCATACCGTGGTTACATCTTCCTGCGTGGTGAGTACATCGAAGCGGCAGAAAACCTGCGTCGCGCGATTGCCGAAGCCACCGAAGCGGGTCTGCTCGGTAAAAATATTCTGGGCACCGGTTTTGACTTCGAACTGTTCGTGCACACCGGTGCCGGGCGTTATATCTGCGGTGAAGAAACCGCGCTGATTAACTCCCTGGAAGGTCGTCGTGCGAACCCGCGTTCCAAGCCACCGTTCCCGGCAAGCTCCGGTGTATGGGGTAAACCGACCTGCGTAAACAACGTCGAAACCCTGTGTAACGTTCCGGCTATCCTCGCCAATGGTGTGGAGTGGTATCAGGGCATCTCTTCAAGCAAAGATGCCGGTACCAAGCTGATGGGCTTCTCCGGTCGCGTTAAGAACCCAGGCGTCTGGGAACTGCCGTTCGGTACGACCGCGCGCGAAATTCTTGAAGACTATGCCGGCGGGATGCGTGATGGCCTGAAATTCAAAGCCTGGCAGCCGGGTGGGGCAGGGACAGACTTCCTGACTGAGGCCCACCTTGATCTGCCAATGGAATTCGAAAGCATTGGTAAAGCAGGCAGCCGTCTGGGTACGGCGCTGGCGATGGCAGTCGACCACGAGATCGGCATGGTATCGCTGGTACGTAACCTGGAAGAGTTCTTCGCCCGTGAGTCCTGCGGCTGGTGTACACCGTGCCGTGATGGTCTGCCGTGGAGCGTGAAGATCCTGCGTGCTATCGAGCGTGGCGAAGGCCAGCCGGGTGATATCGAGACACTTGAGCAACTGTGTCGATTCTTAGGCCCAGGCAAAACCTTCTGTGCCCACGCACCGGGTGCCGTCGAGCCACTGCAGAGCGCGATTAAATATTTCCGCGACGAATTCGAAGCAGGCATCAAGCAGCCGTTCAGCAATACCCATGCCATCAATGGGATTCAGCCGAACCTGCTGAAAGCGCGCTGGTAAAGACAGAATTTTGATTAACGCTCGGTTTCGACCGAGCCAACTGGAAGCATGCTAATGGCTACGATTCATGTAGACGGCAAAGAATATGAGGTCAACGGGGCGGACAACCTGCTGGAAGCTTGTCTGTCGCTCGGCCTTGATATTCCGTACTTTTGCTGGCATCCGGCGCTGGGCAGCGTCGGTGCTTGCCGCCAGTGTGCGGTGAAGCAATATCAAAACGCGGAAGACACGCGTGGTCGCCTGGTGATGTCCTGTATGACGCCAGCCACCGAAGGCACCTTTATTTCGATTGATGACGAAGAAGCCAAACAGTTCCGCGAAAGCGTTGTGGAATGGTTGATGACCAACCACCCGCACGACTGTCCGGTCTGTGAAGAGGGCGGTAACTGCCACCTTCAGGATATGACCGTAATGACCGGTCACAGTTTCCGTCGCTATCGCTTTACCAAGCGTACCCACCGTAACCAGGACCTGGGGCCGTTCATCTCTCACGAAATGAACCGCTGCATTGCCTGCTACCGCTGCGTGCGTTACTACAAAGACTACGCAGACGGCCAGGATCTGGGCGTATATGGCGCGCATGACAACGTTTACTTCGGTCGTCCGGAAGACGGTACGCTTGAAAGCGAATTCTCCGGTAACCTGGTAGAAATCTGCCCGACCGGCGTATTCACCGATAAAACGCACTCCGAGCGCTACAACCGTAAATGGGACATGCAGTTTGCACCAAGCATCTGCCAGCAGTGTTCTCTCGGCTGTAACACCAGCCCGGGTGAACGCTACGGCGAACTGCGTCGTATCGAAAACCGTTATAACGGTACCGTTAACCACTACTTCCTGTGCGACCGCGGTCGTTTCGGCTATGGCTATGTGAACCTGAAAGACCGTCCGCGTCAGCCGGTTCAGCGCCGTGGCGACGACTTCATCACCCTGAATGCTGAACAGGCGATGCAGGGTGCGGCAGATATTCTGCGCCAGTCGAAGAAAGTGATCGGTATCGGTTCCCCGCGCGCCAGCATCGAAAGCAACTTCGCGCTGCGTGAACTGGTTGGGGCGGAAAACTTCTACACCGGTATCGCCCAGGGCGAGCAGGAACGTCTGCAACTGGTCCTGAAAGTGCTGCGTGAAGGTGGTATTCATACCCCTGCGCTGCGCGAAATCGAATCTTATGATGCAGTTCTGGTGCTGGGTGAAGATTTGACTCAGACCGGCGCTCGTGCGGCTCTGGCGGTTCGCCAGGCGGTGAAAGGGAAAGCACGTGAAATGGCAGCAGCACAGAAAGTGGCTGACTGGCAGATTGCTGCAATCCTGAACATCGGTCAGCGCGCGAAACATCCTCTGTTTGTGACTAACGTCGACAACACCCGTCTGGATGATATCGCGGCGTGGACTTACTGCGCCCCGGTTGAAGATCAGGCCCGTCTTGGCTTCGCGATTGCACACGCTCTGGACAACAACTCTCCAGCCGTTGAACTGGATCGCGACCTGCAAAACAAGGTCGACGTGATTGTTCAGGCGCTGGCGGGTGCGAAGAAACCTCTGATTATTTCTGGTACTAACGCCGGAAGCGCGGAGATCATTCAGGCGGCAGCGAACGTTGCCAAAGCCCTGAAAGGCCGCGGTGCTGACGTTGGCGTGACCATGATTGCCCGTGCGGTAAACAGCATTGGTCTGGGGATGATTGGCGGCGGTTCGCTGGAAGCTGCATTGGGCGAACTGGAATCCGGTGCCGCTGACGCCGTTGTGGTGCTGGAAAACGACCTGCATCGCCATGCTTCTGCCGCACGCGTTGACGCCGCGCTCTCCAAAGCGCCGCTGGTGATGGTTATTGACCATCAGCGTACGGCGATTATGGATAAAGCGCACCTGGTCCTCTCTGCGGCAAGCTTCGCAGAAAGCGACGGTACTGTTATCAACAATGAAGGCCGCGCACAGCGTTTCTTCCAGGTTTACGATCCGGCGTACTACGACAGCAGCACTGTGATGCTGGAAAGCTGGCGCTGGCTGCACTCCCTGCATAGCACCGTGCAGAGCCGTGAAGTGGACTGGACGCAACTCGACCACGTTATCGACGCGGTTGTTGAAAAACTTCCTCAGCTGGCAGGCATTAAAGATGCTGCCCCTGAAGCGAGCTTCCGCATTCGTGGCCAGAAACTGGCGCGTGAACCGCACCGTTACAGTGGCCGTACCGCAATGCGTGCCAACATCAGCGTGCACGAACCGCGTCAGCCTCAGGATAAAGACACGATGTTCGCCTTCTCAATGGAAGGGAACAACCAGCCGTCTGCACCGCGTTCGCAGATCCCATTCGCCTGGGCACCAGGCTGGAACTCCCCGCAGGCATGGAACAAGTTCCAGGCGGAAGTGGGCGGTTCTCTGCGTCACGGCGACCCTGGTGTGCGTCTGATCGAAGCCTCCGAAACTGGTCTGGACTTCTTCACGACTGTTCCGGCGAGCTTCCAGGCTCAGGAAGGGAACTGGCGTATCGCGCCGTACTACCATCTGTTTGGTAGCGACGAGCTGTCCCAGCGCTCTCCGGTATTCCAGCAACGTATGCCGCAGCCATACATCAAGCTCAACCCGGCGGATGCCGCGAAGCTTGGCGTTAATGCTGGCGCGAACATCGCCTTTAGCTACGACGGTCAGACAATCAGCCTGCCGCTGATTATCTCTGAAGGCCTGACAGCAGGGCAGGTGGGTCTGCCAATGGGTATGTCTGGGATTGCGCCGGTACTGGCGGGTGCGCGTCTTGATAATCTGCAGGAGGCAAAAGCATGAGTTGGTTAACGCCGGATCTTATCGACATCCTGCTGAGCATTCTGAAAGCGATTGTCATCCTGCTGGTGGTTGTCACCTGCGGCGCGTTCATGAGCTTTGGTGAACGTCGTCTGCTCGGTCTGTTCCAGAACCGTTACGGACCGAACCGCGTGGGCTGGGGTGGTTCACTCCAGCTGGTTGCGGATATGATCAAGATGTTCTTTAAAGAGGACTGGATCCCGCGCTTCTCCGACCGCGTGATCTTTACTCTGGCACCGATGATCGCCTTCACCTCGCTGCTGCTGGCGTTTGCCATCGTTCCTGTCAGCCCAACCTGGGTTGTGGCTGACCTGAACATCGGCATTCTGTTCTTCCTGATGATGGCAGGGCTCGCGGTTTACGCGGTCCTGTTCGCAGGCTGGTCCAGTAACAACAAATACTCGCTGCTGGGTGCGATGCGTGCTTCCGCGCAAACGCTGAGCTACGAAGTGTTCCTGGGTCTCTCCCTGATGGGCGTGGTGGCGCAGGCCGGTTCATTTAATATGACCGACATCGTCAACAACCAGGCTGACATCTGGAACGTTATCCCGCAGTTCTTTGGTTTTATTACCTTTGCTATCGCGGGCGTGGCGGTGTGTCACCGTCACCCGTTTGACCAGCCAGAAGCCGAACAGGAACTGGCCGACGGTTACCACATTGAATATTCCGGTATGAAATTCGGTCTGTTCTTCGTGGGCGAGTACATCGGTATTGTCACCATTTCCGCGTTGATGGTAACGCTGTTCTTTGGTGGCTGGCATGGCCCGTTCTTACCGCCGTTCATCTGGTTCGCGCTGAAAACCGCGTTCTTCATGATGATGTTCATTTTGATTCGCGCAGCGTTACCTCGTCCGCGTTATGACCAGGTAATGTCCTTCGGCTGGAAAGTGTGCCTGCCGCTGACGCTCGTCAACTTGTTGGTAACGGCGGCTGTCATTCTCTGGCAGCAGCCATAAGGGGCTATAGACCATGACCTTAAAAGAATTACTGGTAGGCTTCGGTACCCAGGTACGCAGTATCTGGATGATCGGCCTGCACGCGTTTGCGAAACGCGAAACCCGGATGTACCCGGAAGAACCGGTATATCTGCCGCCGCGCTACCGTGGTCGTATCGTGCTGACGCGCGATCCGGACGGTTCCGAGCGCTGCGTTGCCTGTAACCTGTGTGCGGTAGCGTGTCCGGTAGGCTGTATCTCTCTGCAAAAAGCAGAGACGGTAGATGGCCGCTGGTATCCTGAGTTCTTCCGCATCAACTTCTCACGCTGCATCTTCTGTGGTCTGTGTGAAGAAGCGTGCCCAACCACGGCGATTCAGCTGACTCCAGACTTCGAACTGGGTGAGTACAAACGTCAGGATCTGGTGTACGAGAAAGAGGATCTGCTGATTTCCGGTCCGGGCAAATACCCGGAATATAACTTCTACCGGATGGCGGGTATGGCAATCGACGGCAAAGATAAGGGCGAAGCAGAGAACGAAGCTAAGCCTATCGACGTCAAGAGCCTGTTACCGTAAGGAGAGGGCAATGGAATTCGCTTTTTATATCTGTGGCCTTATCGCCATCCTGGCTACGCTGCGAGTGATCACGCACACCAACCCGGTGCATGCGCTGCTGTACTTAATCATTTCGCTGCTGGCCATTTCCGGGGTGTTCTTTGCATTGGGCGCGCACTTCGCCGGTGCACTGGAAATCATCGTCTACGCCGGGGCCATTATGGTTCTGTTCGTGTTCGTGGTGATGATGCTGAACCTGGGCGGCTCTGAAATTGAGCAGGAACGTCAGTGGTTAAAACCGCAGGTGTGGATTGGCCCGGCAATTTTGTCGGCCATCATGCTGGTGGTGATTGTTTACGCCATTCTGGGTGTTAACGATCAGGGCATCGACGGCACGCCGATCAGCGCGAAAGAGGTCGGCATTACACTCTTTGGCCCATACGTTCTGGCGGTGGAACTGGCGTCGATGCTGCTGCTGGCTGGTCTGGTTGTTGCCTTCCACGTTGGCCGCGAAGAGCGTGCTGGCGAGGTGCTGAGCAACCGCACTGACGACCGCGCGAAAAGAAAAACGGAGGAGCGCGCATGATCCCCTTAACACATGGACTGATCCTCGCTGCGATTTTATTCGTTCTGGGTCTGACCGGTCTGGTTATCCGCCGCAATCTGCTGTTTATGCTGATCGGCCTGGAAATCATGATTAACGCCTCCGCGCTGGCCTTCGTGGTCGCCGGAAGCTACTGGGGCCAGACCGATGGTCAGGTGATGTACATTCTCGCCATCAGCCTCGCGGCTGCCGAAGCGAGTATTGGCCTGGCGCTGTTACTGCAGCTCCATCGTCGCCGCCAGAACCTGAACATCGATTCAGTAAGTGAGTTGCGTGGATGAACATGCTTGCCTTAACCATTATTTTTCCGCTGATTGGCTTCGTGCTGCTGGCGTTTTCTCGTGGCCGCTGGTCTGAGAATCTGTCTGCGACCGTAGGCATTGGCTCTATCGGTCTGGCTGCGCTGGTGACGGCGTACGCGGGTATCGACTTCTTCAATAACGGACGTCAGCCTTTCAGCGTACCGCTGTGGACCTGGATGTCGGTCGGTGATTTCAACATCGGTTTCAACCTGGTGCTGGATGGTCTCTCGCTGACCATGCTCTCCGTGGTGACCGGTGTGGGCTTCCTGATCCACATGTTCGCCTCCTGGTATATGCGCGGTGAAGAGGGTTACTCCCGCTTCTTCGCCTACACCAACCTGTTTATCGCCAGCATGGTGGTTCTGGTGCTGGCCGATAACCTGCTGCTGATGTATCTGGGCTGGGAAGGTGTGGGTCTGTGTTCTTACCTGCTGATCGGTTTCTACTACACCGATCCGAAGAATGGCGCAGCGGCGATGAAAGCGTTCATCGTGACCCGTGTGGGTGACGTGTTCCTCGCTTTCGCGCTGTTCATTCTTTACAACGAATTGGGCACGCTGAACTTCCGCGAAATGGTGGAACTGGCGCCGGCGCACTTCGCTGCAGGCAACAACATGCTGTGGTGGGCAACGCTGATGCTGCTGGGTGGTGCTGTAGGTAAATCCGCACAGCTGCCGTTGCAAACATGGCTGGCCGACGCGATGGCGGGTCCAACCCCTGTCTCCGCGCTGATCCACGCTGCGACCATGGTTACCGCTGGTGTTTACCTGATTGCACGTACCCACGGCCTGTTCCTGATGACCCCGGAAATTCTGCATCTGGTGGGTATCGTCGGTGCGGTTACGCTGGTGCTGGCAGGCTTTGCCGCGCTGGTGCAGACCGACATCAAACGCGTTCTCGCGTACTCCACCATGAGCCAGATTGGTTACATGTTCCTGGCGCTGGGTGTTCAGGCGTGGGACGCAGCCATTTTCCACCTGATGACGCACGCGTTCTTTAAAGCGCTGCTGTTCCTCTCATCCGGTTCCGTGATCCTGGCCTGCCACCACGAGCAGAACATCTTCAAGATGGGCGGACTGCGTAAGTCCATCCCGCTGGTATATGTTTGCTTCCTGGTGGGCGGCGCGGCGCTGGCGGCACTGCCGCTGATCACCGCGGGCTTCTTCAGTAAGGACGAAATCCTTGCGGGTGCCATGGCGAATGGTCATATCAATCTGATGGTTGCAGGTCTGGTCGGTGCGTTCATGACCTCCCTGTATACCTTCCGTATGATTTTCATCGTATTCCACGGTAAAGAACAAATTCACGCTCACGCAGGGAAGGGGATTACCCATCACCTGCCGCTGATTGTGCTGCTGGTACTCTCCACCTTCGTTGGCGCAATGATTGTGCCACCGCTGCAGGGCGTACTGCCGGACACCACCGAGCTTGAGCACGGTCGCGTTCTGACGCTTGAAATCACCTCCGGTGTGGTCGCTATCGCGGGCATCCTGATCGCTGCATGGCTGTGGCTGGGTAAACGTACGCTGGTGACGTCTGTTGCCAACAGTGCGCCTGGCCGTCTGCTGGGCACCTGGTGGTACAACGCATGGGGCTTCGACTGGCTGTACGATATGATTTTCGTCAAACCGTTCCTGGGTGTTGCGTGGCTGGTGAAACGCGATCCACTGAACAGCATGATGAATATCCCGGCGATCCTTTCCCGCTTTGCAGGTAAAGGCCTGCTGTTCAGCGAGAACGGTTACCTGCGCTGGTATGTGGCGTCCATGAGCATCGGTGCGGTTGTCGTGCTGGCGCTGCTGATGGTGTTGCGTTGATCGTTAAGTGAATTTTATTCGAATTCGTTGAAAATCAGGCCCCTGCTGGGGGCCTTTAAAAGGAATGTAAATCGCCATGTTACTACCCTGGCTAATATTAATTCCCTTCATCGGCGGCTTCCTGTGCTGGCAGACTGAACGCTTTGGCGTGAAGATGCCGCGCTGGATCGCGCTGATCACCATGGGATTGACGCTCGCGCTTGGTCTGCAACTGTGGTTGCAGGGTGGCTACTCTCTGACCCAGTCTGCGGGTATTCCGCAGTGGCAGTCTGAGTTTATCCTGCCGTGGATCCCACGTTTCGGCATTACGATCCACCTGGCCATCGACGGTTTGTCGCTGCTGATGGTGGTGCTGACCGGTCTGCTCGGCGTTCTGGCGGTACTTTGCTCCTGGCGAGAAATTGAAAAATACCAGGGCTTCTTCCACCTGAACCTGATGTGGATCCTGGGCGGCGTTATCGGCGTGTTCCTTGCCATCGACATGTTCCTGTTCTTCTTCTTCTGGGAGATGATGCTGGTGCCGATGTACTTCCTGATCGCGCTGTGGGGCCACAAGGCGTCCGACGGTAAAACGCGTATCACGGCGGCAACCAAGTTCTTCATCTATACCCAGGCGAGTGGTCTGGTGATGTTGATTGCCATTCTGGCGCTGGTGTTTGTTCACCACGATGCGACCGGGGTCTGGACGTTCAACTATGAAGACCTGCTGAAGACGCCAATGTCTCACGGCGTTGAATACCTGCTGATGCTGGGCTTCTTCATCGCCTTCGCGGTAAAAATGCCTGTGGTTCCGCTGCACGGCTGGCTGCCAGACGCGCACTCCCAGGCACCAACGGCGGGTTCCGTTGACCTGGCGGGCATCTTGCTGAAAACCGCAGCCTACGGTCTGCTGCGTTTCGCGCTGCCGCTGTTCCCGAATGCGTCCGCTGAGTTCGCGCCAATTGCCATGTGGCTGGGTGTGATCGGTATCTTCTACGGTGCCTGGATGGCCTTCACGCAGTACGACATTAAGCGTCTGATTGCTTACACCTCCGTTTCCCACATGGGCTTCGTTCTGATTGCTATCTACACTGGCAGCCAGCTCGCATACCAGGGTGCGGTGATCCAGATGATTGCGCACGGTCTGTCCGCAGCCGGCCTCTTCATCCTGTGTGGTCAGCTGTACGAACGTCTGCACACTCGCGATATGCGTATGATGGGCGGTCTGTGGAGCAAAATTAAATGGCTGCCAGCGCTGTCCATGTTCTTCGCGGTGGCTACTCTGGGTATGCCTGGCACCGGTAACTTCGTCGGCGAATTTATGATTCTGTTCGGCAGCTTCAAAGTGGTTCCGGTCATTACCGTGGTTTCGACTTTCGGTCTGGTGTTCGCTTCCGTTTACTCGCTGGCGATGCTGCACCGTGCCTACTTCGGTAAAGCGAAGAGCGAAATTGCTGCACAAGAACTGCCGGGGATGTCGCTGCGTGAGCTGTTCATCATCCTGCTGCTGGTCGTACTGCTGGTGCTGTTGGGCTTCTATCCGCAGCCGATTCTGGATACCTCGCACTCCGCGATGGGCAATATCCAGCAGTGGTTTGTTAATTCTGCTTCTACTACAAGGCCGTAATTCGCCATGACAATAACTCCACAACAACTGATCGCGCTGCTACCGCTGCTGATCGTCGGATTGACGGTGGTGGTTGTGATGCTCTCCATTGCGTGGCGACGCAATCACTTCCTGAATGCGACCCTGTCCGTTCTGGGTCTGAACGCTGCGTTGGTTTCCCTCTGGTTTGTTGGCCAGGCGGGCGCGATGGATGTCACCCCGCTGATGCGCGTTGACGGCTATGCCATGCTGTACACGGGTCTGGTTCTGCTGGCGAGCCTGGCAACCTGTACCTTTGCGTATCCGTGGCTTGAAGGCTACAACGACAACAAAGAAGAGTTTTACCTGCTGGTACTGATTGCCGCACTGGGCGGTATTCTGCTGGCGAATGCGAACCACCTGGCCGCGTTGTTCCTCGGTATTGAGCTGATCTCTCTGCCGCTGTTCGGTCTGATTGGTTATGCCTTCCGCCAGAAGCGCTCACTGGAAGCGAGTATCAAGTACACCATTCTGTCTGCTGCTGCATCGTCCTTCCTGCTGTTCGGTATCGCGCTGCTGTATGCACAGTCTGGTAACCTCTCCTTCGTTGCGCTCGGTAAGAGCCTCGGCGACGGCATGCTGCATGAGCCGCTGCTGCTGGCGGGTCTGGGCATGATGATTGTGGGCCTCGGCTTCAAACTGTCTCTGGTTCCGTTCCACCTGTGGACGCCAGACGTATACCAGGGTGCTCCGGCACCGGTTTCCACCTTCCTGGCGACAGCGAGTAAAATCGCTATCTTCGGTGTGGTCATGCGTCTGTTCCTGTATGCACCGGTGGGTGATAGTGAAGCGGTTCGCGTTGTGCTCGGCATTATCGCGTTCGTATCCATCATCTTCGGTAACCTGATGGCACTGAGCCAGACCAATATCAAACGTCTGCTGGGCTACTCGTCTATCTCCCATCTGGGTTACCTGCTGGTGGCACTGATTGCGCTGCAGAGCGGTGAGATGTCGATGGAAACCGTGGGCGTGTATCTGGCAGGTTACCTGTTCAGCAGCCTCGGCGCGTTCGGTGTGGTGAGCCTGATGTCCAGCCCATACCGTGGCCCGGATGCGGATTCACTGTTCTCCTACCGTGGTCTGTTCTGGCACCGTCCGATTCTCTCTGCCGTGATGACAGTGATGATGCTCTCTCTGGCGGGTATCCCGATGACACTGGGCTTTATCGGTAAGTTCTACGTGCTGGCCGTCGGTGTGCAGGCGCACCTGTGGTGGCTGACTGCGGGTGTGGTTATCGGCTCTGCAATCGGTCTGTATTACTACCTGCGTGTGGCGGTGAGTCTGTATCTGAGTGCACCTCAGCAACTCAACCGTGATGCCCCAACCAACTGGCAGTACAGTGCCGGTGGTATTGTGGTACTCATCTCCGCGCTGCTGGTGCTGATCTTCGGTATCTATCCGCAGCCGCTGATTGATATCGTGCAGCATGCGATGCCACTGATGTAAAAACAAAAAACCCGCCTCGGCGGGTTTTTTTATGGTTTCTCCCTCTCCCCGTGGGAGAGGGCTGGGGTGAGGGCACCAGCCCGCACCATGCTTAAGCCAACTGCTTCCGGCTAATCAATGGCCCATCAATCTTCTTCATCGAACGATCCAGCACTTCCTCAATCACCGACGACAGCTCGTTCAGTTCAAATTTCGCCACATACCCGTCAGCTTTCACTTTACGAATATGATCTTCGTTGGCGTTACCAGAAAGTGACGAGTGGATCACCACCGGAATATCTTTCAGTACCGGGTCGGTTTTGATTTTGCGCGTCAGCGTAAAACCGTCCATCTCTGGCATTTCGAGGTCGGTCAGCACCAGGGCAATTTTATCAGTGATCGGGACCCCTTCTGCCTGCGCCTGAGCAGCGAGAACGCCAATTTTTTCCCACGCATCTTTACCGGTGATATGTAGCTGCGCCGGGATCTCCATCGCCTGCAAACCTTTTTCCAGCATGGAGCGTGCGACTTTGGAATCTTCCGCGACAATTGCGACAGCACCCGGCTTGATATGGAATTTTGTGGTTTGCAGATTAGTGGCGTGCAGATCGTGGTTAGCTGGGGTGATGTCATACAGAATCTGCTCAACATCAAGTACCATCGCCAGTTCGTTGGTATCAGTCTTCTCGTCCAGACAGGCGATACTGGTGATGTAACGTCCGCTGACGGCGGTTTCCGCCGCGTGTACCTGTTTCCAGTCGAGGCGCATGATGTTCTCAACGGATTCCACGGCAAACGCCTGCACGCTGCGGGCATATTCTGTGATCAGCAGGATGTTGAGCCCCGTTGTCGGTTTACAACCCGCTACGGCGGCCAGGTCAATCACCGGAATCACCTGATCGCGAATATTTACCATACCCATCAGCGGTGATTTCATCCCGGCGGGTTTCGTGAACTCTGGCATCGGCACAATTTCACGCAACTTGAAAACGTTAATGCCAAAAAGCTCTGATTTGTTTTCGTTCAGAGACGTGCCCAGCCGGAATAACAACAGTTCAAAACGGTTCGACAGGGTCAGATTCGCCCTGTCATCAATATCTTTCTGGAAATTATCCATTCTACCCTCGAGAGAAATGCTGACCTTTTAATCGTTATCGGCATCCTGAGGGAAAAATGAAGGACTAAACGCTGACTTGAGTGAAATCTTCTGCCAGCTCACATTTCGCGAACACTGCGCGGCACTCTGCCAGCAGGCCTTCACATCCCCGAGCATCGTAACGCGAGCTGACATGGGTAACGATCAGTTTCCCGACGCCCGCGTCACGGGCAAGTTGTGCCGCCTGACGCGTTGAGCTATGCCCGCGGCTGTTGGCTTTCTCTTCCATGGCCGTTTCAAGCGTTGCTTCATGTACCATGACATCCACGCCCTGAGCCAGTCTCAATGCTGTCGGGCACGGGGCGGTGTCGCCAAAAATCGCCAGTTTTTTGCCGGGCTGGGGTGCCGCGAGATAATCCTGACCGTTAATCACACGCCCATCCTCCAGCGTGACCGTCTCTCCCTGCTTCAGACGCTGGAACAGCGGCCCGGCCTTTACCCCCGCGGCAATTAACGCGGCGGCATCCAGTGCACCGGGTTTGTCATGCGCTTCAATGCGGTAACCATAGCACTCTACCGGGTGGTTAAGAGGGTGAGCGGTGACGACATAATCCTCATCATCGAAAACCAGCCCGCCTGTGATCTCAACGACCTCCAGCGGATAATCAGTCCAGGACCCACTGAGGCGTAGCGTGGTTTCAACAAACTCATGGATACCCGCTGGCCCGTAAATCGTCAGCGGGTTAGCGTTCCCGGCCATTGAACGGCTGCACAGCAGACCAGGCAGGCCAAACAGATGGTCACCATGCAGATGAGTGATAAAAATTTTATCCAGCTTGCCTGGGTGATAAGCAGTATGTAACAGCTGATGCTGTGTCCCTTCACCGCAGTCAAACAGCCATAGCCCACCCCGGGTTGGGTGTTTAAGATCCAGCAGAATCGCGGTCACATTTCGTGAGCGAGTTGGTACGCCAGCGGACGTACCCAGAAAAATCAGTTCCATAACGCAATCAGCCCTTTGCCGAACGGGGAGGGGTTTAGTATAACGTGATGAACCCCAGGAAGGAGACTGACATGATCCAGTGGCAAGATTTACACCATAGCGAGCTCACCGTTAATTCACTGTATGCACTGCTCAAACTGCGTTGCGAAGTGTTTGTGGTAGAACAGACCTGCCCGTATCAGGATATTGATGGTGATGACCTGGTAGGAGAAAACCGCCACATCCTCGGCTGGCGTAATAATGAACTGGTGGCGTATGCGAGGATTCTGAAAAGCGAAGACGATTTCGAGCCTGTGGTGATTGGTCGCGTCATCATAAGTGGTAACGCGCGCGGTGAAAAACTGGGCTATCAGCTGATGGAAAAAACGCTGGAGGCGTGCCAGAAACAGTGGCCGGACAAGGCGTTATACCTGGGCGCGCAGGCGCACCTGCAATCTTTCTACGGCTATTTTGGCTTCACGCCGGTCACTGACGTATATGACGAAGACGGTATTCCGCACATTGGCATGGCGCGGGAGGTGAAGCAGGCGTAATGAGGCGTCGTTGGCTATAGTTAGCGGACTGGTGTACTAACATGGAGAAAAATATGTCATTTCAATCCTGGGATACCCGTATCGATGACGACCTGACGTTATTGAGAGAAACGCTGGAAGAAGTATTACGTTCGTCGGGCGACCCTGCCGATCAGAAATATATTGAGCTGAAAGAACGTGCAGAACAGGCGCTAAATGACGTTAAAAACCGCGTCAGCCATGCGTCCGACACGTACTACTACCGCGCCAAAAAGGCGGTTTATCGTGCCGATGACTACGTTCACGAAAAACCGTGGAGAGGCATTGGTGTGGGCGCAGCTGTCGGGTTAGTGTTTGGGTTGCTGCTGGCTCGGCGTTAATTTTATGTTTAACGCTTAACCACTCCCTATACGTGGGTACTGCTATTTATAACCAGTACCCCGTATAATATGAGGTTTCAACAGGGAGAGGTTCGCGTGAATTCGATTTTCCTCGCGCTGGAGCATCTGCGTAGTCAGCTTACGCAAGCGTTACCCGCAACACCCGGTTTACGTCATTTCGACGTCACTTTCCCGTTAAACGACGCTTTCGATCCGCTTGCCTGGCTTGGCGCGCAGCAGTGCTATCCCCAGTTTTACTGGCAACAGCGTAATGGTGATGAGGAACTGGCTGCTCTGGGGGCTGTCACCCAATTCTCTTCGCTGGCGTTAGCCTCGCAGTTTTTGCGTGAGCAGAATGCGGCAAATGATACCCGTATTTGCGGCCTGAATGCGTTTAACCCGGAGCAGGGCTGTCTCTTTTTACCTCGTCTGCTCTGGCGACGTTCCGCCGGAAATGCCACGTTGCGCCTGCAACTGTGGAGCGATGTCTCTCTTCAGAACGATGCCCGCATCGCGTTGGATTTTCTGCAGCAACTCCATGCCGCCAGACTTATCCGCCCGCTGTCTGTGCAGGTTGAGCGCGAAACCCATCATCCGCAAAAGCAGGAATGGCTGGAGCTTATCCGCAAGGCAACAGAGACTATCGCGCGCGGTGAATTTGAAAAGGTAGTTCTCGCCAGGGCAACTGATCTGCAGTTTAAACAGCGCGTTAACCCTGTCGCACTGATGGCCGCCAGCCGCGCCCTGAATTTAAATTGCTATCATTTCTGCATGGTTTTCGACGCCAGCAATGCGTTTCTCGGCTCAACGCCCGAGCGTCTCTGGCGGCGGCGGGGAAAATTGCTTCGTACCGAAGCGCTGGCGGGTACGGTCGCCAGTCATGTTGATGATAAACAAGCCCAGCATCTGGGCGAATGGCTGCTGAATGATGATAAAAACCAACGCGAAAATATGTTGGTAGTGGAAGATATCTGTCAGCGCCTTCAGCACTTTACCCAGACGCTTGATGTGTTGCCTGCTCAGGTTGTGCGCCTGCGCAAAGTGCAACATTTGCGCCGCTGTATCTGGACCGAGCTGAAACAGGCCAGTGATGAGCAGTGTTTGCATATTCTGCAGCCTACGGCGGCCGTTGCCGGGTTGCCGCGTCAACCTGCGCGAGCGTTTATCGAGAATGTAGAACCCTTTAACCGCGAGTGGTACGCCGGGTCGGCCGGGTATTTATCACCCGAACAAAGCGAGTTCTGCGTGGCGTTGCGCTCTGCACGTGTCCAGGATGAGGCCCTGCGGCTGTACGCCGGAGCCGGAATTGTCAGCGGGTCTGACCCGGAGCAGGAGTGGCAGGAGATAGAAAACAAAGCCGCAGGGTTGCGTTCTCTGCTCCTTAGGGATTAATACTGATTCGTGCATTCCCGATTCATATCAAAATTCCAAATTTTTCTATTATTTATACTGTGTCGTATTCTTGATTCCGGACAATCTCATGTCAGTAAGTTCTTTTAACCGGCGCTGGGCGGCGGTGATCCTTGAAGCCCTGACGCGCCATGGCGTCAGGCACGTGTGTATTGCGCCGGGTTCTCGCTCAACGCCGCTGACACTGGCGGCCGCTGAAAACCGGGCTTTCATTCACCATACCCATTTTGATGAACGTGGTCTTGGCCATCTGGCACTGGGGCTGGCGAAGGTCAGCAAAGAGCCTGTAGCGGTGATTGTCACCTCCGGTACTGCCGTGGCGAACCTCTATCCGGCACTGATTGAAGCCGGTTTAACCGGTGAAAAACTGATCCTGCTGACGGCCGACCGCCCACCTGAGCTTATCGACTGTGGCGCCAATCAGGCTATTCGTCAGCCGGGACTCTTTTCCTCGCATCCTTCGCAGACAATCTCGTTGCCTCGTCCCACGCAGGATATCCCGGCAAGCTGGCTGGTATCCACCGTCGATCACGCCATGGAGACATTGCGCAGTGGGGCGTTGCATATCAACTGCCCGTTTGCCGAACCCTTGTACGGCGAACTGGACAACACCGGTCTTGAGTGGCAGCACGCCCTCGGTGATTGGTGGGAAAGCGAAAAACCGTGGCTGAGTGAGCAGACACAGCTTGAGAGTGCTAAACAACGCGACTGGTTCTTCTGGCGGCAAAAACGCGGCGTGGTTATCGCCGGGCGCATGAGCGCTGCCGAAGGCAAATTGGTTGCTGAATGGGCGCAAACACTTGGCTGGCCGCTGATTGGTGACGTGCTCTCCCAGACCGGTCAGCCGCTACCTTGTGCCGATCTCTGGTTGGGGAATGCGAAAGCCGTCACTGAGCTTTCACAGGCGCAGATTGTTGTCCAGCTTGGTTCAAGTTTAACCGGTAAGCGATTACTGCAATGGCAAGCAACGTGCACCCCGGAAGAATACTGGCTGGTGGATCCGCTGGAAGGACGGCTCGACCCGGCACACCATCGCGGGCGTCGTCTGGTCAGCAGTATCGACACCTGGCTTACGCTCCATCCGGCGGAAAAACGCAAGCCCTGGGCCGTTGAAATACCGGAGCTTTCGCGTCAGGCGTGGGAGCTCACCAAAGCGCACTGTGAAGCATTGAGTGAAGCCGGGCTGGCGCACCGTATTCGCCAGTATCTGCCTGAGCAGGGACAACTGTTTGTCGGGAATAGCCTCGTTGTACGCCTGATTGACGCGTTTTCGAAGCTGCCTGCGGGTTACCCGGTTTACAGCAACCGTGGTGCGAGCGGCATTGATGGGCTGATCTCAACGGCAGCTGGCGTGCAGCGTGCCAGCGCGAAATCGACGCTGGCAATCGTGGGCGATCTCTCCGCACTCTACGATCTCAACGCGCTGGCGCTGCTACGACAGGCGTCGGCCCCGTTTGTGCTGATAGTGGTCAACAACAACGGTGGGCAGATCTTCTCTCTCTTGCCAACGCCGCAAAGCGAGCGTGAGCGCTTTTACCTGATGCCGCAGAATGTCCAGTTTGAACACGCCGCGGCGATGTTCAGCCTGAAATACCATCGCCCGGAAAACTGGGAACAGCTTGATATGGCGCTGAGCAACGCCTGGAAACAGCCGGGAGCAACGCTGATTGAGCTGGTGGTGAATGATGCTGACGGCGCGAAGATGCTGCAAAGCCTGCTGGCACAGGTGAGCCAGCTGTGATCCTCTCGGGTGTGCAAAAGGCTGGAAATCCAGGTTATCCCTGGCTGGTCTTTTTGCACGGTTTCTCCGGGGATTGCCACGAGTGGCTGGTGGTTGGCGAGAAACTCAGCAATTATCCCCGGCTGTACCTGGATCTTCCGGGGCACGGTGGATCCGGGAATATTGGCGTGACCGGGTTTAACGAGATGAGCACAATGCTCACCCGAACCTTGCTTAGTTACAACATACTTAACTTCTGGCTTATCGGGTACTCCCTCGGCGGCCGCATTGCGATGTTCCATGCCTGCCAGCAGCCACAGGGGCTGCAGGGGGTGATTGTGGAAGGTGGGCATCCGGGTCTGCAGGATGACGAAGAGCGCAACACGCGGCGGGTATCTGATCACCGCTGGGCACTGCGTTTTCGTACTGAACCGCTGGATAAAGTCTTTACTGACTGGTATCAACAGCCCGTCTTTGCCTCCCTGACGGATAGCCAGCGTAAAGCGCTGATTACTTTGCGCAGCCTGAACAATGGCCTGAATCTGGCGATGATGCTGGAGGCGACGTCGCTGGCCGTGCAGCCTGATTTGCGTGCCGCGCTCAGCGCCCGCAATTTCCCATTTGAATATTTATATGGTGAACATGATGAGAAGTTTGCGGCCCTTGCCGCGGAACTGAACGCCGTTCGCCATGCAATTCCCAACGCCGGACACAACGCCCACCGGGAAAACCCGGGTGCAGTTGCTGCGTGTCTGGCTCAGATACTGCGTCTTCGAATAAAGGACTCTCTATGATCTATCCTGATGAACACATGCTCTATGCTCCGGTTGAATGGCAAGACTGCTCCGA
This sequence comes from Pantoea sp. LS15, assembly GCF_012241585.1. NCBI lineage: Bacteria > Pseudomonadati > Pseudomonadota > Gammaproteobacteria > Enterobacterales > Erwiniaceae > Pantoea > Pantoea sp. LS15. The sequence continues at coordinate 300,004 of NZ_JAAVXA010000002.1, forward strand.
AGGTTATACCGATATCCGTTACCACAAATCCGCAGACGGCATTGCCAAAATCACCATCAACCGTCCACAGGTGCGTAACGCCTTTCGTCCGCTGACCGTGAAAGAGATGATCCAGGCGCTGGCAGATGCGCGCTATGACGACAACATCGGTGTGATTGTTCTGACCGGCGAAGGTGACAAAGCGTTTTGCTCCGGTGGCGATCAGAAAGTGCGCGGTGACTACGGCGGATACCAGGATGATGCGGGTACACACCATCTGAACGTGCTCGATTTCCAGCGTCAAATCCGTACCTGTCCAAAACCGGTCGTGGCGATGGTGGCAGGCTATTCCATCGGTGGCGGTCATGTGCTGCACATGATGTGCGATCTGACTATTGCCGCAGAGAACGCGATCTTCGGTCAGACTGGTCCAAAAGTGGGTTCTTTCGACGGTGGTTGGGGTGCCTCTTACATGGCGCGCATTGTCGGGCAGAAAAAAGCCCGCGAAATCTGGTTCCTGTGCCGTCAGTACAATGCTCAGGAAGCGCTGGACATGGGGCTGGTCAACACAGTCGTACCGATTGCCGATCTCGAAAAAGAGACCGTGCGTTGGTGTCGTGAAATGCTGCAAAACAGCCCAATGGCACTGCGCTGCCTGAAAGCAGCCCTGAACGCTGACTGTGACGGTCAGGCGGGTCTGCAGGAGCTGGCGGGCAACGCCACGATGCTGTTCTACATGACCGAAGAGGGTCAGGAAGGGCGCAACGCGTTTAACGAAAAACGCCAGCCAGATTTCAGCAAATACAAACGGAACCCGTAATGCGTCGCGCGCAGGTTTACCGCTGGCAGATACCGATGGACGCGGGTGTGGTACTGCGTGAACGGCGGTTAAAAACCCGTGACGGCTTCTTCGTTCATCTGCAGCAGGGTGAGCGGGAAGGCTGGGGGGAGATTTCACCTCTGCCAGGCTTTAGCCTTGAGTCGCTGGATGACGCGCAGTCTGCAATACTTGCGTGGGCCGGAGAGTGGCGTGATGGGGCAGATCCGGCGTTGCCGGACGTTCCTTCCGTGGCTTTTGGCATTAGCTGTGCGCTGGCTGAGCTCGACGGTAGTTTGCCTCAAGAGGCTAATTACCGCGCGGCACCGCTTTGCACCGGCGATCCGGACGAACTGTTCGCCCTGCTTTCCGCTATGCCCGGTGAGAAAGTGGCGAAAATCAAAGTTGGCCTGTACGAAGCGGTGCGAGATGGAATGGTCGCTAACCTCCTGCTGGAAGCGATCCCGGATCTGCATCTGCGTCTGGATGCTAACCGCGCGTGGACGCCACTTAAGGCGCAGCAATTCGCGAAGTACGTCAATCCGGCTTACCGCAGTCGCATTGCCTTCCTGGAAGAACCGTGTAAAACCCGCGATGATTCGCGTGCGTTTGCCCGGGAAACGGGGATTGCTATCGCCTGGGATGAAAGCCTGCGCGAAGCGGATTTCGAATTTGTCGCCGAGCCCGGCGTCAGCGCGGTAGTGATTAAGCCAACGTTGACTGGCACTCTGGCGAAAGTGCGTGAGCAGGTCGCAGCAGCACATGCGTTGGGGTTGACGGCGGTGATCAGCTCCTCCATAGAAACCAGCCTTGGGTTGACCCAACTGGCACGCATCTCTGCCTGGTTAACGCCAGACACGATCCCGGGTCTCGACACGCTAAACCTGATGCAGGCTCAGCTTATTCGCCAATGGCCGGACAGTTCGCTGCCGTGTCTTGATATTGAGGCGCTGGAGCCATTGCTATGAGTTTTACCGACTGGCCCTGGCGGCACTGGTGTGCGCAGGCTGCCGATAAGCCGGCGCTGAGGCTGAACGATGAGGTGCTTACCTGGCAACAGCTATGTGCACGTGTCGACCGCCTTGCGGCAGGTTTTCAGCAGCAGGGCGTCGGAGAGGGCGACGGTGTGCTGCTGCTGGCCCATAATCATCCGCAAACCTTGATGGCGTGGTTGGCACTGCTCCAGTGCGGGGCACGTATTCTTCCCGTTAACCCGCAGTTGCCGCGTCATCTGCTGGAGGTGTTGTTTCCGCAGATGACACTGCGCTTTGCGCTGGTGTTGAATGGCACCTACGATGGTCTTCCTGCCCTGAACATGCGCGAGCACGCTGGTGAATATCGTGTTACGTGGCAGCCCACACGGCTGGCCTCCATGACGCTGACCTCCGGCTCTACCGGGCTGCCTAAGGCTGCGGTTCATACCTGCGCCGCCCATCTTGCCAGTGCGCGAGGCGTCCTGTCACTTATGCCCTACGGTGATGACGATGACTGGCTACTTTCGCTACCGCTGTTTCATGTTTCCGGTCAGGGAATTTTATGGCGCTGGTTGCTGACCGGGGCACGTTTAACCGTTCGCGAAAAGCAGCCGCTTGAGCAGGCACTGCAGGGCTGTACCCACGCATCTCTGGTACCGACACAGCTCTGGCGTCTGCTTAACACTCAGCAACATATTGCGCTGAAAGCCGTTCTGCTCGGTGGAGCGGCAATTCCTGTTGAACTGACAGAGGAAGCACGAAAACAGGGCGTTCGCACCTTCTGTGGCTATGGCCTGACGGAGTTTGCTTCAACTGTCTGTGCGAAAGAGGCTGACGGCGAGCCGGATGTAGGCCGTGTGTTGCCGGGCAGAGAAGTGCAGGTGGTTGATGGTGAAGTCTGGATCAAAGCGCAAAGCATGGCCTCAGGCTACTGGCGTGACGGGGCGTTGATCCCGCTGACGAATGAGCAGGGCTGGTTCGCTACCCGCGATCGCGGTGAATGGCATGATGACCGGCTGACAATTCTGGGGCGTATGGACAACCTCTTTTTTAGCGGTGGAGAAGGGATCCAGCCTGAAAGTCTTGAACGGGTTATCGCCCGTCATCCGCAAATTAACCAGGTGTTTATCGTCCCGCTGGACGATGCTGAGTTTGGGCAGCGCCCGGTGGCAGTGGTGGAGTGCAAACCGGGAACGGATATTACCCATTTCCCTAACTGGGTACAGGACAAACTGGCTCGCTTTGAGCAGCCAGCTCACTGGCTGGTGTTGCCGACAGCGCTAAAAAATGGCGGGATTAAGATCTCCCGCCAGGCGTTGAAACAGTGGGTCACGACGTTGTTAAAAGGATAATCAACCGATATCCGACGCAGGTTTACGCTGGCGGCGACGCAGCAGGCGTAATACCGGTGGTACGACAATGACCATGATAGCCATCGCTAACAGGACCTTCGCCACGCTGCTGCCCCACAGGATGGACATATTGCCATTACTGATGGACAGGGCGCGGCGCAGGTTCTGCTCCAGCATCTCTCCCAGCACAAAGCCTAAAATCAGCGGCGACATCGGGAAGTGCATTTTACGTAAGATGTAGCCGAACACCCCCAGTACCACCATCAGAATCAGGTCGAAGGTGGTGCTGTGTACCGCATACACCCCAACCGCCGAGACGGCCGCAATGGCAGGTACCAGGAACCAAAGCGGGATCGTCAGCATGCGGGTGAAGAGCCCAATCAGCGGGATATTCATCACCAGCAACATCACGTTGGCGATCAACAGCGCTGCAATCAGCCCCCAGACGATGTCAGGCTGCTCGGTAAACATGGCCGGCCCCGGAGTGATGTTATAGAGCGTCAGAGCCCCCATCATCACCGCCGTGGTACCGGAGCCGGGAACACCGAGCGTCAGCATGGGAATAAACGAGCCGCAGGCCGAAGCGTTATTGGCTGCCTCAGGCGCAGCAACGCCGCGAATATCCCCTTTGCCGAAGCTGTCGCTGTTGCCACTGAGCTTTTTCTCGGTCATGTAGGTAATGGCGCTGGCAATCGTGGCACCGGCCCCCGGCAGAATACCGACAAAGAAGCCAATTACTGAGGAGCGCAGCGTGGTGCCGATACACTGTGCACCTTCTTTGGCACTAAAGAGCATGCGGCCGGTTTTACGCACCAGCGTCTGTCCGCTGCTGGTATGTTCCAGCATCAGTAAGATCTCAGAGACAGAGAACAGGCCAATAACGACCACGATAAACTGCACGCCGTCGGACAGGTGAACACTATCGAAGGTAAAGCGATACACCCCGGTGTTGGCATCCACGCCGACAGTGGCTAACCCTAAGCCAATCAGCGCAGACAAAAACGACTTCAGCGGATTTTGCGCCATCATGCTGCCGAGGCAGGCGATAGCAAACACCATCAGGGCAAAATATTCTGCCGGGCCAAACGCCAGCGACCATTGCGCCAGTGCAGGGGCGAACAGAATGATGCCGCCAATGGCAATCAGCGAGCCAAAGAACGAACTGACCGCAGAGATAGAAAGCGCCACACCACCGCGCCCTTGTCGCGCCATCGGGTAACCATCCAGTGCGGTCATAATCGCCGCAGCATCTCCGGGCACGTTGAGCAATATTGACGAAATACGTCCGCCATATTCGCAGCCAATATAGACCGTCGCGAGCAGGATCAGTGCTGATTCCGCAGGTAAATGAAGGGCAAATGCCAGCGGGAGTAAAATGGCTACACCGTTGATCGGCCCAAGACCAGGAAGCAGGCCGACAATGGTCCCGACGAAGCAGCCGATCAGGGCGATCACCAGGTTTTCCGGGGTCATCGCCACGGCGAACCCCTGTGAGAGATAAATCCAGGTATCCATAGCGTGCTCCGTTAATTAAGCCATGCACCGAGGGGTAACGTCACGTCCAGCAGGCGGTCAAAGGCGTACCACAGTAAAATCCCCATCACGGCGCCTGAGATCCCCGCAGCGGGGAGGGTGGCGTTGAACAGCATGCCAATCACCATTGTCAGGATGGCGGTGGCAACCGGGAAACCGAGCCACTCAAAACCCCAGGCATACATCAGCAGCACTATTACCATCACCAGCAGACGTTGAAGAATGCGGCGTGGTGGCCACTCCACCGTATCCGGGTGGCGGAGCAGCAGGGCCACTGAGCAGAGTAGCATCAGGCCGACAATGCCCATTGGAAAAGGGCGTGGCCCCACGGGTTCATAACTGTATTCGCTGTGGATCTGCCAGGCGACGAACAGTCCGCCAATGCAGAGCAGCAGCCATATTCCGGCAAAAATACGATCGCTCATATCCCCTCCGGTTATTTGGCAAGGCCAAAGGCTTTCGCCTGTTCGCGATAGTCATTGACCTGTTTTTTGACATACTCGTCCAGCGGTTTACCTGTCAGGTTGAACTCAAACAGTCCGCGCAGATCGCGCTGCTTTTTAAACTCTTCGGTCTGCTGGAGTTTGTTGAAGCTTTCGACCCACCACTGATATTCCGCGTCGGTCACTTTTGGCCCGACGAAGAATCCACGGATAATCGGCCAGACCAGGTTATAACCCTGTTCTTTGGCGGTTGGGACGTTCGCCAGCTGCCCCGGCAGACGGTTTTCGGAGAAGACCGCCAGCACGCGAATTTTATCCCCGCTCAGATACGGCACCATTTCGCTGAGATCACCGGAAACCGCCTGAACGTGATTCCCCATCAGCGCCGTGACCGGCTCACCGCCACCTTCAAAGGCCACGTAACGCATCTTGTGCGGATCCACTTTGGCCTGCTGCGCCAGCAGGGCGGCTTTCATCCAGTCCTGGCTGCCGATAGACGCACCTGCGCCAATTACCACGCTGTTTGGATCTTTTTCCATGGCGGTCAGCAGATCTTTCAGGGATTTCCATGGGGAGTCCGCGCGCACGGCAATCATGCCGTAGTCGGTACCGACGGTGGCCAGCCAGCGCACATCATCCACGCCGTAGCGGCCAAATTTACCCTGAGACAAATTCAGCAGTGAGCCACCAGAGAAGGCCACCACCGTGCCCGCTTCCGCAGGACGTTGCGCCACGATGGCGTTATAAGCCACAGCGCCCACACCGCCAGGCATGTAGGTCACGCGCATCGGTTTCTCGATGGCCTTTGTCTCCAGCAGACTGACCTGAATCAGTTTACAGGTGAGATCAAAGCCGCCGCCCGGCTTGGCTGGTGCGATGCACTCGGTGCGGGATGGCGCATCCTGCGCCTGAACGACAGAGGCACTCATCATCAACACGCTTACAGCAAGGGTCGAAAGTAATTGTTTTTTCATTGTTTATCCTCACGCCGGGGTACGGGTATCGGTTTTTTTCTGATTATGTGAACCACCTTGTAGCGGTTCCGTTGCGTGATTGTTAAAACAATAACCTTTCATTTCCCTTTCAATGGGACACCAACTTTACAGGATGTGACATGCGTCTCTTACTGGCGGAAGATAACCGTGAGCTGGCTCACTGGCTGGAGAAGGCGCTGGTGCAGGAAGGCTTTGCCGTGGACTGCGTCTCCGACGGGCGTGCCGCCGACCATCTGCTGCAGAGTGAAAACTACGCGGTTGCTATTCTGGATATCGGCATGCCCGGCTTTGATGGTCTCGAAGTGGTCCACCGCCTCAGAAAGCGGGGGCAGACGCTACCAGTCCTGTTCCTCACCGCGCGCAGCAATGTGGCGGACCGGGTAAAGGGCCTGAACGCCGGGGCGGATGACTATCTGCCAAAACCGTTTGAGCTGGAGGAGCTTGACGCTCGACTACGCGCTCTGCTGCGCAGAAGCGAGGGGCGCACCCAGGAGCGTCAGCGTCTGGGGGAGCTGGAGTATGATGATGAGGGCTTTTTTCTGCTGCGCGATGAGCCGCTTTCGCTCACTCCGCGTGAACTTTCGCTGCTGAAGGTGCTAATGCTTCGCCGAACCCGTCCTGTCTCACGGCAGCAGCTTTTCGACCAGGTGTTCAGTCTGAACGATGATGTCAGCCCGGAGAGCATCGATCTCTACATCCATCGTCTGCGCAAAAAGCTGAGCGGCAGCGGCGTGCGGGTAACGACCCTGCGGGGACTCGGTTATGTGCTGGAGAGCGGTGATGAAGTGGGCTAAACCGCAGTCGCTTTACCTGCAACTCTTGCTTTTTCTCGGTCTGCCACTGCTGTTACTGTGGGGGCTCTCAGCCTTTAACAGCTATGTCAGCGCATTGCAGGCGGCTACGCAGGCTTACGACCGCACGCTGTTGTCCTCTGCCCGCACCATATCGGAACGGCTGGTCGTTCATGACGGTAAGCTGGGGGTAAATGTGCCCTGGGTGGTTCTCGACAGCTTTGAACTCAATATGAACGATCGGCTCTACTATAAAGTGGTCGACCCTGACGGACGGGTGATCTCAGGTTATGACGATCTGCCGAAGATGCCGCCAGCGACATCACGTACTACGCTCTACCCGGCACTGGCATGGTTTTACCATACCGAATATCGTGGGCAGGCGATTCGGGTGGCGCGTCTGCTGCAGCCCGTCAATGAAGGTAATATCATGGGTATGGCCGAGATTTACGTCGCGGAGACGCTCCAGTCCCGCCGTTATCTTGCCAGCCAGTTGCTTTTTTCATCATGGGTTTCCCAGGGGCTGCTGGTGCTGCTGACCCTGGTGCTAACTGCGTGGATGTTGCGTCGCGTACTGCGCCCGATGCGCCAGCTTTCGTCGCTGATGGTACGCCGTGAGCCGGGCTTGCTCACGCCGCTACCGGAATTATTACCCTGGTCTGAGACCCGGCTGTTGATCGTGGCCTTTAACCGCTATATCGACAGGCTGCGTGGTGTGCTTTCGCGTCAGGAACGCTTCAATGCGGATGCTTCGCATCAGCTCAAAACCCCGTTGGCGGTACTCAAAACCCAGGTCTCTGTCGCCTTGACTCGCCAGGATCCTGCGCTGTGGCAGGAGAGTCTGCGGGCGATGAATGCGACTCTGGATGACACTATTGTACTCACAGAGCGGTTGTTACAGCTTTCGGCAGTGAAACGTAAAGAGCAGGGGGAGCGTCATTTTACGCCTGTGGATTTGGTGCAGGTGGTACAAAGTTGCTGTTTCTCACGGCTGGCCCAGGCGCGCAGCAAGGCGATCGATCTGGGTTATGAGGGTGTACAACAGGCGGTAATGGTTGAAGGCGATGAGGTTCTGCTGGGAGAACTGTGTGCCAATCTGCTGGAGAACGCGATTAAATATACCCCGTCGGGAGGGATGGTGACCGTTTCCCTGCGAATAGATGCGGGCACCGTTGAGCTGAGCGTGGAAGACAGTGGCCCCGGTATTGAAGAGGATCAGATCCACCAGGCGATGCTGCCGTTCCATCGGCTGGATAATGTCGGAGAGGCTGCCGGGTCCGGGATCGGTCTGGCGCTGGTGAGCGATATCGCCCGGCTGCACCGCAGCCCCCTTCAACTAACCCGCAGCGAAACATTAGGCGGACTGAGCGTAAAAATGCGCTTTCCGCTGCTCACGTAAAAAAACCGCGGTATTAATTCGTTACAATCTACCTGTCCGCCGCACGCAGAGTGCTTGATCCCCGGGAGACTCCGGTTAAAATCTCGCGTTTTTGGGACTTCTCTATAAATTGTGCGGGATCACGACAATGAAAAAAGTGGCATTACTGGGCTTCGGCCTGATGGTTGTTTCTGCGGCGGCAAACGCCATTAGCATTAACGGCTCGGCGGGTGAGGATTACACCCACCTGGGCTTTGGCGTAGGCACCGAGACGTCCGGTCTGGCAATGACCGGTGGCTGGACGCATAACGATGACGACGGCGACGCAGCCAGCCTTGGCCTGGGTCTGAACATTCCTCTTGGTCCATTCCTGGCCACTGTCGGCGGTAAAGGTATTTATACCAACCCGAATGACGGTGATGAAGGTTACGCGGCCGCGGTGGGTGGTGGCCTGCAGTGGAAAATTGGCGACAGCTTCGGTCTGTTTGGTGAGTATTACTATTCCCCGGACTCGCTCTCCAGCGGTATTGAAAGCTATGAAGAAGCCAACGCCGGCGCGCGCTGGACCATCATGCGTCCAATTACCATCGAAGCAGGCTATCGCTATCTGAACCTGGCTGGTAAAGACGGCAACCGCGACAACGCGCTGGCCGACGGCCCGTACGTGGGCGTCAGCGCAGGTTTCTAATCACTCCGGTGCGGCATTCTGTCGCGCCAGTTTCTCTCTTCTCCATCCCGCGTTTGCGTTATAGTGTTTTGACTATTTAAGCGGGAGAACATAATGATTAACGTGGAGATGTTATCCACCGGCGACGAAGTGCTGCATGGACAGATTATCGACACCAATGCTGCCTGGCTTGCCGATCTTTTCTTTGAGCAAGGATTACCGTTAACGCGACGCAACACGGTGGGCGACAATCTTGAGTCACTGGTCAATATCCTGCGTGAGCGCAGCGAACAGTGTGACGTGCTGATTGTGAATGGCGGACTTGGCCCCACCAGTGACGATCTCAGCGCACTGGCCGCCGCCACAGCAAAAGGTGAAGGGCTGGTATTGCATGAGGCGTGGTTGGCGCAGATGGAACGCTTTTTCTCCGAACGCGGCCGTGTCATGGCACCCAGCAACCGCAAACAAGCTGAAATTCCCGCCAGCGCTGAGTTGGTTGATAACCCGGTCGGCACCGCATGTGGATTTGCCATGCAACTGAACCGCTGTCTGATGTTCTTCACGCCAGGCGTACCCTCAGAATTCAAAGTGATGGTTGAGCAGCAGATCCTGCCGCGCCTTCGCGACCGTTTTACCCTGCCTGAACCCCCGATTTGCCTACGGTTGACTACTTTTGGCCGCTCTGAAAGCGATCTGGCCCAGAGTCTTGATCACCTTCAACTGCCGCCAGACGTATCAATGGGGTATCGGTCCTCCATGCCGATCATTGAACTCAAGCTGACGGGGCCTGCAGAGCAGAAAGCGGCGATGCTGGCACTCTGGCCTGAGGTGCAGCGTGTGGCGGGTGAAAGCCTGATCTTTGAAGGAACGGAGGGGCTGCCTGCACAAATTGCGAAGCATCTGCAGTCTCGCCAGTTGAGTGTGACCTTAAGCGAGCAATTCACCGGCGGCCTGCTGGCGCTGCAGTTATCGCGCGTCAATGCACCGTTGCTGGCCAGCGAAGTGGTACCGTTCCAGCAGGAGACGCTGGCACAGACTGCCCGTTGGGCTTCTGAGCGTAGGGTGAAACATTTTGCCGGGCTGGCACTGTTTGTCGGTGGGCTGGATGAGGAATACCTTAACTTTGCGCTGGCGACACCGGAAGGCACGTATGCCCTGAGGGTAAAAATGAGTATCACCCGACACAGTCTGGCGATACGGCAGGAAGTTTGCGCCATGATGGCGCTGAACATGCTACGCCGCTGGTTGAATGGCAAAGAGGTTGCCAGCGAGCACGGCTGGATAAACGTTGTCGAGTCGCTGTTCGTTGAGTAAAACGTTGGCCGGGGCTTCTCGCCCCGGTCATGTTCAGCCCAGAGCCTTCGCCAGTAAGGTGATGGGATGTTCACAGCGCTTGCTGGTGGACATCTCTATTTGCCACTTGCAGGTTTCGCAGTCGGTTACCACAATATCCGCGCCGCTTTCCTCAATCTGACGGAACAGTGGGGCGCCAATCGCCTGTGACGTTTCGTAGTTTTCACTTTTGAAACCGTAGGTTCCCGCAATACCGCAGCAGCGGGAATCCAGCACCGTCAGCTCAAGCCCTGGAATTAAGCGTAGCAGTTCAAGCGTATAGAGCGACCAGCCCATTTTTTCCATGTGGCAGGGCGTGTGATACACCACTTTCAGCGGCAATTTCCCCAGCGGTAACGTCTGCCCGCTATCCAGTTTGCGCCACAGGAAGCGTGTTGCCAGTTCAATGTGCTCACGCAGCCCGGTGTTATCCACGTCCAGCAGATGCGGGTACTCATCGCGCAGGGTGAAGGTACAGGTAGACGAGGTGGCCAGCACCGGAATCCCCTTGTCGACGATGGCTTCACGCAGTGAGGTGACATTGCTTTTGGCCTGCTTGCGCGCTTTATCCGTAAATCCGTTAGCGATCAGTGGTACGCCGCAGCATTTTTCCTTACTGAGCAACTGAACGCCCGTCCCCATCGCATTCAGCACTTTAAGCAGATCTTTACCCAGTTGCGGGTGGTTGTAATTCACATAGCAGCCATGGAAGAACGCCACCTGTTCGGCATACTGCGCCTGTTGCGCCGCGACGGATTTATACCAGCGACGGAAGGTACCGTGAGAATATTTCGGCAGGCTGCGGTGATGGTCTATTTTAAGCGTCGTATCCAGCAACTGGCGCACCGGTTTGAGCGCGGTAGCGGCATTCACCAGCGGGGCGAACGGTGTCGAGATGCTCCCCATTAAATCGGTGTGACTCAGAATGGCATCCCGCAATGATGGCTTTTGCGTGCTATAACGCGCCCGGGCGCGCTGGATAATGTCGCCAATGTTGACATCCGACGGGCAGGCAACTTCACAGCGTTTGCAGTTGATGCAGTACTTCAGTGCCTCATCATACAACTTGCCGTCTTTCAGTCGCAGACGCTCACCGTCTGGCCCGGCCTGTTTCGGACCAGGATAGCGTGGATTTACGCCGCTGACCGGGCAGACGGTAGTACACACTGTGCATTTAATGCAGCTTTCGAAACGGGTATCGTTCATTGTTCAGCCTCCATGCGCTGGCTAATCTGCTCGGCCACATACAGCGCCGTGACGGCGCAGACCCCGCCACCGCAGCCCTGGGCTATAGGATCATATCCGCCAAGAAGCGAGCCGATAGCAAAGAGATTCCTGACAGACTTACCCGAAAGTTGCGGGTGCAGGTGGTTATCGACAATGACGCCGAACTGTTGCCAGGGTTGTGGCGTGAAGAAATCACTCTGATACCAGTCCGCGCGGGAGGCGCTTTGCCGGACATCCAGCCCCATTATTGCCTCGCGGATGCCGTCCCGACTGCTCAACAGCCCGTTACTGAAGAAACTGCCGCTTGCCAGCACCGTAAAGCGGGCGCGAAGCGGAATATCATCGTGGTTGCGCGTCCATATTTCGCTCACTTCCCCGTCAGTCAGGGTGATTTTTTTCACCTCATCACCCGCCATCCAGACGCCACCCTGCGCAACAAATTTGCGCTGGAGCTGGGTATGCAGGCGAATACCGGGAACCGAAGGGGGAAGCGTCGGCAGTAAACCGAGTGTGCAGGGCAGTCGATCGGACAGCCAGCGCCAGAGTCGATTGTCGTTTAAGCCAAAGCAGGCGGGCATAAACAGCGCATCGCACCCTTCTGCAAGCGGTTTGAGCGCCTCATACAGCAGCGGCCATCTCTCTTCATTATCGAGAAAACGGGCAATATTCACCGCGCGAAACTCGCTTGGGTTGTCGCGCAGGACATCAAGCTCAGGCAGCTCTATTTCTGCCGTTTCAGCGTTTACCCCCTGGCGACAAAGTGATGCCGCCGCGAGATGGGGCTGAAAATCCAGAAAACCGCTAATACCCACCACCCGCACACGCGCTGAGTTGAACGGTGCGACGGGCACCTCCTCCGGGCTGAGCCAGGCGGAGCGTAGGGTGCCGAGTGGTGTAACGCGCTGATGATTTTGCCTGGCGCTTCCCTGCAGACGTGCGCCGCAATCTCCCAATAACGCTTCGGTTTCCAGGGCAAAGCGATCAATATGCTGCGCGCCAGTCAGGTGATAAGGATGCTCTGGCGGAAGTTTTTCTCGGTACGTTTCGTCCACCAGATCCAGCGAGCCCGACGAGAAGTGCAGAGCGCTCTGGCCCCGGGTGATAATGGCGCAGCGTAGCCCCTGCTTCGTGAGTTTGATGCCACAGAGCAGACCCGCCAACCCGCCGCCGACGATCACGGTATCAAATTTCATCGTGTTGCTCCTTCTCAAGTCCGCAAAGCCCCTGGTAGACCCAGCGGGTAAATTCACTTTCACGCAGAGCATCGCCCCAGGCGACAGGCTGAATGCCTTTCCAGCGCTCATTTAAAAAAGCACTGAGTTGATCGAGCGACTGGGTCGCGGTGGTGGTATGAAAGCGTTGCAATAACCCGGCGGCACGGCAGGCACACAATTCACCCTGACACGTGCCCATTCCAACCCGGGTGCGGCGGCGGAGGTCGAGCAGAGAATTGACGGTCAGATTTTCCACCGCATACTGTACTTCTCCCGCGGTTACGGCTTCGCACTCGCAGACCAGGCTGCGACTAAGGCGGCCTTCACCCAGCCAGACCGGCGTCCTGTCACCATGACGATAGATAGCCGAACCGCGCAGGGGAGCGGGCAGGGAGATAATTTTTTGCAATGTCTTCTCGGTAGACTGGCGTGAGCCGGGCAGGGGTTGTTCTGCCGTTTTGCACGGCTCGGTATTGCCCAGTTTGCGGCAGACGGCATCGGTTGCCCATTCGGCCATCAGACGATAGGTCATCAGTTTGCCACCTGTGATGGTAATAAACCCTTCCATGCCGTCGCGTTCAGCGTGATCGAGCAGCACAATGCCCCTGCTGACGTTGCGCCCGCTTGGGTCGTTATCACTGGCAACCAACGGACGCACACCCGCGTAGGCGCGCAGGATACGGGTCTGCGCCATCACCGGAGCCAGTTTTTCCCCTTCGCGCAGCAGAATATCCACCTCTTCGGCGGTTACACGGTTGTAATCAATCTCGCTGTAGTCCACGTGGGTTGAGGTGGTACCGATTAACGAAATGGTATCGCCCGGAACCAGAATATCGGCATCAGACGGTTTGCGGCAGCGGTTGATCACATGGTTATTGATGCGATGGTCGAGGATCAGCAGCGAGCCTTTTGCCGGAAACATGCGAACAGACAAGTCGGCATACTCCGCAATCCGCTGCCCCCAGATCCCCGCCGCGTTGACGACCACGGAAGCATACAGTTCGCTGTGTTCGTTATATTGCGTATTAAAAAGCCGCACGCCACAGACGCGGTTCCCTTCCCGGATAAGCCCGGTCACTTCATGCCCGGTCAGGATGCGTGCGCTATGTTCGCGGGCATCAAGCATGTTGGCGGCCGTGAGGCGGAAGGGATCAACCGTGCCATCTGGCACTTTTACCGCCCCTGTCAGGATCGGGTTGACGGAGGGCTCAATGCGCCGCGCCAGGTCCGGGTCAATGGCCTCGGCCTGAATCCCCGCCGCGCGACAGGCGGTAATAAAGGTAGCCTGAAAGGCGAGATCGTCTTCGGGAAGCGTGATAAACAAGCCGTCTGTTGGTTCAATGCAGTGCCGAGCAATCCGCCGCAGGATCTGGTTTTCGGCAATACATTCACGAGCCGATTCGCCATCGGTAACGGCGTAGCGGGCACCGCTGTGAAGCAGGCCATGATTGCGCCCGGTGGCACCTGTCGCAATATCATGGCGCTCCAGAAGCGTGACGCTCAACCCTCTGAGTGCGCAATCACGTGCGATGCCGGCACCGGTCGCACCACCGCCAATGATAATCACATCGCTGTAGCGTGGATCGTGAATTGTCATTGTCATCCCTCTGTGTTCGTTTTTTTACCATTTAGCCACATGAAAACTATGGTTTGTTTGATTTCGAACACAAACGAGCGAAATTCGAAAGTGAAACGTGATTTCATGCGCTTTTTTGCGCATTCTGTCATATTTCTGTAACAATCTGTGCGTTGATTCACAGTAACAATCACCGTGATTTCTTAACATCGCCGCCTCTCTGGAGTATGGGGCAGTAAAACCCCTGTAAATTCAATACCTGGCCACGGAGGCTGTCATGCTCAGTATCTTCAAACCCGCGCCGCATCGTGCGCGTCTGCCTGAGGCAGAAATTGATCCGCTATACCGTCGTCTGCGTTGGCAAATTTTCCTGGGGATCTTCTTCGGGTACGCGGCGTACTACCTGGTGCGTAAAAACTTCGCTCTCGCCATGCCTTATCTGGTGGAGCAGGGTTTTTCGCGTGGTGATTTGGGGTTCGCGCTGTCGGGAATTTCCATTGCCTACGGTTTTTCCAAATTCATCATGGGTTCCGTGTCAGATCGCTCGAATCCGCGTGTGTTTCTGCCAGCCGGTCTGATCCTGGCGGCAGCGGTGATGTTGTTTATGGGCTTTGTGCCGTGGGCAACCTCCAGTATTGCCATCATGTTCGTGCTGCTGTTCCTCTGTGGCTGGTTCCAGGGGATGGGATGGCCGCCATGCGGACGCACCATGGTGCACTGGTGGTCGCAGAAGGAACGTGGCGGCATCGTGTCAGTGTGGAACTGTGCGCATAACGTGGGGGGCGGTATTCCACCGCTGCTGTTCCTGTTGGGGATGGCCTGGTTCAACGACTGGCACGCGGCGCTCTATATGCCTGCCTTTGGCGCTATTCTGGTGGCGATTATTGCCTTCGCCCTGATGCGCGATACACCGCAATCCTGTGGTCTGCCGCCGATCGAAGAGTACAAAAACGACTACCCGGATGATTACAGCGAGAAGCACGAAGAAGAGCTGACTGCGAAACAGATTTTCATGAAGTACGTGCTGCCAAACAAACTGCTGTGGTACATCGCGGTGGCGAACGTGTTCGTTTACCTGTTGCGCTACGGCATTCTGGACTGGTCTCCGACCTACCTGAAAGAGGTGAAGCACTTCGCGCTGGATAAATCCTCCTGGGCTTACTTCCTGTACGAATATGCGGGGATCCCGGGCACGCTGATTTGCGGCTGGATGTCGGACAAGGTGTTTAAAGGCAACCGTGGCGCAACGGGCGTCTTCTTTATGACCCTGGTGACCATCGCCACCGTAGTGTACTGGCTTAACCCGCCGGGCAACCCGGGTGTGGACATGGCTTGTATGATTGTCATCGGCTTCCTGATTTACGGCCCGGTAATGCTGATTGGTCTGCACGCCCTGGAACTGGCGCCGAAAAAAGCGGCGGGCACGGCGGCGGGCTTTACCGGTCTGTTTGGCTACCTCGGCGGTTCGGTCGCGGCAAGCGCCATTGTGGGCTATACCGTTGACTTCTTCGGCTGGGACGGCGGTTTTATGGTGATGATTGGCGGTAGCGTGCTGGCGGTTCTGCTGCTGATTGTTGTGATGATCGGCGAAAAACGTCACCACGCTGAAGTGCTGGCGCGTCGTCAATAAGGAGCATTGCGATGAAATTAACTCAGTTAGCCACCGGTCTGCTGCTAGCCGGTTTGATGACAGGCTCCGCGCTGGCGGCAGATAAAATCGTTATTGCCCACCGCGGCGCAAGCGGCTATCTGCCGGAGCATACGCTCCCGGCAAAAGCGATGGCCTATGCGCAGGGCGCGGATTACCTGGAGCAGGATCTGGTGATGACGAAGGACGACCAGTTGGTCGTTCTGCATGACCACTATCTTGACCGCGTGACGGACGTGGCGGAGCGTTTCCCGGACCGTGCCCGCAAAGATGGCCGTTTCTACGCCATTGATTTCTCGCTGGCGGAAATTCGCTCGCTGAAATTTACCGAAGGCTTTGAGATCGAAAACGGCAAGAAGGTGCAGGTCTATCCGGGACGCTTCCCGATGGGCAAATCTGACTTCCGGATCCATACCTTCCAGGAAGAGATTGAGTTTGTTCAGGGGCTGAACCACTCAACCGGTAAAAACATCGGCATCTACCCGGAAATCAAAGCGCCGTGGTTCCACCACCAGGAAGGGAAAGACATTGCGGCCAAAACGCTGGACGTACTGAAGCAGTACGGATACACCAGCAAAAAGGACAAGGTGTATCTGCAGTGTTTTGACGCCGCTGAGTTGAAGCGCATCAAAACCGAACTGGAGCCGAAGAGGGGGATGGATCTCAATCTGGTACAGCTGATTGCCTATACCGACTGGAACGAAACCCAGGAGAAGCAACCGGACGGGAAGTGGGTGAACTACAATTACGACTGGATGTTTAAGCCGGGTGCGATGAAGCAGATAGCGCAGTACGCCGATGGCATCGGGCCGGATTATCACATGCTGGTGGCGGAAGGCTCAACGCCGGGGCACGTGAAGTTGACGGCGATGGTGAAAGAGGCGCATGCCAGCAAGATGCAGGTCCATCCGTACACGGTGCGTGCAGACCAGTTGCCACCGTATGCCACGGACGTGAATCAGCTTTACGACGTGCTGTATAACCAGGCGGGTGTGGACGGACTGTTTACGGATTTCCCGGATAAAGCGGTGACGTTCTTAAAATAGAAAAAGGGCCGTAAGGCCCTTTTTTTACATCTCGATCTCGATATCGCCTTTTGCCCGGCAGCAGCAGGGCAAAATTTCCCCTTCACTGATAAAGGCCAGCGGCTCGGTCAGCCAGTCCACCTGGCCGGTCACCAGACGGCAGCGACAGGAGCCGCAATAACCTTCACGACACTGATACTCAACCTCCACCTGGTTCGCCTCAAGCGCCACCAGCAGAGAAGGGTGCTCTTCCTGACACAGCACTTCGGTGCCAGAAAGACGTAGCGTTACGCGTGTCATCAGAGCTGGAAGTTGCTCAGGTCGTCAGTATCAACTTCGGAGTCAATCTGACCGACCAGGTAAGAACTCACTTCCACTTCCTGCGGCGCAACCTGCACGTTATCGGATACCAGCCAGGTGTTGATCCATGGGATTGGGTTGGAGCGCGTCTGGAACGGCAGATCGAGACCGACAGCCTGCATACGGATGTTGGTGATGTACTCAACATACTGGCACAGAATGTCTTTGTTCAGGCCAATCATGGAGCCGTCGCGGAACAGGTAATCTGCCCACTCTTTCTCCTGCTGAGCCGCCAGCACGAACAGGTCATAGCACTCCTGTTTGCACTCTTCGGCGATTTCCGCCATTTCCGGGTCGTCCACGCCGCTGCGCAGCAAGTTCAGCATGTGCTGGGTGCCGGTCAGGTGCAGGGCTTCGTCACGGGCGATCAGACGGATGATTTTGGCATTACCTTCCATCAACTTGCGTTCGGCAAAGGCGAAAGAGCAGGCAAAGCTCACGTAGAAGCGAATGGCTTCCAGCGCGTTGACGCTCATCAGGCACAGATACAGCTGTTTTTTCAGCGCACGCAGGTTCACGGTAACGGTTTTGCCGTTCACGTTATGGGGGCCTTCGCCAAGCAGATGCCAGTAACTGGTCATCTCGATCAGCTCGTCGTAGTAGTGAGCAATGCCTTCTGCGCGCTTCTGGATCTGCTCGTTGGTGACGATATCGTCAAACACCACCGCTGGATCGTTAACGATATTGCGGATGATATGGGTGTAAGAACGGGAGTGGATCGTCTCAGAGAACGCCCAGGTTTCCACCCAGGTTTCCAGTTCCGGAATGGAGATCAGCGGCAGCAGAGCCACGTTCGGGCTGCGGCCCTGAATGGAGTCCAGCAGTGTCTGGTACTTCAGGTTGCTGATGAAGATATGCTTCTCATGCTCCGGCAGCGCCTGGAAATCAATGCGATCGCGGGAAACATCAACCTCTTCCGGGCGCCAGAAGAAGGAGAGTTGCTTTTCAATCAGCTTTTCGAAGATGTCATATTTTTGCTGATCGTAGCGTGCCACGTTGACTGGCTGGCCGAAGAACATCGGCTCTTTGAGCTGGTCGTTTTTCGTCTGTGAAAAGGTGGTGTATGCCATGAATTGGAGTCCTGTCTTACGAAATAAAGGCGGGGAAATCCCCGCCCTTTATTAGATCTTACATGCGCCGCTTTCGCAGCCATCGTCCTGAATTGACGGTACAAGGTCGTCCTGCGCGTCTTCTGCACCATCACGGGTGTTGTGATAGTACAGGGTTTTCACGCCAAATTTATAGGCAGTGAGCAGGTCTTTCAGCAGTTGCTGCATCGGTACCTTACCTGACGGGAAGCGCGTTGGGTCGTAGTTGGTGTTTGCAGAGATCGACTGGTCGATAAACTTCTGCATGATCCCAACCAGTTGCAGGTAGCCATCGTTGTTTGGCATTTCCCACAGCAGCTCGTAGTTGTTACCCAGCGTCTCGTAATCCGGCACCACCTGGCGCAGAACACCGTCTTTCGACGCTTTAATGCTGACGTGGCCGCGAGGTGGCTCGATACCGTTGGTGGCGTTAGAGATCTGCGAAGAGGTCTCAGACGGCATCAGGGCAGAGAGCGTAGAGTTACGCAGGCCATAAGTCTTAATGGACTCGCGAAGGCCTTCCCAGTCCAGATGCAACGGCTCGCTGACAATCGCGTCCAGATCTTTCTTGTAGGTATCGATCGGCATAATGCCTTTCGCGTAGGTGGTTTCGTTAAACCACGGGCACGCACCTTGCTCTTTCGCCAGTTCGTTGGACGCTTTCATCAGATAATACTGAATAGCTTCAAACGTCTGGTGGGTCAGGTTATTGGCGCTGCCGTCAGAGTAACGCTTGCCGTTTTTCGCCAGCCAGTAGGCAAAGTTGATCACGCCAATGCCCAGGGTACGACGACCCATTGCACCACGTTTAGCGGCCGGGATTGGGTAATCCTGGTAGTCCAGCAGGGCATCCAGCGCACGAACCGCCAGCACGGCCAGCTCTTCCAGCTCGTCGAGGCTCTTAATCGCACCCAGGTTGAACGCAGACAGCGTACACAGCGCAATTTCACCGTTTTCGTCGTTAACATCGTCCAGCGGCTTGGTCGGCAGGGCGATTTCCAGGCACAGGTTAGACTGGCGCACTGGCGCAACAGCCGGATCAAACGGGCTGTGGGTGTTGCAGTGGTCAACGTTCTGGATGTAGATACGGCCGGTAGAGGCACGTTCCTGCATCATCAGAGAGAACAGATCTACCGCTTTCACACGCTGTTTACGGATGCTGTCGTCTTTCTCATATTTGGTGTACAGACGTTCGAACTCATCCTGATCAGCGAAGAACGCGTCGTACAGGCCAGGGACGTCGGACGGGCTGAACAGGGTGATGTCTTCACCTTTCAGCAGACGGGTGTACATCAGTTTGTTGATCTGTACGCCGTAGTCCATGTGACGCACGCGGTTGCCTTCCACGCCACGGTTGTTTTTCAGTACCAACAGGCTTTCCACTTCCAGGTGCCACATCGGGTAGAACAGGGTTGCTGCACCACCGCGTACGCCGCCCTGAGAGCAGGATTTCACTGCCGTCTGGAAGTGCTTATAGAACGGGATACAGCCGGTGTGGAACGCTTCACCGCCGCGAATTGGGCTGCCCAGGGCGCGAATACGACCGGCGTTGATACCGATACCAGCACGCTGGGAAACGTATTTCACAATGGCGCTGGAGGTGGCGTTGATAGAATCCAGGCTGTCACCACACTCGATCAGTACGCAGGAGCTGAACTGACGGGTAGGGGTGCGCACGCCAGACATGATTGGCGTAGGCAGAGAAATTTTGAACGTTGAAACCGCATCATAGAAACGCTTCACGTATTCCAGACGGGTGTCACGTGGGTAATTAGAGAACAGGCAGGCGGCCACCAGAATATAGAGGAACTGGGCGCTTTCGTAGATCTCACCGGTCACACGGTTTTGAACCAGGTATTTGCCTTCGAGCTGCTTCACCGCCGCGTAGGAGAAGTTCATGTCGCGCCAGTGATCGATAAACCCGTTCATCTGCTCGAACTCTTCTTCCGTATAGTCTTCCAGCAGATGCGTGTCGTATTTGCCCAGCTCAACCATTTTCACTACGTGATCGTAAAGCGCAGGCGGCTCAAACTGGCCGTAGGCTTTTTTGCGCAGGTGGAAAATAGCCAGACGTGCAGCGAGGTACTGATAATCCGGTGCTTCGCGGGAGATCAGATCGGCTGCCGCTTTGATGATGGTTTCGTGGATATCAGACGTTTTGATGCCGTCGTAGAACTGAATGTGAGATTTCAGTTCGACCTGGGAGATAGATACGTTGTTCAGTCCTTCTGCTGCCCAGTCGAGAACTCGATGGATTTTGTCCAGATTGATACGCTCGGTAGTACCGTCGCGCTTTGTCACCAGCAGACTCTGATTCATGTGGGTTTTACCTGTCCGTGAAATAAAAAATATCCCCCGTTTATCCACAGATCCGTCTTGTGACTAACTCTGTGGATAAATACTACATATAGGGGGTTTGCGATAAGAAAAACGCTATATGGTGAGTATTCTAGTATCGATTCTTTTCAGCACAAGGGTTGATTTTGACGTTAAATTGAGGTTGTGAAAGGGTAAAAAAGCGTAAGTCCTCGTACCGTAAGGCCTGGAAGACATGTCAATAATTAAGAAAAAAAATTCAAAATTTGATCGAGTGCTGATTTCTTCAACGAGAGGTCAGAATTGCGCAACATGATGTCGCGCAATCTTTATAAGAATTACAGATGACGTTAGTCGTTTTTGGCGGTTGTATGCAACATATAGTTAACATCCACGCCCGGTGCGAGTTTGAATTTATCGGTCAATGGATTGAAATGCAGACCGGTGATGTGTTGCTCTTTAAGCCACGTCTGGTCAACCCAGCTCAGTAACTCAGCAGGCTTAATGAATTTCTTCACGTCGTGTGTCCCTTTCGGCACCATGCGCAGCACATACTCTGCGCCGACGACGGCCATCAGCCAGGCTTTACCATTACGGTTGATGGTCGAGAAGAAGACTTGTCCACCGGGTTTCACCAGTTTTGCGCAGGCGTGCACCACGGACTGTGGATTGGGAACGTGTTCCAGCATCTCCATGCAGGTCACCACATCGTACTGATGCGCATGTTTGGCCGCGTGTTCTTCCACGGTTTCCTGCACGTATTCCACCTTTATGCCGGACTCAAGTGCATGAAGACGGGCAACCTGTAGCGGTTCAAAGCCCATGTCCAGACCCGTGACAGTCGCCCCTTCGCGCGCCATGCTCTCTGCCAGGATACCGCCACCGCAACCGACATCGAGCACTTTCTTACCGAACAGACCGCCGGAACGCTCCGCGATATAGCCCAGACGCAGCGGGTTAATACGGTGCAGAGGTTTGAACTCACCCTCGAGATCCCACCAGCGGGACGCCACCGCTTCAAATTTGGCAATCTCTTCATGGTCAACGTTGTGAGACACCGGGGATTTTTCGGCATTCATGGGCGCTTTTACTCCTTATTTAGCAAGACGAATGAGTATATCAGGCAATCCCTGTGAATAAAGCGTATAGGTTTACCTCAATCACCTCGGCTGTGTTATAATTTGCGACCTTTGAATCCGGGATACAGTAGAGGGATAGCGGTTAGATGAGCGACCTTGCGAGAGAAATTACACCGGTTAACATCGAGGAAGAGCTGAAGAGCTCCTATCTGGACTATGCGATGTCGGTCATTGTTGGCCGTGCGCTGCCGGACGTCCGCGATGGCCTGAAGCCGGTACACCGTCGCGTACTATACGCCATGAACGTATTGGGCAATGACTGGAATAAAGCCTACAAAAAATCTGCCCGTGTCGTTGGTGACGTAATCGGTAAATACCATCCTCATGGTGATTCCGCGGTGTACGACACTATCGTCCGTATGGCGCAGCCATTCTCGCTGCGTTACATGCTGGTAGATGGTCAGGGTAACTTTGGTTCTATCGACGGCGACTCCGCCGCGGCAATGCGTTATACGGAAATCCGTCTGGCGAAGATTGCCCATGAGCTGATGGCCGACCTGGAAAAAGAGACGGTTGATTTCGTTGATAACTACGACGGCACGGAAAAAATTCCTGACGTTATGCCAACGAAAATCCCTAACCTGCTGGTGAACGGTTCGTCCGGTATCGCCGTCGGTATGGCAACCAACATTCCGCCGCACAACATCACGGAAGTGATCAACGGTTGCCTGGCTTATATTGACGATGAAGACATCAGCATTGAAGGGCTGATGGAACACATCCCGGGCCCGGACTTCCCGACGGCGGCGATCATCAACGGTCGTCGTGGTATTGAAGAAGCGTACCGCACCGGTCGCGGCAAGATTTACATCCGTGCCCGCGCTGAAGTGGAAGCGGACGCCAAAACCGGCCGTGAAACGATCATTGTTCACGAGATCCCGTATCAGGTGAACAAAGCGCGTCTGATTGAAAAAATCGCCGAGCTGGTAAAAGAAAAACGTGTTGAAGGTATCAGCGCGCTGCGTGATGAGTCTGATAAAGACGGCATGCGCATCGTGATTGAAATCAAACGTGACGCGGTGGGTGAAGTTGTTCTGAACAACCTGTACTCCCAGACTCAGCTCCAGGTTTCCTTCGGTATCAACATGGTTGCACTGCACCATGGTCAGCCGAAGATCATGAACCTGAAAGAGATCCTGAGCGCGTTCGTGCGTCACCGCCGTGAAGTGGTGACACGTCGTACCATCTTTGAACTGCGCAAAGCGCGCGACCGTGCGCACATCCTTGAAGCGCTGGCGGTTGCCCTGGCTAACATCGACCCGATCATCGAACTGATCCGTCGTGCGCCAACCCCGGCAGAAGCGAAAGCCGCACTGATTTCCCGTCCGTGGGATCTGGGTAACGTTGCAGCGATGCTGGAACGTGCGGGTGATGATGCTGCGCGTCCTGAGTGGCTGGAACCTGAGTTCGGCGTGCGTGACGGTCAATACTATCTGACTGAACAGCAGGCCCAGGCGATTCTGGATCTGCGTCTGCAGAAACTGACCGGCCTTGAGCATGAAAAACTGCTCGACGAATACAAAGAACTGCTGGAACAGATTGCTGAGCTGCTGCACATCCTGGGTAGCGCAGAGCGTCTGATGGAAGTGATTCGTGAAGAGCTGGAGCTGGTTCGTGATCAGTTCGGCGATGAGCGTCGCACCGAAATCACCGCGAACACCGCGGACATCAACATCGAAGACCTGATCAACCAGGAAGACGTTGTTGTGACTCTGTCTCACCAGGGCTACGTGAAGTATCAGCCGTTAACCGACTACGAAGCACAACGTCGTGGTGGTAAAGGCAAGTCTGCGGCACGTATTAAAGAAGAAGACTTTATTGACCGTCTGCTGGTGGCGAACACCCATGACACGATCCTCTGCTTCTCAAGCCGTGGTCGTCTGTACTGGATGAAGGTCTACCAGTTGCCGGAAGCGAGCCGTGGCGCACGTGGTCGTCCAATCGTTAACCTGCTGCCGCTGGAAGCGAACGAACGTATCACCGCCATCCTGCCGGTACGCGAGTACGAAGAGGGCGTGAACGTCTTTATGGCGACCGCCAGCGGTACCGTGAAGAAAACCGCGCTCACCGAGTTCAGCCGCCCACGTTCTGCGGGTATCATCGCGGTGAACCTGAACGAAGGCGATGAGCTGATTGGCGTGGATCTGACCTCCGGTTCGGATGAAGTGATGCTGTTCTCTGCGGCCGGTAAAGTGGTGCGCTTTAAAGAGAACGCTGTCCGTGCAATGGGTCGTACCGCTACGGGCGTTCGTGGCATCAAACTGGCTGGTGAAGACTCTGTGGTTTCCCTGATTATTCCGCGCGGTGAAGGGGCTATCCTGACCGTGACGCAGAATGGTTACGGTAAACGTACAGCGGAAGGGGAATACCCAACCAAGTCTCGCGGTACACAGGGCGTTATCTCTATCAAAGTCACCGAGCGCAACGGTTCCGTTGTTGGCGCGGTACAGGTAGACGATGCTGACCAGATCATGATGATCACCGATGCCGGTACGCTGGTGCGTACACGCGTATCTGAGATCAGCGTGGTGGGTCGTAACACCCAGGGCGTGATCCTCATCCGTACTGCGGAAGAT
Organism: Pantoea sp. LS15; assembly: GCF_012241585.1. Taxonomy (NCBI): domain Bacteria; kingdom Pseudomonadati; phylum Pseudomonadota; class Gammaproteobacteria; order Enterobacterales; family Erwiniaceae; genus Pantoea; species Pantoea sp. LS15. The sequence continues at coordinate 324,434 of NZ_JAAVXA010000002.1, forward strand.
GAAAACGTTGTGGGTCTGCAGCGTGTTGCTGAGCCGGTGGACGACGAAGAACTCGATTCCATCGACGGCAGCGTCGCAGAAGGTGATGATGATATCGCACCGGAAACCGACACCGACGACGATGCAGCGGATGACGCTGACGAGTAATATTGCATGATGCAAAAAAGGGCCGGATTCCGGCCCTTTTCTTTTGCAGAAGCAGATAAGTCAACGTTGCGACCTGGCGCGTTTACCGCTACCTTAACCACATTCTTTTGACCCCGACGGCGGAGCCTCGCCCCTTTGAAATACCTCGTCTCCTTTCGTACTACGCTGAAAGTTTCTCGCTATCTGTTTCGGGCGCTGGCGCTCTTGCTTTGGCTACTGGTGGCATTGTTCTCGGTGTTTTACATCGTTAACGCGCTGCATCAGAAAGAAGCGGAGATCCGCCAGGAGTTTAATTTAAGCTCCGACCAGGCCCAGCGCTACATTCAGCGAACATCTGATGTGATGAAGGAGTTGAAGTACATTGCTGAAAATCGTCTGACGGCGGAAAACGGTATTCTTGCCCTCCGCGGTCGTAACGACAAAACTGAAGTCCCGGATTTCCAGCCGCTGTTCCCAGATTCCGATTGTTCCACCATGAGCAATACCTGGCGTGGGTCACTGGAATCTCTTGCCTGGTTTATGCGCTACTGGCGCGACAATTTTTCTGCTGCCTATGACCTCAATCGCGTATTTCTGATTGGCAGTGAAAATCTCTGCGTGGCGGATTTTGGCCTGCGCGATCTTCCCGTCGAGCGTGATGATGCGCTGAAAAGCCTGCACGAACGCATTGTGAAATACCGCAACGCACCGCAGGATGAACGCGGGAATAACATTTTCTGGATAAGCCAGGGTCCGCGCACGGGTGTGGGTTATTTCTACGCCCTGACACCAGTGTATCTGGGTAATCGCCTGCAGGCGCTGCTGGGAATTGAACAGACCATTCGCATGGAAAACTTCTTCACCCCGGGCAGTCTGCCAATGGGTGTGACTATTCTTGATGAAAATGGACATCAGCTTATCTCCCTTACCGGGCCAGACAACCGTTTAAACGTCGATCCGCACTGGATGCAGGAGCGATCGTGGTTTGGCTATACCTCCGGCTTCCGTGAGCTGGTGCTGAAAAAGAACCTGCCGCCTTCGTCGCTGAGCATTGTCTATTCGCTGCCGGTGGATATGGTGCTTGAACGCATTCGTATCCTGATCCTCAACGCCATTTTGTTGAATATCGCGGTGGGCGTGGCGCTGTTTATGCTGGCACGCATGTATGAACGTCGGATATTTATTCCGGCAGAGGTGGATGCTCAACGCCTTGAAGAACATGAGCAATTTAACCGTAAAATTGTCGCCTCGGCACCGGTGGGGATCTGTATCCTGCGTACCCAGGACGGAACCAATATCCTGAGTAATGAGCTGGCACATAATTACCTGAACATGCTGACGCATGAGGATCGGCAAAGGCTGACGCAAATTATTTGTGGTCAGCAGGTTAACTTTGTCGACGTGCTGACCAGCACGCACACTAACCTGCAAATCAGCTTTGTTCATTCCCGCTATCGCAATGAAAACGTGGCGATTTGCGTGCTGGTGGATGTCTCTGCACGCGTGAAGATGGAAGAGTCGTTGCAGGAGATGGCGCAGGCGGCAGAGCAGGCCAGTCAGTCGAAATCGATGTTCCTTGCGACAGTCAGCCACGAGTTGCGTACGCCGTTGTACGGGATTATCGGTAACCTCGACCTGCTGCAGACGAAAGAGCTGCCGAAAGGGGTCGACAGGCTGGTGACGGCGATGAACAACTCCTCCAGCCTGTTGCTGAAAATCATCAGTGATATTCTCGACTTCTCCAAAATTGAGTCTGAGCAGCTGAAAATCGAACCGCGGGAGTTCTCTCCGCGTGAGGTGATGAACCACATCAGCGCCAATTATCTGCCGCTGGTGGTGCGTAAACAGCTGGGGCTTTACTGTTTTATCGAACCGGATGTGCCGCTGACATTGCACGGCGATCCCATGCGCCTGCAGCAGGTCATTTCTAACTTGCTCAGTAATGCCATTAAATTCACCGACGTCGGTTGTATTGTATTACACGTTTGCCGGGCCGGTGATTACCTGAGTATCCGCGTGCGGGATACGGGGGTGGGCATTCCGGCGAAAGAAGTGGTTCGTCTGTTTGACCCGTTCTTCCAGGTGGGGACCGGCGTGCAGCGTAACTTCCAGGGTACCGGGTTGGGGCTGGCGATCTGTGAGAAACTCGTCAGCATGATGGACGGTGATATCTCCGTTGATACCGAGCCCGGTATGGGTAGCCAGTTTACCATCCGCATTCCGCTCTATTCGGCTCAGTATCCGGCAAAAACGACGGTTGATGGTCTGAGCAATAAACGCTGCTGGCTGGCGGTGCATAATGCCTCACTGAATGACTATCTCACTGCGCTGCTCACTCATAGCGGCGTGAGGGTGTCCCGCTATGAAGGTCAAACACCGGATGTGGACGATGTGCTGATTACCGACGATATGCCGGAACAGCCGTGGCAGGGAAGAGGGACGGTACTCTTCTGCCGTCGTCACATCGGTATCCCGGTTGAGCGTGCACCGGGAGAATGGGTACACAGTGTAGCAACGCCGCATGAGCTGATGAGCCTGCTGGCACGCATCTACAAAGTGCATCTGGAAGAGAGTGACGGCGCTGGTGGATTACCGTCAACGGAGTCTCTGGCGTCAGTGAATGACGATATGATGATTCTGGTGGTGGATGACCATCCGATTAACCGCCGCCTGCTGGCCGACCAGCTTGGTTCGCTTGGTTATCAGTGTAAAACGGCTAATGATGGCGTGGATGCGCTGAACGTACTGAGTAAAAATCATATTGATATTGTTCTCAGTGACGTAAACATGCCTAACATGGATGGCTACCGTCTGACGCAGCGCATCCGCCAGCTTGGCCTGACGTTACCGGTTGTGGGTGTGACGGCGAACGCGCTGGCGGAAGAGAAGCAGCGCTGTCTGGAGTCGGGAATGGACAGTTGTTTGTCGAAACCGGTGACGCTGGATGTGCTGAAGCAGACATTGTCTGTTTATGCGGATCGCGTGAGAAAAACGAGAACATAAAAAAGGCCCGCAAGGGCCTTTTACGTTTTTCATCCTTCCCTGTGGGAGAGAGACCCCCGAAGGGAATCAATCCTTATCCGTTGCGCTCAGCGTGACGGAGGAGAGATAGTTCAGCAGGGCAATATCGTTGTCCACACCCAGTTTCATCATCGCTGATTTTTTCTGGCTGCTGATGGTTTTAATACTGCGGTTCAGCTTCTTGGCAATCTCGGTCACCAGGAAACCTTCAGCGAACAGGCGCAGAACTTCGCTCTCTTTCGGTGACAGGCGTTTGTCACCGTAACCACCTGCGCTGATTTTTTCCAGCAGGCGAGAGACGCTCTCAGGCGTGAATTTCTTGCCTTTCTGCAGCGCAGCGAGTGCTTTTGGCAGATCGGTCGGTGCGCCTTGTTTCAGCACAATGCCTTCGATATCCAGATCCAACACGGCGCTAAGAATCGCCGGGTTGTTGTTCATGGTCAGAACGATAATCGAGATATCCGGGAAGTGACGTTTAATATATTTGATGAGCGTGATCCCATCACCGTACTTGTCCCCAGGCATGGAGAGATCGGTAATGAGCACGTGTGCATCAAGCTTTGGGAGGTTATTGATCAGAGCTGTAGAGTCTTCAAATTCACCGACCACATTCACCCACTCGATCTGTTCAAGTGATTTGCGAATACCGAACAGTACAATCGGATGGTCATCGGCAATAATTACGTTCATATTGTTCATGTATTAGGCTACCTTGCTACAGCAAGCTTTTGACGTAGGCGTCAATGTCGCTGATGTATTTTTCAATGCCAGAGGCATCTTTCTCACGAATTAGATGTTCCAGCGTTTCACATAACTGCTTGCCGGGAACCAGATTAAGCATGGCAAACACCCCTTTAAGCCGGTGTGCTGTCTGTGCCAGCGCTGCAAAATCATTCGCAGCGGACTCAGTATACAACCGCTTAACATCATCTGGTACTGTATCAACAAAGAGTGAATAGTATCCGCTGGCGTGAAGCTCGGCATTTTCATTGCCGCCTAACGGGGATTCCGCTATCTCTTCCTGCGCCAGCTGCTCTTCTATTAGTTGTAGTACAGCTTCCTGCATCGCATTGCTTATATTAAAATTGACGCGCAGCTGGCCAGGGCCGATTTTCCGCACGCCTGACTCATCATCGCTTAAAAGCAAGCCGGAGGCAGTAAGATTAGACGGATTATCAGTTAAAAATAGATCAAATTCTTGACTTGCCAGCCTTTCATCCGGCGTGATGCAGGCCGCACCCCAGTTTTCTAACTGACGAACCACAATATTGCGGATCTCGTTTGAGGTCACATCGACCATCACCACAACATCATCCAGCAGACGTTCTTCATCTTCTTCCTGTGGATTGGCGGCCATTTTAACGTGCAGAGAGTACCGGGTGCCGAGGGATTCACGGGCCTTGATATTCAGATGACCACCAAGCTTACGCGCCAGTTGATCGCACAACCAGAAGGTCAGCGCATTGGCTTTGCCGTAATGATCGCTCTGGGTGTCATTCAGGAACGGGAAGTGCAGATTATCAATTTCGCTCGTCGTGACGCCTTCCCCGGTGTCCAGGATGCGGAACGTCAGACGATCTTCAGCAGACTCGTCCGTGCTCACCTCCAGGGTGATCTTGCCAATCTGCGTGGTGGTCACCGCATACTGAATAAGCATCAGCAGAATGCGACGCAGTGCTTCGCGATCGCCGTGACGTTCATCATTCGCGGATAAATGGTTATTGATCAGCAGTTGCAGTCCTTTGCGCTTAATCACAGGCAGGACTTCCGGAACCACTTCATCGATCAGATTCTGAATGGAGAAGAGGGTAGGTGTTCCTTTCCAGAAATCATTCTCCAGCATGTTCGCTAACTGGATCTCATCAACCATACGAACCAGTGAGTCGGCCTGGCTGGCAAGCTGGTGGCTTTCTGACGTATCTAACGCCGCCGCCTGGGTTGCCAGCGTTTTTAATGGCTGTTTGAAGGCATCACCAATATTCTGCATAAATGCCGCGCGACCCTGCTGGTTTTTCTCATACAGCCTTTGCGCCTGCTTCAGCTTTTTATTTACCAGCACTTCTCTATCCTGATCGCGGATAATGAAAATTTGCGTGCGCGGGGCGACCTGACTGCGGAACTGACGGATCTCATACAGTTCATTGTTAATGGTGGCCTGAATAACCCCCTGGTGCTGATCCGCCATGGTGGTGATGTTTTGCAGGTTGAGATGTGGCAGCAGATGGTCAGCAATTTTATTGCTCATCACCGTACGATTCGCTTCCTGATCGTGAACCAGCACGCCAAGCGGTAGCACGGAAATAATCTCTTCATTTAATGCACGTAATACGCGCAGCTCATTAGTGGTTCCAGCCGAAACCGCAGAGGTGTCGCTTTGACGACCCGGCTGGAAACGGAACGTACTGTAGCCAAACAGAGCAAGCGCCAGCAGTCCGATATTCAGCAGCAGAGGCAACAGGATATTTTGCAGGGTATCGAGCAGCAGTGTGCCAAACGGTACCTGCCACACCAGACGCATGCCGGTTGAGTTCAGCGAAGAGGCAATTTCAATTTTCGAGCCGTTAAAAGAGATCGATACGCTCTCTGCGGCCTCTTTGTCAGACGCCGCACGCATGTTCTGGGTGCTGCTGTCTGGCTCCAGGCGGAAGCTGTCGAGCGGCATATCCGGCGGGATTAAATCATTAATCGGTAAATCGAAGGCCACCACCGTCGCCAGATGTCCTGGCTGGTTGAACGTGGTGCGCAGGGTAAAATAATGGCCATTTTGCCAGGCCAACCGCCGCAGTGATGAGAAGCTCTCACGTTCATCGAGAGCATTTGCCTGCTGTAGCATTTCTGCCCGGCGGGAATCGACAATGCTGCCCACGGTTGTCTCTTTAAACCCGGAAGAGAGATCTTTCAACGGCAGCGTCGAGATCAGGATCATGCTGTTGTCCTGACCATTCAGATAGTACATCGACCACGGCACTGTTTCGGCTCCCCAAAGGGTATCCAGATAGGTCGAAATACGTTGCGTCATCTCCAGCGTCGCACTGTCGTGAGAGCCAAAGATAAGTGCCTCCGTTTTGCGCTGTGGTTTTTCGAGATAATAGACGTCCTGCTTAAGACGCGTCTCCTGTAGTCCATCTCCGGATGGGGTTGCGGGCGCAGCCGCAATATTGTCGTAAATCTGCCAGGTGGCGTAGCGCCAGGTATCAATGCGCTTGTGCACGGCATGGGTGATATCAACAACCTGATAGCTTTTGTCCTTCAGCCAGGCGTTCACCGCGCTCTGTACCATAACCCCCATGGTGACTAACAGCACAACGATCAAAAGAAGAAAGAAACGGGTGATGCTCCCGGGGAGGAGGGAGAATTTGCTCGGGGCGGTAGTTTCAGTCTGACTCATTGATATCTCTAACCTGTGATGGTCGTGCTCTGTCGCGATAGGGCAGTATAAAGGGTAATAACTGAATTTCCAGCGCCACTGGTCTGGAAGATGCGTCTTTTTCATCGGGCATTATCAACGGCGGAGAGTACATCAAACATGTACAAACTCGCCGGGGGTGTACAAATAAATAACGCCATTAACCGGGAAATAGCACGAATTAACAAGAAATTAAGTTCTGCATCATTTCCCCCTCATCAGGGGACTCATGGCGAGAATTTAGTTAATAGTCGTTACAATTTCGGGGCGGTAGCACAAAAAAAGAAAGGTTACGTAAAGAAAGGTAAAAAAAAAACCGAATGCGAAGCATCCGGTTGAATTAGGGATAAACAGACATTCAAAACTGAATGACGGTAATAAATAAAGTTAATGATGATAGCGAGAGTTATTTTAGAGATTAGGTGTGATCTTGTTTTGTCATTCAGTGCTGTAATGCTTTTTTATTGTAACTTATTGATAATTATGTGGTGATTTTTTCGTTTGATTATAAGTGCTAAATTTTTAAGCTATTTGTGCTTTGTAAAAGTTCCTTTATATTTACAAATTGAAACATGTTGATGCATAAATGAAACACCTTCAAAGTTTTAGTATCATATTCGCATTGGATTATTCTGTAATTTTGAGGAGAATGAAATTGCCGACTGGTTAATGAGGGTTAACCAGTAAGCAGTGGTAATTATAAGGCATATAACAGAGGGTTAATAAAATGAAAGTTAAAGTACTGTCCCTCCTGGTACCAGCACTGCTGGTAGCAGGCGCAGCAAATGCGGCTGAAATTTATAACAAAGATGGCAACAAATTAGATCTGTACGGCAAAGTTGATGGTCTGCACTATTTCTCTGATGATGACAGCGTTGATGGTGACCAGACCTACATGCGTCTTGGCTTCAAAGGCGAAACGCAAATTAACGATCAACTGACCGGATACGGCCAGTGGGAATACCAGATTCAGGGTAACACTGCTGAAAGTGAAAACCAGTCCTGGACCCGTGTGGCGTTTGCCGGTCTGAAATTTGGTGATGCGGGTTCTTTCGACTACGGTCGTAACTACGGTGTTGTTTACGATGTTACTTCATGGACCGACGTTCTGCCGGAATTCGGCGGCGACACCTACGGTTCTGACAACTTCATGCAGCAGCGTGGTAATGGTTTCGCGACCTACCGTAACAGCGATTTCTTCGGGTTGGTTGATGGCCTGAACTTCGCGGTTCAGTATCAGGGTAAAAACGGTAGCGTAAGTGGTGAAGACCAGACCGCCAATGGCCGTGGGCCGCTGCGTCAGAACGGTGATGGTGTCGGTGGTTCTATCACTTATAACCTGGGCGAAGGGTTCGGTATCGGTACTGCAGTAACCAGTTCTAAACGTACCAACTCCCAGAATGATATGGACTTCGGTAATGGCGATCGCGCTGAAACTTACACTGGTGGTCTGAAATACGACGCAAACAACCTCTACCTGGCGACTCAATATACTCAGACCTACAACGCGACTCGCGTAGGTGATCTGGGTTGGGCGAACAAAGCGCAGAACTTCGAAGTTGTTGCTCAATACCAGTTCGACTTCGGTCTGCGTCCGTCCGTAGCTTACCTGCAGTCTAAAGGTAAGGACCTGGAAAACGGCTACGGCGACCAGGATATCCTGAAATATGTTGATGTTGGTGCGACTTACTACTTCAACAAAAACATGTCTACCTACGTGGACTACAAAATCAACCTGCTGGATGAAAACGACTTCACCCGTAGTGCAGGTATCAGCACTGACGATGTCGTAGCACTGGGTCTGGTTTACCAGTTCTAATCGCTTCGCAATTTGACAAAGGGGCCTGATGGCCCCTTTTTAGTCTGTTTTTTTAGGATCTCACAAACCACCCGTTTTGGTGTACTCTTGCCGCCCTGGCATGAGGATAATAATGAATGGACATGACTTTTTTACGCGCCAGCTTTCTGGCTACTTTTTTTTTCCTGACCGCTTGTGACTCTTCCACGCAGCCGGTGGCGAAAGCCGATGCACCTGCGGCGACGGTGCTTGAAGGTAAAACGATGGGCACTTTCTGGCGTGTCAGCGTGATGAACCTTGATAAAACGCGCGCAGACGAACTCCGTGGCAAAATTCAGTCACAGCTGGACGCTGACGATCAACTTCTTTCAACGTATAAAAATGACTCGGCGCTGATGCGCTTTAATCTCTCAAGCAGTACTTCCCTGTGGCCGGTTAGTGAAGCGATGGCCGATATCGTGACGGAGTCACTCCGCGTGGGTTACAAAACCGGCGGAGCGATGGACGTCACCGTTGGACCGCTGGTAAATCTCTGGGGTTTTGGCCCCAACAAGCAGCCGGTCACCACGCCCGATCAGGCAGCCATTGATGACGCCCGTGCCAGGACTGGTCTACAACATCTGACGGTGATCAATCAGTACGGTCAACAGTACCTGCAAAAAGATATCCCCGATCTGTTTGTCGACCTGTCAACGGTTGGGGAAGGTTATGCGGCAGATCACCTGGCAGCGTTGATGACCCAGGAAGGGATTTCGCGTTATCTGGTGTCTGTGGGGGGCGCCTTAGTGAGCCGCGGCATGAACGCCAGTGATAAGCCCTGGCGGGTGGCCATCCAAAAGCCGACCGATCAGCAAAACGCCGTGCAGGCGATGGTGGATATCAACGGGCACGGCATCAGCACATCCGGAAGCTACCGTAACTATTACGAACTTGACGGTAAACGCATTTCGCACGTCATTGACCCACAGACCGGGCGCCCAATCACACATAACCTGGTTTCGGTGACGGTCATTGCCCCCACTGCGCTGGAAGCCGATGCCTGGGATACCGGGTTAATGGTACTCGGACCGGAGAAAGCCAAAGAGGTGGTTCGTCAGGAAGGGCTGGCGGTTTATATGATCATCAAAGAGGCTGACGGATTTAAAACCTGGCATTCGCCGCAGTTCAACAGCTTCCTGGTGAGTGACAAAAATTAAAAAGCAAGGTTGCGGGTTTTTTATCAGTGGCACTCAGGCACGCTGTATGTATGCTTGTAAGAGGAGTTGATGATGAAAAACCCGACCTTTATTACCGATGAAGATCGCTGGCAGGCCGTGCTGGCCCGCGATCCACGCGCTGACGAACAGTTTGTCTTTGCCGTGCAGACCACGGGGATCGTGTGTCGTCCGTCCTGCCGTGCCCGCCACGCGCTGCGTAAAAATGTCTGCTTTTATGCTGATGTCCACCATGCCATTCAGGCAGGGTTTCGCCCATGCAAGCGTTGTATGCCGGACAAAGGCAATCCGCAGGAACTGAAGCTGGCAAAAATAGAGCACGCCTGTCGCCTTCTGGAGCAGGATCCCACCCTGACACTGGAAAAGCTGGCGAACCAGGTTGCCATGAGTCCTTTCCATTTCCATCGTCTGTTTAAATCCGTGACGGGTATGACGCCAAAAGCCTGGCAGCAGGCGGCACGGGGGCAGCGCTTGCGCACGGCACTTGCGCAGGGAGACAACATTACCGACGCCGTGCTGGCGGCAGGGTTTCCTGATAGCAGTAGTTATTATCGTAAAGCCAATGATACGCTGGGGATGACAGCGAAGCAGTACCGTAAAGGCGATGTGGCTGTGCGTTATGCCATCGATGACTGTTCGTTAGGACGCTGTCTGGTTGCTGAAAGTGAGCGAGGGATCTGCGCGATACTGCTGGGGGACAACGATACAGAATTAACCGAAGAGCTTGCTACGCTGTTTCCAAAAGCGGAGCGCGTACCGCTGGAAGATGCTTTTGCGCTGCGAGCCCATCAGGTTATCGCCAGTATTGATAACCGTGCAGTGCCGCTGTCACTGCCGCTGGATATACGTGGAACCGCTTTCCAGCAGCGCGTCTGGCAGGCCCTTCGCGACATTCCCTGCGGTGAAACGGCAAGTTATCAGCAGGTGGCAAAAGCAATTGGTAAACCCAATGCCGTACGTGCCGTTGCCGGAGCCTGTGCTGCAAACAAACTGGCGATAGTGATCCCCTGCCATCGCGTTGTTCGCAATGATGGTGCGCTATCGGGTTACCGATGGGGAACGGAACGAAAAGCGTTATTACTGAAACGTGAGGCGGAACACCAGGAGGGATGATGCTCGATCTTTTTGCGGATGCTGAACCCTGGCAGGAACCATTTGCTCCGGGCGCGGTGATCCTCCGCCGCTTTGCACTTTCACGTGCGGCGGCGCTGCTTGCTGGTATCGAAGAGGTCACGACCATTTCACCGTTTCGCCATATGGTGACGCCGGGAGGCTACACCATGTCGGTGGCAATGGCCAACTGCGGAGAACTCGGTTGGGCGACGAACGAACGGGGCTATTTGTATGCCCCTGTCGATCCTTTAACCGGTCAGCCGTGGCCTCCCATACCTGCTGTTTTTCAGTCTCTCTGCCACGAGGCCGCCGTGGCTGCGAATTATGCAGACTTCCGTCCGGATGCCTGTCTGATCAACCGCTACGCCGCAGGTGCGAAACTCTCGTTGCATCAGGACAAGGATGAGCCTGACTTGCGCGCGCCTATCGTATCCGTCTCTCTGGGGCTACCTGCCGTCTTCCAGTTCGGCGGGTTACGCCGCAACGACCCGCTCAAGCGCCTGATGCTGGAGCATGGCGATGTGGTGGTGTGGGGCAGGGAGTCGCGGCTCTATTATCACGGCATTCAGCCTCTGAAACCCGGGGTCCACCCATTGACTGGCGAGTACCGATATAACCTGACTTTTCGCCAGGCTGGCGTGAGTAAATAAAAATAAGAATTATTCTTGATGTACACGCAGGGCAGTTTACACTGCTGGCTGATTTTTATTGTCCGGATTGCCTGCATGCAACTACTTCTTCTTGTCTGGCGTCAGTATCGCTGGCCCTTCATTGCAGTAATGGCGTTAAGCCTTGCCAGTGCCGCATTGGGTATTGGCCTGATCGCGTTTATTAACGTACGTCTGATTGAAATGGTCGACACGTCCCTCTCCGTTTTGCCGGAGTTTCTTGGTCTGTTGCTGTTGTTGATGGCGGTCACTCTCGGTTCTCAGTTGGCGCTGACTGCGCTTGGGCACCATTTCGTTTTTCGTTTACGCAGTGAATTTATCAAGCGGATCCTCGACACCCAGGTCGAGCGTGTTGAACAGCTCGGAAGTGCTTCTCTGCTAGCGGGACTGACCAGCGATGTGCGTGCCATCACTATTGCATTCGTCCGTTTACCGGAACTGGTCCAGGGGATCATTCTGACCTTTGGCTCTGCGGCCTATCTCGCCTGGCTCTCCAGCAAAATGCTGGCAGTGACCGCTCTGTGGATAGCCATTACCATCTGGGGTGGTTTTGTGCTGGTGTCACGCGTCTATAAACACATGGCGGTACTGCGCGAAACCGAAGATAAGCTCTATAACGATTACCAGACGGTGCTGGAAGGGCGTAAAGAGCTGACGCTGAACCGCGAGCGCGCCGAGCATATCTTTAACCATCTCTACATCCCGGATGCGCGCGAATACCGGCATCACATCATTCGCGCCGATACCTTCCACCTGAGTGCGGTGAACTGGTCAAACATTATGATGCTGGGCGCCATTGGCCTGGTATTCTGGATGGCGAACAGCCTGGGCTGGGCGGACACCAACGTGGCGGCAACCTATTCATTAACGTTACTGTTTTTACGCACACCGCTGCTCTCCGCTGTCGGCGCACTGCCTACCTTGCTGAGTGCGCAAGTTGCGTTTAATAAACTCAAAAAATTCGACCTTACACCGTTCAAAGCTGAATTCCCGCGCCCGCAGGCGTTCCCCAACTGGCAAACGCTGGAGCTGCGTAACGTTACGTTCCGCTATCAGGACAACGCCTTCTCCATAGGGCCGGTCAACCTGACGATTCACCGTGGCGAGCTGCTGTTCCTGATTGGCGGCAATGGCAGTGGTAAATCGACGCTGGCAATGTTGCTGACCGGGCTCTATCAGCCGCAATCGGGTGAGATCTTGCTGGACGGTAGGGCGCTGAGCGCAGAGAAACCGGAAGATTACCGCCAGCTTTTCTCGGCGGTGTTCACCGATGTCTGGTTGTTTGAACAACTGCTTGGGCCTGAAGGGCAACAGGCCAATCCTGCGCTGGTGGAGAAATGGCTGGCGCAGTTGCAGATGTCGCACAAGCTGGAGCTACAGGACGGGAAGATCCTCAACCTGAAACTCTCTAAAGGGCAGAAAAAACGTGTGGCGCTGCTGCTGGCACTGGCGGAAGAGCGCGACATTATCCTGCTGGATGAGTGGGCAGCGGATCAGGATCCGCACTTCCGCCGCGAGTTTTATCAGGTGCTGCTGCCGCTGATGCAGGAGATGGGCAAAACCATTTTCGCCATCAGCCACGACGATCACTACTTCATTCATGCCGACCGTCTGCTGGAGATGCGCGACGGCAAGCTGAGCGAGCTGACCGGTGAAGAGCGAGATGCGGCATCGCGTGACGCGGTGGCGCGCACGGCCTGAGTGTGATTGTGCCGGGTGGCGGCTTCGCCTTACCCGGCCTACTTTTTTAACCACCCTCGCTGTTTTTTTACCCGTCCCGCCCCGTTGTTTATTCTTATTTACATATCCCCGCGCTATGCTTAATACCAACTTATTTCATGGATTTATGATTGATGTCGGTATTAACGAAAAACAGCGCCAGACAGCGTGACCAGGAACGCGCGCGACTGATCTGGCTTCTCACGACCGATAAAGCGGTCACTTCTGCGTTATTGGGCAAACTGACCCTGGCTGAGCAATATGATGTCGGCACCTTAGCCGACGATATTGCTGAGGTAGGTGCGCTGGTCGCCCACTTACCCCCGCCTGACCTGGCCGATACTCTTGAAGCGCTCCCTTCGGAAGAGCGCCATGCGTTGTGGCGTTTGGTGCAGGATCACGAGCGTGGCCAGGTGCTGCTTGAAGCCTCGGAAAACGTCTGGGATGACCTTATCGATGAGATGAGCGACCGGGATATTCTTGATGCGCTGAAAACACTGGATATCGACGAACAGATTTACCTTGTCCAACACCTGCCGCGTAACCTGACCGGCCGCCTGCTGGCCTCTCTGCCAGCCGAAGAGCGGGCACGTGTGCGTCAGGTGATGCACTACGAGAAACACAGCGTTGGCGCGATCATGGAGTTTGGCGTTATCACGGTACGCCCGGACGTTACGCTTGGTACCGTCCAGCGCTACCTGCGCCGCCTAGGTAGTATGCCGGACAACACCGATAAACTGTTTGTGACCTCGCGGGATAAAACGTTGCTCGGTGAGCTGGAGCTGAAAACGATCCTGCTCAACAGTACTCAACGGCGGGTGAGTGAAGTGATGGAGACCGAGCCGATGGTCTTCTCTCCGGAAGACGATGCTGAAAAAGCGGCGCGTACCTTCGAACGTGACGACCTTGTGAGTGCGGCGGTAGTTGATTCTGTCGGCAAGCTGATGGGGCGTCTGACTATTGATGAGATCGTTGATGTGGTTTACGAAGAAACTGATAACGATTTACGTGCTCTGGGCGGGATCAGCGCGGAAGACGACGTCCATGCATCCGTTGGCAAGGCCGTCAAAACCCGCTGGGCGTGGCTTGCCATTAATCTGTGTACTGCGTTTATCGCTTCCCGCGTGATTGATGGTTTTGAACACACTATTTCTCAGTTAGTCGCGCTAGCGTCGCTGATGCCGATTGTGGCCGGGATTGGCGGCAACACCGGAAACCAGACTATTACCATGATCGTCCGCGCGCTGGCGCTGGAGAACATTCAGCCTGGCAATTTTACTTTCCTGATCTTAAGAGAAATGGGTGTTGCGCTGATTAACGGCCTGGTATGGGGCGGCATTATGGGCGGTATTACCTGGTGGCTGTACGACGATATGGCGTTAGGCGGTGTGATGATGCTGGCGATGGTATTAAACCTGCTGGTGGCATCAATGATGGGGGTGATTATCCCTCTGACGATGACCAAACTGGGGCGCGACCCCGCAGTGGGGTCGAGCGTGATGATCACCGCTATCACCGATACCGGTGGCTTCTTTATTTTTCTTGGGCTGGCGACGATTTTTCTTCTTTAATCCGACCCTTAATACGGGCAGGAAGCAGTGCCATGATGATAATCCCGCCCAGTACACCAACCGCCAGGTTACCGGTTGAAACCGTTGCCGCAACGGTCACCAGCATTACTACCGTTTCTGCAATGGGGGCATTTTTTACGGTTGCGGGTTGAAGGCTATGCCAGCTGAAGGTTTTGAAGGCGACAATCGCCATGATCCCGGCCAGCACCACCATCGGGATTTTGGCCATCACTTCGCTGAGGGCCGTTACGAGGATCAGCAGCACGATCCCCGCCGCAATGGTTGAAATACGGCTTCGTCCTTTCCCCATCTCAACGTTAACAATGGTTTGTCCGATCATTGCGCAGCCCGCAATACCACCATAAAAGCCAGACAGAATATTACCCACACCCAGCCCGATGCTCTCACGGCGTTTGCTCGACGGTGTTGCGGTCAGCTCATCCACCAGTTTTGCCGTCAGCAGAGATTCCAGCAGGCCGACGAAGGCGATGCTCAAGGCACACGGCCAGATAATACTCAGCGTTTGCAAATTCATCGGTACCAGCAGCTCGGTAAGCCCCGGCAAACCGCCATTCATGGAGCCTTCATCGCCGACCGTCGGCAGGATCTGTCCGGTGGTCACGGTAAACAGGGTTAGCACGACAATGGCAATCAGTGGGGAAGGGACACTTTTGATATAGCGTGGCACCCACAGCACTATCAGCAGCGTCAGCACGAACAGGCTGACAATCAGCGGGCTGCGGCTCCAGAAGTGGGGAACCTGGGCGAAGAAAATCAATATACCGAGCGCGTTAACAAACCCGGTCATCACGGCCTGAGGAATAAAGCGCATCAGACGCGCCATGCCCGATACTCCAAACAGGATCTGAATCACGCCAGCCATCAGCACTGCCGGCAAAATGTACTGCACGCCGTGCTGATGCACCATCGGACCAATGACCAGTGCGACGGAACCGGCCGCCGCCGTCACCATCGCCGGACGACCGCCCAGCACGGACAGGGCAAGACACAGCACCACAGAGGCAAACAGGCTGACTTTCGGGTCAACACCTGCGACCACGGAAAACGAAATGACTTCAGGGATCAGTGCCAGAGCGGTAATCACGCCCGCTAGCGTTTCACGCATCAAAAGCTTAGGCGAACCGAGGACCGCGGTGACATGGACTTCGCGGGGCAAAGCAGAATGGGGTAAGGACATAACAATTCGCTGGTTGGGGCAGGCTTCCGTGCGCGCGATCACAAAGTTCGGCATAGTAGCCAGAAAATCCCGCTATTACCAGCAGCCTGCGTAATTCCCCACAAACAATCCATCATTAAATTTCACAATTACAATAATTTCGTAACCTTTAAACAATATTTAAAAGTTGTTACCGTTCCCCCGCAGCTTTTTTCACCTGCAATTTCCACGCATCAAGCACTTTTACACTAAGGCATAAATTATGAAAAAAATGACTGCCATGCTCTTTTCTCTGGCCGTGGGGCTTAACACCGTCTCAATGGCGGCGAAAGCTGACGCACCAAAAGAGCAGGAAACGGACGTCCTTTTAATTGGTGGCGGTATCATGAGCGCCACGCTGGGAACCTATCTGCAGGAACTGCAGCCAGACTGGTCAATGACCATGGTCGAACGCCTCGATGGCGTGGCACAGGAGAGCTCGAACGGCTGGAACAACGCCGGCACGGGACATTCGGCACTCATGGAACTGAACTATACGCCGCAGAAAAAGGACGGTTCCATTAGTATCGAGAAGGCGGTAGAGATCAACGAAGCATTCCAGATTTCACGCCAGTTCTGGTCTCACCAGGTCAACAGCGGTGTGATGCATGACCCGCACTCCTTCATTAACACCGTGCCGCATATGAGCTTTGTGTGGGGCGAGCAGAACGTCAACTTCCTGCGCGCGCGTTACGCTGCTCTGCAGCAGAGCACGCTGTTCCGCGGTATGAAATACTCTGAAGACCACGCTCAGATCAAAGAGTGGGCCCCGCTGGTTATGGAAGGTCGTGACCCGAACCAGAAAGTGGCGGCAACCCGTACTGAAATTGGTACTGACGTTAACTACGGTGAAATTACCCGCCAGCTGGTGACGTCTCTGAAGAAAAAAGAGAACTTCAATCTGCAACTCAGCACCGAAGTGCGTGGCTTTAAGCGCAACGCGGATAACAGCTGGAGCGTGACCGTTGCTGACCTGAAAAACAACGAAGCCGAGCACGTCATCAAGGCGAAGTTTGTCTTTATTGGTGCGGGTGGCGCGGCGCTGAAACTGCTGCAGGAATCCGGTATTCCTGAAGCTGACGATTATGCCGGTTTCCCGGTCGGCGGCCAGTTCCTGGTGTCCGAAAACCCGGAAGTGGTGAATCGCCATCTGGCGAAAGTCTACGGTCAGGCTTCTGTTGGTGCGCCGCCAATGTCAGTTCCGCACATCGACACCCGTATGCTTGATGGTAAACGCGTGGTGCTGTTCGGGCCGTTCGCGACCTTCTCCACTAAGTTCCTGAAAAACGGCTCTCTGTGGGATCTGCTCAGTGCAACCACCACCTCTAACGTTAAGCCAATGATGGATGTGGGGCTGGATAACTTCGACCTGGTGAAATACCTGATTAGCCAGGTGATGCTCTCTGACGACGATCGTTTCGAAGCGTTGAAAGAGTACTACCCGGAGGCGAAGAAAGAAGACTGGCGTCTGTGGCAGGCGGGTCAGCGTGTGCAGATCATCAAGCGCGACCCGAAAGAGGGTGGTGTGCTGCGCCTGGGTACCGAAGTGGTGAGCGATAAGGATGGCACAATTGCTGCGCTGCTGGGTGCGTCACCAGGTGCATCTACCGCTGCGCCAATCATGCTGCACCTGATGGAAAAAGTGTTTAAAGATAAAGTGTCCAGCCCGGAATGGCAGGCTAAGCTGAAAACCATTATTCCATCCTACGGTACAAAGCTGAACGGTAACGTGGAGGCAACGGAGCAGGAGCTGGAATACACCAGCCGTGTACTGCAACTGCAATACGTCAAGCCGCAGACTGCTGATGCTGCGCCAAAAGCGGAGCTTAAACCTCAGGCGGAAAACAAACCAGTTGCGGATATCGCGCTGTAAATAAAAAAGCTGGGTGGCGCTAACGCTTACCCGGCCTACGTTCGGCGTTGTTTTATAGGTCGGGTAAGGCGAAGCCGTTACCCGACTTTTTTCAACGTGCTACCGCTTGTCCGACATTCTCATCTGCCTTCCAGACGCGATACTTCACTTCCACGTTTTCCGGCGTATAGATCACGATTGGCAGCTTGCTGTTGTAGCGCAGCAGACTGTTGTCGCCCAGATACGCCGTCACAAATTTCTTCTCTTTCTTGCCATCCGGGCAGGCCATCATGGTAGAGACCGGAGAGGTGACTTTGTCGAAGACGTAATAGTCATAACCCCAGCCTTCAAGCGTTTTACTTTCCAGTTGACCGCCCAGACGGTGCTGGTTGCAATCCACTTCCAGCGTTTTGCCAATTAACAGCTCCACTTTGAAATTTGCTTCATCCTGCTGAGCCGGTAATTGAATCACCTGGCGCTTCATCCCTTTGTCCGCTTTCGGATATGGGGCAACTTTTTCCAGCGGCTGCTCTTTTGGGGTTTCGCTGGCAAAAGCGCTGGTGCTGACGCACGCGGCGGCGATCAGAGCGATGGCAAATTTAGGTGCGTTTTTCATTGTCATTCCTTTATGTCAAAACGATCCTGAACAGATTAGCATAGCGCTCATGAATGATTGGCTTGATTTACTTACATTTTCAATATTCTTAGTGATATAAACTTTATTTTTGCTGTTTTAATGGTTGTTTGTACTGGTGTGGAGTCTGGTGATAGTTCGTGTTATTTTAAGTGCCCTATAATGTTATTCATCTGTAAAGGGAAGTGAGATGGTTCGTGCAAAACTTAAAACACCTGAAGGCCGTAAGTTCCTCCTGGCGCTACTGGTAGTGTTTATGATTGCTGCCGCGTGCGTTGGGCGGGCAACCATTGTTGGCGTTATCGAACAGTACAACATCCCCCTCTCAGCCTGGACGACCAGCATGTATGTCCTGCAATCAGCGATGATCTTTGTCTACAGCCTAGTGTTCACCGTGCTGCTGGCCATCCCGCTGGGTATTTTCTTCCTGGGTGGACGCGAAAAGCACTAAGCCTTCATGAGCCAGCCTGAGGGTTGGCTTTTTTTTGGTCCCTTAATTCCCCCTCAGGTTTTTTAATCCGCCATATCCTATTCTGTAAACATTCAGGCAACTGTTTTTAAAGCAGGAGTCGCGCATGCTTTCCAGATTTCCAGTACTCAGCCAGATCCCAAAAGGTGTCTGGGTTGTGGGAGGCGTCAGTATGCTGATGGACATCTCTTCAGAGAGTATTCACAGCCTGCTCCCTCTTTTTATGATGACCACGCTCGGGACCAGCGTGCTATTCATCGGTCTGATTGAAGGGCTGGCGGAGGCAACCGCTCTCTTTATTAAGGTCTTTTCGGGGGCGATAAGCGATTATCTTGGTCAGCGTAAAGGTCTGGCACTGTTGGGATATGGCCTGGGCGCGCTAAGCAAACCCCTTTTCGCATTGGCCTCTTCCTCAGGTATGGTTTTAGGTGCACGTCTGATGGACCGAACGGGGAAGGGGATCCGGGGAGCACCACGTGACGCACTGGTTGCAGACGTCACACCACCGGAAATGCGTGGTGCGGCATATGGCCTGCGTCAGTCGATGGATACCACAGGAGCTTTTCTCGGACCATTACTGGCGGTGAGTTTGATGTTATTGCTGGACAATGACTTTCGGACCGTTTTCTGGATAGCGCTCATCCCCGGTCTGCTTTCAGTTGCACTGCTTTATTTTGGACTGCAGGAACCGAAAACCCCTGTCGAGCACAAACGTACTAACCCCATTAAAAGAGCGAATTTAAAGCGTCTGGGGAAAGGGTGCTGGTGGGTGATTGGCCTTGGCGCGGTGTTTACTCTGGCCCGGTTCAGCGAGGCTTTTCTTGTGCTTCGCGCGCAACAGTCGGGTGTTCCCCTGGCGTTTATTCCGCTGGTGATGGTGGTAATGAACGTTCTCTATTCACTCTCGGCCTATCCCTTTGGCAAACTTTCTGATGGCATGAGCCACACCCGACTGCTGCAGTGGGGGTTAATGGTGTTGATTAGCTCAGATGTCGTTCTGGCGCTGAGTAGCCACTGGATCGGTATTATTCTCGGTGTCGCATTGTGGGGCGTTCATATGGGAATGACTCAAGGGCTGCTGGCGGCAATGGTTGCTAAAACCGCTCCGGCCGATCTGCGAGGTACGGCTTTTGGTATTTTTAGCCTGGTCAGTGGCGTGGGATTGTTAATCGCCAGCGTGAGCGCCGGAGCGATCTGGGAAATGTTTGGCGCACAATACACGTTTTATGCCGGGGCGGTAATTTGTCTGGTTACGCTGGCGTATCTGCATAAAACACCGGGCGAGGCGCAATAAAAAACCAGCTATCAGGTGCTGACACTACCACCAGGAAGATAAAAGGGAAATCAGGCCGAAGAAATCAAAATACTCTTTAAAACAATGCTGGTCACCTTAGGTGACTGGCATTAGGCTCGATGCCCCTTTATTTACTTTTCTTAATTGCCAATCATTTAACGTTTAAGCTGTTGGGCGTTCGTTCCATGCGTCTGTATATTGGATGTTCCCATCTTTATAAAGCCAGGTGATTTTTTCATAACGTAGTTGCACATTTTCCATGTGACCAGTACCGGGGCAATCTCTTGTGTCGTGCATTACTGGAGTGATGGAAATAACTTTTACTCTTTCCATTTTTATATTGAAATATTCAACTTCCTGACCTGCATCGTTGATATGGTAAAACTTAAATTCAGCACTTTGCAGTGTCTGACCAGTGGCAACGGCTTTGTAAAGGTAGGGGGATGCAGAATCAATTGCTTTAGTCAGGCTGAAAGCGGAATGTTTACGAGTTCCGGTTAGCTTACCTGTTGCCCCGTCCGTTGGGATGCAGAGATTATGAATCAGATCCCTAAGCTCAATACTTCCTTCACGGCCTTCAACATCTGAACCACCGCGGATCATAGCTCCGCCGTCATCTTTCAAAAATAGGTGAACTGGTACAGCCATTTATCTAACTCCTTTAGTCTCGCGTGCCGTTGGCTATGAGGTTGATAACGGGTATCACAGCGATCCCGTCTGTGTAGAACAAATCTGAATTTGTGAAGTTATAAATTTTCCCATTTACTTTCAGGTTTACAGTGTTTCCGTAACCTGTGGCCGTATATGAGTTGGTTTTTGCTTCCATGAATGGAGTCCGTTTTTTAAGTGCCTCCATAACATCGGAATCGCCTTCATCTTTATCAAGATAGAAGCGGTAAAAATCCGACACAGTGGCGTTACCTTCATCGTACTTTGTGACGTACAACCAAACGCTATCAGATAGCTTTTGCTTACTCACAAAAACTTCTTTCGGTGGGAGATTGAACCAATATTGATATACACAATAACCACCAACTATCAGGAGTAGGGCGGCTGTCAGCATACAGTGAAGGGTTTTAATAACCGATCTTTCTTGCATAATCGATACCTTGTCTTATCCAGAACTGATCATGTGGGTCATCACCGTGTGGTGCTTGCTGATACCAATGACCCCATTCCTTTCGGCTAGTTCCTGCATGTTCCTGAGCAAATCCAGCACCCATTAAAAGAATTTCGGCAGGTATCCCGGCAGCATAACCAATAGCCCCATAGTGAAAGTTACCAAAATTTTCTAGTTCAGGGTGATGTTGCTTATAATCCCACGGCCCACGATTTCTAACCTGATAGTAAAACCATTTGTAAGTCATTGGGTTAGCCATATCTCTAGACATGCCGTGAGCGCGAGCAATGCGCATATGGTCTAAAACTAACCCTATTCCCTGTTGAGGGAGGAAAGGTATAACAGCCATGTTAACCCTTTAATTTGTAAGTGATTAACAATCATACGCTTAATGTAATCAGAAAGTGGAGATAATATGTCTTGAAAAATTCTTAAAAATCAGAGCGTTTTAAGTAAAGGCAAACGATTATTTTAGATTTTCTACAGTGCGTAGCCCCTGAAATTTTCGACACATAGCGCAACCTGAGAGCAAAGGTCTTTGGTCACCGTCTTATGAATGCAGTGAATGCTCGAATTAAATAATCTGGTGCGATCTGTGTGGGATGCGAGACCTCTTTGCTCCGTTTTACCTGCCGTTCTGGTCTCTGGTGAACTACTTACGGACTAGCAACATTATCTCGACTGTGATCAATTCAACTGTCGGGCGATTGAAACTACATGTGGCTGGGCCGTTATTAACATCAGCTTGAATTCAGAAAGAAGGGATAGGTTGCTGGTAAACATGGACGGAAGAAACCAGTTATGTAGCATGTAAATATCGGTTTTTTTCCCCCATTATTCCCCCACACAAAATTTAGCCATAAAAAAACCAGCCCTAAGAGGCTGGTTTTCAATGTGTTTTTGGTCGGCACGAGAGGATTTGAACCTCCGACCCCCGACACCCCATGACGGTGCGCTACCAGGCTGCGCTACGTGCCGACGCATAAAAAGAATACTACTCGATTCCGTTTTGAATGCAAGGGAATCTGTCGCTAACTGGTTTATTATTAATCAGTTAGCGATGAAGCGCTTCTCATCCGTCAGGACCTGCAGCAGCAGGCTTAACTGTGGTTTCTGGTCTTTCAACCGTTCGCCCTGCAGGTTATACGTCTGATAATTTCCGTTGCTGTTCAGCACCAGCGTCAGCTTAGGCGTAGTCACCACCAGGGTGTTATTCCCGGCAGCCGTGACCCAGCTATGACGGCGCGCAGCACTGAAGAGATCCTGCCCCTGCGAATATTCGTTCGCTGGCGTGCTGACATGCAGCAGGCGTTGCATCAGCGTGGTCATCACGTCTTTATGCTCGGTGAGCGTAGTGATGCGCTGAGCTGGCGTGCCCGGCCAGTGGATCACCAGCGGAACCTGCAGATTCGGACGAGACCAGCTCATACTCTTCGTCTCATCACCTAACGGCACGCCATGACCCGCTGTCACGATCACTACGGTGTTGTCCAGCTTGCCTGACTCACGTAGCGCGTCAAGCACGCGGCCTATTTGTGAATCAACGTCACTGGCCGCGCGACTGTAGCGGCGCGTAAAGCCATTCTGGTTACTGTCGTTGAGCGTGGTACCGTTAAACGCAACCCATGAGAACCAACGGTTATCTTCCTGGGCGTAGCGTTGCAGCCAGTTTATCCATTGGCTGGCGGTCTGCGCATCGGACTGATTTTGTGCCGCCGGCAGTGAGAAATCAGACAACAGCGCCTGGCGGTAAAGCGGGCTGTTAAAGCCATCAGAGGAGAACAACCCTAACTGATACCCTTGCTGATTCAGCCCGGTGATCAGTGCCGCAGGCGTACGGGCAGACAGCACGCCGTCCATGTATCCAGCTGAGATGCCATAGAACAGCCCAAAGATACCCGCATCTGTAGAATTACCAGAGCTCATATGCTGGGTGAACGTGACGTTTTTACTCGCGAAATCGGCCAGAGCAGGCATCTGCTTCTCATAACGGGAATAGTTCAGGCCATCGACGGTGATCAGCAAGACGTTTTGCCCGCGACCCATATCGCGATAACGCAGATCGCTCAGAGGATACTGAACGCTTACCGCCTCAGGATTACCCTGTTCGATCAGACGGCGCTGGTACTCCTGCGCATCAAGCAGACCGTGTTTTTCGAGGAAACGACGGGCGGTCATAGGATACGAGAGTGGCAGGTTAGCGCGCTGCATGGTAATAGGGCGATAGAAGTTCGCATCCGCCCAGATATACATGATATGCGAGCTGATAAATGAGACAAAAAAGAGTGTGGCGACGGGTTTGGCGTAATGCCGCCGCCGGGTCAGGCTGCGAAGTTTTTGCCAGCTCCAGGTAGCAAACAGCATCTCAATCAGCAGAATGACCGGAACGCTGATAAACATCAGTTGCCAGTCACGGGCCGTCTCGTTTTGGTCGGGGTTAATCACCAGTTCCCAGACGATAGGGTTGAGATGGAGGTGGAAGCGGGTGAACACTTCACTGTCGATAATCAACAGCGTCATCCCTGCTGTTGCAAGGATGGTCGACAAGAATCGCATCAAACGCTGCGACATGACGATAAACGTCAGAGGGAACAGGATCAGCAGATAGGTGGCGAAAACCAAAAAGCTAAAATGACCCACAACACTTATCCAGGAGTAGATACGCCCGGTTAGCGTTGTCGGCCAGTCCGCGACAAACAGATAACGACAGCCAATCACCGTCGCTAACAGAATGTTGAACAGGGCAAACCAGTGCCCCCAGCTGACCATCTGGGAGACTTTTTCACGGTAGCGCTGACGATTCGTCACCATAAACTGTTGTTCGTATCCCTTAATGGGCCTGGTCGTTGCTGACGGATGACTGTAAAGCCTGGGCGAAAGATTTGGCGATCGCCTGACGCTGAGCCGGAGCAACGCTGGTATTGATAAGGTTGGTGACCATATTTCCCAAAACCATCAGGGAGAGATCGGTCGGCGTTTTATGTTTTTCCAGTACGTTAACCAGCTCACTGAGCAGCTGTTCAACGTGTTCATCACTGTAGCGGGAATGTTGTGGCATAAATCAAAATCAGTTTGTTGATGAAAGGGCAACATATTACCGTAGCAACAGCTTTTTTTCCCCTTTTTTATCTGTTGTTGCACACATGCCCTGGTGGTGGTTGAATACCGCCCGGTCTAAAAGGAGAGTTTATCATGAGTCTGGAAATCAACCAGATTGCCTTGCACCAGCTTATCAAGCGTGATGAGCAAACCCTTGAAGTGGTGCTGCGCGATTCGTTACTGGAACCCACGCCTACCGTTGTAGAGATGATGGCAGAGTTACACCGTGTCTACAGCGCAAAAAATAAAGCCTATGGCCTGTTC
This sequence comes from Pantoea sp. LS15, assembly GCF_012241585.1. Classification (NCBI taxonomy): domain Bacteria; kingdom Pseudomonadati; phylum Pseudomonadota; class Gammaproteobacteria; order Enterobacterales; family Erwiniaceae; genus Pantoea; species Pantoea sp. LS15. The sequence continues at coordinate 349,018 of NZ_JAAVXA010000002.1, forward strand.
AGTGAAGAGAGCGAACTGGCTGATAGCCTGCGTCTGCAACGTCAGGGCGAAGAAGATTTTCTGGCGTTCAGCCGCGCCGCGACCGGACGTCTGCGCGACGAACTGGCGAAATATCCGTTTGCTGACGGGGGGATCGTTCTGTTTTGCCATTACCGCTATCTGGCGGTAGAGTATCTTCTGGTGACGGTGCTGAATAACTTAAGCAGCATGCGCGTGAACGAGCAACTGGATATTAGCTCGACACATTATCTGGATATCAACCACGCGGATATTGTGGCACGCATTGATTTGACCGAGTGGGAAACCAACCCGGAGTCGACCCGCTACCTGACTTTCCTGAAGGGGCGTGTAGGCCGCAAAGTGGCGGATTTCTTTATGGACTTCCTCGGCGCCAGCGAAGGGCTGAACGCCAAAGCGCAGAACAAAGGTTTGCTCCAGGCGGTTGATGACTTCACGGCAGAAGCCCAGCTCGATAAATCTGAGCGCCAGAACGTGCGTCAGCAAGTCTATAGCTACTGCAACGAGCAGTTGCAGGCGGGGGAAGAGATTGAACTGGAGTCGCTGTCAAAAGAGCTGGCGGGCGTCAGCGAAGTCAGCTTCCAGGAATTCACCGCGGATAAAGGCTATGAGCTTGAAGAGAGTTTCCCGGCAGATCGCAGTACGTTGCGTCAGTTAACCAAGTTTGCCGGTAGCGGCGGCGGGTTAACCATTAACTTTGATGCGATGTTGCTGGGAGAACGCATTTTCTGGGATCCGGCCACAGATACGCTGACCATTAAAGGAACGCCGCCGAACTTGCGCGATCAGCTTCAGCGTCGTACTTCTGGCGGTAAATAGCAGGCACAAAAAACCCCGCAGAAGCGGGGTTTTTCTCGACGAGTTTGCGATTACGCGCGAACGAAGTCGATGTGAGTCAGTTTTGGCTTGAACGCGTGACGCTGAACAGCCTGAACTTTCACTTTTTCTTCTTTACCGCCAACAACGATGGTCAGAACTTCGCTGTAGAATTCAGCTTTGGTCTGCAGGTTCCACAGTTTGTCGTGATCCAGTTCGATTGCAACTGGAGCAGCTTCGCCACCGTAAACGATAGCCGGGAACTTGTTAGCGTTACGCAGGCGGCGGCTCGCACCCTTACCCTGCACGTTACGTACTTCTGCTTCGATAGTAAACATTGATTTCTCTCTGTATTTAAAACCCTACTACAGGCGACCCAGCAGCAGGTGAGTGTTCTGCCTCACGGATGTGAAGCGGGCGGCATTTTATACTCAAATGCTCCTCACATCAATGAAAAGTCCGGTTAACCGCGCAATTCGTTGGCGCGACGAAAGCGGCCTTCATAGTCAAAGACCTTCTCACGGACCTGCCAGAACTGACCTTTCTTGCGAGCAACAACAAAATCCGGATGGCGCAGTAACGCCTGCTGGTGCACGATATCGGCCACGGTTATCCAGCGCAGAGGAACGCCTGGCCTACGGGTGTGCGGGCGAATAAAGAGTTGCTCGAAGGCCGTGCGTTGAGCGGGAGTTTGTACCCTGAAGCGCTCACTGACGTCCGCCCCGTCCTCATCGTAGTAAGTGATTTTTAACCACTCGCCTTTGTCATCCGCACCGGGCTGTAGTGCCATGCCTGAGCAGCGGAGTACCAGTGCATCTTTTAACTTCAGTGCCGCTTTTAGCATGTCGTCAGGATCGACCAGTACCGTGTCACATTCCCGGCAGCGGCGTGCGGCAATGTCATTTTCGGCGTTGCATTGTGGGCAGTTCTTGAAGCGGAAACGGAAATCGCACTGCTCGCGATGCCCTTCGTCATCTTCAAACCAGCCCTGACAGCGGCGACCAAAATGCTCAATTAGCGTACCGTCGGCGGTGGTTTTACCCCAGAAAGTGTTGGCAAAACCGCAGGCAGGACAAAAGACCTGTACCGGCACATTGTCGCTTTTTCCTTTTGGTGTGCCCACTTCCGGGGAGTAGAGATCGTGAGGGTTACCGGCGTAATCGAGGATCAGGCAGTCGGTTTTACCGGGGGCCAGACGCAGGCCGCGGCCGACGATCTGTTGATACAGACTGACCGATTCGGTCGGACGTAAAATAGCGATCAGATCGACATGTGGGGCGTCAAAACCGGTGGTTAATACCGACACGTTAACCAGATAACGAAACTGCTGGGCTTTAAAGGCGTCAATCAGGCTGTCGCGTTCCGGGCCTGGGGTCTCGCCAGTAATTAATGCCGCGTCGTCAGGGGGCAGTAACCCGGTAATTTCTCGCGCGTGCTCAACGGTGGCGGCAAAGATCATCACCCCTTTACGTGTCGCGGCGAACTCCTCAATCTGGCTAATGATGTGCGGCGTAATGCGCTTTTGTTTTTTCAGTTCATGATTGAGGTCAGCCTCGCTGAATAGCCCGTTACTCTGCGCCTGTAATCGGCTGAAATCGTACTGTACCACGGGCATATCCAGCCGTTCAGGCGGCGTCAGGTAACCGTGTTTAATCATGTAGCGCAGCGGAAGTTCATAGATACAGTCCCTGAACAGCGCTTTTTCATCACCACGCACCATACCGTGATAATGAAAGCGATAGATCCAGCCTTTACCCAGACGAAACGGCGTGGCGGTCAGGCCGAGCAGACGTAAGTGAGGATTCACCTCTTTCAGGTGTGTAAGGATTTGCTGATACTGACTGTCGTCGTCATCGCTGATACGGTGACACTCGTCAACAATCAGCAGCGAAAATTCACTGCGAAACAGGTCAAGGTTGCGAGCTACCGACTGCACGCTGCCAAAGACCACTTTACCGTGGCTCTCTTTACGCTTTAGTCCGGCGGCGAATATGTCGGCTTCCAGTCCAAGGGCGCAATATTTGGCATGGTTCTGCGCGACCAGCTCTTTAACGTGCGCCAGGACCAGCACGCGACCACGGGCCAGACGTGCCAGTTCGGCGATGACCAGGCTCTTGCCTACGCCAGTCGGAAGCACAATCGCCGCGGGTTCACGGTGTTTACGGAACCAGGCGAGGGTGGCGTCGACGGCTTCCTGCTGATAGGGGCGAAGTGTAAAAGTCATGGGGTCTCGGTTTCATTATTCCGCACATAGTATGCCACGAAACTTTTTCCCTTGAGTGGCGCAACCAGACCATTATACTGAACCGTTCCAGACTGCTTCTTTTTCGGACGTACTGTTCGACTTCCAGCACCATTAAGGCTAAAAAGATTTCATGCGACTTGATAAGTTTATCGCTCAGCAACTCGGCGTAAGCCGCGCTATTGCCGGGCGTGAAATTCGCGCCAGCCGCGTTACCGTGGACGGCGACATTGTGAGAGACAGCGCTTTCAAACTGCAACCTGACCATCAGGTTGAGTATGACGGCAATCCGCTGACCCAGCAGCATGGCCCACGCTATTTCATGCTCAATAAGCCGGAAGGCTATGTCTGTTCAACGGACGATCCAGACCACCCGACAGTGCTCTATTTCCTCGACGAACCGGTTGCGCACAAGCTGCATGCCGCTGGTCGCCTGGATATCGACACCACCGGACTGGTACTGATGACTGACGACGGGCAGTGGTCGCACCGTATTACCTCTCCGCGCCATCATTGCGAGAAAACCTATCTGGTGACGCTGGAGTCTCCGGTGGCGGATGACACGGCAGAGCAATTCGCCAAAGGCGTTCAACTGCATAATGAGAAAGATCTTACCAAACCTGCTGTACTTGAGGTGATCACCCCGACCGAAGTTCGTCTGACCATCAGCGAAGGGCGATATCATCAGGTAAAACGGATGTTTGCTGCAGTGGGGAACCACGTTGTCGGCTTGCATCGTGAGCGGATTGGTGCGATTGAACTCGATCACGACCTGGCGCCAGGCGAATACCGCCCGTTAACGGAAGAAGAGATCGCCAGCGTCGGTCTGCCTTCGCATTAATCTCAGGAGAACTCTGTGACCACCAGGCCACACTCGTCGTTCAAAATTGTCTTCATTCTTGGCCTGCTGGCCATGTTGATGCCGCTGTCTATCGATATGTATCTGCCTGCGCTGCCGGTTATTGCCGCGCAGTTTGGTGTACCAGCAGGCAGCGCGCAGATGACACTCAGCACCTATATACTCGGCTTTGCTCTTGGACAGCTGTTTTATGGCCCGATGGCGGATAGCCTGGGACGCAAGCCTGTTATTCTGGGTGGGACGTTAGTCTTTGCGGCCGCGGCAGTTGCCTGTGCGCTGGCGCAGACCATCGATCATCTGATTATCATGCGCTTCTTCCACGGTCTGGCAGCTGCAGCGGCAAGTGTGGTGATTAACGCTCTGATGCGCGATATCTACCCGAAAGAAGAGTTCTCCCGCATGATGTCGTTCGTGATGCTGGTGACGACGATTGCACCTCTGGTGGCCCCGATGGCGGGTGGTGCGGTGCTGGTGTGGTTTAGCTGGCATGCGATTTTCTGGATCCTGGCGCTGGCCGCGCTGCTGGCCTCCGCGATGATTTTCTTCTTTATTGATGAAACGCTTCCCGTCGAGCGCCGTCAGAAATTTCACACCCGCACCACAATAGGCAACTTCGCCTCACTGTTTCGCCACAAGCGTGTGCTGAGTTATATGCTGGCGAGTGGGTTCAGCTTCGCCGGGATGTTCTCCTTCCTGAGCGCCGGGCCGTTTGTTTATATCGAACTGAACCATGTTTCACCGCAGCACTTCGGCTATTACTTTGCGCTTAACATCGTCTTCCTGTTCATCATGACCATCATCAACAGCCGTTTTGTCCGGCGGGTGGGGGCACTGAACATGTTCCGTGCCGGGCTGTGGATCCAGTTTGTGATGGCGATCTGGCTGGTGGTTAGCGCGGTTCTGGGCGTGGGCTTCTGGGCGCTGGTGGTGGGGGTGGCGGCCTTTGTCGGCTGCGTGTCGATGGTATCGTCGAATGCGATGGCGGTGATCCTTGATGAATTCCCGCATATGGCGGGAACGGCATCGTCACTGGCAGGAACCTTCCGCTTTGGTATTGGGGCGATTGTCGGGGCGTTGCTTTCTATGGCTACCTTTACGACGGCCTGGCCAATGTTGTGGGCGATGGCTTTTTGCGCAACCAGCTCCATACTCTTCTATCTTTACGCAAGTCGGCCGCGAAAAGCGGCTCACTAAAGCACAGAGAAGGCCCGACAGGGCCTTTTTTGTTGATGCATATCAACCAAACTCACGTTCACACACCCGGTGTTTGTTTCTTTTATGTAAAATCTATTTATGTAAAAAGTCACATCATTGTATTCAAAAAGGTTGAGTTAGATCGCAGAAACGGGTACATATAGCGCCGACGCAAGCCTGGATACCTATAAAAAAGCGCTGAATAGTGCAGGTTAGCGATGATGTGTTACTATAAATGTAAATAAATTGTGAAGTAAATTTTGCTTCCGGGGATCGAACGTGAATACATTACAACTCTCCATTGTCCATCGCTTGCCCCAGAGCTATCGCTGGTCAGCGGGTTTTGCAGGTTCGAAAGTTGAACCGATTCCGCAAAGTGCCGCGGGCTGCGATAATTGTCTGGTTGCGCTCAAACTGCTCAGCCCGAGCGACGAAGACGCATGGCCGGTTATGGAACGCTTAAGCCAGGCGTTGACGGATATCGAAGTAGACAGCTCTGTACTGGAGTGCGAAGGTGAGCCGTGCCTGTTTGTTAAAAGTCAGGATGAATTTGCCGCGACCTGCCGCCTGAAAAATTTTGGCGTTGCTATTGCGGAGCCTTTCTCTGGCCAGTATCCATTCTGAGCACTAGTCTGCTGACAGCAGCTGGCGCGTGTAGCTCTGCGTTGGCGCAGTAAATACGCGCTGGCACTCCCCCTGTTCGACCACTTCTCCCTGTCGCAACACAATTACCTGATGGCATAGCGCCCGAACCACCTGTAAATCATGGCTGATAAAGATATAGGCCAGCCGATGTTTTTCCTGTAACCCTTTGAGCAGTTTCAGGATCTGCGCCTGGACGGTTCTGTCCAGAGAGGAGGTCGGTTCATCCAGAATAATCAGTTCCGGTTTCAGGATCAGCGCACGGGCAATGGCGATACGCTGACGCTGCCCGCCAGAGAATTCTGCCGGATAGCGGTGACGGGTCTCGGGATCTAAACCGACTTCGGCCATCACCCGCATAACCTCCTGTTCCCGCTGTTGGCCATTCAGGCTGGGCTGATGAACACGCAGACCCTCTTCAACGATCTGTAACACGCTGAGCCGTGGGTTAAGCGAGGAGTTGGGATCCTGAAATACCACCTGCATACGAGGGCGTACGGGAAGCATCTGGCGTCGATTCCAGAGATGCAGTGGCATGTTGTCAAAGAGGATCTCGCCCTGAGAAGCGATTAAGCGCAGCAGCGCCAGGCCGGTGGTGCTTTTACCCGAACCGGATTCACCTACCAGTCCCAGAGATTCCCCCGGACGCAGAGAGAAGCGGATATTTTTCAACACCGGATTCTGGTCGACGACGCGCCGCAGAATACCTTTGCGAATGGGAAACGAGACGGACAAATCGTCAACACGCAACAGCGGTATGCTGTCAGCTGGCAGCGGAACCGGGTCGCCAGAGGGTTCACTGTCGAGCAGGCGCTGGGTATACGGGTGTTGTGGCGCGTTTAACAGCGTGGACGCGACATTCTGCTCGACACATCGCCCGTTTTGCATCACCGCAACGCTGTCGGCCAACTTTTTCACGATACTCAGGTTGTGCGTGATAAACAGCAAACTCATGTTCAGCTCGTCACGCAACTCGCGCAGCAGCGTCAAAATTTGCGCCTGCACCGTCACGTCCAGCGCCGTTGTAGGTTCATCGGCAATCAACAGTTCTGGTCGCGTGAGCAGGGCCATGGCGATCATCACACGCTGACGTTCACCGCCGGAAAGCTGATGCGGAAAATCATTCAGCCGTTTGGCTGCATTGCGTATGCCGGTTCGTTCAAGACAGTCCAGAATTTCCCCGCGCGCGGCTTCTTTGCGCATCCCCCGGTGCAGGGACAGGACTTCATAGAGCTGTTTTTCCAGGGTGTGAAGGGGGTTAAGAGAAACCATCGGTTCCTGGAAAATCATGGCAATCTTATTACCGCGGATTGCGCGCAGCGTGTGTTCGTCAGCGTGCAACAGCGAGCTGCCGTGAAACAGAATGTCTCCTTGCGGGTAGCTCACGGGCGGAGACGGCAGCAGACGCAGGATGGAGAGCGCTGAGACGCTCTTGCCTGAACCTGACTCACCCACCAGCGCCAGCGTTTCACCGCGCTGGATCTGGAGTGACAAGTCGGTGACGACGGTGCGCATCTCACCCTGTGTTGAAAAAGCAATCGACAGGTTATCAATACTGAGAAGGGGCTGCGTCATCTTATACCGCCTTGTTAGGATCGAAGGCATCGCGCACGGCTTCGCCAATAAAAATCAGTAGCGAAAGCAGCACGGCCACAGAAAGGAAGGCGGTAATACTCAGCCACGGCGCCTGTAGGTTGTTCTTGCCCTGTAACAGCAACTCGCCGAGCGACGGGGAACCCAGTGGTAACCCGAAGCCAAGAAAATCCAGCGAGGTAAGAGTGGTGATGGAGCTACACAGAATAAAAGGCAGGAAGGTAAGCGTGGCCACCACGGCGTTAGGCAGCATATGGCGGAAAATAATCCCGCGGTCGCTCACGCCCAGCGCCTGCGCGGCGCGAATATAGTCGAAGTTGCGGGTGCGCAGAAATTCCGCCCGCACGACACCCACCAGCGCCATCCAGCCGAAGAGTACGGTGATACCTAACAGCCACCAGAAGTTTGGCTGTACCACACTCGACAGCAGGATGATCAGAAACAGTGTCGGCATGCCTGACCAGACTTCAATAACACGCTGGCCCCACAGGTCTATTTTTCCACCGTAATAGCCCTGAACCGCGCCGGCCACGACCCCCATCACACTGGAAAACAGTGTCAGCATAAGTCCAAACAGAAGCGATATCCGTGTGCCATAAAGGATACGCGCCAGGACATCGCCACCGTTGGCATCCGTTCCCAGCCAGTTTTGTGCAGAGGGTGGGGAAGGGAAGGGCGCTGTGGTGGCAAAGTTAATGCTGTTTGCGCCAAAACGCACCGGTGCCCAGATAGCCCAGCCATGTTGCTCAATTTGCTGGCGAAGCCACGGGTCCTGATACTCCGCAGGTGTTGCAAACGGGCCACCAAAATCGCTTTCACTGTAATTAGCGAGAACCGGTACATACCAGCGGTCGTTAAAATGCACCAGCAAAGGCTTGTCGTTGGCAATCAACTCAGAGCACATGCTTAAAATAAACAACACGGCAAAAATCCACAGTGACCAGTAGCCGCGGCGGTTGTGGCGAAAACGGGCCCAGCGGGCCTGGTTTACGGGGCTTAAACGCGACATTAGCGGCCCTCAAAATCAATTCGGGGATCAACCAACGTATAGCTGATATCACTGATGATATTCAGCAGCAGGCCAATCAGGGTGAAAATGTAGAGTGTGCCAAACATCACCGGATAATCGCGCGAGACGGTGGCTTCATAGCCCAACAGGCCCAACCCGTTGAGTGAGAACATCACCTCGATCAGCAGTGAACCGGTAAAAAACATACTGATGAACGTGGCAGGAAATCCGGCAATCACCAGTAACATGGCGTTGCGGAATACGTGTTTCCACATAATCTGCTTCTCACTCACGCCCTTGGCGCGGGCAGTGACGACGTACTGTTTTCGAATTTCATCAAGAAAGGCGTTTTTGGTCAGCATGGTCAGAGCCGCAAACCCGCCAATAACCGTTGCCAGAACCGGTAGCGTGATATGCCAGAGATAGTCGGTGATTTTCTGATACCACGGCAGGGTACTGAAATCGGCGGAGACTAACCCTCGCAGCGGGAAGATATCGAAATAACTCCCCCCGGCAAAAAAAACAATCAGCAGGACGGCAAACAGAAACGCCGGGATGGCATAACCGATGATGATGAACGTGCTACTCCAGATATCGAAACGGCTGCCGTTATAAACGGCTTTACGGATCCCGAGCGGAATCGAGACCAGGTAGATAATCAACGTTCCCCACAACCCCAGCGTGATTGACACTGGCAGGCTTTGCTTAATCAACGATAAGACTGATGCACTGCGAAACAGGCTATCGCCGAAATCAAAGCGAATATAGTCCCAGAGCATTTTGAAATAGCGCTCGTGAATGGGTTTGTCAAAGCCATAGCGGTGGGTGATCTCGGCGATCACTTCAGGATCCAGCCCACGCCCACCGCGATAATGACTTTCACTGATATTCCCTACACCGGTTCGCGCATGGCTCGCGCCCATTCCTTCGCCACCACCGCCGGGCATGCCGCCGCTATTACCAAACTCGATGGCGGCAATAGCCTGATCAACCGGGCCGCCAGGCGCGATTTGCACGATAAAAAAGTTAATCGTGATGATGGCCCACAGGGTCGGGATGACCAGCAGCAGACGGCGGATAAGATAGGCACCCATGATGATTCCTTATCGTCGCTCAGCGGGGAGTCTGGCGGCTTTGTTGACGTCATACCACCAGGTATCGAAGCCCAGTGAATAGACAGGGCGTACGGAAGGCACGGAGAACTTGTCCCAGCGAGCAAGACGATCTTCACCCATATACCACATCGGAAGCATGTAGTAGTTCCAGGTTAAGACCCTGTCGAGCGCCTGCCCGAGCGGCAGGAGCTTTTCTTTATCCCCCTGCGCCGCCACTATTTTCGCAATCAGTGCATCAATCGCCGGGCTTTTTACCCCAGGGGCATTATATGAGGAGTCGATGTAGCTGGAGGCCCATGAAATTTGCAGATCGGAGCTTGGCCACGGCTGTGCGGGCCACAAGCGCTGCATCATGTCGTAATCGCGGCTGCGCATGCGATTGGTAATCTGCGCGTTATCAACCTGGCGAATGTTCATGGTTACGCCCAGCCGCTCAAGGTTGTGCTTAAACGGCAGTACCCACTGATCGTTGCCCCCGGACGAAAGCAGCAGTTCAAAGCTGAGAGGCTTACCCGTTTTGGCATCAACACGCTTTTGATTCTTCAGGGGCCAGCCCGCGTCATCCAGCAGCTTGCTGGCTTTCAGCAGGTTGGCTCGGTCATAGCCGTCACCGTTCGACACGGGCGGCTGAAACACCGAGGTGAACACTTCCGCGGGGACTTCCGCTTTCAACGGTGCCAGCAGGACCAGTTCGTCGGCTTTCGGGTAGTCACGCGCGGCATATTCCGTGTTCTGGAAATAACTGTTCGCACGGCTGTAGGCACCGTAAAACAGCGCTTTGTTCATCCACTCAAAATCAAAGGCCAGGGAAATCGCTTCCCGTACCCGGCGGTCATTAAATACCGGACGCTGAATATTAAATGCTAGCCAGCGCGTGTCCTGGGCGGATTCATTTTTGTGTTCATCTTTAACGATGTAACCTTTCGCGAAATTTTTCCCGATATACCGTGTGGCCCAGTTTTTGGCGCTGCTCTCAACGCGCAGATCGAAGGCACCGGCTTTGAATGCTTCAAATGCTACGTTATCGTCGAGGTAGTAATCATAACGAAGGGTGTCGAAATTCCAGCGACCGCGGTTGACTGGCAGATTTGCCGCCCAGTAGTCTTTGACACGGGAATAGACCACATATTGCCCCATTCGCCAGTCGGTGATGCGGTAAGGACCGCCTGCCAGAGGGGGAGTCGAGAGCGGGTCGCTCAGTTTGTGATCTTTCCAGAACGATTGAGGCATAACAGGTAGCGAGAACAAGCTGAGCATGTTCTCTTTGTTCGGTTCGCTCAACGCAATGCGCACGGTAAGCGGCGCGATGGCGCTGACTGACGCGCCTTTATATACAATGCGGAACTGGGGAACACCTTCGGTCATAAACTTGTGAAAGGTGAACGCGACGTCACTGGCCTTAACCGGTGAACCATCGTGAAAACGTGCCCGAGGGTTTATCGAGATTTCAGCCCAGGCAAAGTTATCCGCGTAACGCACGTTATCAGCAATCAGCGGATAGTAGCTGCCGGGCTCATCATCAGACGTGACAAAAAGCGTATCGTAAAGCGATTCCGTTCGTGCTGCCGCCACGCCACGCAGGGCGTAGCGGTTGAAGTTGTCGAACGTGCCCGTGGCGGAAAGTGTTACCTTCCCGCCTTTGGGGGCGGCCGGGTTGACGTAATCGAAGTGTGTAAAATTAACCGCGTATTTCGGCTCGCCAATCACCGCGAATGCGATGTTTTCTTTGATGGTTTGCGCCTGGCTTGGCAGGCTCATGAATACCAACAACAGCAACATGAAACGCATAAACATCTCGCGGCGGCTCCCTCTTTTACAGACCGGCTCAGTTAAGCTGAATAATAAGTGACGCCACAGGTAATGTGAAATTATTCACCGCCGGGGGAAACGTCAGGCCGCCATTTGCGAAATTGATCCAGGGGCATCGGGCGGCTAATCCAGTATCCCTGCAGGAAATTGACGCCATGTTCGCGTAGCCATGCAGCCTGTTCCGGCGTTTCAACACCCTCCGCGACGGTCGACATATTCAGGCGTCTGGCCAGTGTCAGCACAGCATCAAGCACTGGTGAGGTGACGGTTTCTGTACCAATCGCGTTAACGAAACCCCGGTCGATTTTGAGATAGTCCATGGTGAAATGCTCAAGGTAAATCAGCGCACTATGGCCTGTACCAAAATCATCAATGGCTATTTCAAACCCTTCATTGTGTAACCATTCAAAAAGATTGTTGGCTTCCCGGTGGTTAAGCATGTCGCGCTCGGTGATTTCCAGCACGATCTGGAAGTGATCTGGCGGCAGTAACGCTTTGAAGGTGAGCATATCGTCTTTGAAGCTTTCCGCATGCAGATGCCCTGGCGCAATGTTGATGCCCAGTTTTGCGCCCGGTGGCAGCACGGTCTGTAACGCTGGTGCATCGCGAATGATGAGATCAAAAAGATGCAGCGTCAGCGGAACGATCAACTTCTGTGCTTCGGCAAAATTGATAAAGGCGTCAGGCGGAATTTCACCCATGGTCGGGTGTTTCCAGCGCATCAGCACCTCGATGCCGCGCATTTTCAGCTCTTTTGCGTCCACAACAGGTTGATAGACCACGTAGAACTGACCGCGCTTTATGGCGCTTAAAATTTCTTTGCCCGGATTCAGCCGTATGCTGAGGATATAGTAGTTGAGCGATCCGGCGGCAATACCGCATACCAACCCAAAGAACAGGGCAAAAAGGATGTCATCGCTGGTCCAGGCGTCCGCATACAGTTTAATGGTCAGGGGGACGTCTTTCAGCGTGGCGATGCGGCTCGGCGCTTCACCTAAATCAAGCGCTTTGACCAGCTTGCTGGACATCGTCGTTAGCGCATAATCGCCAATGATAATGGCTATGCCTGCGAACTGGTCCTGGCGTGCTGTGTAGAGCAGATAAGGTGCCAGATTGATATTCACCGAGGTGAACACACCGCCATCTTTTACTAACGGGTTGCGGTACCAGATGGCAATCGCGGGCTTGTTGGGCAGCATGGGAGTGCCCGGAAGCAACGCCATATCGATCTGCTTATTGATGTGCAGCTCGGGTATCAGCTCCTCCATCGGGACATTCATCGGGCCTGTGGCGGAAGAGCAGAACGCGATTTTGTCCCTGACCAGCAGGAAGGCGCGCACGTTGAGGCTAAAGGCTGCGCGTGAGGTCAGTTCTGCATTGACGTCATGGCAATTGTTCAACGTGAGCGGCTGGAGGATGTCGATAGAGGTTTTTAACTCTCCAAAATAGCTCTCCATATAGAGGCTAATATCTTTGATCAGGGTGTCGAATTTAACGTCCCGCTTGTGGTAGCTCCAGAAAAATTGCAATGACCCCAGGAGCAGGGCAGTGATCAGGCCGGTGATAATACTGAGGATCAGTATCTTGCGATTACTGGAGAAGTAGCGGGTGAACATAGACGTTGTGGTTCCTGAATTGCCGCTGAATGTATTCAGTGTAACGGGCAAAAAAAAACACCGCCGAAGCAGTGCTTTTTTTCATCATATCGCCAGCCAAGGGATAACCAACGATACAATTTCCATATTAACTGCGGGTCAGTACGCGGCGCGCTTCGTTGTAGCGTTTTTTCCAGTACGGTTCGTTCATGCTGGAAATGGTCACACCGCTGCTGGTGGAAGCATGTACAAACTGGTCATTACCAATGTAGATGCCAACGTGTCGACCTGTAGAACCTGCGCGGAACAGAACTAAGTCACCGGTGCGCAGTTTGGTACGCGAAATCGACTTGCCCATCTCCTGCTGTTCGTACGTCGAACGCGGAAGATCTAACCCGAATTGCTCACGGAAAGTACGCTGTACAAAACCGGAACAATCAATACCTGTTTTAGTGCTGCCGCCAAGACGGTAACGCACGCCTTTCCAGTCAGCATACTGGTCCATAATGCGGGACTTCACGTCCAGATTACGTACCATATTTTCAAATTCATCCTGAGAGGCTTGCAGTGACGAGGAATCTTCCATTCCCACAACACGCGTCTCAGGATGCATATTCTTTGCGGTGTTCGATGTACTACATGCAGATAACAGTACCGCGACTGCTATCGCCGGGATCCCCCGTAAGATATATCTCAGAAACGGTTGAGATTTGACCATTTTGTTTATTTTCCCTTGAAGTCCTTAACGACAAATATCGTTATAAAAATGCCAAACGTGACGAGACTAATTATCTGTTCACATTGAGACAATTCTTTCTGCTCACATTTGTGGCACAGCGCACAAAATTATGCGCCAGCGAAATAATTATCTCTATGGGGCAAAACGAGTTCGAGATTAACCGATTGCCTGGGGTATTGCGAGTAAAAAAAGCCTTTTTTTTATAAGAAATTGTGATACAGAAAGTAAAAACATGTAATTGCTCAAAATACCGGCAGATCCGCTGCGTTATCGCGTAATTGATTCATTTTTATCATGAATGTGATGACAGGAATATGACAAAGCGAAAAGATCGCGGTGGGAGACCCGTCAGGGATCATGTCGATCCCTGATAGCTAACGTTAATTTAGGTTAGTTATTTGTTTAATTGTTGTTGCGCTTTTCCGGGAAGATAGCGATCAAACAGCGCTATTATCCCGTCGCTCAACGGTGTCATCAAACACCACGGCAGGGCAATCAGCACAACGGAGAGCGAACCGACAGCAATATCGGTGAACCAGTGGGCACCAATCATTACGCGTGGAAAAGCAAAAACCACAAAAATAATCAGGGCTATTGCGAAGGCTTTTCTGCCGAAATAACGAAGCATAACTGCGGAAAAAATAAGCAGCATCATGCCGTGATCCCCAGGGAAACTGTCCTTCGAGGCATCTTTTGTTGGAATATGCAGCAATTCACTGACACGATAAATATCGCTGAAGAAGAGCGTGGGGCTGGAGCGCTTAACCGGAATAATCGCCGTTGCCAGCTGGTTAATGACCACGGCAAACAGTAGCATCACCAGACCGATGATCATAATACGCCGACGCCCCGCTTTGTCCTCTTTCAACCAGAAGGAGAGCATCAGGCAGCCCATTGCCAGCAACGAGAAACCGTCGAAGGCGCGGTTATTGGTGATAGCGACCAGCCACAGGAAGGCATTGCTCTTCACCAACTCCTGATTGAAGAAGTGAAAGATTGCAGAATCCAGCGGGAACCAGAAACCATGATTCGCCGGGATATACCAGGAGAAAAAGAGCGCCAGACCGGCGACATTAAGCAGTAATATCAGGGGAAATCGAGTCGTCATAACGTTCAACAGAGAGTGAAAACAGGGGCAACGTTAGCCGCCCGAACTTAAACGAAGCTTCAACAGGCTGGACTGCAGGGCATTCCAGTCGGCGTTAACCGCACTAATTAACTCTATTCGGCTGTCCGGCGGGGCGACATTTTGCGTTTCAATGAAGAAATCTTCACCCTGACGGTTGATCCGTACCAGCCCGTCTGGTGTGCGCATGATCCCTTTAACGCGATCGACCGGAGCAAGTCTGGCCCACTCAAGGATCCCGATGGTGTCAAAAACGGTATCTGCATCGAAGATCCATCCACAGGCCTGATACCCCTGACCACTATTCAGATTACGGCGCCAGCGCTGGTGTTCCGGCAGGCTGAGGGCAGCCAGACCCTGTTTCACCGGATGGCTATGGGCATGTTCTGCACTGGCCGGAAGTTCCGCTATGTTCAGACGAGGAAGATCAAGCAGGGCGCTATCAATCCTCCCCTGAGTGGTCTGTACCCGTTGACGATTACCGCCGAAATGTTGCCACCACGCGTCCAGCGCGGCCTGGCTTTCAACCGTCGCGCGATCTTCTTTATTGGCAACGATAATGTCTGCTGAAGCGAGTTGATCGCGGAAGTTCTCGTTAGCCACCGCTTTATCATCCAGAAGCTGGCGAGGGTCAAGCAGGCACAGCGTGGCGCGCAGATCAATCCACGGTTCGTAAACCGGTGCAGTCAGTAAATCAAGGATCTGCTTCGGGTGACCCAGCCCGGTGGGTTCAATCAGCAGGCGATCGGGTTTGCCCTGACGCAGCAGCGTATTGAGTCCTACCTGCATGGGTAAACCATTGACGCAGCACATGCATCCGCCAGGGATCTCTTTGATCATCGCACCGCTGTCTGACAGTAATGCGCCGTCGATGCCCACTTCGCCAAATTCATTGACCAGTACGGCCCATTTCTCGGCTGGATCTTTATTCGCCAGCAGGTGAAGAATTGACGTGGTTTTACCGCTGCCGAGAAAACCGGTGATGAGGTTGGTTTTGGTCACGTGCGCTCCAGAAGAGAATTGTGATGCTATAACAATTATCTCTTATCCTGGCGAAAAAAGGGCGCAATGAGAAGGGGAAGGGCGAACGGAGGTACTCTCCGTTCGTGTTAAGCGCAATAATCGTTAAAGATTTAACGTTTCAATAACAGCCTGACGTGCACCGTGGCGGGCAATGCGCTGATAAGCCTGACTAACAGCCTCGACAAAAACGCTATTTTCCACGAGGTCGTGACCAAAGACCTCGCTCAGCCCCAGCAGAGCGCTGACGCGTTCGGTGTCGTTGCTGGCAACAACAAGCGCACGGATTTTATCGCTGAGGGGATCGCGGACATCAATTGTGTTTCCGCGTTCGTCAGTCCCGCTGACATAGCGGATCCAGCCAGCCACGCCCAGAGCCAGCAATGGCCAGGTGGTTTTTCGCTCAAGATGGATACGCACCCCATCCAGCATTCGCTGAGGCAGTTTCTGGCTACCATCCATTGCAATTTGCCAGGTACGGTGCTGCAAGGCCGGGTTAGCAAAGCGTTCAAGCAGGCTATCGGCGTATGCGGTGAGATCGACATCCTTAATGCGTAATGTTGGCGCCTGTTCGTTCAGCATGAGCCGACGGGCGGCTTCGCGGAACGCTGTGTCCTCCATACATTCATTAATATGGGCGTAGCCCGCGAGATACCCCAGATACGCCAGGAAAGAGTGGCTGCCGTTGAGCATGCGTAGTTTCATCTGCTCCCAGGGCAGAACGTCCTGCACCATCTGGACGCCTGCCACTTCCCACGCCGGACGTCCGGCGACAAAGTTATCTTCGATCACCCACTGAATAAACGGTTCGCAGCTGATGGCGCATGGATCTTCAACGCCGAGTGCTTCGGTGATTTCTGCCAGTGAGGCCTCTGTTGCAGCAGGAACAATCCTGTCGACCATGGTTCCGGGAAAACTCACGTGGCTATCAATCCACGCAGCGAGTGCCGGAGAGCGTTTTTGCGCCATGCCCAACACGGCATTTTTCACCACATGGCCGTTGTCAGGGATATTGTCGCAAGAAAGCACGGTAAAAGCAGGTAAGCCGCGCTCACGGCGACGATGGAGTGCTTCGACAAGGATCCCCGGGGCGGAATGCGGCTCAGATGGATTTTCCAGGTCGTGGATAATCCGCGGGTTTTGCAGATCCAGTTTACCGGTGGCGGGATCGATGCAATAACCTTTCTCCGTGATGGTGAGCGACACAATGGCCACCTGAGGTTCACAAAATTTCTCAATAATGGCAGGCAGAGAGTCCAGCTTTGCGTTCAGGCATTCATGTACGGCGCCAATAATGATTGGCTGATTCCCCTCAGCACCTTTCTCCAGAACGGTAAAGAGATGATCCTGCGCACGCAACTGACCCATCAGCACATCACCGCTAAACAGGCTTATCTCACAAATCCCCCAGTCGCCGCCTTTTTCATTCAGCACCCGGTTTGTTAACAATGCCTGATGCGCGCGGTGAAACGCACCGAAGCCAAAATGGACGATGCGGGAGCGTAATTGCTGACGATCGTAGCGGGGTTGCTGAACATGAGCAGGAAGGGCGGTGGAGGCAATTGTCTTCATGAAATACACACCTGATTAACCATTAATTAACAATGCCAGTGTAAAGTTATATGACAACAAATAAAATTGGTGAGCCGTAATTATCACTGTTCTGTGAGTTCGATCAATCAATGTGTGGCGGTGTATTGACCCTTCATGGTAAACATGTATGGTAGTCGTCATCGCATTAACACATATTGGTATAACAACTTGAGGGGTGGGCAATGGAACAAACCTGGCGTTGGTACGGGCCGAACGATCCGGTTTCTCTTGATGATGTGCGTCAGGCTGGCGCAACGGGGGTCGTCACGGCACTGCATCATATTCCTAACGGCCAGGTATGGCCGGTTGATGAAATTCAAAAGCGTCAGGCGCTGCTGGCAGAGAAGGGGTTAACCTGGTCTGTGGTGGAAAGCATTCCGGTTCATGAAGATATCAAAACCCATACAGGGGAGTACCAGACCTGGATTGCCAACTATCAGCAGAGTATTCGCAACCTCGCGGCATGCGGCATTGATACGGTGTGCTATAACTTCATGCCTATCCTGGACTGGACGCGCACTGACCTTGAATATCAGATGCCGGACGGTTCAAAAGCACTGCGTTTCGATCAGATTGCTTTTGCGGCATTTGAACTGCACATTCTGAAACGTCCTGGTGCCGAAGCGGATTACACCGCTGAAGAGCAGCAGCAGGCGCGCGCGTGGTTTAACGCCGCCAGTGACGCGGACATCGAAAAGCTGACCCGAAATATCATTGCTGGTCTGCCTGGTGCGGAAGAAGGTTATACGCTGGATCAATTCCGTGCGCGTCTGGCGGAATATGGCGACATTGATAAGCATCAGCTTCGTGAAAACATGGCGTACTTCCTGCGCGCGATTGTACCCGTCGCAGAAGAAGCGGGCGTTCGCCTGGCGATACATCCGGACGATCCTCCGCGTCCTATCCTCGGCCTGCCGCGTATCGTTTCAACCATTGAAGATATGCAGTGGCTGAAAGAGACGGTAGACAGCATCTACAACGGCTTTACCATGTGTACCGGCTCCTACGGCGTGCGCGCGGATAACGATCTGGTGCGGATGATTGAAACCTTCGGCGATCGTATTCACTTTACTCACTTGCGCGCGACCTGTCGTGAAGAGAACCCCAAAACCTTCCACGAAGCAGCGCACCTTGGCGGTGATGTGAATATGGTCGCGGTGGTGGATGCCATTCTGGCGGAAGAAGTACGTCGTAAGCAGGTTGGCGATGTGCGTCCTATTCCATTCCGCCCGGATCACGGGCACCAGATGCTGGACGATCTGCGTAAGAAAACGAACCCAGGTTATTCGGCAATCGGTCGTCTGAAAGGGATGGCGGAAGTGCGCGGCATAGAGCTGGCGCTGAAGATGACGAAGTATCCTGAATTGCTGTAAAAGAAAAACCCGGCGCAAAGCCGGGTTTTTTGTGTTAGTCAGCGCGACCCATATAACGTTTTTCTTCGATATGGATGCGAATTTTCTCGCCTGCAGACAGGTATTCAGGGACCTGAACAACCAGACCGGTAGTCAGGGTAGCCGGTTTGTTGCGGGCGCTTGCAGATGCGCCTTTGATACCTGGTGCAGTTTCAACGATTTCCAGATCGACGGTCTGAGGCAGTTCCAGCGCCAGCAGCACACCATCCCAGGTCAGAACCTGCATGTCTGGCATACCGCCTTCAGGAATAAACAGCAGCTCTTCTTCGATCTGATCTTTCGTGAAGATATACGGGGTGTAATCTTCTTTATCCATGAACACGTATTCGTTGCCGTCGATATAGGAAAAATCGACATAGCGACGGGTCAGGGTCACGGTATCAACGATATCGTCACCTTTAAAACGCTCTTCAACTTTCAGGCCGGTACGCACATCGGCGAAACGCATTTTGTACAGCGTCGCTGCACCACGGGCGCTAGGTGCCTGAATATCGATATCTTTCACAATCAGCAGTTTGCCGTTGTAATTCAGTACCATACCTTTCTTAATTTCGTTCGCTCTTGGCATTGCAGTAATCCTGTATACGGAAGGTAAAAAATATCGCGCCAAATTACTCGTGCGCGGCCTTTCAGGCAAGAGGAATTCGTGGCTTTTGCTATCAATACGCAAAAGGTGTTACTGTGCGCGCGATGCCCGACTGCGCGGGCCTTCGTCAGCGAAAGAGAGCGTTTATGGATTGTCGTCCAGATTGCGGCGCGTGCTGTACCGCACCGTCCATTTCAAGCCCCATTCCAGGAATGCCAGAGGGCAAGCCTGCCAATACCCGCTGCGTTCAGCTCTCTGAAACTAACCTGTGTATGATCTTTGGTTCGCCCCTGCGCCCGAAGGTTTGCTCCGGACTTCAGCCAACAGCCGAAATGTGTGGCAGCACGCGAGCACAGGCGATGACGTATCTGCTCGAGCTGGAATCGCTCACCGCACCTTAAACGTCTTTAATTCGTGTCAGACAGCCAATCGTCAGCGTGCACATCACCAGCGCAATCCAGAACACCGTGTGATAGTTCCAGATTTCTGCAACGACCCCGGCCATTGAACCAGCGATAATCCAGCCCACACGGGTGGTATTAGTATAAAGGGTCGTGGCTGAGCCTGCCTGACCCGGCATCAGATCCTGGAAATAGAGCATGCCAATCCCGGCCAGAATGCCAATATAGATAGCGTTCAGCAGCTGTAAAGCCAGCAACAACCCCGGCGTATGTACCGTCAGCATACCGATATAGAAAAGCAGCCCGGCGCCAGCGGCGATACGCATCAGAAAACGCTTACCGAAGCGCTTAGCGTAATAGCCTGCGATGAGCATCGTCGGGATCTCAAGCCCGGCCGCTGTCCCCATCATGATACCTGCCAGCTTTTCTGGCAGATGCAGCTCATCAATAATAAACAGCGGCATATTGATGATATACAGGCTGTTAGTGCCCCACATCAGGGTACAGATAACAAACAGGAGCAGAGCATCGCGGCGGTTACGGCGTGGCGCTTCCAGCACACCCGTTGCCACTTTGGGCTCTTTACGCATTGACGGCAGAAAGAACCACACCAGCACGCCACATACCACAAATGCGACAGCCGCACTAAGGTACATCACCGTAAAACCAAACCCCATCGCCAGCGCGTAAGCCAATGGGGGGCCGATCACCCATGCCAGCGACACCTGAGCACGCAATACCGAGCTGAACATCACCGCTTCACGCCCGGTATGGTCAGCGTGCTCGCGGGCAAGCGCGAACATCTGTGGGTTAGCCGTCGAACCAAAGCTACTCAGGAATACCCCGATGAACAGCAAAATGAAATAGCTGCGGTTCCAGGCAAACAGAACGCAGGCGAGCACCCCCAGCAGACAGCAAAAGACAATCAGGCTTTTACGATCACCTTTTCTGTCGGAACGGCCCGCCAGAAACTGACTGACCAGAATGCCGATGATGGCGCTTCCGGTAAAAAAGAAGCCCACCATGGCCGGACGAGCGTGAACCTCATTGGTCAGAAATAAGCTCAGCGTCGGCGTCTGTAACGCACCGGCAATACCCGTAAAAAAGGCAACAATCAGGAACGCTGCTGAAGTTAAATCAAAGGGTTTTGGCGAGGTGGCCGCGGGGGTGTTATGCATGTTTTATAATTAACGAGTAACAGAGAGAGGCGGAGTTTACGCTGGCAGTCATTAAATAAACAGAGGGTGCGGTCAATTACGCCACGAAAAATCAAAATGGCATTTCAACTTACATACGGTCTGGCTGACCTTAGCTGAAACTGACTTGCTGAACTTCAGCAAAATTCAGCTGAACGGAGAAGAAATGTGCTGTATCTCTAAATTCTGAGATCAGAAATACGAGTTTACTTGCAAGGCATTGCAGAAAGCGCAAGACTTTTTGAAACGTTTCAGCGCTATCTTGTTTTAACAAACGGAGCAGGCTAGCGCATTTTTTCTCATTAAGGCTGAAACGATTCAAGTTCAGCAGGAGAGGAGAACCATGTTCCAGTTATCTGTTCAGGATATCCACCCGGGCGCACAGGCCGGGGATAAAGAAGAGGCTATTCGCCAGGTTGCCGCTGCCCTTGTGCAGGCGGGTAATGTCGCGGATGGCTATGTAAATGGCATGCTGGCGCGCGAGCAGCAAACCTCTACCTTCCTCGGTAATGGGATCGCCATTCCGCACGGTACAACAGACACCCGCGACCAGGTGTTGAAAACCGGGGTGAAGGTTTATCAGTTCCCGCAGGGTGTTCTCTGGGGTGACGGTCAGGTGGCGTATGTGGCCATCGGTATCGCTGCCAGCAGCGACGAACACTTAGGTCTGCTGCGTCAGCTGACGCATGTCCTGAGCGATGATTCCGTCGCTGAACAGTTAAAGTCAGCAACGACAGCTGAAGAGTTGCGCGCCTTGCTGATGGGCGAAAAACAGAGTGAAGCGCTGAAACTGGATAATGAAACGCTGACGCTGGATGTCGTCGCCTCCGATCTGGTGACACTCCAGGCGCTGAATGCCGGTCGCCTGAAAGAAGCCGGTGCAGCAGATGCCACATTTGTGACGCGCGTAATCAATGATAAGCCGTTGAATCTCGGTCAGGGTATCTGGCTGAACGACAGTGCTGAAGGCAACCTGCGTAGCGCTATCGCAGTGAGCCGTGCGGCTAATGCGTTTGACGTCGAAGGCGAGCGTGCGGCCATGCTGCTGACCGTGGCGATGAACGATGAACAGCCGGTTTCCGTGCTGAAGCGCCTGGGCGATCTGCTGCTGAATAACAAAGCTGAAAAACTGCTGAACGCGGATGCGGCGACGGTGCTGGCTCTGCTGACCAGCGATGATGCGCTGACTGACGATGTTCTAAACGCTGAATTTGTGGTGCGTAACGAACACGGCCTGCATGCCCGTCCAGGTACCATGCTGGTAAATACCATTAAACAATTTGAAAGTGAGATCACCGTGGCCAACCTTGATGGCACAGGTAAACCGGCCAACGGCCGTAGTCTGATGAAAGTTGTCGCGCTGGGCGTGAAGAAAGGTCACCGTCTGCGTTTTACCGCACAGGGTGCGGATGCTGAACAGGCGCTGAAAGCGATTGGCGACGCCATCGCGGCAGGTCTGGGGGAGGGCGCATAATGAGCAGACGTGTTGCGACTATTACGCTGAACCCGGCTTACGACCTGGTGGGGTTTTGCCCGGAGATTGAGCGCGGCGAAGTAAACCTCGTGCGTACCACTGGCCTGCATGCTGCGGGTAAAGGGATTAACGTCGCGAAAGTGCTCAAGGACCTTGGTATTGATGTCACCGTGGGTGGATTCCTCGGTAAAGATAACCAGGATGGTTTCCAGCAGTTGTTCAGCGAGCTGGGCATTGCCAACCGTTTTCAGGTTGTTCAGGGCCGCACCCGTATCAACGTCAAGCTGACGGAGAAAGACGGCGAAGTGACCGATCTGAACTTCTCTGGTTTCGAAGTGACGCCGTCAGACTGGGAGCGTTTTGTTAACGATTCTCTGACCTGGCTTGGTCAGTTCGACATGGTGTGCGTCAGCGGTAGCCTGCCGTCCGGCGTCAGTCCGGAAGCATTTACCGACTGGATGACGCGCCTGCGCAGCCAGTGTCCATGCATTATTTTTGACAGTAGCCGTGATGCACTGGTCGCGGGACTGAAAGCGTCGCCGTGGCTGGTGAAACCTAATCGCCGCGAACTGGAGATCTGGGCCGGTCGTAAGCTGCCAGAATTAAAAGATGTGATTGATGCTGCCCATGCGCTGCGCGAGCAGGGTATCGCCCACGTAGTTATCTCTCTTGGTGCAGAAGGAGCGTTGTGGGTTAACGCTTCTGGCGAATGGATCGCCAAACCGCCGTCGGTCGATGTTGTCAGCACCGTCGGCGCAGGGGATTCAATGGTTGGCGGCCTGATTTATGGTCTGCTGATGCGTGAATCCAGTGAACATACTTTACGTCTTGCCACCGCCGTTGCTGCCCTGGCTGTAAGCCAGAGCAATGTCGGTATTACCGATCGTACCCAGTTAGCCGCGATGATGGCGCGCGTTGACTTAAAACCTTTTAACTAACAGCAGGAGAGGAATAATGAAAACGCTGCTGATCATTGACTCCGGTCTCGGACAGGCTCGCGCCTATATGGCGAAGACCTTGCTGGGAGCGGCGGCGAACAAAGCACATCTCGAGATGATTGATAACCCGGGCGATGCCGAACTGGTCATTGTTCTGGGCGATAAAATCCCGGCTGACAGTGCGCTGAATGGCAAAAATGTGTGGCTGGGCGATATTAATCGTGCGGTGGCACACCCGGAACTGTTCCTGAGCGAAGCGAAAGGTCACGCGTCTGTTTACAGCGCACCTGTTGCTGCGGCACCGGTTGCGGCTTCTGGACCAAAACGCATTGTTGCGGTGACGGCCTGTCCTACAGGGGTAGCTCATACCTTTATGGCGGCTGAAGCCATTGAAACCGAAGCGAAAAAGCGCGGCTGGTGGGTAAAAGTTGAAACCCGCGGCTCCGTTGGTGCCGGCAATGCCATTACTCCAGAAGAAGTGGCTGAAGCCGATCTGGTGATTGTGGCGGCGGATATCGAGGTGGATCTGGCGAAATTTTCAGGTAAGCCGATGTACCGCACTTCGACAGGTCTGGCACTGAAAAAGACCGCTCAGGAGTTTGATAAAGCGCTGGTCGAAGCGAAGCCTTATCAGGCAACGGGTACCAGTCAAAGTGCGACGGAAGGTAAGAAAGAGTCAGCAGGCGCCTATCGCCACCTGCTGACCGGTGTTTCTTACATGCTGCCGATGGTGGTTGCGGGTGGTCTGTGTATCGCGCTGTCATTCGCATTTGGTATCACCGCATTTAAAGAGCAGGGGACGCTGGCTGCTGCTTTAATGCAGATTGGTGGGGGTTCTGCGTTCGCGCTGATGGTGCCTGTGCTGGCGGGCTTTATCGCCTTCTCCATCGCTGACCGTCCGGGTCTGACGCCTGGTCTTATCGGCGGTATGTTGGCGGTGAGCACGGGTTCTGGTTTTATCGGCGGTATCATTGCCGGTTTCCTGGCCGGTTACGTTGCGAAGCTGATCAGCTCGAAGCTGAAACTGCCGCAGAGTATGGAAGCGCTGAAACCGATTCTGATCATCCCGCTGATTTCCAGCCTGGTGGTCGGTCTGGCAATGATTTACCTCATCGGTAAACCTGTTGCGGGTATTCTGGCGGGTCTGACCCACTGGCTGCAAACCATGGGTACCGCGAACGCGGTTCTGCTGGGTGCAATCCTCGGTGGCATGATGTGTACCGACATGGGTGGCCCGGTGAACAAAGCGGCGTACGCCTTTGGTGTTGGCCTGTTGAGTACCCAGACCTACGCACCAATGGCTGCCATCATGGCGGCAGGTATGGTGCCTCCTCTGGCTCTCGGTCTGGCGACGATTGTTGCCCGCCGTAAGTTCGATAAAGCCCAGCAGGAAGGCGGAAAAGCGGCACTGGTCTTGGGTCTGTGCTTCATCACCGAAGGGGCGATCCCATTCGCGGCTCGTGACCCAATGCGTGTGCTGCCGTGCTGTATCGCGGGTGGTGCCGTGACTGGTGCAATCTCGATGGCAATTGGCGCGAAACTGATGGCTCCACACGGTGGTCTGTTTGTTCTGCTGATCCCAGGTGCAATCACCCCGGTTCTGGGGTATCTGATGGCGATTGTTGCTGGTACGCTGGTGGCGGGTCTGTCTTATGCCGTGCTGAAACGTCCGGAAGCGGAAGTGGTCGCGAAAGCCGCCTAAGCGGTAAACAACAAAAAAGCCGGGTTGCATTTGCACCCGGCTTTTTTTATGCCATTTGTTCTGCGGTCTGCTGCGCCTTCAACCAGGCAATCTCTTCGGCCCAGATATCGGGGTTGATGGTTTCCAGCACCATCGGAATGCCGTCGAAGCGGGCGTCCTGCATGATAAAGCGAAACGCATCGTGACCAATATTGCCTTCGCCCAGACTGTGGTGGCGGTCAACGCGGCTGCCAAAGGCGCTTTTCGCATCGTTTAAGTGCATTCCGCGCAGGTACTTAAAGCCAACGATGAGCTCGAACTCTTCAAATGTGTTTTTCGTTGCTTCGGTTGTGCGCAGATCGTAGCCAGCCGCAAAAGCGTGGCAGGTATCAATACACACGCCGACACGGGTTTTATCCTCAACACCGTCGATAATCGCCGCCAGATGTTCGAACTTAAAGCCGAGGTTGCTACCCTGACCGGCAGTGTTCTCAATCACCGCGGTGACACCTTTGGTTTTATCCAGCGTGATGTTAATAGATTCGGCAATGCGCGCCAGACAGGCATCTTCATCAATTTGCATCAGATGACTCCCAGGATGGAAGTTCAGCAGCGTCAGCCCAAGCTGTTCGCAGCGCTGGACTTCATCAAGAAACGCCTCGCGGGATTTTTCCAGTGCCTCTTCAACCGGATGACCGAGGTTGATTAGATAGCTGTCGTGGGGAAGGATTTGGCCCGGCCCGTAATGATATTTCTCGCAGGCGGCTTTGAAATCATCAATCACGTCTGTGGTGAGCGGTGCAGCGCGCCACTGGCGCTGATTTTTGGTGAACAGGGCGAAAGCGGTCGCCTCGATTTCGGCGGCGCGAATGGCGGCATTCGCAAGGCCACCGGCAGCGCTAACGTGCGCTCCAACATATTTCATAAAGGGACTCCTGTTAACCCGAAATGCTTATGATAGCGGGTTAACAGGAGAAGGATGTAGTGGTTTATGCCATCAGGCTATGGACCACAAGGTTAATCGCACCACCGCCGACAATCAGCCAGACAAAGAGTACCAGCGCCATCAGCAGCGGTTTTGCTCCGGCTTTTTTCAGCGCGCTGACGTGAGTTGTCACACCCAACGCCGCCATCGCCATCGCCAGCAGTACGGTATCCAGCGTGACCAGCATATCCACTACCGCTTTGGGCAGGAGGTGGAAGGAGTTAAAAATCGCCACCACGATGAACAGGATCGCAAACCACGGAATGGTGATTTTACTTTTCTGATTACTGCCCGCTGGAGCCAGCTGTTTTACCCGTGCTGCCAGGAAAATCAGGAAGGGTGCCAGCATCATCACGCGCAGCATTTTGGCAATTACCGCCGCGTTTTCTGCATCCGGGCTAATGGCGTGACCCGCTGCCACCACCTGCGCGACTTCATGTACGGTCGAGCCGATATAGATGCCATAGGTTTCCGGGCTAAACCAGTGGGCTACCAGCGGATACATAGCCGGATAGAGGAAAATCGCCAGCGTACCGAAAATCACCACCGTCGCCACTGCAACTGTCACTTTACTGGATTCGGCTTTAGCGACAGGCTCTGTTGCCAGCACCGCTGCTGCACCACAAATACTGCTCCCTGCACCGATTAACCAACTGGTTTGCTTATCCAGCCCAAAGACTTTCTGACCAATAAAACAGGCCAGTAAAAAGGTGCTGGTCAGGGTCAGGACGTCAATAGCAATCCCGCTGACGCCGACATCGGCGATTTGCGAAAAGGTAAGACGAAAACCGTAAAGAATGATCCCGAGGCGCAGCAGGTGCTGTTTGGCAAAAATTACGCCGCCATCACAGGATTTCCAGATATGTGGGTAAACGGTATTTCCCACGACCATGCCGAGCAATATCGCCAGTGTTAAGGCGCTAAAGCCTGCTCCAGCGATGGCTGGAATGCTGCCGCCCCATAACGCGACGCCGGTTACCACTGCGCTGAGCGCAAGACCCGGCACGAAGTGCCACAATGTACGATGATGCTGTAAGGTGAGTTCTGACATAACCTTCTCCTTTGTCTGGCTAAAGACTACGCCGCTCTGGTTTAAAAATAAAATTGATTATATACTTATAATTAATCTATATAAGTGGTAAGCAACCATGCACATTACATTGCGTCAGCTGGAAGTTTTCGCCGAAGTGCTGAAGAGTGGGTCGACGACACAGGCCTCACAGATGCTGGCCCTCTCTCAATCCGCGGTCAGCGCGGCATTGACCGATCTCGAAGGACAACTGGGTGTTCAGCTTTTCGACAGGGTTGGGAAGCGGTTAGTCGTCAACGAACATGGTCGTCTGCTCTACCCGCGTGCTTTGGCATTGCTTGAACAGGCTACCGAAATCGAACAGTTGTTCCGTGAAGACAACGGTGCGATCCGCGTGTTTGCCAGTAGTACGATTGGGAACTACATCCTTCCGGAAGTGATCGCCCGCTACCGTCGGGATTTCCCGACCCTGCCGCTGGAGATGAGCGTTGGCAATAGCCAGGATGTCATCAACGCAGTGATCGATTTTCGTGTGGATATCGGTCTTATTGAAGGACCCTGCCACAACGTTGATATCATTGCTGAACCCTGGCTGGAAGATGAACTGGTGGTGTTTGCTTCCCCGGCTTCGTCTTTGCTACAGGGCGAAGTCACGCTGGAAAGACTGGCGCAGGCACAGTGGATCCTGCGTGAACAGGGTTCGGGCACGCGCGAAATCGTCGATTACCTGCTACTGTCCCATCTGCCCCAGTTCCAGTTGGGGATGGAACTGGGCAACTCCGAGGCGATTAAACATGCAGTGCGTCATGGTTTAGGTATTAGCTGCCTCTCCCGGCGGGTCATTGCCGAACAGCTTGAGACGGGGTCGCTGGTCGAAGTCCCCATTCCGCTGCCGAAACTGGTGCGCACGCTCTGGTGTATCCATCATCGTCAGAAGCATCTTTCCAGCTCTTTGCAGCGTTTTCTGCGCTACTGCGAGATGTAATCTTCCCCTCTCCTCAACGGGGGAGAGGGGAAAGACCCGATTTCTGCGTTGCTTATAATCCTGGCCGAGTCATGAAGCTCTCTTATAACTGCCTATTTCTGCCGGAAGGAACGCGGATCGTCTGCTACAATCGCGCCTCATTTATTAAATGGACAGCATTTTCACATGGTTTCAGAAATTAAAACCACAGAAGCGCCCACGCTACGTCGTGAACTGAAGGCGCGTCACCTGACGATGATCGCCATTGGCGGTTCCATCGGTACAGGTCTTTTCGTTGCGTCTGGCGCAACAATTTCGGCAGCAGGCCCGGGTGGGGCACTTTTCTCTTATATCCTGATTGGCCTGATGGTTTACTTCCTGATGACCAGTCTGGGCGAACTGGCCGCGTACATGCCGGTATCCGGTTCGTTTTCGACCTATGGTCAACAATACGTTGAAGAAGGCTTTGGCTTCGCGCTGGGCTGGAACTACTGGTACAACTGGGCTGTAACGATTGCTGTTGACCTGGTTGCTGCACAACTGGTGATGAACTGGTGGTTCCCGGATACGCCGGGCTGGATCTGGAGTGCTTTGTTCCTGGCCGTTATCTTCCTGCTGAACTACATCTCCGTTCGTGGTTTTGGCGAAGCGGAATACTGGTTCTCTTTGATCAAAGTGGCAACCGTCATCATCTTTATCGTCGTCGGTGTGGCGATGATCGTTGGTATTTTCAAAGGCGCAGAACCTGCCGGGTGGAGTAACTGGACGATAGGCGATGCACCGTTTGCTGGTGGTTTCTCGGCCATGATCGGCGTGGCAATGATCGTCGGCTTCTCCTTCCAGGGCACAGAGTTGATTGGTATCGCCGCGGGTGAATCAGAGAACCCGGAGAAAAATATTCCACGTGCAGTCCGTCAGGTATTCTGGCGTATCCTGCTGTTCTATGTGTTCGCTATCCTGATTATCAGTCTGATCATTCCGTATACCGATCCGAGCCTGCTGCGTAATGATGTGAAAGACATCAGCGTCAGCCCGTTCACGCTGGTCTTCCAGCACGCCGGTCTGCTTTCTGCCGCGGCAGTGATGAATGCCGTGATCCTGACAGCAGTACTTTCAGCCGGTAACTCCGGTATGTATGCATCGACTCGTATGCTCTATACCCTGGCATGCGACGGTAAAGCACCGCGTATTTTCTCAAAACTGTCGCGTGGCGGTGTTCCGCGTAACGCCCTGTATGCCACAACGGTGATTGCCGGTTTGTGCTTCCTGACCTCAATGTTTGGCAACCAGACGGTATACCTGTGGCTGCTCAACACCTCCGGTATGACGGGCTTTATCGCCTGGCTGGGAATTGCCATTAGCCACTACCGTTTCCGCCGTGGTTACGTCAAGCAGGGGCTCGATATTAACAACCTGCCGTATCGCTCAGGGTTCTTCCCGCTGGGTCCCATTTTCGCCTTCATTCTGTGCCTGATTATTACTCTGGGTCAGAACTATGAAGCGTTCCTGGCGGACACCATTGACTGGGGCGCCGTTACGGCAACCTACATTGGTATTCCGCTGTTCCTGGTAATCTGGTTTGGCTACAAACTGACGAAAGGAACACACTTCGTTCGCTACAGTGAAATGGAATTCCCGGAACGATTTAAAAAATAACCGCACGTCCTCTCTTTCAGCCCGCTCATTCGAGCGGGCTTTTTTATTCCCGCACGCTGAAACAAAGATATATTTCTTAACAATTTAATTGATAATAATTATCGTTTGCTTTATCGTTATCAAAAATAAGCGTGTCACCGACCCACCGCAGATGTGGGCGGCATGGAAGACGCGTGAGCAATGATGATTTGATTTAGTTGTATTTACCTCATGGAGATATGGAATGTTTAGGTTGAATCCCTTCGTCAGGGGAGGACTTTGTGCGTCCGCAATGTCCCTGGCACTGCCTGGTATCGCAGCGGAATCCGGAGAAACAATGGTTGTAACGGCATCCGCGACGGAGCAAAACCTGAAAGACGCACCGGCAAGCATCAGCGTGATTACCCAGGAAGATTTGCAGCGCAAGCCCGTTCAGAACCTGAAAGATGTGTTACGGGATGTGCCGGGCGTTCAGCTCACGAGCGAAGGGGACAACCGTAAAGGGGTAAGTATTCGCGGACTGGACAGCAGCTACACGTTGATCCTGATCGACGGCAAGCGCGTCAACTCCCGCAACGCCGTATTCCGTCATAATGATTTCGATCTCAACTGGGTGCCGGTTGACGCCATCGAACGCATCGAGGTGGTGCGCGGACCGATGTCTTCTCTTTATGGCTCCGATGCGCTGGGCGGCGTGGTGAACATTATCACCAAAAAAATCGGGCAGAAATGGACGGGCACTCTGAGCGCCGATTCAACGATTCAGGAACATCGCGATCGTGGAGACACGTATAACGGACAGTTCTATACCAGTGGTCCGCTGGTGGACGGCCTGCTGGGCCTGAAAGCCTACGGTAGCCTCGCGAAGCGTGAGAAAGACGGTCAGCAGAAATCCTCTACCACGGCGAGTGGTGAAACACCGCGCATTGAGGGCTTTACCAGCCGCGATGCCAATGTGGAGTTCGCCTGGACGCCGTCTGAAAATCACGATTTTACGGCGGGTTACGGTTTCGACCGTCAGGATCGTGACTCAGATTCTCTCGACAAAAACCGCCTTGAGCGTCAGAACTACTCCCTGAGCCACAATGGTCGCTGGGGCGTCGGCAACAGCGAGCTGAAAGTTTACGGCGAGAAAGTAGATAACAAAAACCCGGGCAACAGCAATCCGATCACGTCCGAGAGTAATGCGGTGGACGGGAAATACGTGCTGCCGCTGGGCGAAATCAACCAGTTGCTGACCTTCGGCGGCGAATGGCGTCACGATAAGCTGAAAGATCCGGTTAACCTGACAGGCGGCTCCAGCAGCAGTACGTCGGCAAGCCAGTATGCCCTTTTCCTTGAAGATGAGTGGCGTCTCTTTGAACCCCTGGCGCTGACCACTGGCATCCGTATGGACGACCATGACACCTACGGTGACCACTGGAGCCCGCGTGCATACCTGGTCTACAACGCGACCGATACCGTAACGGTGAAAGGGGGTTGGGCAACAGCGTTTAAAGCGCCGTCGCTGCTGCAGCTCAGCCCGGACTGGGTCACCGGCTCGTGCCGCGGTGCCTGCGAGATTGTCGGTAATCCGGATCTGAAACCTGAAACCAGCGAGAGCTTCGAATTCGGTCTGTACTACAGTGGGGAAGAGGGTTGGTTAGAGGGCGTACAGGCTAGCGTCACCACCTTCCAGAATAATGTGGATGACCGCATCAGCATCAACCGTACCGCCAATGTTAAACAGGCGCAGAGTTACCCTAACTACGTTGGTCTGAATGCGGACGGTGAGCCTATTTTCCGTTATTACAACGTCAACAAGGCGCGCATCCGCGGGGTGGAGACCGAGCTGAAATTCCCGCTGGCGGAAGACTGGAAAGTGACGCTGAACTACACCTATAACGATGGTCGTGACATCAGCAATGGCGGCAACAAACCGCTGTCCGATCTGCCGTTCCACACTGCCAACGGTACCGTTGACTGGCAAGCGACCCAGGACTGGTCGTTCTATGTTCAGGGTAACTACACCGGTGAGAAACGCGCGCTGACCAGCAGTGCACCAACGCCGGGTGGCTATGTGATCTGGAATACGGGTGCGGCGTGGCAGGCGACGAAAAGCGTGAAGCTGCGTGCGGGTGTACAGAACTTGCTGGATAAAGACCTGAGCCGTGACGATTACAGCTACACGGAAGATGGCCGTCGCTACTTTGTGGGCGTGAATTATACGTTCTGATGTAACCTTTATGCCCGGTAGCGCTTCGCTTACCGGGCCTGTAAACCCGCGAATGTAGGCCCGGTAAGGCGACACCGCCACCCGGCAATTGCGCACACTTACCCAAACAAATGCTCCGCATGGAAGCGGAGATGATCCTCAATAAAGGATGCGATGAAGTAATAACTGTGGTCATATCCCGACTGAATGCGTAGCGTCAGTGGCCAGTCCTTCTGGCGTGCGGCTTCTGCCAGTACCGCAGGTTGTAACTGCCCGGCGAGGAACTGATCGGCATCACCCTGATCGATAAGCGTTGGAATAGCGTCTTCGGTCTTGCTGGCCAGCATCAGTGAGCAGCTATCCCACGCCTGCCACTTTTTCGCGTCATCACCCAGATAATTTGCGAATGCCTTCTGGCCCCACGGCACCTGAGTAGGGTTCACAATGGGTGCAAATGCCGACACACTGACGTATTTTCCCGGGTTTTTTAGCGCCATTATCAGCGCCCCGTGTCCACCCATGGAATGTCCGCTGATGGCGCAACGGTTGCTTACTGCAAACTCAGCCTGAATCAGTGCGGGCAACTCATCACGAATGTAATCATACATACGGTAATGGTTTGCCCAGGGTTGTTCAGTCGCGTTCAGATAGAAGCCGGCTCCTTTGCCAAGGTCGTATCCTGCATCGTCAGCCACATCATCCCCACGCGGGCTGGTGTCAGGCATGACCAGCGCAATGCCTAGCTCAGCTGCAATTCGTTGTGCACCTGCTTTAGTGGTGAAGTTTTCGTCGTTGCAGGTCAGGCCTGAAAGCCAGAACAAAACCGGCGGATTTTCCGTCGGCGGCAGGAAAATGCTGAACGTCATGGTGCAGTTCAGGACGCTGGAGTCGTGCCGCCAGCGCTGCTGTCGACCTTCAAAACAACGGTGCTCTTCGAGCAGTTCCATGCAAGGCTCCTTAATGAGAATGCGTATTCATAAAAACCATAATATAGCCTTTTCATTGACCTGTGAGTAACTTTCACTTTCGCCAGGCGACGAGATGCTGCATCATAAATTTACTTTTTTTTAACAATTGGAGCGGTCATGGCGCTGCGTATTGCGCTCAGTGGGTTTGTCGTTCTGGTGGTGGCGATGGGGATAGGGCGTTTTGCTTTTACACCTCAGGTACCATTGATGATTGCCGCCGGGCAGCTCACGCTAACCAGCGCGGGCCTGGTGGCGGCGATGAATTATCTGGGCTATCTGGTGGGTGCATGGGATGCAATGCGTGCGCATCGCTTCGTTGAAACACGCCTCTGGCTTGGTATTACTGGCGCGGTCGCGTTGACGCTGCTCTCCGCCGCGGCGGATAACGCCATCGTGCATGGGCTGCTGCGCTTTGTGATTGGCTGCATGAGCGGCTGGTCTATGGTGCTGATTGCGGCATGGACAAACGAGCGTCTGGGGCAGTTGGGCAAACCGGGTCTGAGCGCTGCCGTATTTGCCGGGCCAGGCGCGGGCATTGCCCTGAGCGGGCTACTCGCCGTCTATATCCAGGCGAAATCCCTCTCGGCCGGAGCGGCATGGCAGATCTACGGTGTACTGGCGCTGGTGCTGATTGCCCTGGTGGCACGCTACCTGCCGCGATCCGGGCAGCTCCATCGACCAGGTACCGCGCCAGAGCCGCTGGTGCTGACGGCGGATTTAAAGCGCCTGGTCTGGAGCTACAGTCTGGCCGGGTTTGGTTATATTCTTCCGGCAACCTTTTTATCGCAAATGGCAGCAGTGCGTTTTCCCGGCAGCCTGTTTGCCCAGTTTGTCTGGCCGATTTTTGGTATCGCTGCTGTGGTGGGCATTGCGCTTAGCATTCTATTGCGCCACACCTCAACGGCTAACAGAAGGCTGGCTATTGTGCTGTGGTTGCAGGGAGCTGGCGTGCTGGCGGCCTGGCTGCTGCCGGGGATTGGCGGGTTGCTGACAGGCGGACTGCTGGTAGGCGGCGGATTCCTGTGTGCGGTTCAGCTTTCGTTACTTTATGGCCGCGAGCTGGCCCCGGAGCATACGCGTTACATGGCAGGCCTGCTCACCACGGGTTACGCCATTGGTCAGTTGATTGGTCCGATGACCTCGGCGTTATCAACCTGGCTTACCCATCGACTGGAGCCTGCGCTGGGGTTGGCGGGTATCGCGTTGTTTGTTGGCGGTGCCCTGGTCTGGAATCGTCACGCCGAAAGGCAACAGCAATTGCAATAATTATCGTCGTGAATACTGGATTATGTGCGCGGCCTCACGCACAATGAGCGCATACTTTTGCCACAACGAGGGCAAAAGACGCCACACCTGCAGGAGAACAAAATGTCATCACTCAGTAAAGAAGCTGCCCTGGTCCACGAAGCCCTGGTTGCGCGCGGTCTTGAAACGCCACTGCGTCCGCCCGTTCAGGAAATGGACAATGAAACCCGCAAGCGTCTGATTGCCGGTCATATGACCGAGATCATGGAGCTGCTGAATCTCGATCTGAGTGACGACAGTCTGATGGAGACGCCGCACCGCATCGCGAAAATGTACGTCGACGAAATTTTCTCAGGCCTGGATTACGCCAACTTCCCGAAAATCACCGTCATCGAAAATAAAATGAAAGTGGATGAGATGGTAACGGTACGTGACATCACGCTGACCAGCACCTGTGAACACCACTTCGTGACTATCGACGGTAAAGCAACTGTGGCGTATATCCCAAAAGATACGGTGATTGGTTTGTCGAAGATTAACCGCATCGTGCAATTCTTTGCTCAGCGTCCACAGGTGCAGGAGCGTCTGACGCAGCAGATCCTGACCGCGCTGCAAACGTTGCTGGGGACCAATAACGTGGCCGTTTCTATCGACGCGGTGCACTACTGCGTGAAAGCGCGCGGCGTGCGTGATGCCACCAGTGCGACCACCACCACGTCGCTGGGCGGTCTGTTTAAATCGAGCCAGAACACCCGCCAGGAGTTCCTGCGCGCAGTGCGTCACCACAACTAAGTCTTACAGGGCAGGGACCATGGAGCGAAACGTCACGCTCGATTTTGTTCGCGGCGTCGCCATTCTCGGTATCCTGCTGCTTAATATCAGCGCCTTCGGTCTCCCGAAGGCGGCTTATCTCAATCCTGCGTGGTATGGCGACATCACGCGCAGTGATGCCTGGACCTGGGCGATCCTCGATCTCTTCGCGCAGGTTAAATTCCTTACGCTGTTTGCCCT
Source organism: Pantoea sp. LS15 (assembly GCF_012241585.1). Lineage (NCBI taxonomy): Bacteria > Pseudomonadati > Pseudomonadota > Gammaproteobacteria > Enterobacterales > Erwiniaceae > Pantoea > Pantoea sp. LS15. The sequence goes on from NZ_JAAVXA010000002.1 coordinate 384,108, forward strand.
GCTGTTTGGCGCTGGTCTGCAACTGCTCCTCAAGCGCGGTACGCGCTGGATCCAGTCGCGTCTGACGCTGCTGGTTCTGCTCGGGTTTATTCACGGCCTGTTCTTCTGGGACGGCGATATTCTTCTCGCGTATGGGTTAGTCGGGCTGATCTGCTGGCGTCTCATTCGCGATGCGCACAGCGTAAAAAGCCTGTTTAACACTGGCGTGATGCTCTATGTCATGGGGCTTGGGGTACTTTTGCTGCTGGGGATAATCTCTGGCGAAGCGACGAACCGTTCCTGGATCCCGGATGCCGCTAACCTCCAGTACGAACAATACTGGAAGCTGAAAGGTGGCACGGAGGCGATAAGCAATCGTGCGGATATGTTAGGCGACAATCTGCTTGCGCTGGGGGCGCAATATGGCTGGCAACTGGCGGGGATGATGCTGATGGGCGCGTCATTGATGCGCACCAGCTGGCTGAAAGGCGAATTCAGCCTGCGTCACTATCGTCGCACGGGTGCCGGGCTGGTCCTGCTTGGCGTGCTGATCAACCTTCCGGCGGTGATTGCGCAGTGGCACCTCCACTGGGATTACCGCTGGTGTGCTTTCCTCCTTCAGGTACCGCGCGAACTGAGCGCGCCGTTCCAGACCATCGGTTATGCGGCGCTTATCTATGGCTTCTGGCCAACGCTTTCTCGCCTGTGGATTGTTAGCGCAATCGCCTGTGTGGGTCGTATGGCATTGAGCAATTACATTCTGCAGACCCTGATATGCACCACACTTTTCTATCGCTTTGGTCTGTTTATGAAATTCGACCGCCTGGCGCTACTGGCGTTTGTTATTCCGGTCTGGGTGGTTAACCTGGCGTTTTCTGTTATCTGGTTACGTTATTTCCGCCAGGGCCCGCTGGAGTGGATGTGGCGTCAGTTAACCGCACTTGCTTCAGGGATATCATTAAGAAACACATCCAGATAACGATCTGGATCACAATCATTAACAAAACGGATGTAAGCGTTTTCATCTGTGTGAGCTTCTTCACGTAGTCCCCTTTCTCTCGCTGCCAAAATAGCCACCTTGCTAAACACAGGGGGTGTCTGTGAGTTGCTGCAATCCTTTGAAGGATGGTGAATATGATCACCATTCGTGACGTCGCCCGTCAGGCGGGTGTTTCCGTGGCTACCGTCTCGCGCGTGCTGAATAACAGCGCGCTTGTCAGCCCTGAAACCCGCGAAACTGTAATGAAAGCCGTGACCCAGCTCGGGTACCGGCCAAATGCCAATGCCCAGGCGCTTGCGACGCAGGTCAGCGACACCATCGGCGTGGTGGTCATGGATGTCTCAGATGCCTTTTTCGGCGCGCTGGTGAAAGCGGTAGATGTGGTCGCCCAGCAGCATCAGAAATATGTGCTGATAGGTAACAGTTACCATGAGGCGGAAAAAGAACGCCATGCTATTGAAGTATTGATTCGCCAGCGCTGTAACGCCTTGATTGTCCATTCAAAAGCACTGAGCGATGAAGAGTTAACCGGTTTTATGGACCAGATCCCAGGTATGGTGTTAATCAACCGCATCCTGCCTGGTTATGCCCATCGCTGCGTCGGGCTGGATAATGTCAGTGGTGCAATGATGGCCACGAAAATGCTCATCAACAACGGGCATCAGCGGATCGGTTATCTGGCCTCGAGCCATCAAATAGAAGATGACACGTTGCGGCATGAGGGGTGGCAAAACGCCCTGAAAGATCATGGCATTACGCCATCAGAATGCTGGGTGGGGACCGGTACACCGGACATGCAAGGCGGCGAGGCGGCGATGGTGGAGCTGCTGGGTCGTAATCTGCAACTGTCTGCGGTGTTTGCCTATAACGACAGCATGGCGGCAGGGGCACTGACGGCACTGAAAGATAACGGCATTGCGGTGCCACAGCATTTATCGCTGATTGGCTTTGATGATATCCCGATTGCCCGTTACACCGACCCACAGCTGACAACAGTGCGCTATCCCATTGCCTCCATGGCAAAACTGGCGACTGAGCTGGCGTTACAGGGCGCGGCAGGGCAGCTGGATCAAGGGGCAACACACTGTTTCATGCCGACTTTAGTACGCCGTCATTCTGTCGCTGCCCGGCAAATTGTGGTTCCGATCACTAACTGATTACATGAGGTGGTGTAACCGTTTTCAATCTGTGAGTAAATTCACAGTATCTTAACAAGGCGCTGACTATGATGTCAGCGTTTTAGGGGCTGAAACGCTATGTAACAGTGATTATTCACTTTCACTATAGCCAATGTGCCGCAAACAACGAATAAAACGCATTTCTGGAGCGTTACCGAACACGGAAGATAGAAATTTTATAAGTGAACTTCGGCGGTCAGTAACGTTTTATTAACACCCGCCTGCCGATCGTTATTCACAAGAACTACCCTGCATAAAAAAAACCGGAGATACCATGAATAAGAAGGTGTTGACCCTGTCTGCTGTAATGGCAAGCATGCTTTTTGGTGCAGCAGCGCACGCTGCGGATACCCGTATTGGTGTGACCATCTATAAATACGACGACAACTTCATGTCTGTTGTGCGTAAAGCGATTGAGAAAGATGCTAAAGCAGCGCCAGATGTTCAGCTGCTGATGAATGACTCCCAGAATGACCAATCCAAACAGAACGACCAGATCGACGTTCTGCTGGCGAAAGGTGTGAAAGCACTGGCAATCAACCTGGTTGACCCGGCTGCAGCAGGCACAGTTATCGAAAAAGCGCGCGGCCAGAATGTGCCAATCGTCTTCTTCAACAAAGAACCTTCCCGTAAAGCGCTGGATAGCTATGATAAAGCGTATTACGTCGGTACCGACTCCAAAGAGTCCGGCATTATTCAGGGCGATCTGATTGCTAAACACTGGGCGGCGAACCCGAACTGGGACCTGAACAAAGACGGTCAGATCCAGTTCGTTCTGCTGAAAGGCGAGCCAGGCCATCCAGATGCTGAAGCCCGTACCACTTACGTTATCAAAGAGCTGAACGATAAAGGCCTGAAAACCCAGCAGCTGGCGTTAGATACCGCAATGTGGGATACCGCTCAGGCGAAAGATAAGATGGACGCGTGGCTGTCTGGCCCGAATGCTAACAAAATCGAAGTGGTTATCGCCAACAACGATGCGATGGCAATGGGTGCGGTAGAAGCGCTGAAAGCACATAACAAATCTTCCATTCCTGTATTCGGTGTGGATGCGCTGCCAGAAGCACTGGCACTGGTTAAATCGGGTGCGATGGCTGGTACCGTGCTGAACGATGCCAACAACCAGGCGAAAGCAACCTTCGATCTGGCGAAAAACCTGGCCGACGGTAAAGGCGCTGCTGATGGCACCAACTGGAAAATTGACAACAAAATCGTTCGCGTACCTTACGTGGGCGTAGACCAGTCCAACCTGGCTGAGTTTATCGGTAAATAAGTAATTAGTACTGTCTTCACTGGGCGCAACTTGTTGCGCCCTTTTATAACGCGATATGCGAGGCCAACAAGGTATAATTATGGTCAGCACAACTACTCAGTCGTCCGGTGAATACTTGTTGGAAATGAACGGTATCAACAAGTCATTTCCCGGTGTTAAGGCACTCGATAATGTTAATTTAAAAGTTCGTCCTCACTCTATTCATGCTTTGATGGGGGAGAACGGTGCAGGTAAATCAACATTATTAAAATGTCTTTTTGGGATCTATCAAAAAGATTCTGGCAGCATTCTTTTTCAGGGGAAAGAGATCGATTTCCATTCAGCAAAAGAAGCACTGGAAAACGGTATCTCGATGGTTCACCAGGAATTAAACCTGGTGCTACAGCGTTCAGTCATGGATAACATGTGGTTGGGGCGTTATCCAACCAAAGGTGTCTTTGTCGATCAGGACAAAATGTACCGCGACACCAAAGCGATTTTCGATGAGCTGGATATTGATATTGATCCGCGCGCACGTGTAGGGACATTATCTGTATCTCAAATGCAGATGATCGAAATTGCCAAAGCATTCTCCTATGATGCAAAAATTGTCATCATGGACGAACCAACATCGTCATTAACGGAAAAAGAGGTTAACCACCTTTTTACCATTATTCGTAAACTCAAAGATCGCGGCTGCGGTATTGTGTATATCTCCCATAAAATGGAAGAGATCTTCCAGCTCTGTGATGAGATTACCATTCTGCGCGACGGTCAGTGGATTGCCACTCAGCCTCTCGAAGGGCTGGATATGGACAAGATCATCGCCATGATGGTAGGCCGCTCGCTGAACCAGCGCTTCCCGGACCGTGAGAACAAGCCGGGTGAAGTGATCCTTGAGGTGCGTAACCTGACTTCACTGCGTCAGCCATCCATTCGCGATGTCTCCTTCGACTTGCATAAAGGCGAAATTCTGGGGATCGCAGGGTTGGTCGGTGCCAAACGTACCGATATCGTGGAAACCCTGTTTGGTATCCGTGAGAAAGCGGAAGGCACCATTACGCTCCATGGTAAGAAAATCAACAACCACAACGCGAACGAAGCCATTAATCACGGTTTTGCGCTGGTGACAGAAGAGCGTCGTTCTACCGGTATTTATGCTTATCTGGATATTAACTTTAACTCGTTAATTTCTAACATTCGCAACTATAAAAATAAAGTTGGTCTGCTGGATAACTCCCGCATGAAAAGCGATACCCAGTGGGTAATTGACTCCATGCGTGTTAAAACACCTGGCCACCGCACACAAATTGGTTCGCTTTCGGGCGGTAACCAGCAGAAAGTTATTATCGGTCGTTGGTTATTAACTCAGCCAGAAATTCTGATGCTGGATGAACCGACCCGCGGTATTGACGTTGGTGCGAAATTCGAAATCTATCAACTGATTGCTGAACTGGCGAAAAAGAATAAAGGGATCATTATTATTTCTTCCGAAATGCCGGAATTGTTAGGGATCACAGACCGTATTCTGGTTATGAGCAATGGTCTCGTTGCCGGTATTGTTGACACCAAAACGACAACGCAAAACGAAATTTTGCGTTTAGCGTCTTTGCACCTTTAAGATCAGGGGCTCCTCATGAGTGCGTTAAATAAAAAAAGTTTTCTCACTTACCTGAAAGAAGGCGGTATTTACGTTGTTCTTTTAGTCCTGCTGGCTATCATTATTTTCCAGGACCCTACGTTCTTAAGTCTGCTGAACCTGAGTAACATTCTGACCCAGTCATCCGTGCGTATTATCATCGCGTTGGGCGTGGCGGGGCTGATTGTGACCCAGGGTACTGACCTTTCCGCAGGGCGTCAGGTTGGTCTTGCTGCGGTTATTGCAGCCACTCTGTTGCAGTCGATGGAAAACGCCAACAAGGTGTTCCCGGAAATGGCAACCATGCCGATTTTCGTGGTGATCCTGATTGTCTGTGCCATTGGCGCGGTGATTGGTCTGATTAACGGCATCATTATCGCTTATCTGAACGTGACGCCATTCATCACCACGTTAGGTACGATGATCATCGTTTACGGTATAAACTCCCTGTACTACGATTTCGTCGGTGCGTCTCCAATTTCTGGTTTCGACAGCGGCTTCTCGACCTTTACGCAAGGGTTTATCGCGCTGGGCAGCTTCCGCTTGTCGTATATCACCTTCTATGCGCTGATTGCGGTGGCCTTCGTCTGGATCCTGTGGAACAAAACCCGTTTCGGTAAAAACATCTTCGCTATCGGTGGTAACCCGGAAGCGGCGAAAGTCTCCGGCGTAAACGTTGCTCTGAACCTGCTCATCATCTATGCCCTGTCTGGTGTGTTCTACGCCTTCGGCGGGATGCTGGAAGCGGGCCGTATCGGCTCTGCAACCAACAACCTCGGTTTCATGTATGAGCTGGATGCGATCGCAGCCTGTGTGGTGGGTGGCGTCTCCTTCAGCGGCGGTGTGGGTACTGTGCTCGGCGTGGTGACCGGTGTGATTATCTTTACCGTGATCAACTACGGTCTGACCTACATCGGTGTGAACCCTTACTGGCAGTACATCATCAAAGGCGCCATCATCATCTTCGCGGTTGCGCTGGATTCCCTGAAGTACGCACGTAAAAAATAATGGCTTCCTGCTTCATCCGGCCCGCTCTTTGAGCGGGCTTTTTTATTCTTCACGCCAGATTCGACTCCTCTTTGGTCACGATACTCTCAAACCAGTCGAGTTCAGCAAGCTTGCAGGCGATCCACTGTTCGGAAAAAGCCTCGCCCAGGCTGTTGGTGAGATACTGACAGCGGGCAAATGTCTCAATGGCTTCCTGCTGAAACAGCGGCAGAACCGGGTCATCCTGTTGCGGTTCTGGTAAATCTTCTTCGTCGATGTTTTCCAGCCCGTACAGCATCCCGCTCAGGATGGTGGCTGCCACCAGATATGGATTCGCATCGGCCCCGGCCAGTCGGTACTCAATACGACGGTTGTTTTCATCCGAGCAGGGAATGCGCAGTGCAGCAGAGCGGGTGTTATAACCCCAGGAGTTAAATAAGGGTTCTGTCAGGTTTTTACGCAGTCGGCGAAACGCGTTGACGCCCGGAGCAATCACGGCGATGGAGGCTGGCATTAGTGCAAGCTGGCCCGCGATGCATAAACGCATCATGCTATTAAGCTCATTCCCTGGTGAGGCAAAGACGTTTTTGCCTTGGCTATCGTTCAGACTGAAGTGGAAATGCAGGCCGCTGCCGGACTGCTGACTGAACGGTTTTGCCATAAAACTGGCCTGCAGGCCATGCTGTTCAGCCACGTATCGGGTCAGACGTCGTAGTGCCAGCACGTTATCACACACTTCGACGACACGATGGCTATGCTTCAGGTTTAACTCGAACTGGCCGGATTCAGCTTCGGCCACGATCCCGGTCAGAGGAATGCGTTGAAGTTGAGCCAGCTGTTCCAGCTCGTCAAACAGCGCTGCGTGTGCTGTCGAGGTATCCATATGAAAGCAGCCCTGATTCTGTGGATCCAGTGTTTCCAGGCCCGTCAGGTAGAACTCAATTTCCGGGGCAATCACCGGGAATAGCCCGTGCTGGTGGAAACGGGCAAGGACATTTTGCAGTATCACCCGTGGTTCAAACGGGCAGGGCTGGCCGTCGCTGTCTTTCATCGTCAGCAGGATCTGCGCGTTGTGCTGTGGATCTTGCGCAGAAGGGCACAGGGAACCGGCGACGGGGACGCACAGCCGGTCTGGCTCATCATGAAGCGGGGTGGAAATTTTGCCTTTCTGGCCCATGGAATAGACGGAGAGAGGAAAATAACAGCCTTTTTCCAGCGTCAGCATGCTTTCCACTGAGAGCCGCTTACCGCGCATAATGCCATTGATATCGTTCAGGTAAACATCAATATGTTTTGTTTGCGGATAACGCTCCAGATAATCCGTGACCTCCATCGGGATACTGTGCTGCATCGCCTCAATTTTTTCATCCAGCCAGAGGCCTGAATTGAGCGCCGTCGGGAGAGATAAGCCCGGGAAGTTAAAATACGGACGGAGACTTTTCAGGAAAAACGCGTTCATGATTGAGTTCATAGTCATTCTTCAATGAAGCCATAGCGGCAGTGAACTCAGCGTAAAAGAGCCAGCGTAAAGGCGGGATAAAAAGCGTCAGGTCCGGCGTAAAGAAAGTATAAAGGTGATGCTATTTTTTCTCTTTCTTCTGCATATCAAGCAGTTGTTCAGGTGTGACGGCCGGGTAACCCTGCGCATCTTCCGGCACTTCATGCATCGCCGGGATCGGCACCAGCGGGCCTAAAAAACGCGGTTCGCGTTTGAAAATGTACAGGTCTGCCAGCGCGCCAAAACGGGCACCAAACTCGCGAACACGCACGCTCAGCATATCTTTTGGTGACGGTACCGCGTAGCACTGCGCCTGTATGCCCATATGCAGGGCGATAAACAGCGCGCGCTCGCAGTGGAAGCGCTGGGTGATGATGATGAAGTCGTTGGTATCGAAGACTTTACGCGTGCGCACGATGGAGTCCAGGGTGCGGAACCCGGCGTAATCAAGCACGATATCTGCAGGGTCGACGCCAGCGGCGATCAAATCCTTACGCATCGTCACCGGTTCGTTATAGCTTTGCAGGGCATTATCACCGCTTAACAGCAGGTAATTCACTTTGCCACTGTTGTAGGCGTTCAGTGCGCCCTGAATTCGGTAACGGTAGTACTGATTGATCACACCGGTGCGGTAATACTTGGCCGTACCGAGTACCACGCCCACCTGGCGGTAGGGCAGGTCCTGCAGGTCATCAAAGATATAGGGGGCGGTTTTCCAGCTCATCCAGCGATCGAGGCCCAGCACGATCAACAGCAGTATGCCGACCAGGACAGACAGGCTGTAAAAAACGCGCTTTAACATGCAGATGGCTCGTTCCGAAGATGAAATTTAACTCAGGCTACTTTACCCGCCTGGTTAGCGCAAGAAACAGCGACTCAACTGAGGGGTTTTTCAGCAACGTGGCGGGCATTTCTGCCCGCCGGAAGGATTACGCGAGCAGTACGCGGTCAATTGTTGTGCAGCCCAGCGCTTTTAACGTGGCAGCGGTAGCATCCCACTGAATCAGTGGCGCATCGGCAATTTCTGCCAGAATGGCGCGCTGAATATCAGGATAGTCATAGCCATTCAGGCTCAGCAGGTTGAGTGCGCCCTGCAGCGGTGGCAGCGTTGGGTTAAAGGCGGCGTTTTCGGCATAGCTGCCGCTAAAGATACGACCATCCCGACACTGCAGTGCGACACCGCTAGGGGATTTGCTGTATGGTGTGTGACTTTTGTTGGCAGCGCGAATGGCTGCCTGAGCCAGGTCATCACCGGACAGGGCAAAACCGTGGTCTTGCTCGTCCATCAGCAGTGTTTTGATCTCAAGATCTTTCGGGCCAAAGGCATCAGGCAGGTAATCCCCCAGCGTATGCGGTGCGCGGCCAGGCAGGTTAATGCGCAGTTGCAGCCCGCTGTTCAGCTCATTCATAAACTGACGGCAGTGACCACACGGCGTGTAGTTAACGGTGATGGCGTTCAGCGCTTTTTCACCACGCAGCCAGGCATGGCTGATGGCGCTCTGCTCAGCGTGAACAGTCTGTTGCATGGTCGCGCCCAGAAACTCCATATTTCCGCCGAAGTACCATGTCCCGCTGATGCCGCGCGCAATGGCCCCGACGTTGAAGTGGGAGAGGTCAGCACGCGCACAGGCGGCAGCCAGTGGCAGCAGAGCAAAAGCCAGCGCGTCTTCGTCCAGTCCCGTTGCTTGTTTCAGCATCGTGACCTGCTCCGCCGTCAGCAGGGCGGGGAAATGCTCATCCGCCAGAATCGGGGTCAGAGCGGTTTGCAAATTCTCGGCAAGCTGGGCGAAAGCAGCTTGAAAACGTGGATGCATTGCGTTTGCCTCATAAAGGTTAATGGATCGGTAGTTTACGGAGCAGATGGGGCTTTATATGTGATCCAGTTCTCAATATGTATGCAACTTATGAAATCAAAATGAAATTTGCGCGACGCATCGCAAATTTTAGCCCATTACCGCCAGAATCAGCGGGAAAATGAACGGGGCCAGCAGGGAGGTGATGATCCCGCAGATGACCAGCGCCAGTGAGCTAAACGCCCCTTCCTGATAATCCAGTTCTGCACAGCGGGCTGTCCCCAGTGCGTGCGAGGCGGTGCCCATCGACAGCCCACGTGCAGCTTTCGTATGAATACGCATCGCGTTCAGCAGGGTGTGGCCAAACACAGCACCCAAAATACCAACGAAAATCACACACATGGCGCTGATGGCTGGGATCCCTCCAAGGCTACCGCCCACCGCCATCGCAATTGGCGTGGTGACAGATTTTGGCAGGATGGAGGCCGCGATTTGTGGGGACGCTCCCATCAACAGTGCTACCGACGTCCCGGTAATCATTGCCACCAGACTGCCCACAAAGCAGATCGTTATGATGGACTTCCAGCGAGCGCGGATCTGGTGAAGTTGCTCATATAAAGGAAAGGCGAGTGCCACAACGGCGGGCTGTAGCAAATCATTCAAAATTTTACTGCCGGCAAAGTAGCGTTCGTAGGGAATGCCGGTGAGCAGCAGGAATGGAATAATCACCACCATGGCCACCAGCAGTGGATTCAGCAGCGGCATTTTGAAACGTGCGGCAAGTTTGCGTGCGGCGAAAAACACCACCAGGGTTAACGGTAGCGACCACCAGATATTGGCTATCATTTTTTTGTTTTCTCCCCGACAACTTTACGTTCACCATGCACCAGATGAGAGCTCCAGCTCACGACCAGGAAAACCACCAGCGTACTGACCGCACAGGAGACAACGATCGGGCCGAACTGGGCTTTAAGCAAATCAAAATACTGCATGACCCCGACGCCGATAGGCACGAATAGCAGCGCCATATAGCGAATAAGGACGAAGCAGCCAGGGTTGACCCACTTTGCGGGTAGAATTTGCAACGCCAGTAAAACAAACAGGATTAGCATACCGATAATGCTACCGGGGATCGTGATGGGCAGTAGCGACGCGATGAAAATCCCGGCATACAGGCAGGCATAAATCAGGACGAATGCACGCAGATATTGCCAGATAATGTTCAATGATTTGCTCATGGAGAGAGTCCTTGCTGAAACGCATTCATCATACAATTAAACCTGAAAATGTGCCATGGATCACATCATGAATTTTGAGCATACCAGACATTCCAGAATGGAACGTCGGGCTTTCCACATACATACAGAGCAGATACTATAGCGCGTCTTTTTTCACAGGTACTGATATGCGTGTTTTACTGGCCCCAATGGAAGGCGTGCTCGACTCTCTCGTGCGCGAGCTTCTGACCGAGGTGAACGACTACGATCTCTGCGTGACGGAGTTTCTGCGCGTGGTCGATATGTTGTTGCCAGTAAAATCCTTCTACCGACTTTGCCCCGAGCTGTACAACCAGAGCCGTACCTCCTCCGGTACGCTGGTACGTATTCAGTTGCTCGGTCAGTATCCTGAATGGCTGGCGGAAAACGCTGCCCGCGCGGTCGAGCTCGGGTCTTACGGGGTGGATCTCAACTGCGGCTGTCCGTCGAAGCTGGTGAACGGCAGCGGCGGTGGGGCGACACTGCTGAAAGATCCAGAACTCATTTACCGTGGTGCGAAGGCGATGCGTGAAGCTGTGCCTGGGCATTTACCGGTGACGGTAAAGGTGCGTCTGGGCTGGGACAGCGACGCCCGGCAGTTTGAAATTGCCGATGCTGTACAGCAGGCCGGTGCCACGGAGCTGGTGGTGCATGGCCGCACGAAAGAAGATGGCTACAAAGCCGATCGTATCAACTGGCAGGCCATTGGTGAGATCCGCAAAAGGCTGACTATTCCGGTTATCGCCAACGGCGAAATCTGGGATTACGAGAGCGCGCAGGCGTGTCTGAAAGAGACGGGCTGCAATGCGGTGATGATTGGCCGCGGGGCGCTTAACGTACCTAACCTCAGCCGGGTGGTAAAATATAACGAACCGCGAATGCCGTGGGCAGACGTCATCATGCTGCTGCAAAAATACAGTCGTCTGGAAAAACAGGGTGACACCGGGCTATATCATGTCGCGCGAATTAAACAGTGGCTGAGCTATTTGCGCAAAGAATATAGCGAGGCGTTGGGGCTGTTTCAGGAGATCCGCACACTACAAACGTCTGGCGATATCGCGCGGGTTATTCAATCAAAATAATAAATATGAATATTTAATTAATTCATTTTCTGAATATTTTTCCGATTATGTAAATGTATAACAATTTTCCCATTGCCACGCATTCCTAAAAAAATAAACAGCATTAAGCGTAAGTTTCGCCTTTATTTTTTGAATGTGTGGCGTAATGAAACGTTCTCTTATTTTATCTCTGAGTTTCCCCCTTGCTTTTATTCTGATGGCCTGTGCGCCGGAACATACCACAGTATCTCCCCTGAAAACGCAAGCAGTGACAGCATCGGTTAATACAACACTCCATCCTTCAGCATGGCCGAAAAATGAGTGGTGGAAAGACTATAACGATCCTGAGCTTAATTCGCTGATTGCCAAAGCGCTGAATGACGCCCCGGATATGCAAATCGCCCGCCAGCGTATTACGCTTGCCGAAGCTCAGGCAAAAGCCACAATGGCTGCAGACGGTCCGCAAATTGATTTTTCAGCTGATGCAGAACGCCAGAAAATGTCTGCTGAAGGGCTCATGGGACCCTTTGCGATTACCGACCCGGCGGCAGGTACTACCGGGCCGTGGTACACCAACGGCACCTTTGGGTTGACCGCGGGCTGGGATCTCGATCTGTGGGGGAAAAATCGCGCGCAGGTTGAAGCCCGTATAGGCCGAGTGAATGCGCAAAAAGCGGAGCTGGAGCAAACCCGACAGCTGCTGGCCAGCAGCGTGGCCCGGCTCTACTGGGAGTGGCAAACTCAGGCCGCTATGCAGGATGTCCTCGTCCAGATCAAACATGAACAGGACAATATTATTGGCGCCGACCGCGAATTGTATCAGCACGGGATCACCTCTTCCGTGGAAGGTGTCGAAACGGATATCAACGCCAGCAAAACCGAAGAGAACCTGGCAGAAGTTAACGGGAAGATGAAAGCCGTTGAGGCGCGCCTGGTTGCGCTAACGAATTCCTCCACTGTAACGCTTTCGCGGCATGCACTGCCAACGGTCGATGCCTCGCTACCGTCGACGCTGGGGTATGAACTATTGGCGCGTCGACCGGATCTGCAGGAGGCACACTGGTATATCGACGCTTCTATGAGCGAAGTGGAGGTGGCCAGAGCGGCTTTTTATCCTGATGTGAATCTGATGGCGTTCTTACAGCAGGATGCGCTCCACCTGAGCGATCTGTTTCGCTCTTCAGCGCAGCAGATGGGGGTGACAGCGGGGCTGACCCTGCCGATTTTCGACAGCGGTAGACTGAATGCGAACCTTGATATTGCCCAGGCGCAAAATAATCTCTCGGTCGCCAGTTACAACAAAGCGGTAGTGGAGGCAGTTAATCAGGTGGCACGTACAGCCAGTGAAGTCGAAACCCTGATGATGAAAAATCGCCAACAGCAGCAGGTCGAAAATGATGCGGCGCGGGTTGTGGCTCTGGCGCAGGCACGTTTTAGTGCGGGTATCATTGCGGGCTCACGGGTCAGTGAAGCCAGAATACCGGCACTCAAAGAACACCTCGCCGGGTTGATGCTGAAAGGTCAGTATATTGACGCCACGCTGCAGCTGACGTCGGCACTGGGTGGCGGCTATCATCATGGCTGAAAGGGGTCATCAATCCTCATCGCGGGTTTTTTCGCGATGCTTGAGCCACAGCCGTACTGCAATCACCGCCACAACCACCAGAATTAACCACGCCCAGTGCTTCAGGTGCTGGTCAAGGTTATGCAGCCATGGACCAATCACTTCGCCACCAACGTAACCGAGCGTCGTAAAGATAAGCGCCCAGGCAATCGCGCCAAGAATATTGAGCGGCAGGAAAATTTTCGGCGGCAGATGGCTGGCACCTATCAGTATCGGGCCGATAATTCGAAAGCCGTACATAAAGCGTGTGCCAATGACGAACAGATAGGGATGACGCTGGATCAGTCTTTGGGCACGGCGAATTTTCTTGCGATGTTTCGTAAAACGCTTCAGGAGCCCTGGTCCGAAACGCAGTCCCAGAAAGTAGAGCAGCTGGTCGCCAATCATCCCCCCCAGGGCGACTGCGGCGACGACCAGCGGGAATTTCAGTAAACCCTGATGCGCGGCGACGCCGCCTAACAATGTGATGGTTTCGCCTTCTGCCACGCTACCAACGACCAGCGCGGCGTATCCATATTGCTCAATAAGATTGTTGATATCCATTACGTAAACGTCATCTCCCTCGGTATACCTCCGTTAATCATATACCCCATGAATCAACAGCGGGGAAATCAACGGAAATTTCCTGCTGTACATAAAATAATCTAAAGCCTGCATTATACTTAAAGTATCACTGACGGACCGACAACAAGGGGGCTCTATGAACCATGTCTGGGGACTTTTCTCCCATCCCGATCGTGAAATGCACGTCATCAAAAGTGAGAATGAAACCGTCTCGCATCATTACACGCACCATGTGTTGCTGATGGCCGCGGTGCCGGTAATATGCGCTTTTATCGGAACAACTCAAATTGGCTGGAACTTCGGGGATGGCACCGTGGTTCAGCTTTCATGGTTTACCGGGCTTTATCTGGCCATCATCTTTTATGGTTTGATGCTGGCGGGGGTTGCCGTCATGGGGCGTGTCATTCACTGGATGGCGCGTAACTACCCGCAACGTCCATCGCTGGCGCACTGTATGGTCTTCGCCGGATATGTCGCGACCCCGCTGTTTTTAAGCGGTATTGTTGCGCTCTATCCACTGGTCTGGTTGTGCGCGCTGATCGGTACCATTGCCCTCTTTTACACCGGTTATTTGCTGTATCTGGGGGTTCCAACCTTCCTGAATATCAATAAAGAAGAGGGCCTGAGCTTCTCCAGTTCAACACTCGCCATCGGTGTGCTGGTGCTGGAGGCGTTACTGGCGCTGACGGTAATTCTTTGGGGTTATGGATACCGTCTCTTCTAAGTTCACTGCATTGCTGGCGTAAATGCCAGCAATGCAGCATCTGCTCACGATTATCCGCTGGCGACAAAGCGCGGTGACGGCTATGATGCCGAAGCCAGCCTGTGTTTACCATCGACACAGGCGGTGTACGTCATTACGTGCGTGAATAATTATCAGAAGTCTCACCATGCTGAAATTCCGAGTCTCTTTACTTAGCCTGGCACTGTTGCTGGGGGCGTCTGCTGCCGTGCCAGCCATCGCCAAAACGCCCGCGGTGACCGCCGCTGCTGCCCAGCCACAAATTGCCTCCGGCAGTGCGATGATTGTTGATCTCAACACCAATAAGGTCATTTACGCCAGCCATCCGGACCTGGTGCGCCCGATTGCCTCCATTACCAAATTAATGACCGCGATGGTGGTGCTTGATGCACATCTGCCGCTGGACGAAAAACTGAAAGTGGATATTAGCCACACGCCGGAGATGAAAGGAATTTATTCCCGCGTGCGACTGAACAGTGAAATCAGCCGTAAAAATATGCTGCTGCTGGCGCTGATGTCATCTGAAAACCGCGCTGCAGCGAGCCTCGCTCACCACTATCCGGGCGGCTACGACGCATTTATTCGTGCGATGAATGCGAAAGCCAAATCGCTGGGGATGAACAATACGCATTATGTTGAACCGACAGGTCTGTCGATTAACAACGTCTCCACCGCCCGCGATCTGACAAAACTGCTGATCGCCAGCAAACAGTACCCGCTGATTGGTCAGCTCAGTACCACCCGTGAAGAGACGGCGACGTTTGCGAACCCAGCCTATACGCTGCCGTTCCGTAATACTAACCATCTGGTTTACCGGGATAACTGGAATATCCAGTTAACGAAAACCGGTTTTACTAATGCCGCGGGACACTGTCTGGTCATGCGTACGGTCTTTAACGGCAAACCGGTAGCGCTGGTGGTGATGGATGCCTTCGGCAAATACACCCACTTCGCGGATGCTAGCCGACTGCGTACCTGGATTGAAACGGGGAAAGTGCAGCCTGTTCCGGCTGCGGCATTGACGTATAAAAAGCAGAAAGCTGAACAGATGGCTACGGCGCAGAACGACTGAGCCACCTGTCACGCCGGGTGGCGGCTTCGCCTTACCCGGCCTACTCCGGTAGCGTCCAGTCCCCATCGTTGAGTGGACGCTGCATAATCACCGTATCCCGCCAGTCGCCTTTCTTGTATCCCACGCTGCGTAACTGACCGACAATCTCAAAGCCGTGTTTTTTGTGCAACCGTAACGAACCGGGATTATTACTGCCATCCCCCACAACGGCAATCATCTGACGCCATGGACCTTGTTCGCAGCGCGCAATCAGCGCACTCATTAATGCAGAGCCAAAACCGCGTCCGGTGGTGCTGGCATCCACGTAAATTGACTCTTCCAGAGTATAGCGATAGGCGTGTCGCGGGCGGTAAGGTGTGGCATAGCAATAGCCCACAACGATGCCGCGATAAAGAGCGATAAGCCATGGTAAACCGTTCTCTGCCACACCTTTCATACGTTGACGCATTTCATCAATGGTGGGGGGAACTTCTTCAAATGATGCACGCCCGTGAAGCACATGCCAGGCATAGATGGCCGCGATGGCATTCACATCATCGGGAAGGGCATCGCGCACTTCCAGTTCGGTTTCGGATAAAACATCAACAGCCGACATGATGTACCTGCTCCTCGTTATAGAATGCCGGAGAAACGTTTCTCCGGCGTCAGACAGTTACTCTATTACGATTAAGGAGCGCTTAACAATCTCTCAAATTTGGCTGTAGGAATTAATCAGAAGCTTGCGTAATCTGCTATTCCGTGTCGGTACTCTCTTTCCAGTATTTCTTCCGCGTTGTTTTACCGATACCGGGGTTCATGCTGTTTGTAGGGTCATTCTGGCGATAAAACTGCTTAAGTGCGTCAGGGGCTTTATAAAGATGACCGACGTTGTGTTCCGCAGGATATTGTGCGCCACGTTCACGCAACAGAGTGAGCATCTGCTCTTTCAGTTCGTGCGCATCGACCCCTTTTTTAACGATGTAATCCTGATGGAAGACGTAGCACATAAAGTGGCCATAATAGAGCTTGTGTACCAGCTTGCTGTCGATCTCTGGCGGCAGGTGTTCAAACCACTCGGTATCGTTGCGTCGCAGGGCGATATCCAGCGCCAGAATATCTTCCACCTCTTCTGAATGCACCGCCTGATAACGGATGGCGGCACCCGCAGCGGCAAAACGGTGCAGGAAGGCTTTGCTGCCTTCTTCAGGGGTACAGGCAAAGAAATCCCCGTCGGCGGTTTTGAAGAATTCGCTCAACCAGGTCTGCGCCTCGGTAATCCCGTCACCGGCCATTTTCAGCAGTAAATGGTGTTCATATTTGTCGCGCCAGGTTTTCATCCGCTCCGGTAAATGCGCCGGGAAGACGTTGCCTAACTTCTGCATAAAGCGATCAGTGAAGTGAGGTTTAAACAGCGACACTTTCTCCAGCATCGCATCGGTGCGGCCCTTCATCGTGAAGAAGAACGGCATTTTGTCGGTGCCGAGCTTGTCGATCATCAGGAAGGTGTCTTTGCCGTAGCGCTCGGCAATGTCGTAAATATCCCGGTGCATATATTCGCCCGCCACGGGCAGGTGCGTGAATTCACCCAGAATATGGCGACGGATCTCGGTCAGAACCTCAGGCTGATTGGTACCGATGTAAAACACCTGTTGTTTTTTCTCTGCCGGGAATGTGTCGAGGCGTACCGCAAAAACCGCCAGCTTACCCGCGCAGCCAGAAGATTCAAACAGGCGATCCGGATCGGCGTTGTAACGGGCTGGCGTATCGGCTTCGATATCCCTTACGCGGGTAACGTAATCGTGATCGTGTGCATGACGGCCATCGTGCTGAACGTCTTCATCTTTAACGCGATCATCGTCAAGTTTGCTGAGGATTTGTTCCGGCGTAACGCCCAGATCAATCCCCAGATGGTTAACCAGTGTCAGTTTGCCGTTTTCGTCAATACGGGCAAAAAGCGACATCTCGGTATAAGCGGGACCACGCTGTACCAGTGAGCCGCCGGAGTTGTTGCAGATCCCACCGACAACCGAGGCGCCAATGCAGGACGAACCGATCACCGAGTGCGGCTCACGACCCAGCGGCTTAAGTGCTTTTTCCAGGGAGTAGAGCGTTGTACCAGGGAAGGCGAGCACCTGCTCGCCTTTATCCAGCAGGTGTAATTTGTCGAGGCGCAGGGTGCTGATGATGACAATGTCACGATCGTAATCGTTGCCATTCGGCGTTGAGCCTTCGGTCAGGCCGGTATTGGCCGCCTGCATTAAAATAATCTTGTCTGCGGTGACGCAGGCGCTCAGCACGCGCCACAGTTCCAGCAGCGTACCGGGGAAAACCACCGCCAGCGCCTCGCCCTGACCGGAGCGAAACCCCTTACGGTAGCGGGCGGTTTTGGCCGGGTCGGTAAGCAGGTGAGAGGAGCCAACCAGGCGCGACAGTTCGTTGATAAACGTCGTGTTATTGTGAGTTTGAACAGAAGACATCTTCCACTCCTTGTGGTGGGGCAAATTTCTCGCTGTAAAGCATAGCGCGATTAACTGTTAAGCGGTCGAGTATTCACGAGAAAAATCAGAGAATAACCCTGCAACGTTCAGAGGGTTTGTGGCACACTGCGCCTTTCGCACGGTTTGGCCGAGATCTTCCGGCGGTTATTGATGAGAGAGTATAACAACATGAAATGGCTATGTTCTGTAGGTGTTGCCGTCAGCCTGGCGCTGCAACCCGCGCTGGCAGAGGATTTGTTTGGCAATCATCCGCTTACGCCTGAAGCCCGGGACGCGTTTGTGACGGAATTGCTCAAGAAAATGACGGTCGATGAGAAAATCGGCCAGTTGCGTCTTATCAGCGTTGGCCCGGATAACCCGAAAGAGGCCATCCGTGAAATGATTAAGGATAGCCAGGTCGGGGCGATTTTTAATACCGTCACCCGTCAGGATATCCGCAAAATGCAGGACCAGGTGATGGAACTCAGTCGCCTGAAAATACCGCTGTTCTTCGCCTATGATGTGCTGCACGGTCAGCGCACCGTCTTCCCTATCAGCCTTGGTTTAGCCTCCTCCTTTAACCTCGACGCAGTGAAAACCGTGGGACGAGTTTCCGCGTATGAAGCGGCAGATGATGGCCTGAATATGACCTGGGCACCGATGGTCGACGTCTCCCGCGATCCGCGCTGGGGCCGTGCGTCCGAAGGCTTTGGTGAAGATACGTATTTAACCGCCACGATGGGTAAAACCATGGTGGAAGCGATGCAGGGCAAAAGCCCGGCAGACCGTTACTCTGTCATGACCAGCGTTAAGCATTTCGCCGCTTACGGTGCAGTGGAGGGCGGTAAAGAGTACAACACCGTCGATATGAGCCCGCAGCGCCTGTTCAATGACTATATGCCGCCTTACAAGGCTGGTCTGGATGCGGGCAGCGGTGCGGTGATGGTGGCGCTCAACTCGCTGAACGGCACACCTGCGACGTCTGATTCCTGGCTGCTGAAAGACGTATTGCGCGACCAGTGGGGCTTTAAGGGCATCACCGTTTCTGACCACGGCGCCATTAAAGAACTGATCAAACACGGTACCGCATCCGATCCGGAAGATGCCGTGCGCGTGGCGCTCAAGTCCGGCATTAACATGAGCATGAGCGACGAGTACTACAGCAAATACCTGCCGGGGCTGGTAAAGAGCGGCAAGGTAACGATGGCGGAGCTGGACGATGCCACGCGTCACGTGCTGAACGTGAAATATGACATGGGGCTGTTTAACGATCCGTACAGTCACCTGGGGCCAAAAGACTCTGACCCGGTAGATACCAACGCCGAAAGCCGCCTGCATCGTAAAGAAGCGCGTGAAGTCGCGCGTGAAAGCCTGGTGCTGCTGAAGAACCGCCTCGACACACTGCCGCTGAAAAAATCCGGTACCATTGCCGTGGTAGGCCCGCTGGCCGATAGCAAGCGCGACGTGATGGGGAGTTGGTCCGCAGCGGGCGTCGCTGAACAGTCCGTGACCGTGCTGACGGGTATTAAGAACGCGGTCGGTGAAAACGCCAGGGTGGTCTATGCCAAAGGGGCTAACGTCACTAACGATAAAGACATCGTGACGTTCCTCAACCAGTATGAGGAAGCGGTGAAGGTTGACCCGCGTACGCCGAAAGAGATGATCGACGAAGCGGTTAAGACGGCAAAACAGTCTGATGTCGTTGTGGCGGTTGTGGGAGAAGCGCAGGGGATGGCGCATGAAGCTTCCAGCCGTACCGATATCACCATTCCGCAAAGCCAGCGCGATTTGATCGCTGCCCTGAAAGCGACCGGCAAGCCGCTGGTGCTGGTACTAATGAATGGTCGTCCGCTGGCGCTGGTAAAAGAGGACCAGCAGGCTGACGCCATTCTGGAAACCTGGTTCGCCGGTACCGAAGGCGGTAACGCGATTGCCGACGTACTGTTTGGCGATTATAACCCGTCGGGCAAATTGCCGATGTCCTTCCCGCGCTCCGTTGGTCAGATCCCTGTTTACTACAGCCATCTGAACACCGGTCGTCCGTACAACGCCGACAAACCGAACAAGTACACGTCTCGTTACTTCGACGAAGCTAACGGCCCGCTGTATCCGTTTGGTTATGGCCTGAGCTACACCACCTTCAAGGTCTCTGACGTGAAAATGTCGTCCCCGAGCCTGAAGCGTGACGGTAAAGTGACAGCCAGCGTTGAGGTGACTAACACCGGTAAGCGCGAAGGGGCTACGGTGATCCAGATGTACGTCCAGGATGTGACGGCCTCCATGAGCCGTCCGGTGAAGCAGCTGCGTGGCTTTGAAAAGGTCAACCTGAAACCTGGCGAAACCAAAACCATCAGCTTCCCAATTGACGTGGACGCGCTGAAGTTCTGGAATCAGCAGATGAAATACGATGCTGAGCCTGGCAAATTCAACGTGTTTATCGGCGTGGATTCTGCCCGGGTGAATAAAGGCGAGTTCGAACTGCTGTAATGGTGTTTACCGTCCCTCTCCTCAATGGGGGGAGGGACGGAGGGACTTATCAGAGGAGTGGATCATCACCCGCTCTGGGAAAGAAATACTTAAAGAATGGGAAAAGTTGTACGGTACAGTACTGAAGCTGTGAAGCTGCTGAATATCATATAAAAAGAATAAGTATATGATATTCAGTGCAAAGCGAGGGTTAGTTATTGACGCTCAGTATACCAGGAGTCAGAATAGGAAACATTACCGGGTAAATAGTTAACTGTAATTTTGGTTGAGCGTAACCCAATAATTTCATTCATATTGGAATGAAGAGAGCCTGAAGTAAAAGAATGGCCAAATTTAAATGAACATATCCCAGCCTCTTCCATTTCAATATTAAATGTTTCCATTTCTATTCCTGCTGTTGAAACTTCATAATATTTAAATACAACTTTTTTGAAACGCCTGTTTTGACAAACAGAAATGAACATGTAAGGAGTTAGTTTATCAATTTCTTTTCGGAAAACAAATGGATCGTGCTGCCGTGTACCATTGTAACGACCTGTGAAGGAATCCATTGCCTGAAAAACACCAAATTGTGAGCTTGCTACTTCTGTAGAGCCAACTCTTCCTGTGGCGGTACAATCTCCTGGAATTAAAATTCCGTTTTCATCATATAAAAACATATAAGATGGTAATGACATAACAATCCTTATTTATCAGTGTAATGGCGTGAATAGATATTAGCGTGGCTATCAGTTATAAAATCTACTGTATATGGTTTATTATCCAAACGATAAAAAAGAGTGTAACCCATGAGTGATTCAACTTTTAATTTAAAACAATATGGCGTTTGTGACTGTATGAGTTTAGAGACCATCATAGTACTACCATCGTGCGGTGAACGAAGTTTTCTGGCTTCTACGCTGTAGAATGATAGATTTTTCCCCCTTGATGAAGAGATACAAACAGATTCATTTGAAATGTTGGCATCACCGGGATAAATTGCAATTTGCCGTTCCCAGCAACATGAAGAAAGCATAAGGCTACATAGCAATAGTAATATTTCATTTTTCAATTTGGGAAACTTCCTAGTATTCTTTCATATTCGGCTAATAATTTTGAGAGCGGTTTGTCAGGATTGGGTTTGAGTAATTTTAAACTTCCGGGATCATATGATGTATGGTTTTTAATAAGCCAGTAATCAGAGGTGATGGAAGCCTGTTGTTCCATCGAATAATCAGAGAGGCGATATTTATCCAGGCTGTAGTGATAGTTTGATATACCAGAGGTGACACCTCTCAACATAACATTCATCCCCCGTTCTCTTTGCCAGACATGCATCAATTCATGCATGAAAATATGCTGTAGACTGACATTGCCGATAGAAAAGTCATCAATATATAAATATTCTTCAAACCATATTTCTCCGGCGGGAGTCATTGCAGTATGGTTCTCCTGCATGTCAAAAGGAAGAAAACTACCGTGATGAATCCAGACTTTTCCATAATGAATACTGTTCCCGTATAATTGTTGCGCTAAAAGGATTTCACCCGCTCGCATTACGCGCAAGCCATTTCTGTCGATATGAGGGAACCTGATGGGTGAGAAGTCCAGAGGTTCAAATTGAAGTGGCATAAATATAAATTCCTTTTTTATTCATACAATGAATATTTGATTTCAATTTATTTATTAAAATACACTTCTCATGTGATTAAATATTGCTCTAAATCAAAATGAAAATAAAATAGTTCACACAGGTAAATTAAGTTACTGGCAACTTAATGCAACGGATAAAATGAACAAGTGGAAACATGATTTTTCTGCATACAGAAACCTGACTGGCATCATGCCGATATTTTGGCGGCAGTAAGTAAAAAAACAGAGCGTTTGCATGCCAGTAGTTTCATGCTGCTTCTCAGTGTCAGATACTGATTGAAGATCTCGCTGGTTATGGGGATGATTCTTACCTTATGCTAAAAAGTCATTTTGACGGTTAATCGCGCCGTTTTAAGCTACGCTTTTCTCTCAAGCCTCTGAAAAAGGCAGCAAAAAATATGAGGATAGCGGAATGACGATTGCAAAGGGGATGTTGGGATCTGCGGTGCTGCTGGCGGCACTAAGTCTGCCGTTACAGGCAGCGGAGCCGGTAAAAGTGGGCTCAAAGATAGATACCGAAGGCGCGCTGCTCGGCAATATCATTTTGCAGGTGCTCGAAAGCCACGGCGTCAAAACCGTCAATAAAGTCCAGTTGGGCACTACGCCTGTCGTGCGCGGCGCGATTACCTCCGGTGAGCTGGATATCTACCCGGAATACACCGGTAACGGGGCATTCTTCTTCAAAGATGAAAACGATCCGGCATGGAAAAACGCCAAAGCCGGATATGACAAAGTCAAAAAGCTCGATGCTGAACAGAACAAGCTGGTCTGGCTGACTCCGGCTCCGGCCAACAACACCTGGACTATCGCGGTGCGTAAAGACGTGGCGGAGAAAGGTAAGCTGACCTCGCTGGCGGATCTCAGCCGTTACCTGAAAGAGAAGGGCGACTTTAAGCTTGCGGCGTCGGCAGAATTTATCGAGCGTCCTGATGCGCTACCTGCGTTCGAAAAAGCCTATGGTTTCAAGCTTGACCAGGCGCAACTGCTCTCTCTGGCAGGCGGCGATACGGCGGTGACCATCAAAGCCGCAGCACAGCAAACCTCTGGTGTAAACGCGGCAATGGCCTACGGTACCGACGGTCCGGTGGCAGCGCTTGGTCTGCAAACCCTGGCCGATCCAAAAGGCGTGCAGCCGATTTATGCCCCGACGCCGGTGGTACGTGAGGCAGTGCTGAAAGCCTACCCGGAGATTGCCGACTGGCTCAAACCTGTTTTCGAAAAACTGGATGAAAAAACGCTGCAACAGTTGAATGCCAGCATTGCCGTCGAGGGGCTGGATGCCAAAAAAGTGGCCGCCGACTTCCTGAAACAACAAGGGCTTGTGAAGTAACGGGAAAAGCTGTGCCAATAAAATGTCATAACCGCGTACTGCTGTTGTTGGCCTGTGTGACCATCGCAGCGGTCGCGTTACCGTTTGTAAATGTTGCCCCTAATCGCCTGATGTCGGGGGAGGGGCGTGCTCTCTGGGAAGTCTGGTCGTTTACGCCGTGGTTGCTGGCGGTGGCGCCGGGGGTGTGGGTTGCGCTATCGCTCTGGCAAGGTCGTACAGCGCAATGGTTGACGTTACTGCTCTCTGAAGGGCTCTTTATCACCCTTTTCTGGGGAGCAGGGCTTGCGGCAACGCATATGGCGTCAGCGGAAAGTCCGCTGGCAAGAACGACGGTGGGGAGCGGCCTGTGGCTGTGGCTGGCGCTGTGCCTGCTCGCCTGCAGCGATGCTATACGTCGCCTCATCTCTGCGTCCGTCTGGCGCTGGGTACTTAATGCGCAGATATGGGTTATTCCATTGCTCCTGCTGTTTAGTGGCGAGCTGAACAATCTCTCGCTTTTAAAGGAGTACGCCAACCGTCAGGAGGTGTTTGATGATGCCCTGACGCAACATTTGACCATTCTCTTCGGTACGCTCTTCCCGGCTCTCCTGCTCGGGATCCCGCTGGGCATGTGGTGTTATCGCCATCCTTCACGTCAGGGGGGCGTTTTTGCCGTGCTGAACGTTATCCAGACTATCCCTTCCGTTGCGCTATTTGGTCTGCTGATTGCCCCCCTGGCCGGGCTGGTGAAGTCATTTCCTGTGTTGGGAACAATAGGTATAGCCGGAACGGGATTAACCCCCGCCCTGATCGCGCTGGTGTTGTATGCACTGTTGCCGCTGGTACGTGGCGTGGTTGCGGGCTTAAGCCAGGTCGCCCCGGATGTGCTGGAAAGCGCCCATGCGATGGGGATGAGCACGCGACAATGTTTCTGGCAGATACAGCTTCCGCTGGCACTGCCCCTGCTGCTGCGTAGCCTGCGGGTAGTGGCGGTTCAGACCGTCGGCATGGCGGTCATTGCGGCGCTGATTGGGGCGGGCGGTTTCGGCGCGCTGGTATTCCAGGGGCTGCTAAGTAGTGCCCTGGATCTGGTGCTATTAGGCGTGGTTCCGACGATTGCGCTGGCGGTTGTCGTCGACGCGCTGTTTGCCTTATGGCTCGCGCTACTCAGGAGAAGAGCCAATGATTGAATTTCATGATGTCAGTAAAACTTTTGCGGGACGCCCCGCGGCAAGCCACCTGAACCTGAACTTTGCCGAGGGTGCGTTTTCCGTACTGATTGGCACCTCGGGCTCGGGAAAATCCACCACCCTGAAGATGATCAATCGTCTGGTTGAGCATGATAGCGGTTTGATCCGCTTTGCAGGAGAGGAGATCCGCAGCCTGCCGGTGCTGGAATTGCGTCGCCGGATGGGATATGCCATTCAGTCGATAGGCCTGTTTCCTCACTGGACAGTGGCGCAGAACATTGCCACCGTGCTGCAACTGGAGAAGTGGTCGCGGGCAAAAATAGCTGACAGGGTTGATGAATTGATGTCTCTGCTGGGGTTAGAGCCCTCACTGCGTGACCGCTATCCGCACCAGCTTTCCGGAGGACAGCAGCAGCGGGTGGGGGTAGCGCGCGCACTGGCGGCCAACCCCCAGGTATTGTTGATGGATGAACCCTTTGGTGCGCTTGACCCGGTCACGCGCGGGGCGCTGCAGGCGGAAATGACCCGTATTCACCGCATTCTCGGACGCACGATCGTTCTCGTGACACACGATATTGATGAAGCCCTGCGCCTGGCGGACCATCTGGTGCTGATGGATCACGGCGAAGTGGTTCAGCAGGGGACCCCGCTCGAACTGTTAAGCCATCCGAAAAGTGATTTTGTGCGTGAGTTTTTTGGCCGTAGCGAACTGGGGGTCAGGCTGCTCTCCCTGCGGACGGTCAGCGACTATATGCGTCGGGAAGATGCGCCGGTGGGTGGTGAACCGTTGCAGGAGCAGATGAGCCTGCGGGATGCGCTCTCCGCGTTTGTTGCGGGTCAGTGTGAGGTGCTACCTGTTGCGGACGCCCGCGGTGCGCCGTGTGGTGCCTTGCATTTTCGCGATCTGCTGGCCGGGGAGGTGATACGTGAAGACACTGCGTGATCCGCTTCTCTGGCTGGTAGCCATCTTTGTCGCCTTACTGTTTCTGATGCCACACAGCGCGGCGCTGTTCAGTACCCTTTTTCCCGGGCTGCCACGACCAGTCTATCAGCAGGAGAGCTTTATTAATCTTGCCCTGGCACATCTCTGGCTGGTGGCCCTTTCAAGCGCTATCGCTGTTGTGCTGGGAGTGGGGGCTGGCATTGCGGTGACACGGCCAGCAGGCCGGGAATTTCGTCCGCTGGTTGAGACGATAGCGGCCATTGGTCAGACGTTTCCACCGGTGGCGGTGCTGGCGATAGCGGTTCCGGTCATGGGCTTTGGTCAGCAGCCGGCAATTATTGCGCTGATTTTATATGGCGTATTGCCCATTCTGCAGGGCACGCTGGCGGGTATCGCGGCAGTACCTGCGTCTGTATTGAGTGTGGCTGAAGGGATGGGGATGAGTCGTGGGCAGCAGCTACGTAAGGTTGAATTGCCATTAGCCGCGCCTGTGATTATTACCGGGATCCGCACGTCGGTGATTATCAACATCGGAACGGCAACAATTGCTTCGACGGTAGGAGCCAATACGCTGGGAACGCCGATTATTATCGGCTTAAGCGGGTTTAATACGGCCTATATTGTGCAGGGGGCGGTGCTGGTCGCGCTGGCGGCAATCGTCGTCGATCGCATTTTTGAGCGGCTGGCGCTGCACCTCAGCCGACACCGCCGCGAACAATAAACGAATATCCTGCCAGCATCACGCCGCCGATACCGCTTACGGCCATCAGGACAAAAAGGGTAATAATGGCCAGTTTGGTTGCCTTCATCATCTGCTCCTGTTGTTAACAGAACAATTATACGGTGAAGCGCAGCTGTTAATGAACCATTAAATGCCGTTACGGTTCATCCGGGCCAAGTGAGTAAACCGGGTAACCATGTTCACGCCATTCCGTCAGCAGCTGTTGCTGCGAGGCGGATGGCACTTCGCCACACCAGACCAGCAGAGTCTGGCCATCGAAAAATTCGGGCCGCAGCTGCGCCAGCGAATGCGCAAGGACATCCACGCGCCAGCCCTTTTGCGTTGCAATCCAGGCTTCCAGCCACAGGCGGGTGGTATCGTGCACATTCCAGCCGACCACCAGCGCATCTTTCCCGGCCTTGTTCTTCGCGGAGGCAAGGCAGACGGCAATGTAGTTGATAAGCACACCATCAAGCATACTGAGCAGCGCCTGCAGGGTGGACTGCTGGCACTGCAGACGACGGCGAAGCGGAATGAAAAGATGTGTGATCAGCGTTTGTGCCGGATAATCGCGCCCTTGCTCTTTTATCCATGCGCGCAGGCGCTGCAGGTTGCCTGCCTGCAGAAGTCTTAGCAGGGTTTCCCGTTGTTCGCGCCAGAGGTGCTGTGTGTCAGGATCGTCCTGGCAAAGCAGAGACTTTACTTTGCCAACCTGCACACCGTTGTCGATCCAGCTTTTAATCTCACGGATCCGGTCGATATCGGCATCGTTGAAAAGGCGATGTCCGCCATCTGTTCTTTGCGGCTTGAGTAATCCATACCGCCGTTGCCACGCCCGTAGAGTAACGGGATTGATATCACAAAGGAGTGCTACTTCACCTATTGTGTAAAGCGCCATATTCGCCCCCTGGCTCACGCTTTCCCAGTTTAAATGTAGACCCACTTTGCCGAACCAGGAAGGATTGATTGATTTTTGAACAAACAATGCGAAGCATGCGCGATATTCAGAAAAAGGTGTGATAACGAACACGATTTTGCGCTTTTTTGGGGTGCTTCAAAGAAAGTAACCCCTTATCAGTGTATGTTACGCGTTTTTAGCGTGTGCGGTTTTGAGTATGTACGAGTTTAATCTGGTGCTGTTGTTGCTTCAGCAGATGTGCGTGTTCCTTGTCATTGCCTGGCTGATGAGTAAAACGCGCCTTTTTATTCCGCTGATGCAAGTCACTGTCCGTCTGCCGCACAAATTCCTCTGCTACGTCGTATTTTCCATATTCTGCATTATGGGGACCTGGTTTGGCCTCCATATCGAAGACTCTATTGCTAATACACGCGCTATCGGCGCGGTGATGGGGGGATTGCTTGGCGGTCCCGTCGTCGGTGGTCTTGTCGGTTTAACGGGTGGCTTGCATCGCTATTCCATGGGCGGGATGACGGCACTCAGTTGCATGATCTCCACGATCGTAGAAGGGCTGCTCGGTGGCCTGGTGCATAGCTACCTGATCAAACGTGGCCGTCCGGATAAAGTCTTCAGCCCACTGACCGCAGGCGCGATTACCTTTGTCGCCGAAATGGCACAGATGGCGATCATTTTGCTGATCGCCCGCCCGTTTGAGGATGCACTTCATCTGGTGAACAGCATTGCCGCCCCGATGATGGTGACCAACACCGTGGGTGCGGCGCTGTTTATGCGTATTTTGCTCGATAAACGTGCCATGTTTGAGAAGTACACCTCGGCGTTTTCCGCAACAGCGCTGAAGGTTGCCGCGTCGACGGAAGGGATACTGCGCCAGGGCTTTAACGAAGAAAACAGCATGAAGGTTGCGCTGGTTCTCTATAAAGAGCTGGATATCGGTGCCGTGGCGATAACCGACCGTGAGCGGCTGCTGGCCTTTACCGGTACCGGAGACGATCACCATTTGCCTGGTAAACCCATCTCCTCAGCCTATACGTTGCGCGCCATTGAAACCGGCGAAGTGGTTTATGCCGACGGTAACGAAGTGCCTTATCGCTGTTCGCTGCATCCGCAGTGCAAACTGGGTTCTACGCTGGTCATTCCGTTGCGCGGAGAAAACCAGAGAGTGATGGGTACCATCAAACTGTATGAAGCGAAAAATCGCCTGTTCAGTTCAATCAACCGCACGCTGGGGGAGGGGATAGCCCAGTTGCTTTCCGCACAGATCCTGGCCGGGCAGTATGAGCGCCAGAAGGCGTTGTTGACCCAGTCAGAGATTAAACTCCTGCATGCCCAGGTGAACCCGCACTTCCTGTTTAATGCCCTTAATACGCTGAAAGCGGTTATCCGCCGCGACAGCGATCAGGCCGCGCAACTGGTGCAGTTTTTGTCGACCTTTTTCCGTAAGAACCTGAAGCGTCCCTCTGAGATCGTGACCCTGGCCGATGAGATTGAGCACGTTAATGCTTATCTGCAGATTGAACAGGCACGTTTCCAGTCGCGCCTACAGGTGTCGCTCTCCGTACCGGATGAGCTGGCCCATCAACATCTTCCTGCTTTTACCCTGCAGCCTATTGTAGAAAATGCCATCAAACACGGTACCTCACAGCTTCTGGGTATTGGGGAGGTCACTATTTCCGCCAGCCGTTTTAATCATCATCTGGTGCTCGATATCGAAGATAACGCCGGGCTTTACCAGCCTTCTGCCTCAGGGGGTTTAGGCATGAGTCTGGTGGATAAACGTCTGCGTGCCCATTTTGGCGATGACTGCGGCATCACCGTCGCCTGTGAGCCAGACCGATTCACCCGTATTACCGTACGACTGCCGCTGGAGGAAAACGCATGCTAAGAGTGCTGATTGTGGATGATGAGCCGCTGGCACGGGAAAACCTGCGCGTTCTGCTGCAGGAGCAGCCTGATATTGAGATTGTGGGTGAGTGTTCGAACGCCATTGAGGCTATTGGTGCTGTCCACAAACTGCGCCCGGACGTGTTGTTCCTCGACATTCAGATGCCCCGAATTAGCGGGCTGGAGATGGTCGGGATGCTTGATCCGGAGCATCGTCCCTACATCGTGTTTCTGACCGCGTTTGACGAATATGCCGTTAAAGCCTTTGAGGAGCACGCGTTTGATTATTTACTCAAGCCGATTGAAGAGAAGCGGCTGGAAAAGACCCTGACCCGATTACGCCAGGAGCGTACCGTTCAGGATGTCACGCTGTTGCCCGAGAACCAGCAGCCGCTGAAGTTTATTCCCTGTACCGGACACAGCCGGATTTATCTTTTGCAGATGGATGATGTGGCGTTTGTCAGCAGCCGTCTGAGCGGCGTATTTGTTACCAGTGCGGAAGGAAATGAAGGGTTTACCGAGCTGACCTTGCGGACGCTGGAGAGCCGCACGCCGCTCATTCGCTGCCATCGCCAGTATCTGGTGAACATGGCGCACCTGAAAGAGATCCGCCTGGAAGATAACGGTCAGGCAGAACTGGTACTGCGCGCAGGGCAAACGGTGCCCGTCAGTCGTCGCTACCTGAAAAGTTTGAAAGAGGCGATTGGCCTGTAAAGCTGGTACACTGCGCGCCATTGCATCATCGACATTCGAAGGCTCTATGCTCAGTAACGATATACTCCGTAGCCTGCGCTACACCCTGAAAGCGAATAATAACGACATGGTGCGCATTCTTGCGCTCTCCGACATGGAGTCCACGTCGTCTGGTTTTGATATCTGGATGACCAAAGAAGATGAAGAGGGGTTTGTCCGCTGCCCGGACATTATTCTGTCTGGCTTCCTGAACGGTCTGATCTATGACAAGCGCGGTAAAGATGAGTCTGCACCAGAGCTGGCACTGGAGCGTCGCGTAAACAACAATACGGTGCTGAAAAAGCTGCGTATTGCGTTTTCACTGAAGACTGACGATATCCTGGCGATCATGACCGAGCAGAAATTCCGCGTGTCGATGCCAGAGATAACAGCCATGATGCGCGCACCGGACCATAAGAACTATCGCGAGTGCGGCGACCAGTTTATGCGCTATTTCTTGCGTGGGCTGACGAATCGCATACACAGCGCGAAACCATAAAAAAAGCCGGAGATAATCTCCGGCTTTTTTGTTATTTCACCTGCTGACCCGGTTTTGCGCCTTCGTCAGGACTTAACAGGAAGATATCTTTCCCGCCAGGGCCTGCGGCCATCACCATCCCTTCAGAGATGCCGAAGCGCATTTTGCGTGGCGCCAGGTTAGCGACCATGACTGTCTGGCGGCCAATCAGCACCTGTGGGTCAGGATACGCGGAACGAATACCCGAGAAGACGTTACGTTTCTCGCCGCCCAGATCCAGTGTCAGACGCAGCAGTTTATCGGAGCCATCCACAAACTCTGCGTTTTCAATCAGCGCCACGCGCAGATCGACTTTCGCGAAGTCATCAAAAGTGATGGTGTCCTGAATCGGGTCGTCAGCCAGCGGGCCGGTGACTGGGGTCGCAGCGGCTTTCACTTCTTCTTTAGAGGCTTCAACCAGGGCTTCAACCTGTTTCATTTCAATGCGGTTATACAGCGCCTTGAAGGTGTTCACTTTATGGCTGAGCAGCGGCTGAGCAATCGCATCCCAGGTCAGTTCAGTGTTCAGGAACGTTTCTGCACGTGCAGCAAGCTGTGGCAGAACCGGCTTCAGGTACGTCATCAGCACGCGGAACAGGTTGATACCCATGGAGCAGATAGCCTGCAGATCGGCATCACGGCCTTCCTGTTTCGCCACCACCCATGGAGCCTGTTCATCCACGTAGCGGTTAGCCAGGTCTGCCAGCGCCATGATTTCACGCACGGCTTTACCGAACTCACGTGCTTCCCACGCTTCGCCAATAGTCGCTGCGGCATCGGTGAAGGTTTTGTACAGGGCAGGGTCAGCCAGTTCGGCTGCCATCACGCCGTCAAAACGCTTCGCGATAAAGCCCGCGTTACGGGATGCCAGGTTCACCACTTTGTTGACGATGTCGGCGTTCACGCGCTGTACGAAATCTTCCAGATTCAGGTCGATATCGTCGATACGGGAAGAGAGTTTCGCGGTGTAGTAGTAGCGCAGGCTGTCCGCATCGAAGTGGTTCAGCCAGGTGCTTGCTTTAATGAACGTCCCGCGGGACTTGGACATCTTCGCGCCGTTCACCGTCACATAGCCGTGTACGAACAGGTTAGTTGGCTTGCGGAAGTTGCTGCCTTCCAGCATCGCCGGCCAGAACAGACTGTGGAAGTAGACGATGTCTTTACCGATGAAGTGATACAGCTCGGCAGTGGAATCTTTCTTCCAGTATTCGTCGAAGCTGACGGTGTCGCCACGTTTGTCGCACAGGTTCTTGAAGGAGCCCATGTAGCCGATTGGCGCATCCAGCCAGACGTAGAAATATTTCCCCGGTGCATTCGGAATTTCGAAACCGAAGTACGGCGCATCACGGGAGATATCCCACTGCTGCAGACCGGACTCAAACCACTCCTGCATCTTGTTCGCCACCTGCTCCTGCAGCGCGCCGCTGCGGGTCCACGCCTGCAGCATTTCGCTGAAGGATGGCAGGTCGAAGAAGAAGTGTTCGGAGTCACGCATCACAGGTGTTGCGCCGGACACCACGGATTTCGGCTCGATAAGCTCGGTTGGGCTGTAGGTCGCGCCGCACACTTCGCAGTTATCGCCGTACTGATCCGGGGATTTACATTTTGGACAGGTGCCTTTGACGAAACGGTCCGGCAGGAACATGCCTTTTTCCGGGTCGTACAGCTGAGATATTGTGCGGTTTTTAATAAAACCGTTCTCTTTCAGACGTGTGTAGATCAGCTCCGACAGCTCACGGTTTTCGTCGCTGTGCGTGGAGTGATAGTTGTCGTAGCTGATGTCAAAGCCAGCAAAATCAGTCTGATGCTCCTGACTCATTTCGGCAATCATCTGCTCCGGGGAAATCCCCAGTTGCTGAGCTTTCAGCATGATCGGCGTGCCGTGGGCATCGTCCGCACAGATGAAATTAACCTCGTGGCCGCGCATTCGCTGGTAACGGACCCAGACATCAGCCTGGATATGCTCCAGCATGTGGCCGAGGTGGATTGAGCCGTTGGCGTACGGCAGTGCGCACGTTACCAGAATTTTCTTCGCGACTTGAGTCATAGTAGGCATTACTTCTTTTAACTGTGAAAAGGGTTTTTGATATTACCAAAAGGGGCATTATTAAGTAAGCACAAACCACGGCCTTTCAGGTAAACTTGTTCATCTAAGGTCTTATTCACAAGAACAAAGGAGTCGGGATGAGTTCTCAATCCCAGGCCAAATCACCGGAAGCCTTACGAGCAATGGTCGCCGGGACGCTGGCTAACTTTCAGCATCCAACCCTGAAACATAATCTTACGACGCTGAAAGCGTTGCACCACGTCGCCTGGCTGGACGATACCCTGCACATTGAGTTGCAGATGCCGTTCGTCTGGACCAGCGCATTTGACGCGTTGAAAGAGCAAACCAGCTCTGAACTGCTGCGCATTACCGGTGCAAAAGCGATTGACTGGAAGCTGACCCACAGCATCGCTACCCTGAAGCGGGTGAAAAACCAGCCGGGCGTGAACGGTGTGAAAAATATTATTGCCGTGAGTTCAGGCAAAGGCGGGGTAGGTAAATCCTCCACCGCGGTTAACCTGGCGCTGGCGCTGGCGGCAGAAGGGGCAAAGGTCGGTATTCTTGATGCCGATATCTACGGGCCTTCTATTCCAAACATGCTGGGGGCGGAAAACCAGCGTCCAACCTCGCCGGATGGCACTCACATGGCCCCCATCATGGCTCATGGTCTGGCGACCAACTCCATTGGGTATTTGGTCACCGATGATAACGCCATGGTCTGGCGTGGCCCGATGGCCAGCAAAGCGCTGATGCAGATGCTACAGGAGACGATGTGGCCGGATCTGGATTATCTGGTGCTGGATATGCCACCGGGTACCGGTGATATTCAGCTGACGCTGGCGCAAAACATTCCGGTCACGGGAGCGGTTGTGGTGACCACGCCGCAGGATATCGCGCTGATCGACGCCAAAAAAGGCATCGTGATGTTCGAGAAAGTGGAAGTGCCGGTGCTCGGTATTGTTGAGAACATGAGCATGCACATCTGCAGCAACTGCGGTCACCACGAACCGATCTTTGGTACGGGTGGGGCAGAAAAACTGGCCGCGAAATATCACACCCAACTGCTGGGTCAGATGCCGCTGCATATCACTCTGCGTGAGGATCTCGACAGCGGAAAACCGACGGTTGTCAGCCGTCCGGACAGCGAATTTGCTGAGATGTATCGCCAACTGGCGGGGCGCGTTGCAGCGCAGCTCTACTGGCAGGGTGAAGTGATACCGGGCGAAATCGCGTTCCGCGCGGTGTAAGTTCCCAGCTCTGAATTGCAGGGTGGCGGCTTCGCCTTTCCCGGCCTACGAAATACGGTTTTGTAGGTCAGGTAAGCGTAGCGCCACCTGACTTTACCCAGGCAGGTAATGCATCAGATAGTACTCTCCGTCCGGAGAATTTCCCTTCGACTCAATGTGCCAGCCGTGTCGCTGGTAAAACGCAATAGCCCGCGAATTCTTCTCCAGACACTTCAGCGCCCCTGTGCTGGTAAACGTCTTCTGCACCTGCTCAAGGAGCAAGTGTCCGACCCCAAAGCTCTGGTACTGCGGGTCAACAAACAGGTTGTGCAGAAAATTATCGTTCGTCCAGACCGAAGCAAAACCCAGACGATGACCGTTCTGAACGGCGACCCAAATCACTTCGTCGCGGGTTGCCGCATCAAAGTCTTCCAGCTGCCACTGAGAATTGTCCAGCCATGGCCAGGCTTCCCGGCGGGCATGCAGGTAGAGCGTGCGCAGGAAAGGGCGATCGCTCTCCTGCCACGGGCGAATCAGGATCGAATCAGCGATGATAGAAGATATCTCCGTTATAGGCTTTGTAGATCTTGCCATCAGCATCACCGATCAGGTCGTAATTCTCGCCCATATAGGTCCAGTGTGTACCGGCATCCGGTGCCGGGAGGTTACGCAACTGGTACTGTTTGATGGTGTACTCGGGCGTTTGATACTGCGCAGGTGCGGTGTCGCCAATTTTGAACTTCGTGAAATCAGCAATGAACTCTTGTTCTTCATAGGCCTTGATGCCGGATGGTGCTGCGAATGCAGATCCCGCCAGAGACAGTAAGACACCCAGAAGCAGCAATTTACGCTTAACCATTTTTTCTCCACTTAAACCGTTACTGATACTCTCAGTCTGCTGTTGTGATGACGATGTGGCAGACAGCCTATTTTAAGTATCCCAGCAGACCCTGTTAGAAAAAAAATGTAACAAAAGTGGACGGTTTTGTGTAGATCAAACGGTTAATACCATTTTGTTTATGAATGATATTTCCTAAGATTAATTCAGTGCAGCAATGTGTTTTTTAATTAATTCTGAAAATAGGAAATTGCTCTAAGTTTGTGAACTGGGAAACATGCATTTTCTTTAAAGGCAACTTAAACTTATGATAACGGAGCGGTTTAATTTTCATTTCAACTGCTTTCCGTTTCTTAAATTCATCCTGCGCATCATTAGATGATGTGTGTTTATACTTAATTGCATGAAAAACAGAGTGTTGATGAATCTGATGATTCTTCCTGAATTATTTTCTATATGTTTTTTGCGCTCATGAATGATTAATTAATTTTAATGAAAAATACAACCGCACTATTTGTAATATTCCTGGTGATAAGTCAGTTGACTGGCTGTGTATTTTCTCCCGGGCAAGCATTAAGCTCATCAGGGAAAAACATCATCATGACGGGTGATGAAAATAATAATGTTGATAAGCGTGTGGATCTTTATCCTCTTACCCCTTCTCTGATTGAAAAATTGCGTCCTGCGGTCGTGAAATCTCAGCCAAATCCTAAGCTGGATGAGCAACTCAGAAACTGGGAGTACCGCATTGGAGCAGGTGATATTTTGACTGTTACCGTTTGGGATCATCCTGAACTGACAACTCCGGCTGGGCAATACCGCAGTGCCAGTGATGCCGGTAACTGGGTGAACGCGGACGGTACACTCTTTTATCCCTATGTAGGAAAACTCACCGTCGCGGGAAAAACGGTCTCTGAAGTCAGAGAGGAGATCGCCACACGCCTGGAGAACGTGATCGAAAGCCCGCAGGTGGATGTCAGCGTGGCGGCCTTCCGCTCGCAAAAAGCGTATGTCACTGGCGAAGTTGCCAAATCTGGCCAGCAGGCTATCACCAATATTCCAGTCACAGTTATGGATGCCGTCAACGCGGCAGGGGGGCTTTCTGCTGACGCTGACTGGCGCAACGTGGTTCTCACTCACGAGGGGAAAGATTCACGCCTCTCTCTGTACGCACTGATGCAGCACGGCGACCTGACGCAAAATAAGCTGCTCTACCCGGGTGATATTCTTTTTGTTCCACGCAATGACGCACTGAAAGTCTTTGTAATGGGGGAAGTGATCAAGCAGAGCACGCTGAAGATGGACAGGAGTGGGATGACCCTCGCCGAAGCGCTGAGCAATGCGGGTGGGCTGAACCAGAACATGGCCGATGCGACGGGTATTTTTGTCATTCGCTCTATTGCTAAAGGCAATAATGCGGGAAAAATCGCCAACATTTATCAGCTTAATGCGCAGGATGCCTCTGCGATGGTGTTGGGCACCGAATTCCAGCTTGAACCCTACGACATTGTTTATGTCACTACGGCACCGCTGTCGCGCTGGAATCGCGTTATTACTCAGCTCGTGCCGACCATCAGTGGTGTTCATGATCTGACCGAAACGGTCCGTTATATCAGATCGTGGCCGCAATAATGTTCGATTCCATCTTAGTGGTCTGCACCGGCAATATTTGTCGATCACCAATTGGCGAGCGGTTGTTACGCCAGTTACTACCGGGAAAACAGATAACCTCGGCAGGCATATTTGGGCTGGAAGGAAGCCCGGCGGATATCAGCGCACAGGACGTGGCCGGGCGACATGGGCTCTCTCTCGATGAACATCGCGCGCGCAAATTAACTCCGCAGATTATGCGGGAATCGGATCTTATTCTGGTGATGGAACCTGCACATCTTCGCTTTATTTCTGCCATGGCCCCGGAAATTCGCGGTAAATCGCTGCTCTTTGGGCAATGGCTGGAGCCGCAGGACATCCCCGATCCCTATCGTAAAAGCCGTGAAGCATTCGACTATGTTTTCGGGCTGCTGGGCAAAGCCAGCCAGGAATGGGCTCATCGTTTGAGTCAACAAGGAATGAAGCGTTAATGTCGTCTTACACAACAGGCAGTTACGGTGCCACAACACCGGAAAATCATGAAATTGATCTCATTCGTCTACTCGGTGAAATGATCGATCATCGTGCAGTCATTTTATCGATGACTGTCATTTTTACCTTGCTGGCGGGGCTGTATGCTTTTTTGGCCACGCCCGTATACCGCGCGGATGCCTTAATTCAGGTGGAAGGAAAGCAGGATAATAGCCTGCTCAAAAATTTAAGACAGTTTGGTAATGAGATGTCTCCCGATGTGGAACCCGAAATACTCCTGCTTAAATCGCGCATGATCCTGGGCGCTACAGTTGATGAATTAGGTTTAACGCAGCACGTGACGTGGCGTACTTTCCCTGTCGTAGGGCAACTGTGGGCGCAGTTGCAGGGCCGTAAACCAGCGACGATCGCCCTTGGTTGGTTGCAACTGCCACTTATTGAAGGAAAACTCCGCTCCCTTGTACTCACGGTGCTGGAAAAAGGCGCATACCGACTGGAGGGCGACAATTTTTATGCGGAGGGTAGAGAGGGTAAGCCTTTTGAAAAGGAGGGAGTTTCCCTGCTGGTGGCGAAACTGAATGCCCCAACGGGCACGCAATTCACGCTACAAACCCGTTCCCGTCTGGAGGCAATCAATGCGCTGAGTAACCAGTTTAGCGTAGTTGAATCGGCGAAACAGAGTGGAGTGATGACGCTCACCCTGACCGGCAACGATCCTGATCGTATTGCCCATGTGCTCAACCGTATTGCCAACAATTACCTGCAGCAAAATATTGCCCGTCAGGAAGCGCAGGATTCACGAAGTCTTGCGTTTTTACAGCAGCAGTTACCGAAAATCAGAAGCGAACTCGATCAGGCCGAAGAGCGGCTGAATCAGTATCGCAAACAGCGTGACTCGGTCGATCTCTCTCTGGAAGCGAAATCGGTTCTTGAACAGATTGTTAATATCGAAAACCAGCTCAACGAGTTGACGTTTCGTGAGGCGGAGATTTCTCAACTCTTTAAGAAAGATCACCCGAATTACCGCGCATTGCGTGAAAAACGCCAGACGCTGGTACAGGAGAAAGTTCGCCTGAATCAGCGTGTCTCAGCCATGCCTTCGACTCAACAGGACATTTTGCGCCTCAGTCGGGATGTGGAGTCAGGTCGGACAATCTACCTGCAGCTACTCACACGTCAGCAAGAGCTGAACATCTCACGCTCCAGCGCCATCGGTAACGTGCGAATTATCGACAGCGCGGTGACGCAACCTGATCCTGTTAAACCGCGAAAGCCGCTGATTATTGTTTTTGGCACCCTGATGGGGCTGATATTCTCGATGGGTCTGGTGCTGATCCGCATTGCGCTCAGACGTGGTCTCAACACCTCCGAGCAACTGGAAGGGCTGGGAGTACAGGTGATGGCAACATTACCGCGTTCGATGTGGCTGTGGAAAAAAACGCACCTGCACAGGAAAAGAGTATTTGGCTCGCGCTGGGGTCACAAGATTACCGATGTGCCTTTCCTGCCTGTCGACCGACCCGCAGATATTTTTGTTGAGGCTGTGAGGGGGTTGCGCACCAGCTTGCATTTCACGTTGCAGGATGCCGCTAACCGAATCGTCATGATTTCTGGCCCCACGCAGGACTGCGGAAAAACGCTTGTCAGCACCTCACTGGCAGCCATTGAGGCACAGGCCGGGCTCAGGGTGTTATTCATTGACGCGGATATGCGTGAGGGGTATGTCCATAACGTATTCGGTTTAAAAAACCACACCGGACTTTCCGGGGTGCTCGATGGAAAATGTGCGTGTCAGGAGGCGATTCAGCGCTATGAAAAAGGCAATATTGATGTGC
Source organism: Pantoea sp. LS15 (assembly GCF_012241585.1). Classification (NCBI taxonomy): domain Bacteria; kingdom Pseudomonadati; phylum Pseudomonadota; class Gammaproteobacteria; order Enterobacterales; family Erwiniaceae; genus Pantoea; species Pantoea sp. LS15. The sequence continues at coordinate 422,568 of NZ_JAAVXA010000002.1, forward strand.
TGACCTGTGGGCCGGTTCCATCGCGGCCTTCAGAACTGCTGATGAGTGATCGCTTCAGCGTGCTAATGACATGGGCAGATGAGCATTATGACCTTGTGATCCTCGATACCCCGCCGGTGCTGGCTGTGACTGATGCCGCTGTGGCAGTCAGGGTGGCAGCAACGTCATTGCTGGTCGCACGCTTTGGCAAGACCAGCCTGAAAGAGATGGAGAACAGCATCAAGCGCCTGCAACAAATGGGTGCGCGGATCAAAGGTACCGTGCTGAACGACGTCGTGAAGTCAGCAGCTCTGTATTACCATTCAGGCTATGGGCAATACGAGTATGGTCATAGCACGACACAGCAACCGCGCAAGGATTAATGTTTTAACAGCGTGGCAAAATAGTACACTCGCGACACTTCTTTACAGCGAAACGACGCATAGCTCGCTAAGATGACCTTCGTTAAATCACGAGGTCATAATGGAAAACCGCAAATTCAGCAAACTGCGCCGCTGGGCGCGGGAAGGGATCATACTCGTTCTGCTGGCGCTGGCTGTGATGTGGGGTGTGGATCAGTACCGCAAGCCGACATTACCAGCCACGTTTAGTGCAACTCCGATGCAGGGTATTGATGGCACGATGCACGACATTGCGGCGCTCAGCCAGGACCGGCCGCTGCTGATTTACGTCTGGGCCACCTGGTGCAGCATCTGCCGTTATACCACGCCTTCAGTCAATAAGCTGGCAGAAGAGGGTGGCAATGTGGTGAGTATTGCCATGCGTTCCGGTGATGACGCAAAGCTTGCACGCTGGGTTGAAAAGAAACAGCTGAAAATGCCGGTGGTAAATGATGAGAACGGTGCGCTGTCGCAGGCATGGCAGGTGAGCGTAACGCCGACGCTGGTCATTGTGTCGAAGGGGGACGTTGTCAGCACGACTACGGGGTGGACGAGTTACTGGGGATTAAAAGCCAGAATGTGGTGGGCTGGGGTATAAAAATAACCCCTCTCCTTGCGGAAGAGGGGTTTTGTATTACTTCGCCAGAACTTCCTGCGCGGTGCGCTCAACCAGAGACAGCAGGATTTTAATATCTTCCAGCGTCACGGTTGGGTTCAACAACGTCAGCTTCAGGCAAGTGACACTGTTATGCTCAGTCACGCCGACGTTTGCACGGCCGGATTCCAGCAGCGCATCACCAATTTTCTGGTTCAGCAGGGCAATACCCGCATCATCTGCCTGCACGTCGCCACGGAAGCGGAACAGTACGCTTGCCAGCTGCGGTTGCATAACCAGTTCCAGAGCAGGCTGCTCTTGCACATAAGCTGCAACCTGCTGTGCCAGCGTCACGCCGTGATCGATGATCGCTGCGTATTGCTCCTGACCCAGCGCTTCCAGGCTCATCCACAGTTTCAGCGCGTCGAAACGGCGCGTGGTCTGCAGCGATTTGGACACCAGGTTAGGCACGCCTGCTTCTTCGTCGAACTCAGAGTTCAGGTAAGCCGCCTGATAGCGCATCAGTTCATAGTGGCGTGCTTCTTTCAGCAGGAATGCACCGCAACTGATGGTCTGGAAGAACTGTTTGTGGAAGTCCAGAGTAACGGAATCCACCAGTTCAATACCGTCCAGGTAGTGACGATACTGCTCAGACATCAGGAGCGCGCCGCCCCATGCCGCATCAACGTGTACCCAGATATTCTGCTTCGCCGCCAGCTCAGCAATGGCACGCAGAGGGTCAATAGCACCGGCATCGGTGGTCCCTGCTGTCGCGACAATCGCCAGGATCTGTTCGCCGTTCGCGTTGCACTGTTCGATTTTCGCCGCCAGATCGGTGAGATCCATGCGTGAGAATTCGTCCGTTTTCACCTGCACCACGGACTGGTAACCCAGACCCATCAGCGCCATGTTTTTCTGCACGGAGAAGTGCGCGTTTTCTGAGCACAGTACGCGGATCTTACGCAGATCGCCCGTCAGACCATCCTGCTGAACGGAGTGACCCTGACGCGCAAAGAACGCATCACGAGCCAGCATCAGACCCATCAGGTTGCTCTGGGTGCCACCGCTGGTGAAGACACCTGCGTCGCCAGCCTGATAACCCACGCGGGTACGCAGCCATTCGATCAGTTTGATCTCAATGATGGTTGCGGACGGGCTTTGATCCCAGGAGTCCATACTCTGGTTAGTGGCGTTGATCAGCACTTCTGCCGCCTGGCTTACTACCAGGCTTGGGCAGTGCAGGTGCGCCACACACTGTGGGTGATGAACGGACAAACTGTCTTTCAGGAAGAACTCTACAGCGCGTTCAATCGCTGCTTCATTGCCCAGCCCTTTCGGGTTGAAATCCAGCTTAATACGGTCGCGCAGTTCCGCGACCGTTTTGCCCTGGTACATCTCAGGCTGTTTCAGCCACTGCATCACAGCCTGAGTGCTTTGTTCAATCGCCTGCTGGTAAGCTTCAATGCTCTGTGCAGAGGAGAACAAAATTGGGTTTGAATCTGACATCGTGTTCAACTACTCCGGTTACGCCGGGCGAACGCCCGCTGCAAGCAGTGCCTGCTCGAATTTATCCAGGAAGATTTTCAGCTCTTCATCGCTGATCAGCAGAGAAGGCAGCAGACGCAGAACGATACCGTTGCGACCACCACGCTCCAGAATCAGACCGGCTTCGAAGCACTTCTTCTGAATCAGGGCAGACAGCTCGCCATCACCCGGGAAGCAACCCATGTGGTCAGCGGCTTCGTTTGGCTTAACGATCTCAATACCGATCATCATGCCCAGACCGCGAACGTGGCCGATAACCGGATAGCGTTTCGCCATCTCTTTCAGCTGGCCTTTCAGCCATTCGCCCTGTGCAGCCACTTTGCCTGCGATGTTCTGATCTTTCAGGATTTTCAGCGTGGTCAGACCGGTTGCCATCGCCAGCTGGTTGCCGCGGAAGGTACCGGTGTGGTGACCTGGAGCCCATGCATCGAACTGCTTTTTGATACCGAGCACAGCCAGTGGCAGACCGCCACCTACAGCTTTAGACATCACGATGATGTCTGGCTCAATGCCAGCGTGTTCGAAGGCGAAGAATTTACCGGTACGCGCAAAGCCAGCCTGCACTTCGTCGAGGATCAGCAGAATGCCGTGTTCCTGAGTCACTTTGCGGATACGCTGCAGCCACTCAACCGGAGCCGGGTTCACACCGCCTTCACCCTGAACGGCTTCCAGAATGACGGCTGCAGGTTTGCGTACGCCACTTTCCACGTCGTTAATCAGGTTTTCGAAGTAGTAGGTCAGTGCTTTCACGCCAGCCTCACCGCCGATACCCAGCGGGCAACGGTACTGGTGTGGGTAAGGCATGAACTGCACTTCTGGCATCATACCGTCAACAGCTTCTTTCGGAGACAGGTTGCCGGTCACGGACAGTGCGCCGTGGGTCATACCGTGGTAACCACCAGAGAAGCTGATGATACCGCTACGGCCGGTGACTTTTTTCGCCAGTTTCAGCGCCGCTTCCACGGCGTCAGCACCGGATGGACCGGTGAACTGCAGGCAGTACTCTTTGCCCTGACCTGGCAGCAGAGAGAGCAGGTATTCTGAAAACGCGTCTTTCAGAGGCGTTGTCAGATCCAGGGTATGTAACGGCAAGCCGCTGGTAATGACATTTTGGATGCTTTTCAGCACATCAGGATGGTTATGGCCAAGCGCAAGGGTCCCTGCGCCTGCTAAACAGTCAAGGTATTCTTTATTATCTGCATCGGTGATCCATACGCCGTCTGCTTTAGTGATTGCTAAAGGCAGTTTGCGCGGATAACTCCTGACGTTAGATTCAAACTCGGCCTGACGGGCCAGATAGGTTTCGTTGCTTTTGTGGGCATCTACGGTGTCAATACGGACTTTATCCGTCATCATATCACTCCTACAACCGCCGCTTCGTTATGAGCCACGATTGAATAAAAAGTTAAAAAACAGATGGGGGCCTGAAAAAAACGCCGCCAATATAGAGCCTTTTGCCACGGGGCTCAATGGTTAATTTGTTTACTGTTTTGTGACATGGGGCACAGGGGAAGGAATATCCCTCTTTTTTGAAAGAAAATTGCGCTTAATTACAAAGTAAAACAGCCGGTTATGTGTAGTCGGCCTGGAGTGTAAAAGCAGAAAAAAGAGTGTGACAAATCGTGCCATTGGCTGACATAAAAGAAGGTATACGACCTCCTTACTACCATGACAGGTAAAAATCCCTGGTCTCTATACATGCGCAACGGAATCACGCATTAAAAATGGACTCTCAACACGCGTCGTTTCCCGATGGTTTTCACCGTTAATAATATGCAGGGCACTCAGACGTCCAATTTCATAATGTGGCAGTTGAACCGTTGAAAGAGGGGGGAGAAAGAGTTCTCCAATGCCCACCATATTGTCATAACCGATAACCGCAATATCTTGTGGGATGCGAAGCCCTTGAGCCAGTAGCGTCTGGTACACCATCAATGCGATACGATCGTTGCCGCAGATAACGGAGTCGAACCGGGGGATGCCATTCTGAATGTGCGCCCGCAAAACTGATGGAATGTCGCGATAGTGCTCGTCCCCGAACGCCATATAGCTATGTTCCAGACTGTTCGGGTCGAGCCCAGCTTCACGGCATGCACGTTCCAGCCCCTGACGGCGTCGGGTTGTGGCCAGATGGTCCACGGGTAAATGCAGGCACAGGGGCTGTCGATAACCCTCGGCGAGTAACGCTTTCACGGCGTCGTACTGCCCCTGTTCATCATCAGGAATGTAGCTGGCTACTTTTTCATCGATACTTTCGCAGTTAGCCAGCACGCAGGGGAGAGTGAGGAGTTTGGCTGGAAGAGGAACCTGACGTAATCCCATTGTGGTGTAAATAATGCCGTCCGGGCGGTGGGAGAGCAGCAGATCGACAATCGCATCAGGGTTGTCATCGGTAAACATATTCATTACGAAGCTGTTCCAGCCGTGCATCCGTGCCGTCTCTTCAATGGACAGCGTAATCTCTACCGAGAAAGGTGTCGTCACCGTATCGAGCGCCAGCACGCCTATGGTTTTTGGCGAGGCATGTGCGCCACGTATTTTTTTGGCGGAAAGATCGGGTACGTAGTTGGTCTGATCGATAGCCTGCTGTACGCGCGCCAGCGTTTCCGGCTTAAGGCGCTCCGGGGTGTTAAGCGCACGTGAGACGGTCATCAGCGAGACGTTAGCCAGCTTTGCGACGTCCTTCAGGGAAGCCATTTTCTTACTCCGTCAATGCTATATGTTAGAGAGTATACAACTAAGTAACTGATGTAAAAGGAAAGAGTGTTCATTGATTATGTCAGGGCATCATGATTGATGAATAGTCGATCGCGATCTCATTCCTGCTATGTTAACGTTAACTTTCGTGATTAACATCATAAATTTGAACCAAACCGTATGAGCAAGGAGTAATGTTAACGTTACCATTATTTCATTACTCCAACATGAGAATGTCATGATGAAAACGCATCACTCTCACAGCTATCCATTACTGAGCGCATTACTGTTTTTCTTTTTTGTCACCTGGTCCTCTTCCGGTTCTTTGCTCTCCATCTGGCTTCACCAGGATGTAGGCTTAAAAGCAGGCGATACTGGCGTTATCTATGCCGTGCTTTCTGTCTCCGCGCTTTTTGCTCAAATCTGCTATGGATTCATTCAGGACAAACTCGGTCTGCGCAAAAACCTGCTCTGGTTTCTGACCTGCCTGCTCATTCTTTCTGGTCCGGCTTTTTTGCTGTTCGGCTATCTGCTGCAGATTAACGTTTTACTCGGCAGCATTTTCGGCGGGATTTATATCGGCCTGACGTTTAACGGCGGGATAGGGGTACTGGAGTCCTATACCGAGCGCGTGGCCAGACAGAGCCAGTTTGAGTTTGGCAAGGCGAGAATGTGGGGATCGCTTGGCTGGGCGGTGGCAACCTTTTTTGCGGGGCTCCTGTTTAACATTAATCCGAAGCTGAACTTCGCTGTTGCCAGCTGTGCGGGCCTGGTGTTTTTTGTTTTGCTGGTACGTCTCAGGGTCTCATCCGCTCCACACGCCATGCAGGAAGCGGTGTCCGGAGGAAAGATCACACTGGAAGATGCGTTGCGCTTGCTGACGCTGCCACGTTTCTGGGCACTGGTGTTTTTCGTTATTGGTACCTGTATTTATGGTGTTTATGACCAGCAGTTCCCGGTCTATTTCTCCTCCCAGTTCCCGACGTTGCAGGAAGGGAACGCCATGTACGGCTATCTCAACTCCTTCCAGGTGTTCCTTGAAGCGGCTGGTATGTTTTGTGCCCCATGGCTGGTGAATCGCCTTGGCGCGAAGAATGGTCTGATTTTCGCCGGAATGGTAATGGCGATGCGTATGGTGGCATCGGGTCTGGTTGAGGGGCCGGTATTGATCTCCATTACCAAGCTATTACACGCCGTTGAACTGCCCGTCTTGCTGGTTTCAATCTTTAAATACAATAGCTTGCATTTTGATAAGCGGCTCTCTTCCACCCTCTATCTGGTGGGCTTTGCCTGTACAAGCTCGGTGATTGCCTCGGTCTTGTCGCCACTGGCAGGCTACAGCTATGAGAAATACGGCTTTGCCCAATCCTATCTCATTATGGGGCTATTAGTTTTCAGCACCACGTTTATATCCATCTTCCTGTTGCGCTCGGGTAAGTCCACTTCTGACCCGCTAATGCCACAATCTTCCACTATCTGATCGAAAGAGTAGAGAAATGACGTATTCAATTACTAAAGCTGAGCGGGAACTACAGTCCAGGCGCGAAGGGCTTAACCTGCGCTGGTATCCGCGTTACCACCTCGCAGCGCGAGCTGGCTGGATGAACGACCCAAATGGCCTGGTCTGGTTTGACGGCTGGTATCACGCTTTTTATCAACATCATCCGTACTCGACCCAATGGGGTCCGATGCACTGGGGCCATGCGCGCAGCAAGGATTTAGTTCACTGGGAGCATCTCCCGGTTGCACTGGCGCCGGAAGGACCCGAAGACAAGGATGGCTGTTTTTCCGGATCGGCGGTAGTGGATGGCGATACGCTGGCGCTGATTTACACCGGACACAAATTCCACGGCGATCCTGACGAGGCTAATCTCTACCAGGTGCAGTGTCTGGCAACCAGCCGTGATGGTGTCCATTTTGAGCGACAGGGAATGGTAGTTGATACGCCACCTGGCCTGCATCACTTCCGCGATCCGAAAGTGTGGCGTGAAGGGGAGAGCTGGTACATGGTTGTCGGTGCGCGGGATGGCGAGACGGGTCAGGTACGCGTTTATCGTTCTGCTGATCTGCGCGAGTGGCTGGATATGGGCGTACTTGCGGTGGCGGAAAAAGAGATGGGCTATATGTGGGAATGCCCGGACTTTTTCACGCTCAATGGTAAGCGCGTGCTGATGTTTTCGCCTCAGGGGCTGGTGGCTGAAGGCTACAAAAATCGTAATCTTTTCCAGAGCGGCTATCTGTTGGGCGAGTGGCAGCCTGGTCAGCCTTTTGTGCGTGAAGGTGAGTTTGTGGAGATGGATCGCGGTCATGATTTCTATGCACCACAAAGTTTCCTGACACCTGATGGCCGCCGCATTGTAATTGGTTGGCTGGATATGTGGGAATCCCCGCTGCCGGAACAGGTGGATGGTTGGGCTGGCATGCTCTCTCTACCGCGCGAGCTGACGCTCAGTACGGATAACCGTCTGCAAATGCGGCCGGCCAGAGAGGTCGAAGACCTCCGGGGAGCGTGGTTTCCCTGGCCGGTAAGTGCGCTTAAAAATCAGCAGATGACTCTGGTGGAACACTGCGACGCGATGGAGGTTATTCTGCAGTGGGATTGCGCTAACAGCAGCGCGGAGCAATACGGCATTCGGCTTGGCGACGGGTTACGCCTCTATATTGACGCGCAGATGCAGCGTCTGGTGCTGGAGCGACACTATCCACAGTATGGCCTGTGCGGTACCCGAAGCGTCGCGCTTAACCTGAACGATTCGCTCAGTCTGCGCTTGTTCTTTGACTGCTCTTCCGTGGAAGTGTTTGTCAATGAGGGAGAGGCATGCCTCAGCAGCCGCATTTACCCCGATGCAGGGGATCGCGAGCTGGCATTGTTTGCCTGGACCGGGACAGCATCACTTATTGATGCCGGGGCATGGCAATTAGATTAACACGGGCGACGTCAGGGTAGGGGCTTACAGCGGTCCTGGCGTCCATATTGTGTAATGCCTGTAATTAAAAAAGGCGATCGACGTCGCCTTTTTTATCTGTTTAATTTTCTCAGCGTAGTCTGATCCCACGACAGAAGATGAACTGAGTCCATAAATGACTCAGAGGTGTCTGTTAAACCTGTGGCGATTCACTTGAATCGCGCTTACCAACCTACAGACAAGCCCGCGCCATAACCTACATTGTCTGCTGTATCATCGCTCACAGTGGCCTTAATAACGACAGAATCACCTAAGCGAGCAGAAGCACCGACAGCGACAGCGTTTTCGCCATCATAGCCGCCAACGCCAGCACCTATTGCAACACGTTGATTGTTCATTACTTGTGGAATATTAGCTTGTGCCATAGCACCAGAGATACCAGCATTAGCCTCTTTATGGTTGTCATTCACTTCATCTTTCAATGAAGCAAAAGAGTTATTCATTTTGCTAATCGCCTGGCTGTTATCTTGAATAGCTCGTGAATTACTGGTTACTTTTGTTTGTGTTGCTGTATCAAGCTTTGTAATTGTGGTTGTAACGCCGTCATTCCCATTTTTACCATCAACACCATTTTTAACGTGAGATTGAAGGTAATCAATCATTGCCTGATCTTTTGCATTCTGGCGATCTGCATCTGTAGCGTTACTATCCAGATGAATACTCTGATCAATTGACGGTTTAGCCGTGGCGGTGATGTGCTCAGGTTGTGAATGTTGCCCGTCGAGGTGTGAAGAGTTATCTACAATAGGTTGCGTAGCGTCTGTAAGAGTGATTGCCTGATTATGAATACCGTCGGCATGAGGAGTTACAAAGCCGGGTTTAAAATCACTAAAGAAGTTTGTGCCATGATCTTGAGAGTATTTTATTGCGGCTTCTTGTTGCTCTTTATCTAGGCTATTCCAGATAGCTTGTTGTTCGCTAAAGTTGATATTGCCATTTACAGTGTCATTATAAAAGTCACTGATAACATCAGCTCTGGTTGATGTAGTAATAACTAATGCACCAAATGCAATGCTTGCAACTAAAGATTTCATTTCGCTTTCACCATAAACAATAAAGTCAGTATTCCAATGTATTTTTTAAACATTGATAACGGCCGCGAACTATCTCGGATTGTGATTTTATGGGCTTTGATTTAGATCAAAATCAGCATTAATTGCTTAATAGCGCCAATGAGATAATTTAAGTTAGAATATCAATAAAAACAATCATTTAATTTATTTGTGATTTGCCGATGTAAATTCAGTGGATAATTTCAATGCATAAGAGTTTCTTAACTATTTTGAGGCGAGACTTCGGAAAATATCCAGAATTCTTCATGTGAATTTATAGATTTCGTTTAATGTATTGCTTTTGAATAGTTTCGCCCTTTCAAATGAAATGAATTTTTATGCTATATACAGTGTGAAATAAGGAATAGAAAATATTTATGTTGAAAGTTGAAGCGAGAAATGTATTAGGTCAGATTTCAATATATGAGTTAGAAACTTGTTACGACAAATGATATAAAACCCGTCTACTATTGTATAAACATTTGTTTAAGCCGATAAGAAAGGAATAATTTACAAGGGGAATATGTTAGGGTTTCGAATGAAATATTCTGTTTGGATTTTTGACCTTAATCAAGATTAGTGAATCCATCAAAATAATTAATTCGCTTTGATAAATTATCGTGATGTATGTTTGTCACGGGTTAAAACTCGTTTAATAATAGTTGTTGTTAATGGTGATAGCATATGAAAGTTAAAATATTGTTTGCATATGTGGCTGTATCTCTTTTGCTTGCTGGTTGTACTTCACAGGCTCAAAAACAGGCTATAGGAAATGCTCATGCTCTTTATCCAGTGCAGAAAGCCCAAAGCGCTAAGAAGGGTAAGCAGTGGGAAGGAATGAAACTTGTAATCACCTCAACAGGGCTTAACGTTGACGGAAAACCAGCGGCAGTAGTAGAGAAAACAGCAGACGCTACCGTATACCAGCAAGGCCTGTATAACTACATTGTTTATAAGAATGGCAAGATCGCAGTAACAAACACTTCAGGCATATTCAAAGGTTATGCTGAATGAACAAAGAAGGGTATAAACGAGACTACTTCGTTTTCTTTATCCGTTCACGCTTCAGCACCTGGAATAAATTTTCTGCAACTGCGTTGTCGTGACAATTACCGCGTCGGCTAATAATGTCCTCCGGTCAGTGTGATTTAAGGAACAACTGCCACTCATGGCCTGTGTACTGACAACCTTGATCAGAATGAACCCGTACCTGTTTTGGGGATTACGTCACCACACGGCCATTAGAAGCTTCCATACCACCGTATCTGGATTTCCAGTTGAAGTCAGTCGCCTCAGAAATACCGGCCTCCCGGGCAAACATCCTTAACAGTTCGTCTTGCTTCGACGGACTTAATCACGGCGATGATCTGGTGCTCAGTAAAACGGGCTTTACGCATGGTGATCTCCTTCGTTGGCAGATTGAGTATGCCGGAAGACCGCTAAATGTGAATGGCACGATTATGCGGATACTTACAGTAGAGTCTTCCACATAGTTTCGGCTGGATTGCGGTAAAGTTCATAAGTATGATTGCTAGCACAATCAGTGATTGGGGACAATCTTTTGAGAGATAAAGGACGATATATATGAAAGTTACTGATGAAGCTTTGTTACGTTCTGGTTTTACACCATCGGATTTGCAGAAGATAAAAAACAACGTTGAAAGCTATGGTGGAACGTTGGGGAATGCCATCAGGGACCTGGCCAGGCGTTTTATTCTTGCTGTGTGCGTTGTATCCGGTTGCCTTGCTGTATTCGTTTTTCTGGTGATATTCGCATCTGAAGAGAGTGTTTTCTCTGGTGCCATTGGCCTTTCTTGTGGAGCAGCGGTTGCAATATTTATACAACCGCCTGTGCTTGCTTATAAATCCTGGCGATTCTGTAGGGCGAACAAATCTTAATCATTACTGTGATCAGTCGCCAGAAGATCAAAAATCACTTTCGCTTTAACACCATATCCAGCGATTTTCATAGTTAGCCTGGGCTTACTCATTGTGTCAACTTTTCGGTAGTAATCACGCGGCAGCCAGCGAAATAATCGCCAGGCTCCCGGCTTCCTTGCTAATCCGAAGATGCTAAAAACATTAGCCCCCAGAGTCACCGTATTATAAAAAGCTAACCCATTTTTTGGGCTAAACCCCAAAAATTGTGCAGTATCCATCACGCCATCAGCAAAAATGCCTTCCGATTTGGATTGTTGACCATAGCGAAGATGGCTTGCTTCTTTTGTTATCCCGTTAATACCATCAACGAATAAAACTGCGCCTGCAAGAACTCCGACAGGGGTCATAGTGGACATCATAACCATTCCACCGAATAGTGCTGCTCCGGATACCACTATATGGATTGCCGAAATCACATATCCGACGATTTTATTATTTTCCCTGACAAACTCGACCTTTGCATAAAGTTGTGCGGCTCTGGTTCTTAATAGTCGTTCTTGTTCGTGCAAATTATCCGTTTCTGCACGCAGATTTTCGATGCATACAATGCATTCTTCGTCTGTTTTAGCTCGCCGTGCTGCCTCGAACTCCTTTTCTACGACCTGTTTTATCTCTTCGATAAACTTGATACGGGTTAGACCATCTTGCAAATAGAATGCTGACAGCCGGTTTGCTGTTTCGACGAGTTTCCGGGCTTCCAGATTCACCATGGTATCTGACCAGGTTCTGTTCCAGCCCCTGTTGAGCAGCGCGATATCCATAAAGCCTCCTTTCCTTAAGGTGTCTGGTCATTTTACGTGCTATACGTTCAGGGGCAACAGGAAATGCTTTCCCGGAGTATGATTTTGCCGGAACAAAAACATGAGCAAACTCTGAGACTTCACACGGTAATGGGTTTTATTGACCCTGGTTTTGACCTGCTACAGCGTGCCATCGCCTAATCTTACCTCGGCGCTTTTGTGGGAGTTAGGCAATAACTCACTACACTTGCTTAAGCGAACAACTTCCCCTAATCTGGCAAAAAATATAGAGATTCAATCTTCATGACTCGGGGTGCCCTTCTTAAATGAAGGCTGAGAAATACCCGTATTACCTGATCTGGATAATGCCAGCGTAGGGAAGTCAGATGCCTTCCCGGTCATCGCTTCTTCACGCAAGGCAGGAGCGAACCCATGCAGCCTGACCTGCTCGATTTACGCGTTTTACATCAGTTCCGAACCCGTTCCCCGCTTACGCATTGTATGACTAACGACGTTGTACAGACCTTTACTGCCAACGCTCTGCTGGCGCTTGGTGCCTCTCCAGCGATGGTGATTGAGGCCGAAGAAGCTGAGCAGTTTGCCGCGATCGCCGATGCATTGCTGATTAACGTTGGCACACTGACCTTGCCGCGAGCGCAGGCGATGCGTCAGGCGATTGAGAGTGCGGTAGCCGCAGGTAAACCCTGGACGCTGGACCCGGTTGCCGTGGGCGCTCTGACGTTTCGCACCCGCTTTTGTCATCAAATCCTTGCCCTGAAACCCGCAGCCATTCGCGGTAATGCTTCGGAAATCCTCGCTCTTGCCGGGATGAGCGCAGGTGGGCGCGGCGTCGATACGACTGACTCCACAGCCAGCGCGTTACCTGCGGCACAGGCGCTGGCTCGCCAGACCAATGCCATTGTGGTGGTCACCGGTGAAGTGGATTGCATCACGGATGGACAACGAACCCGAACGGTAATCGGCGGTGATCCCTTGATGACGCGCGTGGTGGGCACAGGGTGCGCACTCTCTGCCGTCGTGGCGGCGAGTTGCTCACTGCCGGGCGACAGGCTGGATAACGTCTCCGCCGCGTGCGGATTTATGAAGCGAGCCGGAACGGTCGCCGCTGCACAGTCTCGTGGCCCAGGCAGTTTTGCCAGCACGTTCCTGGATGCGCTCTACACCCTGGAGGAACTGGCATGAAACGTATTAACGCTCTGACCATTGCCGGCACCGATCCCAGTGGTGGTGCGGGTATCCAGGCCGACCTGAAGACCTTCTCCGCCCTTGGCGCGTACGGTTGCTCAGTCATTACCGCACTGGTGGCGCAAAACACGCGCGGCGTGCAGTCGGTTTACCGTATTGAACCGGATTTTGTTGCCTCGCAGCTGGATTCCGTATTCAGCGATGTGCGAATTGATACCACCAAGATCGGTATGCTGGCAGAGACAGATATTGTTGAAGCGGTGGCTGAACGCCTTAAACGTTATCAGGTGCAAAACGTGGTGCTGGATACCGTGATGCTGGCAAAAAGTGGCGACCCATTGCTCTCCGCCTCCGCTGTTGAAACACTGCGCAAAAAGCTGCTGCCGCAGGTGGCGCTCATCACACCCAATTTGCCGGAGGCCGCTGCACTGTTGGGGGCAACACACGCGCAAAATGAATGGGAAATGAAAGAGCAGGGGAATGCGCTGCTGGCGATGGGCTGCGGGGCCGTGCTGATGAAAGGTGGTCATCTTGACGATGCCGAAAGCCCGGACTGGCTCTTCACCCGGGACGGCGAGCGGCGTTTCACGGCACCACGCGTACACACTAAAAACACCCATGGTACTGGCTGTACGCTCTCTGCTGCGCTGGCGGCATTACGTCCACGGCATGATAACTGGGCCGATACAGTGAGCGAAGCGAAAACCTGGCTCTCAGCCGCGCTGGCTAAAGCCGATACTCTGGAAGTGGGTCACGGTATTGGGCCGGTACACCATTTTCATGCCTGGTGGTAAGCCGTATACTGGCAGGAAACACCACGCCTGAGAAAAACAGAGATGGAACAAGCGCATACCCGGTTAATCGATCAACTGAATGAACGGATCGCCGCGCCCGACAATACACCGCTGTATCTGAAATTTGCCGAAACGGTAAAAAACGCGGTGCGCAGCGGGGTGCTGGAGCATGGCAATATCCTGCCCGGGGAGCGTGACCTGAGCCAGTTAACCGGTGTGTCGCGCATTACTGTGCGCAAAGCGATGCAGGCGCTGGAATCCGAAGGGGTGGTGACGCGTGCCCGGGGCTACGGGACGCAAATTAACAACATCTTTGAATATTCGCTCAAAGAAGCGCGCGGTTTCTCTCAGCAGGTGGTGTTACGCGGTAAAAAACCCAACACGCTGTGGGTGAATAAACGCGTGGTGAAGTGTCCGGAAGAGGTAGCCAGCCAGTTGTCGGTGGAACCGGATAGCGAGGTCTTTCTGCTTAAGCGTATTCGCTATGTTGACGATGATGCGGTGTCGATTGAAGAGTCGTGGGTTCCGGTGGGGCTGATTCACGATCCGGATGCCATTGGCATCTCGCTGTATGACTATTTTCGCAGCCAGAACATCTTCCCGCAGCGTACCCGTTCACGGGTTAGCGCCCGCATGCCGGACAGCGAATTTCAGGCACATATAAAGATGGATGACAAAATTCCGGTGCTGGTGATCAAGCAGGTTGCACTTGATCAGCAGCACCGGCCGATTGAGTACAGCATCAGCTACTGTCGCAGCGACCTATATGTCTTTGTGTGCGAGGAGTAATTCCTCGCGAGTGGGGGCACAATCACCGCCACGGTGGCTGACTACCCAGGCGGCTACCGCATTACCCAGCAGAACAGAATCTGCAAGACTCCACCCTGTAGCCAGCCCGGCAAGCGTTCCGCCTGCATGACTGTCGCCTGCGCCGATTGTGTCGACCACGGTGGCGGGAAACGCCGGAACAGAACCTGAGGCGTCATCGTCATACCAGGCCGCGCCGTCTTTGTCGTGGCGAATGATTAGCGCCGAGCCAAAACGCTGTTGCCACTGTGTTCCTAAGCATGCAGGCGTCATATCAAATCGTTCAGCAGCAATCTGCGCTTCCTGGCGATTAAGCGAGACGAGCGGTTTACAGGCCATAATTCGCGCCATTAGTGCGTCAGGAATATCGGCGATGCGGGGGCCAAAATCAATAAAGGCGGTGATCGCCTGTAACCCTTCCAGCCAGGCCGTCAGGAGCTCGCCGCACGGCGATGCCAGTTGATAGCCGGAGAGATATACCAGGCTTGCTGGCGGCACGTGAAGTGCATCCAGCCAGTGCTGTTGCCACTGATTCTCCACACCGCTAAACGACATAAAAGTGCGTTCGCCATCCGGTTCTACCAGCGCCAGACACCAGCCGTTATCGCCGGTTTCGGCGTCCACGGCGCTGTGCAGATCCTGTTTTGCCATGGCGTTACGGATAATATCCGCCCACACGCCATGGCCGACGGGAAGTGCATTTTGCGACGCGATGCCGAGCCGTTTAAGGGCTATGGCAATGTTTAGCGCACAGCCGCCGATATTGACGCCCTGCTGTTTAAGCTCGATATCGCACCCGCGCCAGGGCAGGGCGTAGGCATCGGCGATAACGTCAATGACCGCTGCACCCAGCACCGTCACCGGTCGTGTCGCGTGCAATGTTTTAAGGTGTTGGGCAAACGAATTCATACGCCCTCCCTTTGCTCCCGGAAGTGCAGCAGTTTCTCGCAATAGCGACCAAAATCGAGCTGGTTTACAGCGTCGAGTTCCGCTTTCAGCTGCGGGTCAATAGCCTGCACGCCGTGCAGTGCGCCGCAGATGGCCGTCGCCATTGCGCCAATGGTGTCCGTATCACCGCCCAGGTTGGCACATAAAATGGCGCAACGGTTTGGGTCGGTTTCCGCCAGTTCAACCATCGCAATGGCCGCCGGAACGGACTCAATGGTGCTGGTTCCTGCGCCAACGAGCTGATAAATCTGCTCGCTGGCGGAGTCGATACCATTGGCTTCACGTACGGTCTTAAGCGCCAGCTCAATACGTGCCGCGAGCGATGCGCTGAAGGTGGTGGTTTTCGCCTCCTGTGCATAACGAGCGATGCCCGGCAGGGCATCGACGATGTTCTGCCAGCGTTCACCGTCGATGGCGCGCGAAACCGCCCAGGCAATCACCACCGCGCCGGCAATCGCGAGATCCGATTTATGGGTCGGGCTGGAAGCCAGCGCCACCTGTTCTACAAAATGCTCAAGGCGCGTGGCGGGTAACAGACAACCCAACGGGGAGGCACGCATAGCTGCCCCATTGGTAACACCATTGTTTTCCAGTTCGCTCACGGGCTTCCCGTCGCGGATGGCGTTAAGCGCTATTTTTGATGTCGGGCCGAGCACGTTTTTATTAAACGCGTCGAAATCGAGCGCCCAGTGCAGAATATGTTTGCCGATAACGTCTGCGTTAATCTCCCCATCACATTCGATAATCGCATCCGCCAGACATAGTGCCATGGAGGTGTCATCGGTGAACTCGGCCTGCTTAAAATAACAGGCCGCATTATTCTCCGCCGGACCAGGTAAGAAGCGGTCTATCCAGCCAAAGTGCGCTTTGACGCGCTTTCTCGGCCACAGCTCCGACGGCATGCCCATTGCATCCCCTAACGCCTGCCCATAAAGGGCACCGAGAACACGTTCTTGTTTCATTTTACTTCCCCTTGTGTCAGCGCGGCATCGCCATCAACCACCTCAATTGCGGTGATCTCTTTATCCGATTCGCGGAAAAACAGCATAAACAGCACGGCGATCACGGCAATCATGATCCCTCCGAATGCCCACATTCCGGCCCAGTTGAAGGTCAGCCCATTCACCGGCTCTTTGTATGCGAACATTTTTTCCATCATCACGCCGCCAAGGCGGTAACCCAGCAGGCTACCAAACCCCTGACAGCACAGCGTAATCAGGCCTTGCGCGGCGGTGCGCATATGAACCGGCGCTTTTTTATCCACGTAGATATACGCGGTTACGTAGTAGAAGTCGTAGCTCACGCCGTGCAGCAGAATGCCGAGGAACAGCAGGGCATAAGTGAAGTACTGTTCCGCACCGCCGTAAACGAAGAAACCATAGCGGATAGCGGCGGTGATCAGACCCAACAGTAAGACCTTCTTAATACCAAAGCGTTTGGTGAAGAACGGCAGCGCCAGCATAAAGAAGATTTCGGAGAACTGACCGAGCGTCATCCAGCCAGTGGCGTTTTTCATCCCCACTTCGGTGAGATAGCCGTTAGCGAAGATGTAATAGAAGGCCAGCGGCATGGCGAACAGGAACGAGCAGAAGAAGAACACCAGGAAGTTTTTGTCGCGCAGCAGGATCAGCGCATCCAGCCCCAGCATCACTTTGAAATCCAGCTTGCCGGTACTTTTCGGCGGCGTGTTCGGCAGGAACAGAGCGAATACGCCGAGCAGGGCGGAGCTGGCTGCGGTCATCAACAGCGGAATATTGGTATCGGAAATATCGCTAAAGCCCAGCATCTGCGGCAAGAACCCGCATGCCAGACCGGAGGCAATCCAGCCGATCGTCCCCATCACGCGGATACGCGGGAAATCGGCCTCGACGTCGTCCACGTTGGCGAAGGCAATACTGTTAGTCAATGCGATAGTGGGCATATAGGTCAGAGAGTAAACCAGCAGCAGTGGGAAGAAGGTGCTGAACTGGGTTTGCTGTGCGGCGAAGTACATCAGAATAGCACCGGCAAACATCAGCACCGCCAGTACTTTCTGCGCGGCGA
Source organism: Pantoea sp. LS15 (assembly GCF_012241585.1). Lineage (NCBI taxonomy): Bacteria > Pseudomonadati > Pseudomonadota > Gammaproteobacteria > Enterobacterales > Erwiniaceae > Pantoea > Pantoea sp. LS15. The sequence goes on from NZ_JAAVXA010000002.1 coordinate 440,282, forward strand.
AGAAACGGTCTGTCAACGAGCCGACAAGAATCGGTGAGAGGATGGCCGCGATGGCGGTACAGGCATAAGACCAGCCAATTTCTCCGGCGGTAAAACCGCTTTTGCTCAGCCACAGCCACAGCGGCACAAACCACGCGCCCCAGATAAACCATTCAATAAACATCATGAATGACAGTTGGACTTTCGTTTTCATTTTTTAATCCTGCATGTCAGAGAGGGTACGCCTTTAACATACCATTCAGTGATACCTTTTAAATACCTTTGTGGCGATTGTTTGATCAGTGTAACAGTTTTGTTGTACGCGAAACGAGCCAGCAGATTGCGCTGAAAAAAAATGCAAAAGGTGGAAAATCTGTTAAGTCGGTACCAGGCTTAGTCTGCCCGCAAATATGTGGGAATGGATTACATTCACCGACATGACGTCGGACTTACGGGAGTATCACATGACTGATATTGCGCAGTTGCTTGGCAAAGACGCCGACAGCCTTTTACAGCATCGTTGTATGACCATTCCAGCCGACCAGCTTTATCTGCCTGGTCACGACTATGTTGACCGCGTAATGGTTGATAACAACCGTCCGCCTGCGGTCCTGAGAAATATGCAGACGCTCTACAACACCGGGAGACTCGGCGGCACCGGGTATCTCTCTATCCTTCCGGTAGATCAGGGGGTTGAACATTCAGCCGGTGCATCTTTTGCGGCGAATCCGCTCTATTTCGATCCTAAGAACATTGTTGAGCTGGCGATTGAAGCGGGCTGTAACTGTGTGGCGTCGACCTACGGCGTGCTGGCCTCCGTTTCGCGTCGCTATGCCCACCGAATTCCGTTCCTCGTGAAGCTGAACCATAACGAAACCCTCAGCTACCCGACAGAATATGACCAGACCCTCTACGCCAGCGTCGAGCAGGCGTTCAATATGGGCGCGGTAGCCGTCGGGGCGACCATCTACTTCGGTTCAGAGCAGTCTCGCCGTCAGATTGAAGAAATCTCCGCAGCCTTTGAACGCGCGCATGATCTTGGGTTGGTGACCGTGCTGTGGGCGTACCTGCGTAATTCGGCGTTCAAAAAAGACGGGGTGGATTACCACGTATCCGCAGACCTGACCGGACAGGCGAATCATCTGGCGGCGACTATTGGCGCAGATATCGTGAAGCAGAAAATGGCCGAGAATAACGGCGGATACAAAGCGGTAAACTTTGGTTACACCGATGACCGTGTCTACAGCAAGCTGACCAGCGATAACCCTATCGACCTGGTGCGCTACCAACTGGCGAACTGCTATATGGGACGCGCGGGGCTTATCAACTCCGGTGGTGCGGCGGGTGGTGATACCGACTTGTCCGACGCGGTGCGTACGGCCGTGATCAATAAACGCGCTGGCGGTATGGGGCTGATCCTGGGCCGTAAAGCGTTTAAGAAATCAATGGCCGATGGGGTAAAACTGATCAATGCCGTTCAGGATGTGTATCTGGACAGCAAAGTAACGATTGCCTGACGCCTCCATCTCCCTCTCCCCGGTGGGAGAGGGTTGGGGGGAGGGCATCATCGTGCACTGTGTAAAACATCAGCGCAGAAGCGCACAATCCGGCGGTAATCTGCATTGTAGCGCGCCGGGCAAAACTTCTATGCGGAAATGCTTCCCGCTCAATGGCTCTCCGTCCAGATTAAACGTCATCCCGTGCGGAGCATTCACTTCAAACCATGCTGACTTCCCGTCAATAATATTCGGGCTCTCCTCCGGACGGGTCAATGTGGTAAACAGTGCGGGCAGCAGCCCATCACCCGTGAAAATACGCAGCTGCAACTGACCGTCATTAATCAGCGCTTCCGGGCAAAGCTGCTGCCCACCGCCTGCCTGACGACCATTACCGATACCAATCACCAGCGCGTCACCTTGCCACTGAAAATCTTCACCGCGAATTTCACAGCGGTCTGGCTTCAGGGTGTCCATCCGCATCAGTCCATGGATCAGGTATGAAACACCGCCCAGCGCCGCTTTTAGTTTTTCCGGCGTTTCGCTGGTGATGCGCGTGCCGAATCCACCGGTCGCCATATTGATAAAGCAGGTTTTGTCATTCACCTGGGCAATATCCACGGCGGTGGCTTTACCGAGGATCGCCAACTGGAGTGCTTTCTCTAAATCTGCCGGGATCCCAACGCTGGTGGCAAAATCATTGGCGGTGCCGAGCGGTAAAATGCCCATCACCGGGCGGTTGGTCTGGCTTAAATCAAACAGGGCAGACGCGATCTCATTGATGGTGCCATCACCGCCGCCGGAAATAATGGTTTTGACACCCAAGCCGAGCGCTTCATTGATATAACGTGCCGCGTCGCCTTTTTCCCATGTCACTCGCACGTGGATATGCGCACCGTCTTTACGCAAACCCTGAATTGCCTGACGCAACAGATCGTTGCCTGCACTTTTGCCATTGAGAATCAATAAACTGTCTGGATAGGTTGCCATCCGCGCTGCTCCCTTTTTTAGCGTTAGTAAGAGTGTATAGCAGGGAGGAAAAAAGCGCGTAAGAACAGGATGAAAGGAACAAACCAGGCGCGAAATCGAGTTACACTCCAGCGCTGATATTAATGTAATCGCAGGAAAGTGATGATGAATAAAATTCTGGTAAGCGCTTGCCTGATGGGCTTCCGGGTCCGCTATAACGGACGTGAAAAAGCGCGAATGAGTGAGCAACTTGCTCACTGGCAACAGGAACAACGTCTGGTTATCCACTGCCCTGAGCTTGCTGCTGGGTTGCCTGTACCTCGTCCTCCGGCAGAGATTATGTCCGCTGATGGTAATGACGTGATGCGCGGGCAAGCCAGAATTATTGAAAATACCGGGCAGGATGTGACTGAGCATTATCAGCTCGCAGCCTGGCTCGCGCTACGCACTGCTCAGGCGTCGGGGTGTCGCGCTGCATTGTTAACCGATGGCAGTCCAACGTGTGGCAGTCAGTTTATCTACGACGGATCGTTTCGCGGCATACATAAAGCGGGGATGGGGGTTGCGGCATCGCTGCTGGCAGAGCACGGGATAGCTGTGTTCACAGAGTGGCAAATCGACGAGCTTATTGCCTGGGTTGAGGAGAGAGAAGGAAAAAAATAAGCCCGCGTAAGGGAGATTACGCAGGCTAAGGAGGTGGTTCCTGGTACAGCTAGCATTTATGGGTTATGTTTTTCAGCGCTGAGGATAATACCCGTATTGAACGAAGCGGTATGTGATCCGATTCTAAGAATTATCCCAGCGTGAAAAAATTCCCCTGATTAACTATTTGCTGTGTGGGTTTCGAGTGCTTTCGCCATCGAAATTACGCATCAGCAGGGCGAACTTCAGCTCCACCTCTTCCGGAACCGGCAGCCAGACGGTATGACCGTCACCCGGTGCAACTTCAATCGCTTCACCTTTGCCGTTTTCCAGGTGTTCCAGCGTAAAGTTCATGTTGCCCTGCGGGGTCATCAGCTCCAGGCTGTCGCCTTTGGTGAACTTGTTTTTTACCGCCACGGCAGCCAGTGCGCCTTTGCGCTCGCCGGTGAAGTCGCCGACAAACTGCTGGCGCTCGGATACGGAGTAGCCGTGCTCGTAGTTCTGGTAGTCGTCGTGGGTGTGACGACGCAGGAAGCCTTCGGTATAGCCGCGGTGCGCCAGGCCTTCCAGGGTTTCCAGCAGGCTGGTATCGAACGGTTTACCGGCGGCGGCATCGTCGATGGCCTTGCGGTAGACCTGGGCGGTACGCGCGCAGTAGTAATAGGATTTGGTGCGACCCTCAATTTTCAGAGAGTGCACGCCCATCTGGGTCAGACGCTCAACGTGGGCGATAGCGCGCAGATCTTTCGAGTTCATGATGTAGGTGCCGTGCTCGTCTTCAAAAGCGGTCATGTACTCGCCCGGACGTTTGGCTTCTTCAATCATAAACACGCTGTCGGTTGGCGCGCCGATGCCCAGCGTCGGCTCAACGTTGGTTACCGGGATCGGCTCATGCTTGTGAACGATGTTGCCGATGTCATCTTCTTTGCCTTCCTGGACGTTATACTCCCAGCGGCAGGCGTTGGTGCAGGTACCCTGGTTCGGGTCACGCTTGTTGATATAGCCTGAGAGCAGGCAGCGGCCGGAGTAAGCCATGCACAGCGCGCCGTGAACAAAGATTTCGATTTCCATATCCGGCACCTGGGTGCGGATCTCTTCGATCTCTTCCAGAGAGAGTTCTCGCGACAGAATGACGCGGGTCAGTCCCATCTGCTTCCAGAACTTCACCGTCGCCCAGTTGACGGCGTTAGCCTGTACGGAGAGGTGAATGTCCATCTCCGGGAAGTTCTCCCGAACCAGCATGATTAAACCCGGGTCCGACATAATTAGCGCGTCCGGCCCCATATCCACCACCGGCTTCAGGTCACGGATGAACGTTTTCAGCTTGGCGTTGTGCGGTGCGATGTTCACCACCACGTAGAATTTTTTACCCAGGGCATGCGCTTCGTTGATGCCAAGCTGGAGGTTCTCGTGGTTGAATTCGTTGTTGCGCACGCGCAGCGAGTAGCGCGGTTGGCCCGCGTAAACAGCATCGGCACCATAAGCGAAAGCGTAACGCATATTTTGCAGCGTTCCCGCCGGGGAAAGGAGTTCCGGTTTAAACATGTTTGTTCTCGTTCTGATGACAGGTCAGATCCGCGTGCACCTGGTGCAGCGGTAAGGGGAGATCCCCCACTTTAAGGGCGGGCATTGTAGCGCTGCGGGACGGGGAGGTAAAGCGCCGGGGCGTTACGCCACTAACCCGGCGAGTTTAAACTGTGTCAGGTGTTGTCTTTTACGGTCAGGCTCGGACCATTAGTTTTCACTGATGCAATGCCCTTATCCCGCGATTGCTCAGATGCGTACATCTGGCTGCTGCCAATCACCTGATGATTGCCCGCTTTGAGGTTGAAATAAAATTTGCCGTTAGAGGCTGTTTTCTTCTCATAACGTTCCTCCAACGGGCTGTTTGAGCGCACGGAGGCAATACCGTTTTCAGCGGCACTTTTGGTGGTGTAAAGCTCACTGGTAAGAATGGTTTCTGCGTTCCCTGCTTTAAGAACGAACCTGAACTGACCATCACTACTTTTGCTTAATTCGAACCAACCAGACATAAGAACTCCTTGATCGAAAGTGAATTTATCAGTGCCGATGATAAATAAACGCATCGGTAAAGAGAGTATGGTTGATTATCGTGTGGATTCCAGAAATGAAAAACCCGCCGGTGGCGGGTTTGATAGCGAAAATGTCACGCAATCCTGCATGCATCTGCTTCCCAGCGATACCCCACACCATACACCGCGCGAATAAATGACTGCTCGGCATCCAGCGCTTCCAGCTTACGGCGCAGGTTCTTGATATGGCTGTCGATGGTGCGGTCAGTCACCACGCGGTAATCGTCATACAGACGGTTCAGCAACTGCTCGCGGGAGAAGACTTTCCCCGGCTCGTGGGAGAGGGTTTTCAGCAGGCGGAATTCAGCAGGGGTCAGGTCCAGCATCTTGTTGCGCCAACTTGCCTGAAAACGGCTTTCATCCACAACCAGCGGACTTTCTGCGTCCAGCACCTGCAGTTCGCGATGTGGCTTGCAGCGGCGCAGAATGGTTTTCACGCGGGCGACGACTTCACGTGGGCTGTAGGGTTTACAGATGTAATCATCAGCACCAATTTCGAGGCCCAGCAGGCGGTCAATCTCTTCAATTTTGGCGGTGACCATGACGATGGGCACGTCGGAGAAGCGACGAATTTCCCTGCACAGCGTCAGGCCGTCGGTACCGGGGAGCATCAGGTCCAGCAGGATCAGGTCCGGCGGCGTCTGGCGTACGTACGGCAGTACCTGGTCGCCATGATTAATCAGCGACGGGGCATAGCTTGCCGCGCGTAAATAGTCGATCAGTAACTGCCCAAGTTTCGGCTCATCTTCCACAATCAAAATGCGTGGCGTGTTTTCGTCAATCGGTAACTCGGTCATGCTTCTCTCGATAAATCCCGTTCCAGAGGTAACTCTACTGTAATGCTAACCCCACCAAAAGGCGAATGGGCGGCGCGGATCGTGCCATTATGCGCCTCAACGATGTTAACGCAAATCGCCAGTCCCAGGCCGGAACCGCCGCTGGCACGGTTGCGGGAACCTTCAGTACGGTAGAAACGCTCAAACAGTTTTTCCAGCTGTGTGTCCTGCACGCCGGGGGCGGAATCGGCAAAGGTCAGGGCAAAGTTCCCGTTTTCCTGTTTGCCAGAGATATGCAGCCCGCCACCGCTGTCGGTGTAGCGCAGGCTGTTTTCCAGCAGGTTGTTGAATAGCTGCATCAGCCGGTCTTTGTCACCAAACACCACCGCGCTGTCTGGCAAGGAGAGATCAATTTTCAGATTGCGGCTGGCAAAACGTTCCCGGAAAGCGCCGGTGGTGACTTCCAGGACGTTAATCACGTCGACGGGCGCTTTCTGGTAGGCCAGCGCCCCTTCATCTGACATAGAGAGCTGGTGGAGGTCATCCACCAGTTTGGTGAGCGTGCCCACTTCGGCCTGCAATGAGGCCACCGATTCAGGCGTGAACTGGCGTACACCGTCCTGAATGGCTTCCAGCTCGCCGCGCAGCACCGCCAGGGGGGTGCGCAGCTCGTGCGAAATGTCGGCCATAAAATCGCGGCGCATCTGCTGGTTTTTCTCCAGGGTACTGGCGAGCTGGTTAAAGTCCTGAGCCAGCTTACCCAGTTCATCCTGGCTGCGGGTATCTACGCGGGTCGTGAAATCCCCGGCGGCCAGCTTGTGCGTGCCCTCCACCAGCCGTTTCACCGGGGCGAGCAGACCGCGTGCCATCGGGAAGGTAGCAAGCGCGGCGAGCAGAGTGGAGAAGGCGACAATCAGCCAGCTTGTCCGACGCTGTTGACGGTCAAAGTTAATATCGGTATTGCGCGTCAGGCGCTCCACCGGCGAGGCGATAACCCACCCGACGGTCGCGTTATTCACTTTGATCGCACGACGGGTGCCGTCAGGCGGAATCGGCGCACGCGGGCCAACCAGCGTGCGCATTTCCTGATCGATTACCCAAAACTGAGTGCGCCAGCCGTGCGGCGGCATGCCTGGCCCAGGGCGATCGTCGCCAGTGTCGTGCTCCAGCGAGCGCAGGATCTGGAAAATGAATCGGTCATTATTGCGCAGAAAACGCCAGTTGCCGTGCTGGGCGTACTGCTCGCCCAGCGCATCGCTTAACCCCTGCAAACGTTGCTCATTGCCATGCTTGATGTAATCAATAAATCCACGTTCAAAACTGACCCGCACGGCCCAGTGCATGCTGATCAGCAGGACAATACAGGTGGTAAATATCGCGACAAAGAGCTTACCGGTAATGCCCGGTCGCCAGAATTTCATGATTCACTCCTTTTACTGCGCCGGATAACGACATTCTTGCTGGTATCATCCGGCACTCTGGCGAAGATGAAAGCGGGCAGGGCGATGATGACCGCCATGCTGAGATAAGTGTATAAAAAGACCTGATGCGCGACCGGGGTATCAACGCTGAGATGGTGTTGTCCGTACATACCGAGCAGTAAACCCGCCACGGTGACGCCCACGCTCATGGACAGTTGCATAACCATCGACAGCAGGCTGTTGCCGCTACTTGCCAGATCGTCCGGCAGATCTTTCAGCGTCAGCGTGTTCATCGACGAGAAGCGCATGGAGTTGATAATCCCCTGGCAGAACAGCACCAGCGGCAGGACGTAGTACCAGCCCATCAGCGCCACGGCCATAAACAGCAGGCTGACCAGCGCCAGCCCCAGCGTGGCGGTCACCAGCACGTGACGATAACCAAAGCGGTTTACCACCTGCACCACGATGCGCTTCATTCCCATGCTACCCAGCACCATCGGGATCATCATTAAGCCCGCATGAAACGGTGAAAACCCCATCCCAATCTGCAAAAACACAGGGGTCATAAACGGCAACATACCGCTGCCGATGCGCCCGGCAAAGCTGCCGAACAGGCCCAGGCGATAGGTGGCGTTTTTAAACAGTGAGAGACTGAACAGTGCTTTATCGTTACCTCTGGCATGCCACAAATACCAGAGGATGGCCGTGAAACCGAGGGCAACCAGAATACCCAGCGTCAGGGACGAAATCCCCAGACCTTTTTGTCCGTCGAGTGCCAGCGTCAGCGTTGCCATTCCTCCTGCCAGCAGGATAAAACCAAAGAAATCGAAGCGTCGGGTTTGCATGGTGTAGTTGGGCATCAACGCCAGAGTGGCAATGGCACCGATGATGCCGACAGGAAGGTTGATTAAGAAGATCCAGTGCCATGACGCGTATTCCACCAGCATACCGCCCAGCGCCGGGCCCAGCAGCGGCCCCACCTGACCGGGAAGGGTGACAAAGGTCATTGCCGCCATGTATTGCTCACGTGGAACAATCTTCATAACTGTTAACCGCCCGACGGGCACCATCATCGCCCCGCCAACGCCCTGCAACACCCGCGCCATGATTAGCTGGTCGAGGGTGTTGGCCTGAGCGCAAAACAGCGAACCCGTGGTAAACAACACGATCGCGGTAAAGAAGATATTCCGCACGCCGACTTTGTCGGCCAGCCAACCGCTGGCAGGCAGCATCACCGCAACCGTCAGTACGTAGGAGACAATTACCATATGCATATGCAGCGGACTCTCCCCCAGACTTTTCGCCATCGAGGGGAGGGCGGTATTGACGATGGTTGTATCCAGCGACTGCATAAAGAAGCCGAAGGCGACTATCCATAATTGCCAGCGAACATTAGCGGGGAGGTCGGTCATTTATTCGGTCACCGTGGTTCTGTTTTTCCGCGAAAAACGCAGTCGCAGACGGTCAAAGAAGAGATAGACCACCGGCGTGGTATACAGCGTCAGCAACTGGCTCATGACCAGCCCACCGACAATCGTGATCCCCAGCGGCTGGCGCAGCTCTGAACCGTCGCCACCCGAGATAACTAACGGCAGCGCGCCAAACAGCGCCGCCAGAGTGGTCATCATGATCGGACGAAAACGCAGCAGACAGGCCTGGAAAATCGCCTCTTCTGGCGACAGATTGCCGTTACGCTGAGCATCCAGCGCGAAGTCCACCATCATAATGGCATTTTTCTTCACAATACCGATTAATAGCATGATCCCGATGAGCGCGATAAGGCTGAATGGCGCACCAAACAACTCCAGCGCCAGCAATGCCCCGACGCCCGCCGATGGCAGCGTCGAGAGGATCGTCAGCGGATGAACGTAACTCTCATACAGTATGCCAAGCACAATATAGACCGTGGCAATGGCGGCCAGGATCAAAATCACCTGCGAGTTCATTGTGTCCTGAAATACCTGGGCGGTTCCGGCAAAGCTACCGCGTACGGTAGACGGCACGCCAAGCTGCGTCATCGCGCGGTTGATCGCATCGCTGGCCTCGGAAAGTGATGAACCGGCTGGCAGGTTAAAGGAGATGGTCGATGCTGCCGACAGCCCTTGATGGTTCACCGACAGCGGCGCGTTGGCAGGCCGCCAGCTGGCGAAGTACGAGAGCGGTATCGCCTTGCCGTCGCTGTTGATCACAAACATTTTGTCCAGGGCACTGATGTCCTGGGTGTAACGCGGATCAACTTCCATCACCACCTTATACTGGTTCATCGGCTGATAGATGGTGGAGATCTCGCGCTGACCGAAGGCATTGTTCAGCAGACTGTTGGCTGCTTCAACGTTAATACCCAGACGCGACATGGTCTCGCGGTCGTAGGTCAGCGCCATTTCAGCACCGTTATCCTGCTGATCAGAGTTCACGTCCGCCAGCTCCGGCAGGGCGGCCAGCGCCTTGCGGATCTTCGGCTCCCACTCGCGCAGGGCTGCTAAATCATCAGAGAGCAGCGTGTACTGATAGCTGGCATTCGCCTGACGCCCGCCAACGCGGATATCCTGAACGGCCATCAAAAACAGATTGGCACCGGGCTCTTTAGCGAGTTTCACCCTAAGACGGTCAATCACCTGCTGGGCGGTTTCGTTGCGCTCGCCGCGCGGTTTCAGAGTAATAAACATCATCCCGCTGTTGACGCGTGACCCACCCGTAAAGCCGGTCACGTTATCTACCGCTTTATCTTCCCGGATAATCTTCATAAAGTCCTGCAGCTTGCCGCGCATGGCCTGGAACGAAATGCTCTGGTCAGCCTGAATACCGCCCATCAGCACCCCGGTATCCTGCTCCGGGAAGAAGGTTTTCGGGATGGTGATGTACATCCAGACGTTGAGCACAATGGTTCCGATCAGCACCAGGCCGACAAGCCGGGTATGGTTCAGCACCCATTTCAGCGATTTGCCGTAGCGCTCCTGTATGGCCATCAGGATACGACCAAAGCCTTTACGGCGCGGCTGCGAGTGTGGTTTGCTGCGCTTGAGCATCCAGCCGCACATCATTGGCGTGAGCGTAAGGGAGATGATCAGCGAAATACCGATAGCGACGGAGAGGGTGACGGCAAACTCCCGCAGCAACCGGCCCGGCAACCCGCCCATCAGCAGCAGTGGCAGGAACACCGCCACCAGCGACAGGCTCATGGAGAGCACCGTAAAGCCCACTTCGCGCGTCCCCTGAAGCGCCGCCTGTAGCGGTTTAACACCTGCTTCCAGATGGCGGGATATGTTTTCCAGCACCACGATGGCGTCATCGACCACAAATCCTGTTGCGATGGTCAAGGCCATCAGCGACAGGTTGTTGAGGCTAAAGCCACACAGAAACATGGCGGCAAAGGTACCAATCAGCGACACCGGAACGGCGACTGCCGGGATCAGCGTCGCGCGGCCTGAACGCAGGAACAGGAATACCACCAGGATCACCAGCGCAACGGAGATAACCAGCGTTTGCTCCACCTCTTCAAGTGAGGCGCGAATAGTCGGGGAGCGATCCTGGGCAATCTGCAAATCGATCTCAGCCGGGATCGTCTCCTGCAACACCGGAAGACGCGCGCGGATGCTGTTCACCGTCTCAATAATGTTGGCTTCCGGCAGCTTGCGGATCATCAGCAAAATCGCCGGTTTGGCGTTGGTCATCCCGGCGTTACGCACGTCCTGCACCGAGTCGGTGACGCTGGCGACGTCACTTAAACGCACCGCCGCACCGTTGTTATAGTGGATGATCAGTGGCTGATATTCGGCGGCAGTTTTTAGCTCGTCATTCGTCTGGATCTGCCAGCGGTGACTCTTGTCCTCAACCGCCCCCTGCGGTTTACGCACATTGGCATTGCTGATAGCGGAGCGCACATCATCCAGTGACACGCCCTGATTAAACAGCGCCTGCGGGTTTAAGCCCACACGGACAGCGGGCAGGGAACTTCCGCCGACGCTCACGTCGCCGACGCCATTGATTTGTGAGATCGTTTGCGCCAGTTGGGTAGAGGCAAAGTCGTACAATTGCCCTTGCGAGTAGGTATCCGAGGTCAGTGTCAGGATCATGATCGGCGCATCGGACGGGTTAGCCTTGCGGTAGGTCGGGCGGCTCGGCATCCCGCTCGGGAGCAGGCTTTGCGCGGCGTTAATGGCAGCCTGCACGTCGCGTGCCGCACCGTTAATATCGCGATCGAAGCTGAACTCCAGAATGATACGCGTGCTGCCCAGCGAGCTGCTGGAGGTCATCTCGTTAATTCCGGCAATCCGCCCGAGCGAACGTTCCAGCGGCGTGGCGACCGACGAGGCCATCGTTTCCGGCGATGCGCCAGGCAGCGAGGCACTGACCATGATCACCGGGAAATCTACCTGCGGCAGGGGAGCCACCGGCAGCAGCCGGAAACCCAGCACGCCGCACAGGGTGATGGCGAGCGAGATTAAAATCGTCGCCACCGGGCGATAAATGAAGAGGGCGAAAAACTTCACTTATGCCTCCTCTTCACGTTTCGGGAAGCGGCTTTTGGTCCACAGCGCCAGGCGGTCAAACAGCAGGTAGACCACCGGCGTGGTGAAGAGGGTCAGCACCTGGCTCACCAGCAGACCACCCACCATCCCGATCCCCAGCGGACGACGCAATTCCGCGCCGACGCCAGTACTGAGCATCAGCGGCAGCGCACCCAGCAAGGCGGCCAGGGTGGTCATCAGGATCGGACGAAAACGCAGCAGACAGGCCTGGAAAATCGCATCGCGCGGGTTCATCCCCTGCTCGCGCTCGGCAGCTAGGGCAAAGTCGATCATCATGATGGCGTTTTTCTTCACGATCCCGATAAGCAGGATGATGCCGATGATCGCAATCACATCCAGTTCGCTCCCCGCCAGCATCAATGCCAGCAGTGCCCCGACACCTGCCGTCGGCAGGGTAGAGAGGATGGTGATCGGATGGATAAAGCTTTCATACAGCACACCGAGCACGATATACATTGCGACCACCGCCGCGACAATCAGCCAGATGGTGTTGCCGAGTGCCGCCTGGAATGCCAGCGTACTGCCCTGGAACTGGGTCTGAATATCGGACGGGAAGCTCAGCGTTTTCTCAGCGGCCAGAATCGCTTCCACGGCTTCGCCAAGTGAATAGTTATCCGGTACGTTGAAAGAAATGGTGGTGGACGGGAACTGATCCAGATGGTTAATCGACAGCGGGGTATAGCGCTCTTCCACGGTCGAGATGGCGCTTAACGGCACAATACCCCCGTCTTTGCTGGTCAGGCGTACCGAGTCCAGCCCCGCCAGGCCAGGCGTGTGCTCGGTGTTGTGCTCCAGCACCACGCGATACTGATTCGCCTGGGTGTAAATCGTGGAGATCAGTCGCTGCCCAAAGGCGTTATACAGCGCGTTATCAACGTCTGCCATGGTGATGCCCAGTCGGCTGGCGGTGTCACGATTCACATTCACATACGCTGCCAGACCTTTGTCCTGCCAGTCGCTGCTGACGTCAGAGAGCTGCGGCAGGGTTTTTAGCTTATCTACCAGTTGCGGCACCCAGGTGCTGAGAGCGTCCAGTGTGGTGGCCTGTAGCGTGAACTGGTACTGGGTACGGCTGACCTGGGTATCAATGGTCAAATCCTGAATCGGCTGCAGATAAAGTTCCACGCCAGGCACGCGCGCCACGGACTCTTGCAGACGTTCAATCACCGCGTTTACGCGATCGTCGCGCTGACTCAATGGCTTAAGGTTGATTTGCAGACGTGCGCTGTTCAGAGAGGGGTTTGTGCCATCCACGCCGACATAGGAGGTCAGGCTTTCCACCGCCGGATCTTTCATGATGATCTCAGACACCTGCTGCTGCCGCTGTGCCATGTTAGCGAAGGAGACCGACTGCGGTGCCTGAAGCGTGCCCTGAATAATGCCGTTATCCTGAATCGGGAAAAAGCCCTTCGGAATAACGATCCACAACAGGACGCTGAGCGCCAGTGTACCGAGTGCCACGCCGAGCGTTGCCCACGGATGGTTGAGCACTTTCGCCAGCAAACGTCCGTACGCCGCGATAATGCGTTCGAATATTCGTTCGGAGGCGCGGGAGAAACGGTTTTGCTTGCGCAGGGACTCGTGGCTTAGCATGCGGGCGCACATCATCGGCGTCAGTGTCAGTGAAACAACCGCAGAAATCAAAATGGCGACTGCCAGGGTCACGGCAAACTCACGGAACAGACGTCCGACGATATCGCCCATAAACAGCAGCGGGATCAACACCGCGATCAGCGAGAAGGTCAGCGAGATGATGGTAAAGCCGATCTCGCCCGCACCTTTCAGCGCGGCCGCCAGCGGTTTTTCGCCTTTCTCGATATAGCGCGAGATGTTCTCGATGACCACGATGGCGTCATCCACCACGAATCCGGTAGCGATGGTGAGCGCCATCAGCGTCAGGTTGTTGATCGAGAAATCGAGGAACACCATCACGGCAAATGTCCCCACCAGCGAGAGCGGGACGGCGACGGCGGGAATGATGGTTGCCGGAACGTTGCGCAGGAACAGATAGATAATCATCACCACCAGCGCAATCGCCAGCATCAGCTCGAACTGGGTGTCGGCGACCGACGCGCGAATATTCGTGGTGCGGTCAGAAAGCACTTTTACGCTGACCGATTTCGGCAGGCTTTCAATCAACTGTGGCAGCATAGTGCGAATACTGTCGGCGGTTTCAATGATGTTTGCGCCCGGCTGACGCTGAACGTTCATCACGATCGCCTGTTGTTTGTTCGCCCAGGCACCCAGCCAGCTGTTTTCCGCCCCTTGTTCGACTGTCGCGACATCGCCAAGACGCACCGGCGCACCGTTCTGGTAAGCAATAATCAACTGACGGTATTCATCGGCGGACTGCATCTGGTCGTTCGCGGAGAGCGTGACGGCACGCGTTGGACCGTCCAGTGAGCCTTTTGCCGAGTTGACGTTAGCATTGCTGATGGCGCTGCGAATGGTTTCGCTGGTCAGCCCCAGTGCGGCAATCGCCTGGGCGTTGAGCTTCACACGCACCGCCGGGCGTTGCCCGCCTGCCAGTGTGACAAGGCCGACACCGGATACCTGAGAAATTTTCTGCGCCACGCGGGTTTCGACCATATCTTCCACCTGCGTCATCGGCATGGCGGAAGAGGTGACGGCAAGCGTCATGATCGGCGGATCCGCCGGGTTCACTTTGCTGTAGATCGGTGGATTAGGTAGGTCTGACGGCAGCAGGTTGGTGGCCGCGTTGATGGCGGCCTGTACCTCCTGCTCCGCGACATCCAGTGACAGCGTCAGCTGGAACTGGAGCGTCACGACGGATGCCCCGCCGGAACTCTGGGAGGACATCTGTTTCAGGCCAGACATCTGACCGAACTGGCGCTCCAGCGGTGCGGTAATGGCTGACGTCACCACGTCCGGGCTGGCGCCAGGATAAAGCGTCACCACCTGAATGGTTGGGTAATCCACCTCCGGGAGCGCCGAAACGGGCAGGAAGCGATAGCCGATAATCCCGGCCAGCAGGATTGCCACCATCAACAGCGTGGTAGCAACAGGACGTAAAATGAACAGGCGTGACGGCCCACCTGTAGAATCTGGAGGCATCACCTGCATCAGGCTTTCTCCCCCTGTTTCGCAGGTTCAACCACTTCCACTTTCGCCCCTTCGGTCAGACGGTCAATGCCGTCCGTGACCACGCGGTCGCCCGCGGAAAGCCCGGCGCTGATGACCACCATCTGGCTGTCCTGAATCCCGGTTTTCACCAGATGCTTGCTGACTTTATTGTCGCTGTTCAGTACCCAGACAAAGTTCCCCTCATTACCCATCTGCAGTGCTGCTGATGGGATCACCACTGCGTTTCCTTCAGTCGCAACCAGCATCCGCGCATTGACGAACTGGTTCGGGAAGAGGGCGTCGTCCTGGTTATTAAACCGTGCTTTGAGCTTGATGGTGCCGGTGGTGGTGTCGATCTGGTTGTCCAGACTGAGCAGGGAACCTTCGCTGAGTTTCTGCTTGTTGGTACGATCCCATGCTTCCACTACCAACCCCTTTCCAGCTTTTTGCGCCTGCACCACCGTCGCAATTTCACTTTCCGGCAGGGTAAAGACTAAATCGATCGGATGGGTTTGGGTGATCACTACGATGCCTGTGGTGTCGCCACTTGAGATTTGGTTGCCGATATCGACCTGCTTCAGGCCGACGCGCCCGTCAATCGGCGAGGTGATGCGGCTCCAGTCCAGTTGCAGTTGTGCGCTGGCTACGGCGGCTTCATCGGCTTTAATGGTGCCCTGCGTTTCGCTGACCAGCGACTGCTGGGTATCCAGCTCCTGACGCGATACCAGGTTGGTTTTCACCAGTTGCTGGTAGCGTGCTAAATCGCGCCGGGCGTTGGCGAGCGTGGCGTTGTCTTTCGCGAGTTGTCCCTGCGCCTGGGCCAGCGCCACCTTGAACTGGCTCGGGTCGATTTCTGCCAACAGATCGCCTGCTTTGACCTGCTGACCTTCCTGGAAGTGAATGGCCATCAGTTGGCCATCGACACGGCTGCGTACTGTTACGGTGTTGGCGGCGGTAATCGTCCCAAGACCCGTAAGATAGCGCGGAACGGCTTTATTCACCGCCGTAGCCGCCTGTACAGGTGCCAGCGCACCGCCGCGCATACCGTGACGCCCTCCACCCGTTGGGCGTTGTGGCTGGCTGGTGGCGCCCGCGGGGGCTGCGGAGTTTGCGGATTGACTGTGCCAGTACCAGGCGGCGGCAAGGGCCACCACAATGATGCCAGCGGCGATTGCCCAGCGGGATTTATTACGGCCTTTCATCGTTATACGTTCTCATCCTGAATACTTCGGGGAATGATACTAGTTTAGTCAGGCAACATAGCGGAAAAATGGAGGAAATATGGAAGACTGTCAGGAATGGTCTGAGAGTATCGCCGCGGTTTTTTCCCTCTCCCGGTGGGAGAGGGCACCAGCCCGCACTGCAACAACACTAGCTAAACATCACCTGCGCCCAGCGCGCCAGACCGGCTGTAACGGAACCAAAGTCATCGCCACCCGCAATCGGAATGCCTGGCAACTGTTCGGCCAGCGCTTTCTTAATCAGCGGTGAACGCGCGCTACCCCCGGTGAGGTAAATCACGTCAGGCTTTTCTTTACCGTTCTCCAGTGCCAGCTGCACCTGCTCCAGAATACGCTGTAGCGGCTGAGCGAGCGCTGCCTCCAGCCCGTCCTGTGAAATCGCGGTGGCCAGATCGTCGCTGATAAACGGCAAGGAGACCGCATGCTCAGCGCGGTCGGAAAGGGCAATTTTGCTCTCTTCAGCAGTACGCACCACACGGTAGCTCAGGCGCTGACGCCACACTTTATACAGCAGGGCAACTTTATCTGCGTCCTGTGCATCGCGCACCAGGTCGTTCAGGAAACGGCCATTTGCCGTGCTGTAAAAATCACTCTGCGCCGGGACGTCGTTAATCGCGATAGCGTTCCACCATGGCAGGATTGGCAGAGCGATCCCTTTTTCAGTTTGTCCGCCCATGCCAAGCAGTGGCATCAGGCTCTTGAATGCCAGGGCAATATCGAGATCGTTACCGCCGATGCGGCAACCACTGTGCCCCAGCAAGCTGTTTTCGCGGTCACGACGGTTATGCCATTGCGGCCCCATCAGCAGCAACGAGCAGTCCGTCGTACCGCCGCCGATATCCACGACTAATACGCGTTTCTCTTCCGTCAGCGTGGCTTCAAAATCCAGTCCCGCTGCAACGGGCTCATACTGGAACACTACGTCACGGAAGCCAGCACGGTGCGCCGCACGTTCAAGGATACCCTGTGCCTGCTGGTTAGCGTCATCTCCCCCCAGTCCCTGGAAGTTGATCGGACGGCCAATCACCGCCTGGGTGATCGCTTCCGACACCTGGGTTTGCGCCTGATTGCGAATGTGCAGCATCATGGCGCAGACCAGATCTTCAAACATCGCTACCTGCTGTGGCTTCAGACCGCTGGCCCCCAGGAAGGATTTTGGTGATTTAACGAAGTAAACCTCTTCGGGATCTTCGATGTACTGCCCGAGCGAAGAGAGGCCGAATTGCACGCTGGAAGGCGTAACGTCGATATCTTCCTCGCGGTTAAAACTGACCGCCCGGCGCAGCAGGGCCTGGGTCTCCGCCGCTGTGGCCGGAACCTGATGATGGCGGAACAGCCATTCGCTGACTGCTTCGCGGGTAGGTGCGCAGAGCATTGATGGCAGTAGCGTGCTCTCTTTTTCCATTTTCAGGAGCTGTGGCTGTCCGTCTTGCATAATTGCAACTGAGCAGTTTGCCGTACCGTAGTCAAATCCAATAAACACGAATAATCCCCATGCCAGTGAGAAGGGGCGAGACTTTAACGAAATGTCTGCATCGCGACAACAGGAATATGAAAGCAAGGCGAAACAAGGTCTTTCGGTTTATGCTGAGGGGAACAAAAAAGGAGCGACAATGTATACCCTGACCTGGCAACCCCCTTATGACTGGCAATGGATGTTTGGCTTTCTTGGCGCGCGTGCGGTAGAGGGTGTCGAGACCGTCACTGACCACTATTACGAGCGCAGTTTCGCCTGTGAGGGGCACCAGGGGATCTTTCGCGTCACACCGGATAACCTGACCCACAGGCTACAGGTGACACTGAGCCCCGGGTTAATCCCGGTTGCGCAAACCTGTCTTGAGCGTATTGGGCGTCTGTTCGATCTGGCCTGTGATCCGCATGAAATTCACAAGACACTTGGCGATCTCGGCGTTGCACGGCCTGGTTTACGTTTGCCGGGAGCAATGGATGCTTACGAACAGGGCGTGCGGGCCATTCTCGGGCAACTGGTCAGTGTGGCAATGGCGGCAAAACTGGCTTCACGCGTTGTCGCACTGTGTGGTGAACCGGTAAACGATTCGCCAGGTTATGTCTGCTTCCCCACACCACAAGCGCTGGCCGCAACGGACCCGCTGGCGCTGAAAGCGCTCGGGATGCCAGTCAAACGCGCTGAGTCGTTGATTCATCTGGCGCAATCGGTGATTGACGGCACATTTCCGCTGACGCCACCCGAGGACGTGGAGGCAGGTATGAAGGCGTTACAGCAGCGGCCTGGAATAGGGCGCTGGACGGCAAACTATCTGGCTCTGCGCGGCTGGCAGGCGAAGGATGTTTTTCTGCCGGATGATTATCTGATTAAGCAACGCTTCGCCGGGATGACGCCAGCGCAAATTCGTCGCTATGCTCAGCGCTGGCAGCCCTGGCGCTCTTACGCGCTGCTGCACATCTGGTATACCGACGGCTGGGCGCCGTCAGTTGATAGCGAAATAACTGGTATTGAGCAGTAGATCCAGCGGCTGTGGCTCGGCAATCGTGTCACCATAAATAAAATCGAGCCCGATGCCAGAGAGTGTATCCATCATGATCGGCTGATTACAGGGACCTGCGATGGTTTTCATCCCCAGACGCTGGGCATGGCCCTGGATGATAGTTACCATCATCTCATCCATCAGATTGCCATAAACGTTGGTCACCACTTCCGCGTCCAGCATCAGATAGTCGGCCATATTCGCGCTCAGGTGGGTAAAGACGTTCATGTCACGCCCCACCTGACTGAAGATCACACGGCAGCCCGCCTGACGAAGCTTTTGCAGCCCGCGTTGCAGGTTTTCATCCGGGTTGCACACCACATCGGCAGGGATGATCAGATGCAGAAGACGGCCCGGCAGTGGGCTTTTATCCAGCAGGTCGAGAAGTTCATCGACCAGCGTCATGCTAGCCAAACCGACCTCAGAAAGCGGCAGTGCGACCCCCATACCTTTACTCGCGACTTGTGCGGCAGAGGTACGGAAAAACTCACTAAAGATCCGTCTGTCGAGAGCGTGCAACAGCTCAGGTTCCGCCAGGCCAGATCGGAAGGCGTGTTCTTCCTGTACTTCGCCCTGGCTGGTCCACAGGCGTAACGAAATGAGCCAGAAGTTACAGCTTTCCGGTATGCGTGGTGAGGCAACACTGCGGGCTATCATCATCAGATGATTGTCTTTAATCATGTGCCACTGTTCATCCAGTGACATCATGCTGCGTGCGCTGTGATCCCGCTCCTGCTGAGGTTCGTAAACCGTGACTATGCCGCGCCCACTGTTTTTCGAGGCATAACAGGCGATATCAGCCTGCGACATGATCTCTGATGCCTGATGATTATTTTCATCAATCAACGTGATACCTGCGCTGGCGCCAATTCTGTGCAGGCGACCTTCCCACATAAAGTGATAGCCATTAATGGTATCGATCAGGCGACTGGCGATATAACGTGCGCTCTCTATGTTGCAGTCCGGTAACAGCAAACCGAATTCGTCCCCGCCCAGACGCGCCAGTACATCGCTGGAGCGGAGCATGGTCAACATTAATGAAGAGAGCTCCCGGAGCAGGGCATCACCTGCGGCATGGCCTGCCGTATCGTTGACCGCTTTGAAACGATCAAGATCGATAAAGACCAGCGCATGACGCTGGCGCGTTTCGCGAACGGTCTGCAAGAGCCGTTTGAGATGATTTTCGAAGCTGACCCGGTTTGCCAGGTGGGTCAGGGCATCGTGGGAAGCGCTGTAACTCAACTGACGCAGCATTTTGCGCGACTCAGTCACATCCTGAATCACGATAACCGAGCCAATGTTTTGTCCGTCCAGTGTGCTGAGCGGCGTAATGCTGTAATGAATATCAAAATAACCGCCGGTGCGGCAGTTCAGGACCACGTCCTGATCGATATCGGAACGGGACATATCACCGCTATGAATGTTCTCCATCAGCGGCCCTTTTTCACCAAAGGTAATATGCAGCACCCGCAGGATGGGCTGACCGATAGCTTCGGTCTGCAGCCAGCCGCTCATTTTCTCGGCAACCGGGTTCATGAAGGTGACATTCATGTTGATATCGGTGCACAGCACCGCTTCGCCGATGGAGTCGAGGGTTATGTGCAGACGCTCTTTTTCCTGGAACAGGGCCTCGTTGAGTTGCTTAACTTCGGTCATGTCCATGTTGATACCGAGCAGGCGTTCGACTTCGCCCTGCTTGTTCAGCACCCGGTTCGCCAGAGAGCGGATATGTCTCACGCCTTCCTTCACGCGGATGCGGAATTCAAGCTTAAACGGCAGACGGGAAATCAGGGAGTCCCGCAGCACCTTTTCTGCATGCGCGCGATCTTCAGGCAGCATCGTTTCGTGCCAGAGTTGCCAGGTGGGCTTGATGTGCGGCGGTATTTCATACAGCTCGAACATCCGCTTATCCCAGCTGATAATGTCAGGCTCCAGATCCCACTCCCAGATGCCGATACCCCCCGCTTCGTTGGCAAGCGTAATACGCTCCATCAGGCGTCTGTTGACCCATTCGGTCTGTTTCAGGTCGTTAATATCTTCGATCTGGGCGATAAAATAGAGGGGTGAACCGTCGGTATGGCGCACGACAGAGACAGCAAGAAGCGCCCAGACCACCTCTCCATTGCGCGTGTAATAGCGTTTCTCAAGGGTGTAGGTATTAATCTCACCGTTGACCAGTTGCTCCAGTTGTTCCAGGTCGGTATGTAAATCTTCCGGCCAGGTTAACTGCTGGAAGGTGAGCGACTGGAGTTCCGTCTGGCTGTAACCGAGAAAGTTGCACAGAGCCTTGTTAGCCTGAAGCCATTTGCCCTCAATGCTGACCAGCGCCATACCGATGGCGGAATACTCCATCGCGTTACGAAAACGCTCCTCGCTCTCGGTAATATGTTTGCGTTCTGCACGGAAAGCATACATCACCATAGTCATCACGTTGGCAGGCAGGAGCAGCATCAGGAACGGTAGCCACGGCGCATTCAACATGGCGTTAGTATGCTGAGTGGTCAGCGCCACAGGGTTACGGGCGATCATCAGGGAAACTACCATGACGGTGACCAGAAACACCATGAACGCTTCCATTCGCGGCAGGCGCACGGCACTCCACATGAGCAGAACGATAACGCAGGTAAAGGGCCACGGCAGCCAGGTGATCGCTGCCCAACTGAGGACTAACGTCACTGCCATGGTGGTCAGCGTTTCCAGCAGCAATTTCGGGTCACGATGTCGCAGCAGATAATGCGGTTTAAACAGCAACCCTAATGGCACCAGCGCCAGCGCACCAATGGCTTCAGACAAGACCCAGACGAGGAAATTACGCAGTGGTTCTGGAGTGGGGGCCAGAAAATAGACCAGAACACCACCCACCAGTGGTGGCACCAGCGCGCTGCCAATGGCCAGACGGATCCAGTCATTCAGATTTTGCAGCGGGTTATACCACGGGAGCAATTTGCGCAGTAATAACGCACCAATGACAGCCTCAATAACGTTGATTAAGGGGTAGATGAAGCTTGTCGCCCCCCACGAAAACAGCATCCATGAAGCCAGAATATTGCCAAACGAACAGGCCAGGGCTATCCCCGGCCACATTTTTCCGGCGTGGCGGTAAAACGCCACCATCATGATGGCGGTGGGAAACCAGAGCGGCGCCAGCAGAGTACCGAAGCGAGTAAGCTCCAGCGAAAATAAGGTAAAGATAAAGGTGACCAGGCCCAGACAGACAAGTCGTAATAAAGGATGTGGGGTGGTAACCAAAACCCGCTGGTATTGTTTATTCATTACCGCTTTATCCAGAGACGCCATGCCGTCAGGAAAGAAGTCCGGACGAGTGAATTTGATAATTTGGTTTATGCTAGTACAAACAATTTACAATTCATATGGTGACTGCTCATAATTTGACATCATAGACTTATTAAATAGTTACTCTTTATAAAATTCATATTGATTGCTGAAAAAGTGTCCGTTTAAATTTCACTAAAGGAATAATACGTCACTTTTCAGGCTGTCTCGCAGAACCTGCGCTTTCGACTGGTATCACGCCCCCGAAATCCCTATAATTGCCGCGTTTGACGCTCCGGCGTCGTCCTTCCTTAACATCCAGGTTAATCAGGTCGCTAAATTTATGACTGATAAGTCTCATCAGTGCGTCATTATAGGCATCGCCGGCGCATCGGCTTCAGGTAAAAGTCTAATTGCCAGTACGCTTTATCGCGAACTGCGTGAACAAGTAGGTGATGAGCACATCGGCGTCATTCCCGAAGACAGCTATTACAAAGATCAATCCCATCTGTCGATGGAAGAGCGCGTAAAAACCAACTATGACCACCCAAATGCAATGGATCACAGTTTACTGTTCCAGCATCTGGAAGCACTTAAGAGTGGTCAGGCGATTGAACTGCCCGTTTACAGTTATGTAGAACATACCCGCACTCAGGAAACCATCCGCATCGAGCCGAAGAAGGTCATCATCCTTGAAGGTATTCTGCTCCTGACGGATGCCCGTCTGCGTGAATCCATGAACTTCTCGATTTTCGTCGATACCCCGCTGGATATCTGCCTGATGCGCCGCATCAAACGTGACGTTAATGAGCGCGGTCGTTCAATGGACTCCGTCATGGCGCAATACCAGAAAACAGTCCGTCCAATGTTCCTGCAATTCATTGAACCGTCCAAGCAATACGCCGATATCATCGTGCCACGTGGGGGCAAAAACCGCATTGCTATTGATATCTTAAAAGCGAAAATCAGCCAGTTTTTTGAATAAGCCGCGTGAATTGTGTACCGTTCAGCGATAACCTGGTTTTACCCTGAGTGTTTACCGCCTCAGGGTACGATGCATGAAAGGAGAAAGTGCCATGCGTCTTTGTGATCGCGATATTGAAGCCTGGCTGGATGAAGGCCGTTTGTCTATTACCCCGCGTCCACCGGTGGAGCGTATCAATGGTGTGACCGTTGATGTGCGGTTGGGGAATAAATTCCGTACCTTTAGTGGCCATACCGCGCCGTTCATCGACCTCAGCGGGCCGAAGGATGAAGTCAGCGCCGCGCTTGATCGCGTGATGAGTGATGAAATCGTCATCGACGAAGGCGAAGCCTTTTATTTGCACCCAGGTGAACTGGCGCTGGCGGTGACGTATGAATCCGTGACGCTGCCGGCGGACCTGGTTGGCTGGCTGGATGGCCGCTCTTCACTGGCGCGACTGGGGTTGATGGTTCACGTGACCGCGCACCGTATTGATCCCGGCTGGTCTGGCCGTATCGTGCTGGAGTTCTTCAATGCCGGTAAACTGCCTCTGGCACTGCGCCCGGGCATGATGATTGGTGCGCTGAGCTTTGAACCGCTGACTGGCCCGGCCGAGCGTCCTTATAACCGCCGTCAGGACGCAAAATATCGCGACCAGCAGGGTGCGGTTGCCAGCCGTATTGATAAAGACTGATCAGTTAGTCCACTGAGGATGCCATGAGAAGAGTTCTGACAACGCTGATGATTTTGCTGGTGGTGCTGGTTGCTGGCCTTTCAGCGTTGGTTCTGCTGGTTAACCCGAATGATTTCCGCGCTTATATGGTGCGGCAGGTCGAAGCTCGTAGTGGTTATCAACTGAAGCTTGATGGGCCGCTGCGCTGGCACGTCTGGCCACAACTCAGCATTCTCTCTGGCCGCATGTCATTAACGGCGCCGGGGGCATCTTTACCACTGGTCTCTGCAGACAACATGCGTCTTGATGTGGCGCTGATCCCTCTCTTTTCTCACCAGTTGCAGGTTAACCAGGTGATGCTGAAAGGCGCGGTGATCCAGCTCACTCCGCAGACCGAAGCTGTGCGGAACGCAAATGCGCCGGTTGCGCCGCGAGAAAATACCTTACCTGATGAACCGTCTGATACGGGCTGGTCATTTGATATCGGCAAACTGAAGGTGGCCGATAGTGTGTTGGTTTTCCAGCATGAAGGTGATGAGCAGGTCACCGTACGAAATATCAACCTGAATATGGAGCAGGATGAGCATCATCTTGCCTCGCTGGATTTTAGCGGCCGGGTGAACCGCGATCAGCGCGATCTGACCCTGTCACTGAATGCCAGCGTGAATGCGTCCGATTATCCGCATCAGCTTACCGCCGACATTCAACAACTGAACTGGCAACTGACGGGAGCCGATCTTCCCACTCAGGGAATAACCGGTCAGGGGACGTTGCAGGCCGTGTGGCGCGAAGAACAAAAACAGCTGGAACTGGATAACCTCAACCTGCAGGCGAATGACAGTAGCCTGAAAGGGCAGGCGAGTGTCTCTCTTGAGGAAAAACCTAAGTGGGTTCTGAATCTACAGTTTGACAAACTTAACCTTGAGAATCTGCTGCCCCCTCTGCCTGCAAGCGCAACAGACAGCGATGTCACGCAAACGGGGCAAAGCCAGGCACCCAAGTCGCGTCCGGTTATCTCGTCCAATCTCGAACAACCTGACTATAACGCGCTGCGCGGATTTACAGCAGATATCCTGCTGAAAGCCAATAGCCTGCGCTGGCGCGGTATTGATTTTACTGATGTAAGCAGCCAGATGTTTAACCATAACGGTTTGCTGGTGATCTCCGAACTGAGCGGTAAACTAGGGGCTGGACACCTCTCACTGCCGGGTACTCTGGATGTCCGTAAAGATGTTCCCAGCGCCGAATTCCAGCCGCGTCTCGATAACGTGGAGATCGGCACCATCCTGAAAGCATTTAACTACCCGATATCTCTGACCGGGCAGTTGACGCTGGCAGGCGACTTCTCCGGCACAAAAATTGATGCCGATGCTTTCCGTCGCGAGTGGCAAGGTCAGGCGCGTGTCGACCTGAAAGATTCCCGTATGGAAGGACTTAACTTCCAGCAACTGGTCCAGCAGGCAGTTGAACGCAGCAGTGATGTGAAAGCCCAGGAAAACTACGACAGCGCAACGCGACTCGACAGCTTCACCACCGACATGACGCTGGATAACGGACTGCTTACTCTGGACGGCATGGAGGGAGTCTCTTCCGTGCTGTCGCTGACGGGTGAAGGTTCACTGGATCTGGTGAAAGAAACGGCGGATACACGTTTTAATATCAGGGTACTTTCCGGCTGGCAGGGTGAAAGTAAGCTGATTGACTTCCTGAAAGAGACACCGGTTCCGCTTAGCGTATACGGCAAATGGCAGGCGCTGAATTACAGCCTTCAGGTGGATCAGATCCTGCGTAAGCATCTGCAGGATGAGGCCAAACGTCGGCTTAACAACTGGGCAGATCGTAATAAAGATTCACAGACAGGCAAGGATGTGAAGAAGTTGCTGGATAAGCTTTGATGTCCGATGTGCCGGGTAAGGCGTAGTCGCCACCCGGCTTTTTTACACCTCAAAATCCATCTCGTCCTCATCCCGCAGGGGGATGATCTGAACCTTCTGCACGCGATGGTTTTCAATCTGTAGCGTTTTGAGCCGATAGTCCCCCACCTGAACCTCTTCCCCCGGCTGCGGGATACGCTGCAAATACTCCATCAGCAGACCAGCAATGGTGTGATACTCACGTTTTTCATCCAGTGGCAGGGGAACGTACTGAATCAGGTCGTCAAGCGGCATATGGCCGTTGGCTGTCCATGAGCCATCTGCATTTCTCTGGATGTCATGGCGAGCATCAATCTCATCCACCTCGTTTGGCAAATTACCGGCGATGGTTTCCATCACGTCGCTGAGCGTGACCAGCCCTTCAACCGAACCAAACTCATCTACGACAAAAGCGAAGTGCGTGCGCGCGTTACGGAATTGCTCAAGGGCAGAGAGCAGATGCAGCCCCTCGGGGAACACCAGTGGCTGGCGCACCAGCACGCGCAGGTTTAACGCTTCACCGTGTAACTGTTGTTGCAGCAGGTCGATGACATGTACCACCCCCAGCAACTCTTCCTCTTCCTCACCGCCAGTCACGACCACACGGGTATGCTGGTTTCTATCCAGCAATGCGCGAATGTGTTCTTCCGGTGCTGTCAGGTCGATATGCTCGATATCGTGACGTGAGGTCATAATACTGCTGACTGAACGCTGATTCAGATTGAGCACCCGCTCAATCATTAGCCGCTCCTGCGGGTTAAAGATCTGCCCGTCGTTATGATCGGCCAGCATCGCAGAGGATTCGGCATCTAACTCTGCGTCCTCTTTTTGTCCGCTGAGCAGGCGCATCACGGTGTCGGCAGTGCGCTGACGCAGGCTCTGGTTTGCTGACAAAAAGCGACGACGGTTGAATATGGCGAGTTGGTTCAGTGACTCAATCATCACCGAGAAGCCGATCGCGGCGTACAGGTAGCCTTTAGGAATATGGAAGCCAAAACCGTCGGCTACCAGGCTAAAGCCAATCATCAGCAGGAAGCTCAGGCAGAGGATGACGATGGTCGGGTGGCTGTTCACAAACCGCGTCAACGCTTTGCTCGCCATTACCATCAGCGTGATGGCGATAATCACCGCAGCCATCATGACGGCAAGATGGTCCACCATCCCGACGGCTGTGATCACTGAGTCCAGAGAGAAGACCGCATCCAGTACCACAATCTGTGCCACTACCGGCCAGAATTTAGCTCCCCGTCGCTGGGTGGGATTTTCGCTGTCTTTCCCTTCGAGCCGTTCGTTCAGTTCTACTGTGGCTTTGAACAACAGGAACAACCCGCCGAAGAGCATGATCAGATCGCGGGCACTGAAGCTGAGATTATATAAAGTAATCAGCGGCTTAGTTAGTGTGACCAGCCAGGAAATTGACGCCAGCAGCAGCAATCGCATCGCCATCGCCAGCAGTAAGCCCGTCACGCGCGCGCGGTCGCGCTGGGAAGGGGGAAGCTTTTCAGCAAGGATGGCGATAAAGACCAGATTATCAATACCGAGAACTAATTCGATGACGACCAGCGTAACCAACCCGGCCCAGATTGATGGATCGGCAATCCATTCCATAGTAAGAGCAATACCTTCTGTTATATGACTAATGTCACACTTCGATCATGGATAAAGCTGAAAGAAATTGCAATGCCGGGATGCGATTTCTCTTAATACATTGTGCTAAACAGAGTGTCATAGATTCAAACTGTAAATAAGGTAAATACGTAGATTTAATTACAGAAAGAAATTTTAGGATATATCGCAGCTAATGGTTTTTATTTTTATATTGTCAATATAAAGAAAATCCTAAAAGGTAAAAACTTTGCTCTTAATATTAATCTTAAAAACAGATATTGAGAGAGATGTCTCCTTGCCTGCTATTAGGTAAGCTGCAACAATTCTCCCGGCACCAAATGTTAAATCTCGGTGTTGCAATTATTGTTTTGGTCTTCAGACAGGGTTATTCATTATCCGTTGGATGTTTCAGGCGGTTGATATATTTCCAGAAGACCATCCTCAAGAGGGTGTCTATCCATAACACATTGTTTAGTCAGTGGATTGGTAACTGAAAGCCAAGGGCGGTAGCGTGCCTGAAAGCGTGTGAATCAGCCCCGGTTATTCTGTCAAGAGCCAATGGATGAATAAGCTTTTTTTAGGACTGATGCCAGTTATATTTCTATTTGATTAACTGCATGCTGAAACCCAATACAGCTCGAGCTTATTTAAATTGAACGGGATAATTACTCTGCCAAAGTGATAAATAATCAATGATGAAATCCAAAATGAAATTGATGCCATTATTGGTATCTGCACTCTTGATGAGCGGTTGTACGGTCTTTCCCGGCAGCAATATGTCCACTATGGGCAAGGACGTGATTAAACAACAAGATGCCGATTTTGATCTCGACAAAATGGTGAATGTTTATCCACTCACGCCGCGTCTGGTGGAACAATTGCGTCCACGTCCAAATGTTGCCCAGCCGAATATGTCTCTGGACCAGGAGATTGCCGCTTACCAGTACCGCGTGGGGCCGGGTGACGTTATCAACGTGACCGTCTGGGACCACCCTGAACTGACCACTCCTGCGGGTCAGTACCGTAGCTCAAGCGACACCGGGAACTGGGTGCAGTCTGACGGCACCATGTTCTATCCCTATATCGGCAAAGTTCATGTTGCCGGCAAAACGCTTGCCGAGATCCGTAGTGATATTACCGGCCGCTTAGCGCAGTACATCGCTGACCCGCAGGTGGACGTTAATATCGCCGCATTCCGCTCGCAAAAGGCCTATATCTCCGGCCAGGTGAACAAATCAGGTCAGCAGGCCATCACCAACGTCCCACTGACTGTGCTGGACGCCATTAACTCTGCGGGTGGCTTAACCGATGGTGCCGACTGGCGCAACGTGGTGCTGACCCACAACGGTAAAGAGCAGCGTATTTCGCTGCAGGCGCTGATGCAAAACGGCGATCTGACCCAGAACCGGCTGCTCTATCCGGGGGACATTCTTTACGTGCCACGCAATGACGATCTGAAAGTCTTCGTGATGGGGGAAGTGAAGAAACAGAGCACCCTCAAAATGGACTTCAGCGGTATGACCCTGACCGAAGCGTTGGGCAATGCGGAAGGTATCGATCTGACCTCGTCTAACGCCAGCGGCATCTTTGTGATCCGTCCGCTGAAAGGTGAGGGCAGCGCGAAAGGCAAGATTGCCAACATTTATCAGTTGGATATGTCCGATGCGACATCGCTGGTAATGGCAACGGAGTTCCGTCTCCAGCCATACGATGTGGTGTACGTCACCACCGCGCCGGTTGCCCGCTGGAACCGCCTGATCAACCAGTTGCTGCCAACCATCAGTGGCGTTCGCTACATGACGGATACGGCGCGCGACATTCATACCTGGTAATCCATGATGTTTAACAAAATTCTGGTGGTATGCGTGGGGAACATTTGCCGTTCCCCCACGGCTGAACGGTTGCTGAAACAGTACCAGCCTGCATTGGTCGTTGAGTCCGCAGGGCTGGGGGCGCTGGTCGGCAAAGGTGCTGATGAGCGCGCAACGAGCGTGGCCCGGGATCATAACCTTTCTCTTGATGGACACATTGCCCGCCAGGTCACCGGCCGGATGTGCCGGGAGTATGACCTGATCCTGACGATGGAAAAACGCCATATTCATGCGCTATGCGATATCGCACCGGAGATGCGCGGGAAAGTGATGCTGTTTGGTCACTGGGAAAATGAACGTGAAATTCCCGACCCGTATCGCAAAAGCCATGAGGCCTTCGAGGCGGTTTACACCTTACTTGACCAGTCTGCCCAACAATGGGCGCAGGCACTGAAAGCTCAGCAGGGATAACAATGACAGAAAAAACAAGACTTTCTGCCGCCCCGACTTCGGGCAGTGATGAAATTGATATTGGGCGCCTGGTCGGCACGGTTGTAGAGGCAAAGTGGTGGGTGCTTGGGATCACCGCCGTGTTTGCCGCTGCCGCTGTCGTCTATACGCTGTTCGCAACGCCTATCTACAGCGCTGACGCGCTGGTGCAGATTGAACAAAATACCGGAAATTCGCTGGTGCAGGATATCGGTTCTGCGCTGGCGAACAAACCGCCGGCATCCGACGCTGAAATTCAGCTGATCCAGTCGCGTCTGGTTTTGGGTAAAACGGTACATGACCTCGGACTCGATATCTCCGTCACCAAAAATACCTTCCCGGTATTTGGTGCCGGTTGGGATCGTTTGATGGGGCGTAACAATGACACGGTGAAAGTCACTGACTTCGTGCTGCCGAAAGGGGCTGCCGATCAGACGTTTACCCTGACGGTGCTTGGCCCGAAACAGTACCAGTTGACCAGCGATGCGGGCTTTAGCGCGCGCGGCGAAGTGGGACAGATGCTGACCAAAGAGGGCGTCAGCATGATGGTCAGCGCGATTAACGCCCATGAAGGGGGAGAGTTTACCGTCACTAAATTCTCCACGCTGGGGATGATCAACAATCTGCAAAACAACCTGACCGTCACCGAAAACGGTAAGGACACCGGTGTTCTGAGCATGACCTTTACCGGTGAAGATAAAGATCAGATTCGCAATATCCTGAACAGCATCACCCGCAACTATCTTGAGCAGAACGTCGAGCGTAAGTCTGCTGAAGCAGCGAAAAGCCTGGCCTTTCTCGCGAAACAGCTTCCGGAAGTGCGTGCCCATCTGGATGAGGCCGAGAACAAGCTGAACGCCTATCGTCAGGATAAAGACTCTGTCGACCTGCCGCTGGAGGCGAAATCAGTTCTCGATTCGATGGTCAACATTGATGCTCAGCTTAACGAGCTGACTTTCAAAGAAGCCGAGATTTCCAAGCTCTATACCAAACGTCACCCGGCCTACCGCACGCTGCTTGAGAAACGCCGCACGCTGGAAGAGGAAAAGGCAAAGCTCAACGGCCGTGTGACCGCGATGCCGAAAACGCAGCAGGAAATCGTGCGTTTGACCCGCGACGTGGAATCGGGCCAGCAGGTTTATATGCAACTGCTGAACAAACAGCAGGAGCTGAAAATCACCGAAGCCAGTACCGTCGGGGACGTCCGTATTGTTGACCCGGCCATTACTCAGCCCGGTGTGTTGAAGCCGAAGAAAGCGCTGATTATTCTCGGCAGCATTATTCTCGGCCTGATGCTCTCCATCGTTGGCGTGCTGCTGCGTTCGCTGTTCAACCGCGGTATCGAAAGCCCGCAGGTGCTGGAAGAGAATGGTATCAACGTCTACGCCAGCATCCCGCTGTCTGAATGGCAAAAGTCCCGTGACAGCGTCAAAACCATCAAAGGCGTTAAGCGTTACAAACAAAGCCAGTTGCTGGCGGTGGGTAACCCAACCGACCTTGCCATCGAAGCGATCCGTAGCCTGCGCACCAGTCTGCATTTCGCCATGATGCAGGCCAAAAACAACGTCCTGATGTTAACCGGTGTTAGCCCGTCAATCGGTAAGACCTTTGTCTGCGCCAACCTGGCGGCGGTGGTCAGCCAGACTAACAAGCGTGTTCTGCTGATCGACTGTGATATGCGCAAAGGCTATACCCATGAACTGCTGGGCACCAACAACACAAATGGTCTGTCGGAAATCCTGCTCGGCAAAGGTGAGATCAGCCAGAGTGCGAAACCGACAACGATCCCGAAATTCGACCTGATCCCACGTGGACAGGTACCACCGAACCCATCTGAACTGCTGATGAGCGAGCGTTTTGCCGAGCTGGTGGAGTGGGCAAGTAAGCATTACGACCTGGTGCTAATTGATACCCCGCCAATTCTGGCCGTGACCGATGCCGCCGTGGTTGGCCGTCTTGCAGGTACCACGTTGATGGTCGCGCGCTATGCGGTGAACACCATTAAAGAAGTGGAAACCAGCCTGAGCCGCTTCGAACAGAACGGGATTGAGGTCAAAGGGGTGATCCTGAACTCCATCTTCCGTCGCGCGAGCGGGTATCAGGATTACGGTTACTACGAGTACGAATACAAATCTGACAGCAAATAAAAATCCCCCTCACCCCGCCCTCTCCCTCCGGGAGAGGGCGGGGTGAGGGATAAGGGGAAGACCATGACCACACAACGCCCTTTAGTTTCTATCTATATGCCGACATGGAATCGTCAGCAACTGGCGATCCGCGCGATTAAATCCGTCCTGCGACAGGATTACGATAACTGGGAGCTGATCATCGTAGATGACTGTTCCTCTTCGTATGAGCAGTTGCAAAAGTTTGTCACTGACCTCAATGACCCGCGCGTTAGCTATACCCATAACGCGATCAACTCCGGCGCGTGTGCGGTGCGTAATCAGGCGATTATGCAGGCGAAAGGGCAATATCTGACCGGAATTGATGACGATGACGAATGGACGCCGAACCGTCTGTCGACATTCCTGTCGCACAAGGAACAGTTGGTCACGCATGCTTTCCTGTATGCCAACGATTACGTCTGTCAGGGCGAAGTCTACTCGCAGCCTGCCAGCCTGCCGTTGTACCCGAAATCACCGTACTCCCGCCGCCTGTTCTACAAGCGCAACATTATTGGTAACCAGGTCTTTACCTGGGCGTGGCGCTTTAAAGAGTGCCTGTTCGATACCGAACTCAAGGCCGCGCAGGATTACGACATCTTCCTGCGGATGGTGGTGGAATACGGTGAGCCATGGAAAGTGGAAGAGGCCACGCAGATCCTGCATATCAACCACGGGGAGATGCAAATCACCTCCTCGCCGAAGAAATTCTCGGGTTACTTCCATTTTTACCGCAAGCACAAGGACAAGTTTGACCGTGCCAGCCGGAAGTATCAGCTCTTTACTCTTTATCAGATCCGCAACAAGCGCATGAACTGGCGCACGTTGCTGACATTGCTGTCCGTGCGTAACGGCAAGCGTCTGGCTGACGGGCTTCGGGGGAAATAATGTTTCTGGAAGATTGCCGCGCAAACAGCTGGAGCCTGCGCCCGTGCTGCATGGTCCTGGCATACCGCATCGCGCACTTTTGCTCGGTGTGGCGCAAGAAAAATGTGCTGAACAATATCTGGGCGGCACCGGTGCTGGTGCTATACCGCATCATCACTGAATGCTTTTTTGGTTACGAGATTCAGGCCGCTGCCACCATTGGCCGCCGCTTTACCATCCACCACGGCTATGCGGTGGTGATCAATAAATTCGTGGTCGCCGGGGATGATTTCACTATTCGTCATGCGGTCACCATCGGTAACCGTGGGCCAGACAGTCTTGCCTGCCCGGTTATCGGCAATAACGTCGAGCTCGGCGCGAACGTGGTGATCATTGGCGATATCACGATTGGTAACAACGTCACCATTGGCGCTGGCAGTGTGGTGCTGGACAGCATTCCGGATAACGCGCTGGTGGTGGGAGAAAAAGCCCGCGTGAAGGTAATTAAATGAATATTTTGCAATTTAACGTACGCCTCGCAGAAGGCGGGGCGGCTGGCGTGGCGCTGGATCTGCACCAGCGCGCGCTGCAAAAAGGGTTACAGTCCCGTTTTGTCTATGGCTATGGCAAAGGGGGTAAGAAAAGCGTTAGCCACGATCGCTATCCGCAGGTGTTGAAACAGACCCCACGATTGACGTCGATTGCCAACATTGCCCTGTTCCGCCTGTTTAACCGCGATCTGTTTGGCAACCTGAATAACCTCTACCGCACCGTGACGCGAACCACCGGTCCGGTGGTGCTGCATTTTCATGTGTTGCACAGCTACTGGCTCAACCTGGAAGAGGTGGTGGCGTTTTGTGAGAACGTGCAGGCACATAAACCGGACACCCGTTTTATCTGGACGCTGCACGATCACTGGAGTGTAACGGGCCGCTGCGCGTTTACCGACGGTTGCGAAGGCTGGAAAAATAACTGCCAGAAATGCCCGACATTAAATAACTACCCGCCAGTGAAAGTGGATCGTGCTCATCAACTGGTGGCAGGAAAGCGCCAGCTGTTCCGCGACATGCTTTCGCTGGGGTGCACGTTTATTTCCCCAAGCCAGCATGTGGCGGATGCGTTCAACAGCCTTTACGGGGCAGGGCGCTGCAAGATTATCAACAATGGCATCGATGTGGCGACGGAAGCCATTCTTGCCGAGCTGACACCGGTGGCCGAAACCACGGGCAAACCGAAAATCGCTATCGTTGCACATGACCTGCGTTACGACGGTAAAACCAATCAGCAACTGGTGCGCGACATGCTGGCGCTGGGTGACAACATTGAGCTGCACACCTTCGGTAAGTTTTCCCCGTTCGAAGGGGCAAACGTGGTCAATCACGGGTTTGAAACTGACAAACGCAAACTGATGAGCGCACTCAACGGAATGGATGCGCTGGTGTTCAGCTCCCGCGTGGATAACTACCCCCTGATCCTCTGCGAGGCGCTCTCTATCGGTGTGCCCGTGATTGCCACCCACAGCGATGCAGCGCGTGAAGTGCTGGAAAAATCGGGCGGTAAAACGTTCGCTGAAAACGAGGTGCTGCCGCTGGTGCAACTGCCAAAAGCCGATATCGCGCAGGCCGTATTTGGTACTGACCTGGAATCGTTCCGCAAGCGCAGCCGCAAGGCCTACAGTGGACAACAGATGCTGGAGGAGTATGTCTCGTTCTATCAGAATCTGTAGTTATCTGTTG
Source organism: Pantoea sp. LS15 (assembly GCF_012241585.1). Lineage (NCBI taxonomy): Bacteria > Pseudomonadati > Pseudomonadota > Gammaproteobacteria > Enterobacterales > Erwiniaceae > Pantoea > Pantoea sp. LS15. The sequence goes on from NZ_JAAVXA010000002.1 coordinate 474,518, forward strand.
CTGCCGCTGATCTACCTGCTGGTTAACGTTAAGATTGCCCAGCTCGGCGAAAGCTTCCCGATAACTATCGTTACTTTCTTGCCTGTCCTGCTTCTGCTGTATGTCGATAAAATCAACCTTAAGAAGCTGATGATTGCCCTGGGGATGGGCACGGGCCTGACGCTATTTAACTACATCTTTGGTCAGTCACTGGATGCCAGTAAATACGTCACCTCGACCATGCTGTTTGTTTATATTGTTATTATTATCGGTATGGTCTGGAGTATTCGTTTTAAAACGATTTCTCCGCACAATTATCGGAAAATCCTTAGGTTCTTTTATATTGCCGTTGCGTTAATTGTTATGCTTGCTGCACTGGAAATGGCGCAAATTATTTTGACCGGTGGCAGCAGTCTGATGGAGATAATTTCGAAGTATCTCATTTACAGTAACAGCTATGTATTGAACTTCATCAAGTTTGGCGGGAAGCGTACCACAGCCCTCTATTTTGAACCGGCGTTTTTCGCTCTGGCGTTAATCTCAATTTGGCTCAGCATCAAACAGTTTGGTATCAAAACGCCTAAGACCGATGCTATGATTCTTGCAGGAATTGTTCTGTCAGGATCGTTCTCAGGGGTAATGACATTTATCCTGTTTTACCTGCTTGAGTGGGCGTTCCAGTATCTGAACAAAGAGGCGATTAAGAAAAAACTGCCGCTGGCGATTATCTCCCTGACGGTATTTATGGTAGGCGTGATATTTGCTTTTCCTTACATCTCAGAACGTCTGGGTGATTTGGGAACAGAAGGGTCTTCGTCTTATTATCGCATCATTGGTCCGCTGGTGATGGTGGGTTATTCCTTAACCCATATTGATGGTGTAGTAAGATTCGGCTCACTTTACGAATATGTTGCATCATTCGGAATCTTTAACGGTGCGGATGTCGGTAAAACCATAGACAATGGTCTGTATCTGTTAATTATTTATTTTTCGTGGTTTGCAGTACTGTTGACAATTTGGTATCTGTTTAAAGTTTTCAAAATGATGATTAACGCGTTTGGTGATAACCAGAACTTTCGCGTGCAACTTTATCTGTTTACGCCAGTGTCGCTGTTTTTTACCGGTTCAATATTTAGCCCGGAATATGCTTTCTTAATTGTTTGTCCGTTTATTCTGCGTAAAGCGCTTAATATTACGAATTCATGACGAGGTGGTCTTATGTTTCTAAGCGTCATTACTGTCGCTTTTCGTAATTACGAAGGGGTGGTAAAAACCTGGCGCTCGCTGCGCAATCTGGCGCGCGATCCAAGCCTCACTTTTGAATGGATCGTGGTTGATGGCGGGTCGAACGATGGCACGGCGGAGTTTCTGGAAAAACTCAACGGTGAGTTCAACTTACGCTACATCAGTGAGAAAGATAAAGGCATCTACGATGCGATGAATAAAGGCATTGAGATGGCGCAGGGGCGCTATGCGATCTTCCTGAACTCTGGCGATGTGTTCCACGACGACGTGGCGCAATTTGCTCGTCAACTGTCACGACAGAAAGATGATGCCATGGTGATCGGTGATGCGCTGCTGGATTTCGGAGATGGCCATAAAGTTTGCCGTAGCGCGAAGCCGGGTTGGTATATCTACCATAGTTTACCCGCCAGTCATCAGGCCATTTTCTTTCCGGTAAAAGGTCTGAAAAAGCAGCCGTACGACTTGCAATATAAAGTGTCATCCGATTATGCGCTGGCAGCCAGTTTATATAAGTCCGGCTACCCGTTCCGTCGAATTAAAGGCCTGGTGTCTGAGTTTTCCATGGGCGGTGTGTCAACCTCGAATAATCTGGAATTGTGTAAGGATGCAAAAAGCGTACAGCGTAAAATATTGCGCGTGCCAGCTTTCTGGGCAGAACTGTCTTATTTATTGCGTCTGAAGACCACGGGTAAAACCAAAGCCTTATATAACAAAGCCTGAAATATAAGGAAACGCAATGCAGGATCTTAAAGGATTCACCGTGCCGAAAGGCTTTCGCGGTGGTAATGGTATTAAGGTGCAGTTGTGGTGGGCCGTTCAGGCAACGTTATTTGCCTGGTCGCCGCAAATATTGTACCGCTGGCGGGCATTTTTATTACGCCTGTTTGGCGCAAAAATCGGAAAAAACGTAGTCATCCGACCTTCAGTGAAAATTACCTATCCGTGGAAATTAACACTTGGGGATTACGCATGGGTAGGGGATGACGCGGTGTTATATACCCTTGGCGAAATTACGATTGGCGCAAATTCGGTGGTTTCACAGAAGTGTTATCTGTGCACCGGTAGCCACGACTTTATGAGTCAGCATTTTGATATTACCGCGTCGCCCATTGTGATCGGTGAAAAATGCTGGCTGGCGACAGATGTTTTTGTTGCACCGGGTGTTTCTGTTGGCGATGGCACGGTAGTGGGTGCCCGCAGCAGCGTTTTTAAATCGCTACCGGCAAATAAAGTTTGCCGTGGCAACCCCGCAGTGGTGATACGCGAACGCGTTGAAACTGATTAAATTCATAAGTAGAGGAATATAAACATGTCTAAAGTCGCTCTCATCACCGGCGTTACCGGGCAGGATGGTTCTTACCTGGCAGAGTTACTGCTGGAAAAAGGGTATGAAGTGCACGGTATTAAACGTCGTGCGTCTTCTTTCAACACTGAACGTGTGGATCATATTTATCAGGATCCACATGCGGCGAACCCGAAATTCCATCTGCACTACGGCGACCTGACCGATACCTCAAACCTGACCCGTATTCTGCAGGAAGTGCAGCCGGATGAAGTGTACAACCTGGGGGCGATGAGCCACGTAGCCGTTTCTTTCGAATCCCCGGAATACACCGCTGACGTTGATGCCATGGGCACGCTGCGTCTGCTGGAAGCGATTCGTTTCCTTGGTCTTGAGAAGAAAACCCGTTTCTACCAGGCATCTACCTCTGAGCTGTACGGTCTGGTGCAGGAAATCCCGCAGAAAGAGACCACGCCGTTCTACCCACGTTCACCCTACGCGGTAGCAAAACTGTACGCCTACTGGATCACCGTAAACTACCGTGAATCCTATGGCATGTACGCCTGTAACGGCATTCTGTTCAACCACGAATCTCCACGCCGCGGCGAAACTTTCGTGACCCGTAAAATCACCCGCGCAATTGCCAATATCGCTCAGGGCCTGGAGTCTTGCCTGCACCTCGGCAACATGGACTCCCTGCGTGACTGGGGCCATGCCAAAGACTACGTGAAAATGCAGTGGATGATGCTGCAGCAGGACAAACCTGAAGACTTCGTCATTGCGACCGGCGTGCAGTATTCCGTCCGTCAGTTCGTTGAAATGGCTGCGGCACAGCTGGGCATCAAACTGCGCTTCGAAGGCACTGGTGTGGATGAGAAGGGCATTGTGGTTTCCGTCACTGGCCACGACGCACCGGGCGTGAAACCAGGCGACGTGATTGTTCAGGTTGACCCGCGTTACTTCCGTCCTGCTGAAGTGGAAACCCTGCTGGGTGACCCAACCAAAGCGCACGAGACCCTGGGCTGGAAACCAGAGACCACTCTGCAGGAGATGGTTTCCGAGATGGTAGCCAAAGATCTTGAAGCAGCGAAAAAACACTCCCTGCTCAAGTCTCATGGCTACGAGGTTGCCATCGCGCTGGAGTCCTGAGAATGACAAAACAACGTATTTTTGTCGCCGGTCATCGCGGAATGGTGGGTTCCGCGATTGTTCGCCAGCTGGAGCAGCGCGGTGACGTTGAAGTGGTTGTCCGCACGCGTGACGAGCTGAACCTGCTCGATAGCCGTGCGGTACAGGACTTCTTTGCCAACGAACGCATTGACCAGGTGTATCTGGCGGCGGCGAAAGTGGGTGGCATCGTCGCCAACAACACTTACCCGGCAGATTTCATCTACGAGAACATGATGATTGAGAGCAACATCATTCACGCGGCGCACCTGCACAACGTGAATAAGCTGCTGTTCCTCGGCTCATCCTGTATCTACCCGAAAATGGCGAAGCAGCCAATCGCCGAAAGCGAACTGCTGCAGGGGACGCTGGAAGCGACCAACGAACCCTACGCCATCGCCAAGATTGCCGGGATCAAGCTGTGCGAGTCTTACAACCGTCAGTATAACCGCGACTATCGCTCGGTGATGCCGACCAACCTGTACGGGCCGCACGACAACTTCCACCCGAGCAACTCGCATGTGATCCCGGCGCTGCTGCGTCGTTTTCACGAGGCGACCGCCGAAAACGCGCCTGATGTGGTGGTGTGGGGCAGTGGCACGCCAATGCGTGAATTCCTGCACGTGGACGACATGGCGGCCGCCAGCATTCACGTGATGGAGCTGGATCGCGAGGTGTGGCAAGAGAACACCGAGCCAATGCTGTCGCACATCAACGTGGGCACTGGCATTGACTGCACCATCCGCGAGCTGGCGCAAACCATCGCGCAAGTGGTGGGCTACAAAGGCCGCGTGGTGTTTGACGCCACCAAACCGGACGGCACGCCGCGCAAACTGCTGGACGTGACTCGTCTGCATCAGCTGGGCTGGTACCACGAGGTGTCACTGGAGCAGGGGCTGGCCAGTACTTACCAGTGGTTCCTGGAAAACCAGCACCGCTTCCGGGGGTAATGATGTTTTTAAGTCAGGAAGATTTTGCCACGGTAGTGCGTTCCACTCCGCTCATCTCAATAGATTTGATTGTGGAGAACGAACGCGGCGAGTTCTTGCTGGGGAAACGAACCAACCGTCCTGCACAGGGCTTCTGGTTCGTGCCCGGCGGGCGCGTGCAGAAGGATGAGACGCTTACAGATGCCTTTGAGCGCCTCACTCTGGGCGAACTGGGTCTGCAACAGCCGATGGCTGCGGGCCAGTTTTTCGGGGTCTGGCAGCACTTCTATGACGATAACTTTTCGGGCTCCGGGTTCAGCACGCACTACATCGTGCTGGGGTTCCGCCTGAAGGTGCGTGAGGCAGACCTGCGTCTGCCTGATGCTCAGCATGACGACTACCGCTGGCAGACGCCAGAGGCGTTGCTCGCGAGCGACAACGTCCACGACAACAGTCGGGCGTATTTCCTTGCGGATCGTCAGGCTGGAGTGCCGGGCTTATGAAAATTTTGGTGTATGGAATTAACTACTCGCCGGAATTAACCGGTATCGGGAAATACACCGGCGAGATGGTCGAGTGGATGGCGAGCCAGGGACATGACGTGCGGGTCATTACCGCGCCGCCGTACTACCCGGAATGGAAAGTGGGCGAGCGCTACTCAAGCTGGCGCTACCGTCGCGAAGAGGGTGCGGCGACTGTCTGGCGTTGCCCGCTGTATGTGCCTAAGCAGCCGTCAACGCTGAAACGCTTGATTCACCTTGGCAGCTTTGCCCTGAGCAGTTTTTTCCCGCTGATGGCGCAACGTCGCTGGAAGCCGGATCGCATCATCGGTGTGGTGCCAACGCTGTTTTGCACGCCAGGTATGCGCCTGCTGGGCAAACTCTCCGGCGCGCGCACCTTGCTGCATATTCAGGATTATGAAGTGGACGCCATGCTTGGCCTGGGGATGGCAGGCAAAAGTAAAGGCGGCAAAGTGGCGAAACTCGCCAGCGCGTTTGAGCGTAGCGGTCTGCTTAACGTGGATTATGTCTCGACCATCTCGCGCTCAATGATGAACAAAGCGCAGGAGAAGGGCGTTCCGGCTCAGAAGGTGATCTTCTTCCCCAACTGGTCCGAAGTGGCGCGTTTTCGCGACGTAACTGAAAGTGACGCTCAGGCGCTACGCACCCAGCTAGGTTTGCCTGATGATCAAAAAATCATTCTTTATTCAGGCAACATCGGTGAAAAGCAGGGGCTGGAGAGCGTGATTGAAGCGGCCCAGTTGCTCAGCAAGCAGCCGTGGATGTTTGTGATTGTCGGGCAGGGCGGTGGAAAGGCGCGGCTGGAAAAAATGGCAAGCGAACGCGGCCTGACCAACGTGAAATTTTTCCCGCTTCAGTCCTACGAAGCTCTGCCTGCACTGCTGAAGATGGGAGATTGCCATCTGGTTGTGCAGAAGCGCGGCGCGGCGGATGCGGTGCTGCCGTCCAAACTGACCAACATTCTGGCAGTGGGTGGTAACGCGGTGATTACGGCAGAAGCCGAAACAGAATTAGGCCAGCTGTGTGACAGCTATCCGGGGATCGCGGTGTGCGTGGAGCCGGAATCGGTCCCGGCGCTGGTCACCGGCATTGAACAGGCACTTGCCATGCCAAAAGTGAACACGGTGGCACGTGAATATGCCGAACGCACGCTCGAAAAAGAGAACGTGTTGAGCCAATTTATTGCAGATATACGGGGATAAATCATGAGTCAAACCACTTTGTATCCGGTTGTGATGGCTGGTGGCTCTGGTAGCCGGTTGTGGCCGCTGTCCCGCGTGCTCTATCCAAAACAGTTCCTCTGCCTGAAAGGGGATCTCACCATGCTGCAGACCACGGTGAACCGTCTGCATGGCGTGGAGTGTGAAAGCCCGGTGGTGATTTGTAACGAACAGCACCGTTTTATCGTGGCTGAGCAATTGCGCCAGCTGAATAAACTCACCGAAAACATCATTCTGGAGCCGGCCGGTCGTAACACCGCGCCTGCTATCGCTCTGGCTGCACTGGCAGCAAAACGCAGCAGTCCGGATTGCGACCCGCTGATGCTGGTGCTGGCGGCAGACCACGTTATTCAGCAGGAAGAGGCGTTTCGCAATGCAGTGCGTGCGGCCATTCCTTATGCCGAGAGCGGCAAACTGGTGACGTTCGGCATCGTGCCGGATCTCCCGGAAACTGGCTATGGCTACATCCGCCGTGGCAGCGTGACACCAGGTGAAGGCGACAGCGTGGCGTTTGACGTGGCGCAGTTTGTTGAAAAACCGAATCTGGAAACCGCGCAGGCGTATGTCGCCAGCGGTGAATACTACTGGAACAGTGGGATGTTCCTGTTCCGCGCCGGACGCTATCTGGAAGAGCTGGAAAAATATCGCCCGGATATTCTGAACGCCTGCGAAAAAGCAATGGCAGTGGTGGACCCGGATCTCGACTTTATCCGCGTGGATGAAGAGGCTTTCCTCGCCTGCCCGGAAGAGTCTATTGACTATGCGGTGATGGAACGCACGGCTGACGCCGTTGTGGTACCGATGGATGCGGGCTGGAGCGATGTTGGCTCCTGGTCATCACTTTGGGAGATCAGTGCCCACACCCCGGAGGGAAATGTCCACCATGGTGATGTAATCAGCCATAAGACGGAAAACAGCTACGTTTACGCTGAATCCGGGCTGGTTACCACGGTGGGCGTGAAAGATCTGGTGGTGGTGCAGACCAAAGACGCAGTGTTGATTGCCGACCGTAACGCGGTGCAGGACGTTAAAAAAGTGGTGGAGAAGATTAAGGCCGATGGCCGTCATGAACACCACATTCACCGCGAAGTGTACCGTCCGTGGGGGAAATATGACTCCATCGACGCGGGCGACCGCTATCAGGTGAAACGCATCACCGTGAAACCGGGTGAGGGGTTGTCGGTGCAGATGCATCATCACCGCGCCGAGCACTGGGTGGTGGTGGCGGGTACCGCTAAAGTCACCATTGACGGTGAAGTCAAACTGCTGGGTGAAAACGAGTCCATTTATATTCCCCTGGGGGCGACCCACTGTCTGGAGAACCCCGGGAAAATTCCGCTCGACTTAATTGAAGTGCGTTCTGGCTCTTATCTGGAAGAGGACGACATTGTGCGCTTCCAGGACCGCTACGGGCGCGTGTAACACCGTCTTTAACGCCGGATGGCGCTTCGCTTATCCGGCCTACGAATGAATAAAAACAATTTTGCCTGTTAATCGGGCGGGCTGACTGTTGCCTGAAAAAGGGGTCATCATGGAAAAGTTAACTTGTTTTAAAGCCTACGATATTCGCGGCAAGCTGGGTGAAGAGCTGAATGAAGACATCGCGTGGCGCATTGGCCGCGCGTACGGTGAATATTTAAAACCGCAGACCATCGTGCTGGGCGGTGATGTGCGTCTGACCAGCGAATCCCTGAAGCTGGCGCTGGCGAAAGGGCTGCAGGATGCGGGCGTGGACGTGCTGGACATCGGTCTCTCCGGGACCGAAGAGATTTACTTTGCCACCTTCCACCTGGGCGTGGATGGCGGTATCGAAGTGACGGCCAGCCACAACCCGATGGACTACAACGGCATGAAGCTGGTGCGCAAGGGCGCGCGCCCAATCAGCGGCGACACCGGCCTGCGCGACGTGCAGCGTCTGGCGGAAGCTAACGATTTCCCGCCGGTGAACGACACGAAGCGCGGCAGCTACAAAAAAATCAACCTGCAAAAAGAGTACATCGACCACCTGCTGGGCTACATCAACGTGGCGAACCTGAAGCCGCTGAAGCTGGTGATTAACTCCGGTAACGGCGCGGCCGGCCCGGTTGTCGATGCCCTGGAAGCGCGCTTTAAAGAGCTGAACGTGCCGGTGACCTTCGTCAAAGTGCACAACACCCCGGACGGCAATTTCCCGAACGGTATTCCTAACCCACTGCTGCCGGAGTGCCGCGACGACACCCGCAACGCGGTAATTGAGCACGGCGCGGATATGGGTATCGCCTTTGATGGCGATTTCGACCGCTGCTTCCTGTTCGACGAGAAAGGACAGTTCATCGAGGGCTACTACATCGTCGGCCTGCTGGCGGAAGCGTTCCTCGAGAAAAACCCGGGGGCGAAAATCATTCATGACCCGCGTCTCTCCTGGAACACCGTCGACGTGGTGTCCGCGGCAGGCGGCACGCCGGTGATGTCCAAAACCGGCCACGCCTTTATCAAAGAGCGCATGCGCGAAGAAGACGCTATTTACGGCGGCGAGATGAGCGCACACCACTACTTCCGTGATTTTGCCTACTGCGACAGCGGGATGATCCCGTGGCTGCTGGTGACGGAATTGCTGTGCCTGAAGGGGCAGACCCTGGGCGAGCTGGTGCGCGACCGGATGGTGGCCTTCCCGGCGAGCGGGGAGATCAACAGCAAGCTGGCACAGCCAGCCGAGGCCATTGCCCGCGTGGAGCAGCACTTTGCTATTCACGCGCTGGAAATTGACCGCACGGACGGTATCAGCATGGCGTTCCCGCAGTGGCGCTTCAACCTGCGCTCGTCCAACACCGAGCCGGTGGTGCGCCTGAACGTGGAATCCCGTGCGGATACTGCGCTGATGGAAGCACGAACGAAGGACATTCTGGCGCTGTTGAATCAGTAAAAATTGCCCCTCCCGGCGGGAGGGGGAACCGAAAACAGGAACAACGATGACGAATCTAAAAAAACGCGAGCGAGCGAGAACGAATGCATCGTTAATCTCTATGGTGCAGCGTTTTTCTGATATCACCATCATGGTCGGTGGATTATGGGCGGTGTGTTGGATTAGCGGGCAATCGTTCTTATACATGCATCTGCTGATGGCACTGATTGCGCTGGTCGTGTTTCAGATGATCGGTGGGATGACCGATTTTTATCGCTCGTGGCGCGGTGTGAAAATGACCACCGAACTGATGCTGTTGCTGCAGAACTGGACCTTAAGCCTGATCTTCAGCGCGGGCCTGGTGGCGTTCAGCCATGATTTCGATAATCGTCTGGTGACGTATCTGTGCTGGTATCTGCTGACCAGCGTCGGCATGGTGGTGTGCCGTTCCCTGATCCGCTTTGGCGCGGGCTGGCTGCGTAACCGGGGTTATAACCGTCGCTTTGTCGCCGTAGCAGGAGATTTGCCGGTGGGGCAGGTGCTGCTCGACAGCTTCCGCAAAGAGCCGTGGTTAGGTTTTGAAGTGGTGGGGATCTACCACGACGCCAAACCGGGTGGCGTGCCGTCGGACTGGGCGGGCAACTACGATCAGCTTATTGACGATGCGAAAGCCGGCAAAATTCACAACGTCTACATTGCCATGCAGATGAAAGACGAATCCCGTATTAAGAAACTGATGCGTGAACTGGCGGACACCACCTGTTCGGTGATCCTGATCCCGGACGTCTTTACCTTCAACATTCTTCACTCCCGCATTGAAGAGGTGAACGGTGTGCCGGTCGTACCGCTGTACGACACGCCGCTGTCGGGTATTAACCGCGTGCTGAAGCGCCTGGAAGATATCGTGCTCTCTTCGCTGATTTTGCTGCTGATCTCTCCGGTACTGTGCTGCATTGCCCTGGCGGTGAAACTGAGCTCTCCGGGGCCGGTCATCTTCCGCCAGACCCGCTACGGTATGGACGGTAAGCCGATCATGGTGTGGAAATTCCGCTCCATGAAGGTGATGGAGAATGACAAGGTGGTGAAGCAGGCAACGCAGAACGATCCGCGCGTCACCCGTGTGGGCAACTTCCTGCGTCGTACCTCTCTTGATGAGCTGCCGCAGTTTATCAATGTGTTCACCGGCGGGATGTCGATTGTCGGCCCGCGTCCGCACGCGGTGGCGCATAACGAACAGTACCGCTCGCTGATTGAAGGTTACATGCTGCGCCATAAAGTGAAGCCAGGTATTACCGGCTGGGCGCAGATCAACGGCTGGCGCGGAGAAACCGACACGCTGGAAAAAATGGAAAAACGCATCGAGTTCGACCTGGAATACATTCGCGAATGGAGTCTGTGGTTCGATATCAAGATTGTTTTTCTGACCATCTTCAAAGGTTTCGTGAACAAAGCGGCGTACTAAGATGAGCTTACGTGAAAAAACCATCAGCGGCGCCAAGTGGTCAGCGATGGCGACCATCGTCATCATTGGCCTTGGCCTGGTGCAGATGACCGTGCTGGCGCGCATTATTGATAATCACCAGTTCGGCCTGCTGACCGTCTCGCTGGTGATTATTGCCCTGGCCGATACGCTGTCTGACTTTGGTATCGCCAACTCGATTATCCAGCGCAAAGAGATCAGCCATCTTGAACTGACCACGCTCTACTGGCTGAACGTGGGGCTGGGGATTTTCGTGTTTGTGCTGGTGTTCCTGCTGAGCGATACCATCGCCAGCGTGCTGCATAACCCGGATCTGGCTCCGCTGATGCGTACGCTGTCGTTTGCCTTTGTGGTGATCCCCCACGGGCAGCAGTTCCGCGCGCTGATGCAAAAAGAGCTGGAATTCAACAAGATTGGGATGATCGAGACCAGTGCCGTTCTGGCGGGCTTTACCTTCACGGTGGTCAGTGCTCATTTCTGGCCGCTGGCGATGACCGCGATTCTGGGGTATCTGGTTAACTCTGCTGTACGTACACTGCTGTTCGGTTATTTTGGCCGCAAGATTTACCGTCCGGGACTGCATTTCTCACTGGCCTCCGTCTCCTCCAACCTGCGTTTTGGCGCGTGGCTGACGGCAGACAGCATTATCAACTACGTCAACACCAACCTTTCCACGCTGGTGCTGGCGCGTATTCTCGGCGCGAGCGTAGCAGGCGGCTACAACCTGGCCTATAACGTCGCGGTCGTTCCTCCGATGAAGCTCAACCCGATTATTACCCGCGTGCTGTTCCCGGCGTTCGCCAAGATTCAGGACGACACCGAGAAGTTGCGCGTCAACTTCTACAAGCTGCTCTCTGTGGTGGGGATCATTAACTTCCCGGTGCTGCTGGGGTTGATGGTGGTATCCAGCAATTTCGTACCGCTGGTGTTTGGCGAGAAGTGGAATGGCATCATCCCTATCCTGCAACTGCTGTGCGTGGTGGGGCTGTTGCGCTCTGTGGGGAACCCTATTGGGTCTTTGCTGATGGCGAAGGCGCGCGTGGATATCAGCTTTAAGTTCAACGTGTTCAAAACCTTCCTGTTTATCCCGGCGATTATTGTTGGCGGACATATGGCGGGGGCCATTGGCGTTACGCTGGGCTTCCTGCTGGTGCAGATCGTCAATACCGTTCTGAGCTACTTCATCATGATTAAGCCGGTGCTGGGCTCCAGCTACCGTCAGTACATCCTGAGCCTGTGGCTGCCGTTCTATCTGTCACTGCCTACCCTGGCGGTGAGCTACGGCCTGGGTGTGCTCCTCACTGGTCATCTGCCGCTGGCCGCGCTGCTGGCGGTGCAGGTAGTGGCGGGTGCGCTGGCATTCGGCGTGATGATTGTGCTGTCACGTAATGCGCTGGTGGTGGAGATGAAACGTCAGTTTTGCCGTAACGAAAAAATGAAAACGCTGCTTCGCGCAGGCTAGTTATTTAAGAGGCCATTATGAAATTACTTATTCTTGGCAACCATACCTGCGGCAACCGTGGCGACAGCGCCATCCTGCGCGGTTTACTGGATGCAATTAACACCCTTAAGCCTGAGACCGAAGTGGATGTGATGAGCCGTTATCCGGTGAGTTCATCCTGGCTACTGAACCGCCCGGTAATGGGTGACCCGCTTTACAGCCAGATGAAACAACACAACAACGCCGCAGGCGTGATGGGACGCGTGAAGAAAGTCCTTCGTCGTCGTTACCAGCACCAGGTGCTGCTTTCCCGTGTGACCGATACCGGCAAGCTGCGTAACATCGCTATCGCGCAGGGCTTTACTGATTTCGTTCGTCTGCTGTCGGGGTATGACGCGATTATCCAGGTCGGCGGTTCGTTCTTCGTCGATCTCTACGGCGTGCCGCAGTTTGAGCATGCGCTTTGTACGTTCATGGCGAAAAAGCCGCTGTTTATGATTGGTCACAGCGTCGGGCCCTTCCAGGAACCGCAGTTTAACCAGCTGGCAAACTATGTTTTCGGCCACTGCGATGCCCTGATTCTGCGCGAGTCGGTCAGCCTTGAGATGATGAAGCGCAGCGAAATTGATACGTCAAAAGTTGAGCACGGCGTGGACACGGCCTGGCTGGTGGATCACCAGGACGACAGCTTCCAGGCAAGCTACGCGGTGCAGCACTGGCTGGATGTGGCGGCAAAACAGAAGACGGTCGCCATAACCCTGCGTGAGCTCGCTCCATTCGATAAACGTTTAGGCACGACGCAGGCAGCGTATGAAAAAGCGTTCGCTGACGTGGTGAACCGCGTGCTGGAGAGCGGCTATCAGGTGCTGGCGCTTTCCACCTGTACCGGTATCGACAGTTACAACAAAGATGATCGCATGGTCGCGCTGAATCTGCGCAACCTGGTTAATGACCCGTCCCGTTATCACGTGGTGATGGATGAACTGAACGATCTCGAGATGGGCAAGCTGCTCTCTGCCTGCGACCTGACGGTAGGTACCCGTCTGCACTCGGCGATTATCTCCATGAACTTCGGTACGCCAGCCATTGCCATTAACTATGAGCACAAGTCAGCCGGGATTATGCAGCAGCTTGGAATGCCGGAAATGGCCGTGGATATTCGTCATCTGCTGGATGGTTCGCTCGGGGCGATGGTGGGGGACACCCTGGGTCAGTTACCTGCCATCAATGAACGCCTGGCCGTGGCGGTGAAAGCCGAGCGCGAGAAGGGCATTGGGATGGTGAAGTCGGTACTGGATCGCGTCCGGGAGGGGAAATGAAGGTTGGTTTCTTCTTACTGAAATTTCCGCTGTCGTCTGAAACGTTTGTCCTGAACCAAATCACTGCGTTTATCGATATGGGGTATGACGTGGAGATTATCGCCCTGCAAAAGGGCGATACCAAAAACACCCATGCGGCCTATACCCAGTATGGGCTGGAGGCGAAAACCCGCTGGCTGCAGGATGAGCCGTCCGGGAAGCTGAATAAGCTACGCCACCGCGCCAGCCAGACTTTACGTGGATTCCATCGCGCATCGACATGGCGGGCGCTGAATATTTCCCGCTATGGGGCGGAGTCGCGCAATCTGATCCTGTCGGCCATCTGCGGACAAACGGCGCAGCCGTATCGTGCGGATGTGTTTATCGCCCACTTTGGCCCGGCGGGCGTCACCGCCGCGAAATTGCGTGAGCTGGGAGTTATTGACGGTAAGATTGCCACAATCTTCCACGGTATCGACATTTCCAGCCGTGAGGTGCTGAACCATTACACGCCGGAGTATCAGCAGCTTTTCCGGCGCGGAGATATGATGCTGCCCATCAGCGACTTGTGGGCCGGGCGCCTGAAAAATATGGGCTGTCCGGGGGAGAAAATTACCGTTTCGCGGATGGGCGTTGATTTAGAGCGGTTTACCCGCCGCCCGGTGAAGGTGCCGGGTAAACCGCTGCAGATCATTTCTGTTGCGCGTTTGACGGAGAAGAAAGGTCTGCATGTGGCCATCGAAGCCTGCCGCCAGTTGAAAGCGCGCGGGGTGGATTTCCACTATCGCATTCTCGGCATTGGGCCGTGGGAGCGTCGACTGCGCACGCTGATTGAACAGTATCAACTGGAAGACGTCATCGAGATGCCAGGCTTCAAGCCAAGCCACGAGGTGAAGGCCATGCTTGATGAGGCGGATGTGTTTCTGCTGCCTTCCGTAACGGGAACCGATGGCGATATGGAAGGTATTCCGGTGGCGCTGATGGAGGCGATGGCCGTTGGTATTCCGGTGGTTTCTACCCTGCACAGCGGGATCCCGGAGCTGATTAAGTCTGACCATTCCGGCTGGCTGGTGCCGGAGAATAATGCTATGGCGCTGGCCGATCGATTAGCGGCATTTAGCGACATCGACCAGCAGGCGCTGGAGCCTGTGCTCCACAATGCCCGACAAAAAGTTGAAACTGATTTTAACCAGCAGGTGATTAATCGCCAGTTAGCAAGCCTGCTGCAAACGCTGTAACGCCGAGGTTGTATGCTGAAAAAGATTACCCGACGCACCTTTGTCTCTTCTCTGTCCGTTCTGGCGGCCACGCCGCTGCTGTCGTCCCGCATTGCGCGGGCGGCAACCGGAAGAACGGTCTCTGTTAATCAGTACAATAACAACGACTGGATCGCCGCCTTTAAGCAGGCGTTTAACGACGGTGATACCGTCGTTGTGCCTGCGGGACTTACCTGCGAAAACATCAATACGGGCATTTTCATTCCTGACGGTAAAACGCTGCTGATCCGCGGGGCATTAACCGGTAATGGCCGCGGCCGGTTTGTTCTGCAGGAAGGCAGTAAAGTGATCGGTGAAAACGAGGGACGGACAGAGAATATCACTCTCGATGTGCGTGGCTCCGACTGCGTTATTAAAGGGCTGGCCATGAGCGGTTTTGGCCCTGTGGCGCAGATCTACATCGGCGGTAAGAAACCCAGCGTGATGCGCAATTTGCTGATTGATAACATCAGCGTGAGTCAGGCCAATTACGCCATCCTGCGCCAGGGCTTCCATAACCAGGTGGACGGTGCCCGTATCACCAACAGCAAATTCAGCCATCTGCAGGGCGACGCGATCGAGTGGAACGTGGCCATCAACGATCGCAATATCCTGATCTCCGACCATGTTATCGACAACATCAACTGCACTAACGGCAAAATCAACTGGGGCATCGGCATTGGCCTTGCCGGGAGCACTTACGATAATGACTACCCGGAAAAGCAGACAGTTAAGAACTTTGTAGTGGCAAACATCACTGGCAGCAACTGTCGTCAGTTAGTGCATGTTGAAAATGGTAAACATTTTGTTATCCGCAATATCAAGGCCAAAAATATTACCCCCGATTTCAGTAAAAAGGCGGGAATAGACAACGCCACGGTAGCCATTTACGGCTGTGATAATTTCATTATTGATAATGTCGATATTGTCAATAGTGCCGGAATGTTAATCGGCTATGGGGTAATAAAAGGCGATTATTTATCCATCCCGCAGAACTTCAAGCTTAACAATATCCACCTTGATAATCGCCAGTTGGCGTATAAGCTGCGCGGAATCCAAATTTCATCCGGTAACGCGACGTCGTTTGTGGCGATTACCAACGTCGAGATGCAGCGTGCTACCCTGGAGCTGCATAACAAACCGCAACATCTCTTTTTACGTAATATCAATGTGATGCAGGAGGCTGCCGTGGGGCCTGCCCTGAAGATCAATTTCGATCTGCGTAAAGATGTGCGCGGTAAGTTTATGGCAAAAGACGAAACCTTACTGTCACTGGCGAACATCAAAGCCGTTAATGAGAAGGGACAAAGCTCGGTGGATATTGACCGGGTGGACCAGCAGGTTGTGAATGTGGAACGACTGAATTTTGCGCTTCCGCACAGATAATCGACAATCGTCGGTTTTGGGACTATTCCTGGCATAAAAGCGTGATCGAATCAGATTACAACTACAGAAATTTATGGGGCTAAGGCGTAACATGACCCGAGAATTACGGCAAATCATGCTGGTGAAAACAGGTTTAAGAGCTATAATTCGTCAACCATTTTAAGGTGGAAGAAATAATGATTAATTTGAAAGCAGTCATTCCGGTAGCAGGCCTGGGCATGCATATGCTGCCAGCCACAAAAGCCATTCCAAAAGAGATGCTGCCGATCGTCGACAAGCCAATGATTCAGTACATTGTTGACGAGATTGTTGCTGCAGGGATCAAAGAAATCGTCCTGGTTACGCACTCTTCCAAGAATGCGGTAGAAAACCACTTCGACACCTCTTACGAACTCGAAGCGTTGCTTGAGCAGCGCGTTAAGCGCCAACTGCTGGCGGAAGTGCAGTCTATTTGCCCGCCAGGCGTGACCATCATGAACGTGCGTCAGGCTCAACCGCTGGGTCTGGGTCACTCCATTTTGTGTGCCCGCCCGGTCGTGGGTGATAACCCGTTCATCGTCGTTCTGCCAGACATCATCATTGATACCGCTTCAGCTGATCCACTGCGTTACAACCTGGCGGCATTGGTGGCCCGTTTCAATGAAACAGGCCGCAGCCAGGTGCTGGCGAAACGCATGAAAGGCGATCTCTCCGAGTACTCCGTAATTCAGACGAAGGAAGCGCTGGAGACGGAAGGGCAGGTGAGCCGCATCGTTGAGTTCATCGAAAAACCGGATCAGCCGCAGACGCTGGATTCAGACCTGATGGCGGTTGGCCGTTATGTGCTGAACGCCGATATCTGGGCCGAACTGGAAAAAACCGAGCCAGGTGCCTGGGACCGTATTCAGCTCACCGATGCGATAGCTGAACTGGCGAAGAAGCAGTCCGTGGACGCGATGCTGATGACTGGCGACAGCTATGACTGTGGTAAGAAAATGGGCTATATGCAGGCATTTGTGAACTATGGGCTGCGTAACCTGAAGGAAGGGGCGAAGTTCAGAAGTCGTATTGAGAAGTTGCTGGCTAACGACTGATTTTATCTTACTTGATTTGCACAAGCGGCAGTCATCATTTGGGTATGTTGAAACATAACCAAAATGATAGCTGCCGTTTTTTGTTATTAATTCTAATAATAACATGGGTTTATCTGATTTAAATCTGGTCAGATTTGTAACGATTTGTGCTTGTTTCTGTGGTCATTTAGGACGACAATTAGCGCCAGCTTTTGTCTGATTCCAGACAAAATACCCAATTTCAAATTTCGCTCAGTGCACTGGTAGCTGTTAAGCCAGGGGCGGTAGCGTGCTTAATTTCTGAAACCGGACTTAAATATCAGGGTTTCAGAGCGCCAGTATCTCGACATATTCAATATACGGAACAGATAACGTGAAAATTCTTGTGACGGGCGGGGCCGGCTTTATCGGCTCAGCGGTTGTGCGACATATTATTAAAAATACCCAGGATGCAGTCGTCAATGTGGATAAGTTGACGTATGCCGGTAACCTGGAGTCGCTTACCGAAGTCAGCGATAGCGATCGATATGCCTTTGAGCATGCGGATATCTGTGACAAGGCGGTTATGGATCGTATTTTTGCTGAGCACAAACCCGATGCGGTGATGCACCTGGCAGCGGAAAGCCATGTTGATCGTTCCATTACCGGCCCTGCTGCGTTTATTGAGACCAATATCGTGGGCACCTATGTGCTCCTTGAAGCGGCTCGCGCGTACTGGTCAACTCTGGATGATAACGCGAAGAAAGCATTCCGTTTCCATCACATCTCGACCGATGAAGTTTACGGTGATTTGCCTCATCCTGATGAACACCCGGCAGCAACCGATTTACCGCTGTTTACTGAAACGACGGCCTATGCGCCAAGTAGCCCGTACTCTGCTTCGAAGGCCTCCAGCGATCATCTGGTTCGTGCCTGGTTGCGTACTTATGGGTTCCCGACCATCGTCACTAACTGCTCTAATAACTACGGCCCGTACCATTTCCCTGAGAAACTGATTCCGCTGGTGATCCTGAACGCACTGGACGGTAAAGCGCTGCCTATCTACGGCAAAGGCGATCAGATCCGTGACTGGCTGTATGTTGAAGACCATGCGCGAGCGCTGTACACCGTCGTAACCCAGGGTAAACCGGGTGAGACTTATAACATCGGTGGACATAACGAAAAGCAGAATCTGGATGTTGTGCATGCTATTTGCGATCTGCTGGATGAAATTGTCCCTAAAGAGGGCTCTTATCGCGATCAAATCACCTACGTTGCTGACCGTCCAGGCCACGATCGCCGCTATGCGATTGATGCGCATAAAATCGGTGTTGAGCTGGGATGGAAGCCAGTTGAAACATTTGAAAGTGGCATTCGCAAGACCGTGGAATGGTATCTGAATAATAAAAAATGGTGCATTCGAGTGCAGGATGGAAGTTATCAACGTGAGCGTCTGGGGTTAGTATAAATGAAAGGTATTATTTTAGCGGGTGGTTCGGGAACCCGACTCTATCCAATTACGATGGGTGTCTCAAAGCAGCTATTACCTATTTATGATAAACCGATGATCTATTATCCGTTATCAGTATTAATGCTTGCAGGTATAAGAGATATTTTAATAATTACCACTCCCGAAGACCGGGAAGGATTTATACGTCTTCTTGGAGATGGTTCAACCCTCGGTTTGAAGTTGCAATATGCCATTCAACCTTCTCCGGATGGACTCGCTCAGGCATTTATTATTGGTGAAGAGTTTATCGGCAACGATTCTGTTTGTCTGGTGTTAGGAGACAACATTTTTTATGGTCAAGGCTTTTCTCCAAAATTAAAAGAGGCTGCAGTCCGGGCAACAACAAAAGCAACTGTTTTTGGTTATCAGGTTAAAGACCCTGAACGATTTGGTGTTGTAGAATTTGATGAAAACCGCAATGTACTCTCAATAGAGGAAAAGCCGGCTAAACCTAAAAGTAATTATGCAGTGACAGGTTTGTATTTTTATACAAACGAAGTCGTTGAATTTGCGAAAAAAGTCAAACCCTCTGAGCGAGGTGAACTTGAAATAACATCAATCAACCAAATGTATCTTGAGAAGGGCGA
Source organism: Pantoea sp. LS15 (assembly GCF_012241585.1). Lineage (NCBI taxonomy): Bacteria > Pseudomonadati > Pseudomonadota > Gammaproteobacteria > Enterobacterales > Erwiniaceae > Pantoea > Pantoea sp. LS15. The sequence goes on from NZ_JAAVXA010000002.1 coordinate 493,731, forward strand.
TCTGGTTGTTGAGATGCTGGGGCGTGGTTTTGCCTGGCTGGATACGGGCACTCATGAAAGTTTATTACAGGCTGCACAATTTGTTGAAACAATCGAGGTCCGGCAGGGCTTTAAAGTCGCATGTCTGGAAGAAATTGCTTATAACAATGGATGGTTGGCAAAGGAAGACGTGCAGAAGCAGGCTGTCTTAATGTCGAAAAATGGTTATGGTCAATATCTTTCTCAACTCATTAAGTAATGTATAGTGTCTGAACTTAAAACAAAGACCGTGAATGGTCTAAAATGGAGTGCTTTGGAGAGAATACTCTCACAGGGTGTTCAGCTCATTTTGATGCTGATATTGGCGCGTCTATTAGGACCAAAAGCCTTCGGTCTCATCGGGATGTTAGCTATCTTCATTGCGATAGGTCAGGTCTTTATTGATAGCGGATTTAGTTCAGCACTGATAAGAAAGACCGATCGTACTGATGTAGATTACTCAACAGCATTTTATTTTAATATTGTTGTAGCTTTTTGCTTCTATATTTTTCTTTATTTAAGCTCAGGCTACATCGCTGAGTTCTATCAACAACCTGAATTAACCTTATTAACAAAAGTAATAGGGTTAACGCTTCTGGCAAACTGCTTCTCAGTGGTGCCCAGAACAATTTTGACAGTCTCGATGAATTTTAAAGCGCAAGCAAAAGCATCGATCTGTTCTGTTGTTTTGGGAGGATTTGTTGCCTTAATTATGGCGTGGAATGGTTTCGGTGTTTGGGCGCTGGTAGCGCAGACGCTAACCACAGCCGTGTTCAGCTCTGTTTTTCTTAATCTCATCACACGCTGGGTCCCAGTCTTTTGCTTTTCAAAAAAGTCGTTTAACTATCTCTTTGGTTTTGGAGGGAAATTATTAATTTCTGGTTTGCTAGATACGGCTTACAATAATCTCTATCAAATCATTATCGGTAAAAAATTTAATGCGGAAAATGTTGGGCAGTTCACTCAGGCCAACCAGATATCCAGCATTCCCGCAATGACCATGACCAATATTATTCAACGTGTCACCTATCCTATGTTTAGTCATATGCAAAGTGATCAGCATAAGATGGATGAGTATTATTTGTTGACAATGAAAGTGGCTGCTTTATTTATTTTTCCGCTAATGGCTGGGGTTGCCATTCTTGCTCAACCACTATTGCAACTAGTGTTAGGTGTACAATGGAGTGAGGCTGCAAAACTTGTTACCGTTTTGGCTTTAGCATATATGCTTTACCCTATTCATGCAATTAACCTGAATGTGCTACAAGTCAAAGGCCGCAGTGATCTTTTCCTGAAGCTAGAGATTATTAAAAAAATCATAGGTATTTCTATCATAGCTGTAACGATGAATTATAGTATTTATTTTATGTGTGTCGGGCTATTAATTCATTCTTATTTGGCTCTCCTGTTAAATACTTATTATACGGGGAAGCTAACCGGATTAACGGTATGGCGTCAATTCAAAGAAGTATCGCCTATCTGGTTGATTACCATGATATCATGTTTAATTGCCAAAATTATTGCTGTCTATCTCACGGTGCATGATATTTGGCAGATCGTAACAATGTTAACTTTAGCGCCTGGTATATATGTAGCCTTGATTTACCTCACGCAAAGAAAATTATTTAAGATTGTGTTGTCTATCAAAGAATAGAGAAAACTAAATGAAAAATATACCAGTGACTCAACCTTTTCTTCCTGAACTCAGCGAGTTTATTCCTTACCTGGAACAAATTTGGGATAATAAATGGTTAACTAATAATGGTCCCTTCCATCAGCAACTCGAAAAAGAACTGTGTGAGTATTTGGGAGTTGAGTACATATCTCTTTTTAATAATGCAACAATTGCACTCATCACTGCTCTTCAGGCACTTCGCATTTCTGGTGAAGTGATCACTACCCCATACTCCTTCATTGCGACCAGTCATTCGATTTTATGGAATGGATTGAAGCCGGTATTCGTTGATATTGACCCTAAAACATTCAATATCGATCCAAAGAAAATCGAAGCTGCCATTACGCCAAATACAACAGCTATCATGCCTGTCCACTGCTATTCCAGTCCTTGTGATGTCGAAGCTATTCAGGACATTGCGGACAATTACGGGCTGCGTGTGATATACGATGCTGCTCATGCATTTGGAGTCAATTACAAAGGCCAGAGTATTCTACGATTTGGCGATATGTCTATCCTCAGTTTCCATGCCACCAAAGTCTTCAACACATTTGAAGGTGGAGCCATTATTTGTCAGGATGCCAAGACTAAGCAACGCATTGACAGATTAAAGAATTTTGGTATTGCTGATGAACTCACCGTAACGGCACCTGGAATCAACGGCAAAATGAGTGAAATCAACGCTGCCTTCGGTCTGGTTCAGCTCAAGCATATTAATAGCGCAATTGAGCAGCGTAAAAAAATCGACATAGCATACCGAGAAGCACTCTCGAGTATCGAAGGGATAACAGTTCCTGAGCCATCAGAATATTCAAACAGTAACTATTCTTATTTCCCGGTGTTGATTGAACCTGAATTCCGCCTTTCCAGAGATGAGCTTTATCTTGAGCTAAAACGAAATGATATACTGTCTCGTCGCTATTTCTATCCATTGATCAGTAACATGCCAATGTACAGAGGAATCGAATCAGCTGCCGTCGAGAATCTTCCTTTATCAAATGCTATTTCTGATAAAGTGCTGTGCTTGCCAATTTTCAACGAATTAAATGAAAATGATTTCTCTCGCATTATAAATGTTATTCGAGGGTAAAATGGCTATCTTAACCCGTGAAGAAGTAGAACAGATGGGATTTGCCTCTGTTGGAGAGAATGTCTTTATCTCAACGAAAGCATCTTTCTATGGTGTGTCAAAAATCCATATTGGTCATAATGTTCGAATAGATGATTTCTGCGTCATTTCTGCAGGAGAGGGGGGGGTGTATATTGGGAATTATATTCATATCGCAGTGTACTCTTCTCTGATTGGCTCAGGCAGAATTACATTGATGGACTATTCAAATATTTCTTCGCGGGTTTCTATTTACTCAAGCAATGATGACTACTCAGGTAATTATATGAGTAACCCGATGGTGCCTGATGAATTTACTAATGTTACGCATGCACCTGTAATTATTGGCATGCATGTGATAATCGGGTCGGGTAGCGTTATATTACCTGGTGTGCTTATAGGGGATGGAGTTGCAATCGGTGCACTTTCTCTGGTAAAAGAGAATTGTGAAGACTTTTATATTTACGCTGGCAACCCTTTAAAAAAGATAAAAGCACGAGCACGTGATTTACTTAAAAAAGAAAATTTATTAGCATCACTTGTTGAAAAATCAAATGAGCTTAAAGAATGAAAGGAAGTAGATATGGTTGGTGATATAATAGTTTCAGTATGTTGTATTACTTATAACCAAGAGTCTTACATAGATAATTGTATAGAAAATATCCTGGCTCAGGAAACAACTTTTAAATTTGAAATTGTTATTGGGGATGATTGTAGCACCGATGCGACGCGAGAAAAACTTGAAGCATGGAGGTTAAGATTTCCTGACCAAATCAATGTAATCTATAATGAAAACAATCTAGGTCCTAATGGCAATATCCTTTCAGTTTTCCATCAAGCAAGAGGCGCATATATTGCCTTTTGTGAGGGTGATGATTATTGGATTGATAATAAAAAACTTCAAAAACAATATGATAGTTTAAAACTAAATCCGAATATCGATTTTTGTTTCCATAGTGCCTTTATGGAGCAAAATGGTCAAAGAAAGTTATCATTTAACTATGGTTCGGTTCAAAAGATATTTTATATAAACGATGTCTTAAATGTAGTTGGACAATTTGCACCTACTGCATCTTATATGTTTAAACGAAATATATGCGAAAAACTACCATCTTGGTTTTCTGAATGCTGCATTGGGGATCTTTTTCTCGAGTTATATTCCATGGGTAATGGTGGTATTTATCTTCCTGAGCCTATGTCAGTGTATAGAGTCAATGCAGTTGGTTCCTGGTCTGAAGCAATTAAAAATGATATACATAAATTTACTTCTCGGCATTTAAATATTGCAAAGTATTTGCTGTTGGCAAAATCACAGTTCGCAAAATATGATGCTGATTTTGATAAGAAAATTGCTAATGTATATTTGAATATGTGTACAAGATTTATTTTTGAACGAAATGATAAGTTATTCCTTTGTTATTTAAATGAAGCAAACAGAGTAAGTGAAAAATTTACAGCAAAACAAAAACTATATAATAGGCTAAAATATTTTCCGCGGATTATATATTTTATCCATTATCTCAATTCATTTTTTCGAAAATAAGAGTCATCAATATGTATTGGATTTACTCTTTGGCCTTACTTTTGATAACATCACTTTTAGACCGTGGTCGTTATTCAACGATTATATACAAATTATCACTTTTTATCTTCTTTATTGCGGTAACAGGTAATTATTATAATGGAATAGACTGGATAAATTACCAACACCATTATTCTTCATTAATTCATAATGGCACGTCGGTGGGTTATTTGACTTACGAGCCTGGTTTCATGCTCGTTATGTATTTTTTTGGCTATATTATCGGGTTTGAAAATTTTCACTCGGTAGTTTTCTTTTCGTGCGCAATTTCCGTACTTGCTTTTTCTAAATTTATAAATAATGTTCCGTATAAATTTAATCGCAGTTTATTTATATTTATAACCTTAGCCTTTATTTACCCTCTTTTTAATGATGCCATAAGGCAATTGTTAGCTTTTAGCATATTGCTTCCATTTCTCCCTAATATCGATAAGTGCACGGGAAAGAAAATAATTTTAATTTGCATTTGCGCTTCGATGTTTCATGCGTCAGCAATTTTAATGATTCCTGTTTTAATCTTACTGAAAATGCGTTTGTCTAAGCAAAATATGCTAATTATGCTAATTTTTGCTTCGGTCTTTATAATTATCCTGCTAAGTCTTAATGCAATTGTTTCATCTTTAGGAAGCATTCTACCACAATTGCTATATGCAAAATTAATAAGTTATCTTTCAAAAATCTCTGATCTTAAATTAGGGTTCTTTGCTGTAATTGACTGCCTGGGACTGTTGTTAATCTATTTTATCTCGCGTAATGACAATGAAGAGTGTGGCAGGAATGTTTATGCAATGGGAGGGTATATATTCTTCCTTTTCCATTTAGCCTTCTACACAGCTCCGTTCCTTCAGCGTTTGTTATATTATATTTTTCCTCTTTTGGTTATTCATGCACAACTTATCTTCTTCCGTGGTAATATAAGTTCGATAACCAAGCTATTATTACCTGTTACTTTTGTTATGGCTATTTCTGTATTTATGCGTAACATAACAAATCCTTACTATGCATCTGATTTCTTCCAACCAAAATTCTTCTATACCAACATTTTGAGCAGCAATCCATATGATATCGATCTATTAAAATCTAAAAAATGCATAGTAATAGATGAGTTTGATCCGGAGTTTTGTCCAAGATAGAATATTATGAATGTATTAATTTTAACTGATGAGTATTATCCGTACCATATCGGTGGTGCTGGCGTAGTCGCATCTCAGACAGTTCAGGCATTAGATGCGAGAAATATAAAATGTAAAGTAAATTGTGCCAATCCAAAGAATAGATATTTCCAAAAAATATTCAATGCGATCTGGCCTTTTTGGGCTTTGTTGAACTATTTATTTTCATTATTTAAAAAGAATGACATAATTATTGTAAATGATTTGCGATCGGCCTATATCTTAGGTTTGATCGGAAATAAAAGACTCCTTAATAAATGTGTGTATATTATACATGGAACTGAGATTGATATAGTATTTCGTTCAAGAAGTAGAAAAAACTCCCTAATTTTGCTCCCTTTGTTTTATGGCATCTTTTTAAAACATTGTAAAAAAGTAATATATGTTAGTCAGTATGTTGCTTCACGTACACACAACGAACTGCAGAATAGGAAAATCAAACCTAAAAGTGAAATTGTTAGCTACGCAGGTTTGAATGCTGGAATGCAACATCTAGTTAAAAATATTATTGAGCTACATGCAGAAAATACATATTCCATTCGTTTGGTATCGTTTTCTCGTTTAGAGAAACGCAAGGGTTACCTCGATATGATTTCTATTTTTGAGGCACTTATAAATAGCGGATGCGATCTTACCTGGGATATATATGGCAAAGGTAGCTTAGAAAACGAAATTGTTAAGATCATTAAAGATAAAAAGCTTGATAATCGGATTCATATGATGGGTAAACTCGACCGTAATATGCTATCAAATAAGATAGATCCGAATTCGTATGATGCTTACTGGCTCCTTCCGAACCAACCTGAAGCTTTTGGTCTCACATTTATAGAATCAGCAGCTGCTGGAATTCCAACATTTGGTCCAGAAAAGTATGGCATTACAGAGGCAATCTGTGAAAATCAAAGTGGTTTTTTCTATAAGGATAATGAGAAATTTATACGTGATTTGATTATTATAAAGAATAACAAGAGGGAGTTTATGATGTCTTGTAAGAGATGGGCTTCAAAATTCAATACGAATAGTTTTATTAATGACATAATAGATTGAGGTAAAAGAATGAAAATAGTTTATGTCATTACTGGCTTAAGTATGGGGGGAGCAGAAAAACAAGTTTGCTTGCTTGCTGATAAAATGGCCGAAAGAGGAAATAAGGTTACGCTCATATCATTAGGTAAAAATGCTAAAACGTTGCCCGAAAATAGCTGTGTCGTTCTTCATCAAATGTCTTTATCCAAGAATCCTTTTTCATTCTTAAAAGTTTACTTTAAAATAAGAAAAATTATCAAAGATGTAAATCCTGATGTTGTACACAGCCATCTTTTTCATGCGAATTTACTTTGTCGATTACTGCGTTGTACTACAACACTGAAATGCCTGATATCATCATCCCATAGTAGATATGAAGGTGGGGTGCTAAGGATGTTTTTATATAAAATAACATCACCATTATGTGATTTAATCACTAATGTCAGTGCAGATGCAGTAAAGGAAAATATTCGAACTAAAATCGTAAAGCCGGAAAAGATAATTGCTGTTTCGAATGGCATTGATACAAGTAAATTTAAGTTCATACCATCGGCAAGAAAAACAATAGTTGATGAACTCTCCCTGTCTGACGAGCATATAATAATGCTTGCAGTTGGTCGATTTACCGAAGCTAAAGATTATCCAAATTTGCTTGAGGCTTTTCGCATTCTCGTTCATGAAAGAAATCTAAGTCATTTGAGGTTATTGATAGCAGGTGAAGGGGCCTTGTTTTTTCAGATGGCAGAATTAAGAAAGAAACTTAACCTCGAATCGCATCTTTTTTTCTTAGGGGTTCGCCACGATATACCAGCATTGATGAGTGCTGCTGATATTTATATAATGTCATCTTCTTGGGAAGGATTGCCGTTAGTCATTGGAGAAGCCATGGCTTGCAATTCACTTATAATTACTACCAATTGTGGTGGGGTTTCTGAAATTCTAGGTGATTGCGGCACAATCGTCCCCGTTCATTCCTCTAATCACCTGGCTGAAGGCGTAATTAAAATACTTGCAATGAATGACAGCGAATGTATCGATTTAAAATCGAGGGCAAGAGCACGCATCGAAGATAAATTCTCTATTAATGCTGTGGTGGATAATTGGTTACAAATTTATCAGAATAAATATGAAAGATAAAATAATTGCTATTACAGCAAATACTTGCTGGTATATATATAATTTTCGTAAGAATACAATCATTTCTTTAATCGAACATGGTTACCATGTTATTGCTTGCGCACCCAGAGATGATTACACCTCCTTATTAGAAGAACTTGGGTGTGCTTATGAAGAGGTTAAAATTGATAAAAGTGGTATAAATCCTTTAAATGATATTTATACAGTTATTAATTTTTATAAAATTTTCAAAAGGAATAATGTTGTTATTGTATTGAATTTCACACCAAAAAACAACATTTACAGCACAATTGCAGCTAAAATATGCAAAGTCAAAGTCATAAATAATATTGCAGGTTTAGGTGCCGCATTTGGTCATTCTGGATGGCTGAATCTTATAGTCAAAACGTTATACAAATTTAGTCAAAGTAATGCAGATTTTATTTTCTTTCAAAATGAAGATGATTCTAATATTTTTAGAAGGTTAGGCATTTCTGGTGTTAATACGGATATATTACCTGGTTCTGGTGTTGATCTTAAACGTTTTACGGTCACACGCCCCCGCATGGATGGAGTTACGCGGTTTGCGTTAATTGCCAGAATGCTAACTGACAAAGGAATATTACAATATGTCGGTGCAGCAAAGAACCTTAAATCAAAATATAATAATGTGGAATTTTTACTTGTTGGTTTTATTGATGATAAAAACCCAAGATCAATTACTACAACGCAGATGAATGGATGGGTAAGTGAGGGGCATGTAAAATATCTCGGTGTATCAGATAGCATTGAAAAAATACTCGGTGATGTTGATTGTGTCGTTTTGCCCTCTTTTTATCGTGAAGGAGTCCCAAAGTCTCTGCTTGAAGCTGCAGCAATGGGTAAGCCACTTATTACCACAGACAATGTTGGTTGTAAGGAAACTCTCGAAGACGGAGTTACCGGATTTTTGTGTGAACCTCGCTCAGTGGAGAGTTTGTCCGACAAAATGGAACTTATTATCAATATGCCTGAACATGAAAGAATAGCGATGGGTACAGCTGGTCGCAATTTTATTGAGACTAGGTTTGACGAACAAATAGTAATCAATAAGTATTTGAACGCTATTGAAACTATTATGTGGAAATGATCCAATATTGTTATAGGTAAACCGGATGAGTATTTTAATTACTGGTGGTGCGGGTTATATTGGTTCACATACTTTAATCGATTTGTTACTTAATGACTATGATTTAGTTGTTATCGATAATTTATCCAATTCATCTTTCGAATCCATAAAAAGAGTTGAAGTTTTATCTGGAAAAAAAATTGATTTTTACGATATGGATTTGCGAGATAAGAGTCAGTTAGAATCATTATTTAAAAGGTATAATTTTGAGTGTGTTATTCATTTTGCAGGTTTGAAATCTGTTGGTGAATCAGTTGTAGAACCTTTAAAATACTATGATAATAATTTAACTGGCTCTCTGAATTTATTATCGGTAATGAAAGAGAATGGAGTTAAAAAAATCATTTTCAGTTCATCAGCAACTGTATATGGTTTCCCAGAGCAAATTCCACTTGTTGAAGGTTGTCGTACCGGTGGCACTACCAACCCTTACGGAACTTCAAAATTGTTTCTGGAGCAGATTTTAAAAGATGTAGCTTCATCGGATAGAGACTGGAATATTATTTCTTTGCGTTATTTCAATCCTGTTGGTGCACACCCATCAGGTTTAATTGGTGAAGACCCTTCAGGCATTCCTAATAATCTTGTTCCGTATATTACTAAAGTTGCAATAGGCAAATTAGAGAAATTATCAATCTATGGGAATGACTACCCTACCAAGGATGGTACAGGGGTGCGAGATTTTATTCATGTGCAGGATTTGGCATCAGGACATACTGCAGCACTTAAAAAAATTGATGTCTTAGCGGGTTACCATGTGTTTAATTTAGGAACAGGTAAACCTCATTCTGTTCTAGAGCTAATTTCCTGTTTCAAAAAAGTCACTCATAAAGATATATCATTTGTATTTGTCCCAAGGAGACCAGGCGATGTCGGTGAATGCTGGTCTTCTCCTGAACTAGCAAATGAAGTACTTGAATGGAAAGCAAAATACTCTCTTGAAGAGATGCTTCGAGACTCATGGAACTGGCAAATTAAAAATCCTGATGGTTATAAATAGAACTATATGATTGAGCTTCTAAAATAAGTGCAGTCCGATAATTTCTTTGGACTTATAACGCACATATTAAACTATCCATGCGACATAAAGTTGAGTTAACATTGTTGATACATTCAAGCCGCGCATAAGTCGCGGTGACCACACCTGACAGGAGTATGTAATGTCCAAGCAACAGATCGGCGTTGTCGGTATGGCAGTGATGGGGCGCAACCTGGCGCTCAACATCGAAAGCCGTGGTTATACCGTCTCCGTTTTCAACCGCTCCCGTGATAAGACCGAAGAAGTGATTGCCGAGAACCCAGGCAAGAAACTGGTTCCTTTCTACACGGTTAAAGAGTTTGTTGAGTCCCTGGAAACGCCTCGTCGTATCCTGTTAATGGTGAAAGCGGGTGCAGGTACCGATGCTGCCATCGATTCCCTGAAACCTTACCTGGATAAAGGCGACATCATCATTGATGGCGGTAACACCTTCTTCCAGGACACCATCCGTCGTAACCGTGAACTGTCTGCCGAAGGCTTCAACTTTATCGGTACCGGTGTTTCCGGCGGTGAAGAGGGGGCGCTGAAAGGCCCATCCATCATGCCTGGTGGTCAGAAAGAAGCGTACGAGTTGGTTGCTCCGATCCTGACTAAAATTGCCGCTGTTGCTGAAGATGGTGAGCCATGCGTGACCTATATCGGTGCAGACGGTGCGGGCCATTATGTGAAGATGGTTCACAATGGTATCGAATACGGCGACATGCAACTGATCGCTGAAGCGTACTCCTTACTGAAAGGCGGCCTGAACCTCTCTAATGAAGAACTCGCAGAGACCTTCAGCGAGTGGAACAAGGGCGAGCTGAACAGCTACCTGATCGACATCACCAAAGATATCTTCACCAAGAAAGATGAAGAGGGTAATTACCTGGTTGATGTGATTCTGGATGAAGCAGCAAACAAAGGTACTGGTAAATGGACCAGCCAGAGCTCTCTGGATCTGGGCGAACCACTGTCTCTGATTACTGAATCCGTATTCGCTCGCTACATCTCTTCTCTGAAAGAGCAGCGCGTTGCGGCATCCAAAGTGCTGTCTGGCCCGCAGGCCAAGCCAGCTGGTGATAAAGCTGAATTCGTTGAGAAAGTTCGTCGCGCTCTGTATCTGGGTAAAATCGTCTCTTATGCACAAGGTTTCTCTCAGCTGCGTGCCGCTTCAGACGAAAACAACTGGGATCTGAACTACGGCGAAATCGCGAAGATCTTCCGTGCTGGTTGCATTATTCGTGCGCAGTTCTTGCAGAAAATCACCGATGCCTATGCTGAAAATGCGGGTATCGCGAACCTGCTGTTGGCTCCATATTTCAAGAAAATCGCTGACGAATATCAGCAGGCGCTGCGTGATGTAGTTGCCTATGCTGTACAGAACGGTATTCCGGTTCCAACCTTCTCCGCTGCAGTGGCTTACTACGACAGCTATCGTGCTGCCGTTCTGCCTGCCAACCTGATTCAGGCACAGCGTGACTACTTCGGAGCGCATACCTACAAACGCACCGATAAAGAAGGTGTGTTCCACACTGAATGGCTGGATTAATCTGATTTAACGTCATCAGATAGCAGGGCCCGGTGAATCTCACCGGGCTTTTTTTATCGCGCTTTTGCCCATGTTGACTCGCTTTGCCGGACAAGAGCCTTTTAATCCCTTCTAAACCACTGCATTTTCTCAATTCTATAGCCAGGCGTTTACCTTGACAGCTGCTCAACATAAGAGGTAAAAACCTCAACAGTTGTTTATTGCGGTGGTGTACTGACGCCTCCTGAAACTCAAACTTGAAGAAGTTGAACGAATGAAAATAACCATCTCCGGAACAGGCTATGTCGGTCTTTCAAACGGCATACTGATTGCTCAAAACCACGAAGTGGTTGCGCTGGATATCGTGCAGGCCAAAGTGGACATGCTTAACCAGAAGAAGTCCCCGATCGTCGATAAAGAGATCCAGGAGTATCTGGCTAACAAGCCACTGAATTTCCGTGCAACAACGGATAAAGAAGACGCCTATCGTGATGCGGATTTCGTTATCATCGCGACACCAACGGACTACGATCCAAAAACCAACTACTTCAACACCTCTACGGTGGAAGCGGTGATCAAAGACGTTATCGCGATTAATCCAAAGGCGGTGATGGTTATCAAATCAACTATTCCTGTTGGTTTCACACAATCTATTAAAGAAAAGTTCGGTATCGATAATATCTTCTTCTCACCGGAATTCCTCCGTGAGGGAAGGGCGCTGTACGACAACCTGCATCCTTCGCGTATCGTTATTGGGGAGCGTTCAGAGCGTGCCGAGCGTTTTGCAGCACTGCTTCAGGAAGGTGCAGTCAAAAAGGATATTGCGGTACTGTTTACCGACTCCACCGAAGCTGAGGCGATCAAGCTCTTCGCAAACACCTACCTGGCAATGCGTGTCGCTTATTTTAACGAGCTGGACAGCTACGCAGAGAGTCTGGGTTTGAACTCCCGACAGATCATCGAAGGCGTGTGCCTTGACCCACGCATCGGTAACCACTATAACAACCCGTCATTTGGTTATGGTGGCTACTGTCTGCCAAAAGATACCAAGCAGCTGCTGGCCAACTATCAGGCCGTACCTAACAACCTGATTTCAGCGATTGTTGATGCAAACCGCACGCGTAAGGATTTCATCTCTGATTCCATCCTCGCGCGTCAGCCGAAAGTGGTGGGCGTGTATCGTCTGATTATGAAGAGCGGTTCCGATAATTTCCGCGCCTCTTCCATTCAGGGGATCATGAAGCGTATTAAGGCGAAGGGTGTTCAGGTCATTATTTATGAACCTGCAATGCAGGAAGATGAGTTCTTCCACTCCCGCGTGATTCGCGATCTGGATGCTTTCAAGAAGGAAGCAGATGTGATCATCTCTAACCGCATGGCAGAAGAGCTGGCGGACGTGGCGGATAAAGTGTATACCCGCGATCTGTTCGGTAGCGATTGATTACCCTTAAAGCGCGTAAAAAAACCCGGTCATATAACCGGGTTTTTTTATTTTCAGACTTTGTAGAAGGCGCGATACCAGTCGACAAAGTTTTTAACCCCATCTTTGACCGAGGTCTGCGGTTTAAAGCCAATAACATCATACAACGCTTTCGTATCTGCGCTGGTCTCCAGCACGTCACCCGGTTGAATTGGCATCATGTTTTTCTCAGCTTCTTTACCGAGCGCCTCTTCCAAAGCTGTAATGTAATCCATTAGCTCGACCGGGGAGCTGTTACCAATGTTGTAAACACGATAAGGCGCGGAGCTGGTCGCCGGGGAGCCGGTTTCGACGGTCCAGTCTGCATCGGCCTGAGGAATAACATCCTGCAGACGAATAATGGCTTCGGCGATGTCGTCAATGTAAGTGAAGTCGCGCTTCATCTTGCCGTAGTTGTAAACGTCGATGCTTTTGCCTTCAATCATCGCTTTGGTGAATTTAAACAGCGCCATATCCGGACGTCCCCACGGACCGTATACGGTAAAGAAACGCAGGCCGGTGGTTGGCAGGTTATACAGATGGGAATAGGTATGCGACATTAGCTCGTTGGCTTTTTTGGTCGCCGCATAGAGTGACACCGGGTGGTCTACGGAGTCATCTGTTGAGAACGGCATCTTGCGGTTCAGACCATAAACGGAGCTTGATGACGCATACAGCAGGTGCTGTACCTTGTTATGACGACAACCTTCCAGCACGTTAAGGTGACCGACCAGGTTAGCATCCGCATAAGCGTGTGGATTTTCAAGCGAGTAGCGCACGCCTGCCTGCGCGGCCAGATGAATCACGCGATCAAACTTCTCGTTGGCGAACAACGCCGCCATCCCTTCACGATCGGCCAACTCCATTTTGTGGAAGGTGAAATTGCCGGATTTCAGCAAGTCCAGACGTGCCAGCTTGAGATTGACATCGTAGTAATCATTCAGATTATCAATCCCGACGACCTGGTATCCGGCGTCCAGTAAGCGTTTGCTGACATGAGACCCGATAAAACCTGCCGCGCCAGTAACTAAAAATTTCATATCTTCCCTCGTTAACTTTTCGATCTTGTCTATGCCAGAGGCATTAGAATTGCTATATGATAGCGCGTTGGCCGCGAGTTACATAACCCATCTTTCCGATATAACTCATCGGATTCTGATAGAAAAATCGCTGGCAACAGATACACTATGTAGACATGATTTTTTTGCCCTTTTTTATCTGTTAGGGATTGTATGACGCAGAACAACAATACTCCGGTTAATAGCAGTAATGGTCCGGAGCAAATTGATTTACTTGATTTAGTGCTTCAACTTTGGCGTGGAAAGTGGGTAATTGGCGCTTTTGTTGCTGTTTTTATCGTCCTGGCGGGTATTTATATCACGGTCGCAAAAGAGAAATGGACCTCTTCCGCAATCATTGCTCAGCCGGATGCGGCGCAGATTGCCACTTATGCCAACGCACTGAATATCCTTTACGGTGGTGCAGCGCCTTCGATGCTGGACATCCAAAACCGTGCCATTAACCGTTTCAACTCTTCTTTTTCTGCTTTAGCTCAGTCGCTCGAAAACCAGAAAATACCAGAGAAGCTGACTATCGACACTACCGTTAAAGGCCAGCCGTTGCCGTTAAGCGTCTCCTATCAGGGGGAATCTGCAGAGGCGGCTCAAAAACAGCTGGCGCAGTACATTCAGCAGGTAGATGAGCAAACGGCGAAAGAGCTCTCTCTCGACCTCAAAGACAACATCAAGCAGCAGATCACAACGCTTAATGACTCGCTGGAAAACCAGGAGAAGGTTGCTCAGGAGCAGAAAGATCTGCGTATCAAACAGATCTCTGAAGCGCTCAAGAATGCGGAAGCGGCGAAAATTAGCTCACCGCAGATCCAGCAAACCCAGGATGTAACCCAGGAGACGATGTTCCTGCTGGGAAGTGAAGCGCTGAAATCGATGATTGATAACGAAGCGTCCCGTCCACTGGTCTTCTCAGGCGCGTATTATCAGACAAAACAAAACTTACTCGATATCGAGAAGTTGAACGTGAATCCGGACACCATCCACGTATATCGTTACGTCATGAAGCCGGACCTCCCTGTCTATCGTGACAGTCCGAAAAAGGCCATCACATTAATTCTGGCGGTCTTGCTGGGTGGGATTATCGGTTCCGGAGTGGTGCTGGGGCGCAATGCGTTGCGCAACTACAAACCCGAAGCCTGATTTGCAGATAAAAAAAACCGGGGAAATTCCCCGGTTTTTTTATTTATGACGCTTACGAAGATTTTCTATCACTGCCGTCAAATCCAGCTCCTGATCCTGCAGCAGCACCAGCAGGTGATACATCAAATCAGACGCTTCATTGGTCAGTTCCTCGCGGTCATGCACCGTCGCGGCCAACGCAGTCTCAACACCTTCCTCTCCCACTTTCTGCGCAATACGCTTGGTGCCGCTGGCGTACAGCTTCGCGGTATAAGAGCTCTCAGGATCCGCCGTTTTACGCTCTGCCAGCAGTTGCTCCAGTTGATATAAAAACAGCCACTGGTGGCTAGCCTCACCGAAGCAGCTGCTGGTTCCTTTGTGGCACGTTGGCCCAATCGGGTTTGCCAGAACCAGCAGGGTATCGTTATCGCAATCCGGCGTTATGCTGACCACGTTCAGAAAATGGCCTGAGGTTTCCCCTTTGGTCCACAGACGCTGTTTAGTGCGTGAGAAAAAGGTGACTTTGCCGCTGTCGAGCGTTTTTGCCAGTGCGTCCTGGTTCATATACCCCAGCATCAATACTTCGCCGGAAACGGCATGCTGGACAACCACGGGCAGTAATCCATCCGTTTTTTCCCAGTCCAGCTGTGCCTGTTGTTGCTCTGTTAACATACCCTGATCTCCACGCCCTGGCCGGCCAGGAACGTTTTTAACTCACCAATATTAATAATCTGCTTGTGGAACACGGACGCCGCCAGTGCGCCATCGACGTTTGCATCGCGGAAGGCTTCCAGGAAGTGTTCCATGGTGCCCGCGCCGCCGGAGGCGATCAGCGGGACGTGGCAAACCGCACGCACTTTTTTCAGTTGTTCGAGGTCATAACCGTTACGCACCCCGTCCTGGTTCATCATGTTGAGGACAATCTCGCCCGCGCCACGCTTCTGCACTTCCTGCACCCAGTCGAGGGTTTCCCATTGGGTCACACGGGTTCGACTTTCATCACCGGTATACTGATTAACGTGATATTTGCCCGTTGCGTCGTCATACCAGGTGTCGATCCCAACGACAATGCACTGCACTCCAAAGCGCTCGGCCAGGCGAGTAATCAGCTCCGGGTCTGCCAGGGCAGGGGAGTTGATGGAAATCTTGTCGGCACCAAACGAGAGAATTTTGGCCGCGTCTTCAGCTGATTTAATCCCACCCGCCACGCAGAATGGAATATCGATCACTTCTGCTACGCGTGCTACCCAGCTTTTATCGACCACTCGGCCATCACTGGAGGCGGTGATATCGTAAAACACCAGCTCGTCAGCCCCTTCATCAGCATAGCGTTTTGCCAGCGGGACGATGTCGCCAATGATCTCGTGGTTGCGGAACTGCACGCCTTTCACCACCTGGCCAGCGCGCACGTCCAGGCAAGGGATTATCCGTTTTGCCAGCATTGAATCGCCTCCGTCACAGTAAATTTTCCTTCCAGTAGGGCGCGTCCAACGATCACGCCCTGCACACCGGTACCGCGCAGCGCGGCGATGTCGGCTAAATCACCAATTCCGCCGGACGACTGGAAAGCCACCTGCGGAAAACGTGCACAGACCTCGTCATACAGCGAGACGTTAGAGCCCGCCAGTGTGCCGTCGCGGGAGATATCGGTGCACAGCACGTGCTTCAGGCCAACGGGCTGATAAATAGCAACCAGTTCTTCCAGCGTCACGCCAGAGTTCTCCTGCCAGCCGCTCACCGCAACCTGTTTGCGGCCCTGTTCGTCGATACGCACATCCAGCGCTAGTACCAGCGCATCCGCGCCGAAACGGCGGAACCAGCCTTTGACCATTTCGGGGTCTTTTACGGCGGTAGAGCCAACGACAACGCGCGCCACACCAGCTTCAAGCAGAGCCGCAACGTCCTCTTCAGTGCGCACGCCACCACCTACCTGAACGGGGACATTCACGCCAGCGACCAGCTTTTTGAGTAGCGGGATCTGGCGTTTCGCCGGGTCTTTCGCGCCCGTGAGATCCACCAGGTGCAGCACTTCTGCACCCTGAGCCGCGTAATCCTGCAGACGTGGCAGTGGGTCGTTCCCGTAGTCACGTTGCTGCCCGTAATCGCCCTGATGAAGACGAACAACCGTGCCGTCAATTAAATCTAAAGCGGGAATAATCATCACATCTCCAGGAAGTTTTTCAGCAGCTGCGCGCCGGCGGCGCCAGAGCGTTCCGGGTGAAACTGCACGCCGAAGAAGTTATCTTTCTGCACCGCTGCGGTAAACGCTTCACCATAATTGCACTGAGCGATGGTGTACGGATTCACTGGCATAGCGTAGCTGTGCACGAAGTAAAAATACGCGCCGTCTTCAATGCCGCGAAATAACCGATCACCTGCTTTGGCGTAAACGCGGTTCCAGCCCATATGTGGCAAAGGCAGGCCGTGGTCGTTCATTTTCGGCACGTCTTCTTCAATAATGCCCAACAGGTCGACGCCGTTGCTCTCTTCACTGCGGCGGCCCAGGATCTGCATACCCAGGCAAATGCCCAGAACTGGCTGGGTACAGGCTTTGATCAGGTCGACCAACTCGCGTTCGCGAATCTGATCCATCGCGGCCTGCGCGGTTCCCACGCCCGGTAAAAAGAGTTTGTCGGCGCGCAGCACCACGTCCGGGTCACGGCTCACCACCGGCTCATAGCCGTGACGCGCAATCGCCGATTTCACGGAGTTCAGGTTGGCGCATCCGGTATCCAGAATCACCACATTCATTACAGCACTCCTTTCGATGAAGGCAGGGCGTCACCTTCCACGCGGATCGCCTGGCGAAGGGTACGGCCAAAAGCCTTGAACAGACTCTCCACGCGGTGGTGGTCGTTTTTGCCCTTGGTCTTAAGGTGCAACGTCAGGCCCATGGTGTAGGACAATGAACGGAAGAAGTGCTCAACCATTTCAGTGCTGAGATCGCCCACGCGCTGGTAGTTGAAATCGGCTTTATATTCCAGGTGCGGACGTCCGGAGATATCCATCGCGCAACGCGCCAGGCACTCGTCCATCGGCAGGACAAAGCCAAAACGGTTGATGCCACGTTTATCACCGAGCGCCAGCTTCAGGGCTTCACCTAACGCCAGGCCGGTATCTTCCACGGTGTGGTGATCGTCAATATAAAGGTCGCCTTTTACGGTAATTTCCATGCGGAAACCGCCGTGGGTGGCAATCTGATCCAGCATATGGTCGAAGAATCCCACACCTGTGTGGATCTTGCTGCCGCCTTCGCGATCCAGCCAGACCTTCACATCAATCTGCGTCTCTTTGGTGTTACGTTCAACGTGGGAATAGCGGTCACGTTTGGTTAGCTGCTCACCAATTTTCGCCCAGTTAAGACCGTTACGGTCATAGCGCAGCCCCACGATGCCCATGTTTTCCGCCAGCGTAATATCGGTGATGCGATCGCCGATGACATAGCAGTTAGTTTTATCCAGCAAATCTTCCGCCAGATAGCGCTCCACCAGTTTCACTTTCGGCTTCCGGCAGTCGCACTCATCGGCTGGCATATGCGGGCAAATCAGCACTTCATCAAAGACTACACCCTGTGAGGTTAATACCTGCATCATCAGATTATGTGGGCCGTCAAAGTCCGCCTGCGGGAAGCTGTCGGTACCCAGACCGTCCTGATTGGTGATCATCACCAGCTTATACCCGGCTTTTTGCAGCTTAAGCAGTACGGGGATCACGTCCGGTTCAAAAGCCAGCTTGTCGAAACGATCGACCTGAAAATCGGCTGGTGGCTCCGAAATAAGGGTGCCGTCACGATCGATAAAAAGGATCTTCTGGGTCATACTTTCTCCGCTTTCAGGGCGTCAATCACGCGCTGGCTCTCTGCGCGGGTGCCTACGGTAACGCGCAGGCAGCCGCTCAGGGAAGGTTGTTTATTCTGGTCTCGTAAGATAATGCCCTGATCCCATAAAGATTTAAATACGGCACTGGAGGCAGTGAAACGCACCAGAATGTAGTTGGTTTCCGAATCGAACACCTGCTCCACGCAAGGGATATTCTTCAGAGCGGTCACCAGATACTGACGTTCCTCCAGGATTTGCGCCACACGATCGCGCATCGCGTTGATCCCCTGTGGGGTCAGCGCCTGTGCTGCAATATCGGCAACTGGCGTCGAAAGCGGGTAGGGTGCAATCACTTTCAACAGCAGGTCGATGACCTCTTTATTGGCCAGCGTGAATCCACAGCGCAGACCGGCGAGGGCAAAGGCTTTCGACAATGTACGCAGCACGACAAGGTGCGGATATTCTTCCAGCCAGCCTGTCAGCGTCGCCTGCGGGCAGAACTCAATGTAGGCTTCGTCAGCGACCACCAGGGCTTTCCCACGCGTCATCTCCAGCAGGGTACGGATGTCCTGCGGGTTGATAATCTGTCCGGTCGGGTTGTTTGGGCTACAGACAAACACCACCTTTACACCATCGAGATTATCGGCAATGCCCTGCAGATCCAGCTGCCAGTTGTCGAGAGAAAGGACGTTGCGACACGCCACACCGAAGGTTTCCGCGCTGACGCTATACATGCCGTAGGTAGGCTGGCAGTACATCACCGCATCTTTACCCGGCTCGCAGAAGGCACGGATCAGCAGCTCAATACCTTCATCGGCTCCACGGCTAACCAGCACCTGCTCCGGCTTCACTCCTGCATACTGCGCGTAGTTTTCGATAACGGCCTTTGGCTGACACTCCGGGTAGCGGTTCAGCGTTTGCTGAGACAGTTCGAACTGCACTGCTGTCGGGAATTCGTTAGCGTTCAGCCAGACATCACCTTTACCACCTAAACGACGTGCAGACTGATACGGAGTCAGTTGACGGACATTTTCACGGGCTAATTCTTCAATGCTCATGCTTGCTCCTTCAGGGCTGCAACGCGCAGCGTAACGGCATTTTTGTGGGCGGTCAGGCGTTCAGCAGCAGCCAGTGTCTCAATGGTGGACGCCAGTGAGGCAAACCCTTCGCGGGACAGCTCCTGCACAGTCATGCGTTTCTGGAAATCCGCCAGGCCGAGGCTTGAACAGGTTGAGGTATAACCATACGTCGGCAGAACGTGGTTGGTGCCGGACGCGTAATCGCCAGCGGATTCAGGTGACCAGTCACCCAGGAAAACCGAACCTGCGCTGGTGATGCTGTCGACCAGGTCGCGTGCATTTCGGGTCTGAATAATCAGGTGCTCCGGGCCGTACTGATTAGAGATGGCTATACACTGCGCCAAATCGCGCGCCACAATCAGACGGCTGGCGGCTAACGCCTGACGTGCCGTTTCGGCGCGGGGCAGGTCAGCAAGCTGGCGCTCAACGGCTTCACCGACGCGTGTTGCCATATCGGCATCCGGCGTCAACAGAATGACCTGCGAGTCAGGGCCGTGTTCCGCCTGAGACAGCAGGTCGGATGCGACGAAGTCCGGCGTAGCGCCGCTGTCGGCAATGACCAATACCTCAGACGGACCGGCAGGCATGTCGATTGCCGCACCGTCCAGACGCTGGCTGACCTGGCGCTTGGCTTCGGTCACGAAGGCGTTGCCCGGGCCAAAAATTTTGTCGACCTTTGGAATGGATTCGGTGCCAAACGCAAGGGCAGAAATCGCCTGTGCGCCACCCACTTTATAGACCGCCTGTACGCCGCACAGCTTTGCTGCGTAGAGGATCTCATCAGCAATCGGTGGCGGAGAGCAGAGCACCACTTTCTGACAACCCGCGATACGCGCCGGGGTTGCCAGCATCAATACGGTAGAGAACAGTGGAGCCGAACCGCCAGGGGTATACAGCCCAACGGACGCTACCGGGCGGGTCACCTGCTGGCAACGCACACCAGGCAGGGTTTCAACATCCACCGTTTGCAGCTTTTGCGCGGTGTGGAAGGTCTCGATGTTTTTTACCGCGATGGCCATTGCCTGCTTGATGTCATCACCCAGACGATCACTGGCATCAATGATTTCCTGTTCGGTAACCTTCAGTACACCCACTTCAGTCTTATCAAATTTGGCACTGTATTCACGCAGCGCGTCATCGCCACGGGCTTTGACGTTCTCAAGGATCTCCGCTACGGTGCGTGAAATGCTTTCGGAGGCGGAAATCGCCGGGCGCATCAGCAACTCACGTTGTTGTGCGTCGCTACAATTATTCCAGTCGATGATTGTGTTAAAACCCATGGCCGTTACTCCATCATCTTCTCAATCGGCAGCACCAGGATAGAGCTTGCCCCCAGCGCCTTCAGTTTTTCCATGGTTTCCCAGAACAGGGTTTCGCTACTGACCATATGCATCGCCACGCGCTGCTGATCGCCCGCCAGTGGCAGGATGGTTGGGCGCTCGGCACCTGGTAACAGAGCAATCACTTCATCCAGACGCTCGGTTGGCGCGTGCATCATGATGTATTTGGATTCACGTGCCTGGATCACGCCCTGAATACGGGTCAGCAGTTTGTCGATCAGCTGCTGCTTGGCATCGGCCATGTCGCCGTCACGCTGAATCAGGCAGGCTTTTGAGCGGTAGATAACTTCCACTTCTCGCAGGCCGTTCGCTTCCAGCGTTGCGCCAGTAGAGACGAGGTCACAGATGGCGTCCGCCAGACCCGCACGCGGTGCGACTTCAACAGAGCCGTTCAGCAGACAGGATTTAAACTGCACACCTTTTTGATCCAGGTAACGCTTTAACAGGTGAGGGTAGGAGGTGGCGATACGTTTGCCGTTTAGTGCAGCCGGGCCGTCCCAGGCTTCATCGACCGGCGTTGCCAGTGACAGGCGGCAACCGCCGAAATCCAGCCGACGCAGGGTGAAGTAACGCGGGTCTTCGCCTTGTGCACGGCGGGTGAGAAGCTCTTCTTCCAGCACGTTTTCACCGATGATGCCGAGGTCAACGACGCCATCCATCACCAGGCCAGGGATATCGTCATCACGCACACGCAGAATGTCGATGGGCATGTTTTCAGCCAGAGCAATCAGGCGCTGGGTGTGCAGGTTAATTTTGATCCCGCAGCGGGCTAGCAGTTCGCGTGAATCGTCACTCAAACGACCTGATTTTTGAATAGCTATGCGTAAACGTGAGTTATCTAACATTCTTTATTCCTCGTTAACCTGTTTTAACCTGTCTGAATTTGGTCCAAAAAAAAGCCCCCGGAAGAAGATCTTCCGGGGGCTTTTTCATGCGTTCATGCACCACTGGAAGATCCAAACGTCTTCCAGCACACATCGCCTGAAAGACTAGTCAGGATGATGGTGATGATGGTGGTGTTTAAATTGAACGCGTGTCATATAAATTCTCGATGAATGCTTATTCATTTGATGCCTTTTAACCTAAACCAGTTGTGCAACATATTGCAAGGGCTTTTTTTGATCATTAATTCATTTCATATTGATGCTATGAATTGTGTGTTCTGCCGGGCTGGCGTAGCCTTATGAAAGACGAGTACGAGTCAGGAGAATTCGCATGAAAAAGGTCGCGATTGTCGGTTTAGGATGGCTGGGAATGCCGCTGGCGATGTCATTAGCCGCGAAAGGCTGGCAAGTGACCGGGAGTAAAACCACAGCGGATGGGGTAGAAGCAGCGCGCATGTGCGGTATTGATGGTGTCGAACTGCGTCTGGAACCCGAGCTGGTGTGTGATGCTGACGATCTGGACACGCTGATGAACGTCGATGCGCTGGTGATTACGCTACCCGCGCGGCGCAGTGGCCCGGGTGAGTCGTTTTATCTGCAGGCGATGCAGGAAATTGTCGACAGTGCGCTGGCACACCATGTTCCGCGCATTATCTTTACCAGCTCGACGTCAGTCTATGGCGATGTCGAAGGTGTGGTGAAAGAGAGCTCCGGGCGCAATCCTGTTACCGCGAGCGGCCAGGTACTGAAAGAGCTGGAAGACTGGCTGCATAATCTCCCTGGCACGCAGGTTGATATCGTCCGTCTGGCGGGTCTGGTGGGGCCAGGGCGTCATCCAGGACGTTTTTTTGCCGGAAAGTCAGCGCCAGACGGGCAACATGTTGTCAATCTTGTGCATCTTGACGATGTTATTGGCGCAATTGAGCTACTCTTACAAGCTCCCAAAGGTGGACACATCTATAATATATGTGCGCCTTCTCATCCTACGCGTAGTACGTTTTACCCGCTTATGGCACGTCAGTTGGGCCTGGCTCCGCCGGTTTTTGGTGAGACAAAGGATGAAAGTAAAGGCAAAATTGTTGATGGCAATCGCATTTGTCATGAGCTGGGGTTTGAGTATCAGTATCCCGATCCGCTGGTGATGCCCATGGAATAAGTCTCGCAGCGGAGACGATCGCACACCAGAAGGGGGCGAGCATGAAACCGCTGCTTGATGTTCTTATTATTCTGGATGCACTGGAAAAAGAAGGGAGCTTTGCAGCCGCCTCAGCAAAGCTCTACAAAACCCCTTCGGCGCTGAGCTACACCGTTCAAAAACTGGAAAGCGATCTCAATATTCAGATCCTCGATCGCTCCGGGCACCGCGCACGTTTTACCCGTACCGGACAGATGCTGCTGGAAAAAGGACGTGAAGTCCTCCATACCGTTCGCGAACTGGAAAAACAGGCCATCAAACTTCATCAGGGATGGGAAAATGAGCTGGTTATAGGAGTCGATGATACCTTTCCGTTTTCGCTTCTTACGCCGCTGATTGAGGCATTTTATCAACACCACAGCGTGACCCGGCTTATCTTTATAAACGGTGTGCTGGGCGGTTCATGGGATGCGTTAATTCAGGGAAGGGCGGATATTTTCGTCGGTGCGCTGCATGAACCTCCTCAGTTGAGTGATTTTGGTTTTGCCCGTCTGGGCGTGCTGGAGCAGGTTTTCGCCGTTGCGCCGCATCATCCGCTTGCTCAGGAGCCAGAGCCAATTAATCGCCGGGTTATTAAAGGCTACCGTGCGATTGTAGTGGGGGACAGTTCACGGCCAGAGTGTGCGGTTTCCTCGCAATTACTTGATGAGCAGGAAGCCATTACCGTTTTTGACTTTAAAACCAAGCTGGAATTGCAAATCAGTGGTCTGGGTTGCGGCTATTTGCCTCGTTATCTTGCGCAGCGGTTTATTGATAGCGGGGCGCTGGTTGAAAAACAGGTGCTTGCTCAAAGCAGTAATGAATCAGCGTGGGTGGGCTGGAATGAACAAACCTCTGGACTGGCAAGCAGCTGGTGGCGAGACGAGATTTTAGCAAATAGTGCTATCGCTGCCGTTTACTCTCAGGCCAGCGTCGAGAAATCAGCCAGTTAGCAAAAAGAAAATCACCCAGGGCATTGCAAAGTATTGCCTTTTGTATCCGATGTGGGGCAAAATGCGGCCGCTGCAACCAAATGAATAATCGACGATATAAAAGGCGTCGGTTATTTTTTTTTGCATGTACGAAACGAAACTAAAAACCAAGAGGCCGGGCTTCGTACCGGATAGATATTTACTAAAATCCGACAGTTGTTGTCGCTGAGGAATAAAGAAATGGGGCAATTTTTCGCTTACGTGGCGGTTATCACCGTAAAGGAGAATAACTATGTCGCATAACGCAACTCCAAACACCTCTCGCGTGGAATTACGTAAAACACTTACGTTGATTCCGGTTGTTATGATGGGCCTGGCCTATATGCAACCAATGACGCTGTTCGATACATTCGGTATCGTATCAGGCCTCACTGACGGTCACGTTGCAACGGCGTATGCCTTTGCGCTGGTCGCTATTCTCTTTACTGCGCTGAGCTACGGTAAACTGGTTCGCCGTTTCCCATCTGCAGGCTCTGCGTACACCTATGCTCAGAAATCCATTAGCCCGGCGGTAGGGTTTATGGTGGGCTGGTCATCACTGCTGGACTACCTGTTCATGCCGATGATCAACATTCTGCTGGCAAAAATTTACTTTGAAGCACTGGTACCTTCCGTACCGTCGTGGATCTTCGTTGTGGCGCTGGTGGCCTTTATGACCATCTCGAACCTGCGTAGCATCAAGACCGTGGCGAACTTCAACACCCTGATTGTTATTCTGCAGATGGGCATTGTTGCGGTAATCGTTGGCCTGATCATTTACGGTGTTTCTCACGGTGAAGGTGCAGGTACATTGACCAGCACGCGTCCATTCTGGTCTGAAGGTGCGCATGTTGTGCCGATGATCACCGGTGCGACGATTCTGTGCTTCTCGTTCCTCGGCTTTGACGGCATCTCTTCTCTGTCAGAAGAGACCAAAGACGCTGAGCGCGTGATCCCGAAAGCGATTTTCCTGACAGCGCTGATTGGCGGCATGATCTTCATCGGTGCCTCTTACTTCCTGCAGCTGTACTTCCCGGATATCTCTCGCTTTAAAGATCCGGATGCATCACAGCCTGAAATCATGCTTTACGTGGCAGGTAAAACCTTCCAGTGGGGCGTGCTGATCTTCTCAAGCGTAACCGTACTGGCGTCCGGTATGGCGGCACACGCAGGCGTTTCTCGTCTGATGTACGTGATGGGTCGCGACGGCGTGTTCCCGACTCGCTTCTTCGGTTATGTTCATCCGAAATGGCGTACTCCTGCATGGAACGTGCTGCTGGTTGGTGCTATTGCTCTGCTGGCGATTAAATTTGACCTGGTGACAGCAACTGCGCTGATTAACTTCGGTGCGCTGGTGGCGTTCACCTTCGTTAACCTCTCTGTGATCTCTCAGTTCTGGATCCGTGAGAAGCGCAACAAGACGCTGAAAGACCACTTCAACTATCTGGTGCTGCCTGTATGTGGCGCGCTGACTGTTGGTGCACTGTGGATTAACCTGGAAGAGAGCTCTATGGTTCTGGGTCTGATCTGGGGTGCTATCGGTCTGATTTACCTGGCCTGCGTAACAAAAAGCTTCCGCAACCCGGTTCCTCAGTACGACGAAGACGTTGCCTGAGTTTTAACGCAATAAAAAAAAGCCGGAGACATCGCCTCCGGCTTTTTTATACCCATCACTCAGACTATCTCTTGCGCGTACTGGAACAGGGATTTCAGCAGTGCCTGTTTCTCAGCATTCCCTTCATATTGCGCATAAAGCATCTCCAGCTCCTGAGCATAGCTATGCAGGAACTCCGGCGTAAAGACATTACGACGATGCTGCAACCAGCGTTCCTGTTCCGCTTCATCGAGGGTTCCCGGGTAGTTACGCGCACGGTAATTAAACATCAACTTTTCAATGCGCTTGTCAGCGAAAGTGATATCCAGCGCCGGCAGGTTACGCGGCTCGGTTTGCAGGACGATATTCATGGCCGCGCGGTCGGCATCGCTGAAGAAACCGTTGTATAACTGGGCATCCACGTTTTCAGACGGAACGAACGGTTCTGCTTCTGCAAAAATGGCGACCACTTTCTCACGCACCTGCGGGTTTTCTCGCAGCACTTTCAGGTTATCCAGGCAGTGTTGTCGGTTAATGCCCAGTCTGTCAGCATCTTCCGGGCGCAGCGTATTGGCCTGCGCCAGTACCGGACATTTATTGATATGCACCAGTTTGACCGGCACCGCAGGCAGATCGCCGAGTTCATTTTTCGGTGTGTATAGCCGTTCACGCAGGGTATCGCTGTCGAGCTCCAGCAGCGGCGAGATATCACCAGCTAAATCCACCATAATGACCGCATTACGGTTGTCCGGATGCCAGGCCAGTGGCGCAACCCAACTGGTATTGCCGCGCCAGGCACCGAACATACCGGAGATATGCACCAGCGGTTTCATCTGCGGCACATCAATCAGCGTGGTCAATTTCTGTTTGCTGCGGTGACTCAGCAGATACTCAAAGAGCCTTGGCTGGGCGGTTTTCACCAGCTTCGCCATGGCAATGGTGGCATAGACGTCTGCCATCGCATCGTGGGCATTACTGTGCTCAATGCCATTGGCACGCGTCAGATGTTCCAGCCTGAAGCTCGTCAGTCCTTCATCATTCTCCGGCCAGTTAATACCTTCCGGACGTAACGCGTAGCAGGCGCGCATGATGTCGAGTAAATCCCAGCGAGAATTACGGTTCTGCCAGCTCCAGGCATACGGGTCGTAGAAGTTGCGATAGAAAATATTGCGCGTCACTTCATCATCAAAACGGATGTTGTTATAACCCACCACGCAGGTATTGGGGACGGTAAACAGATCGTGGATGCGTCGGGCGAACTCTGCCTCATTAACCCCTTTTTCCCGCGCCTCCTGCGGGGTAATCCCGGTAACCATGACCGCGCCAGGCTGCGGCAGGTAGTCATCAGCGGGCTTACAGTAAAAGACCTCTGGCTCGCCAATAATATTGAATTCGTCGTCGGTACGGATGGCGGCAAACTGCGCCGGTCGGTCCAGCGCCGGGTGAGTGCCAAAGGTTTCGTAGTCGTGGAACAAAAAAGTCGGGCGTGCGGCAGAGTCAGACACCAGTAATACCATCCTGTTAAAAAATGACGCCACTATGGTAAACGATCGTACGGGTCAGACCGAATAAAAAGCGCCTCTGGGGTAAAAATTTGCGAGACGACTTCAGCGGAAAATTGGCTGCCTGTCACATTTTTTTGCAATTAAGCCAGGTAACGACATCAGAACTCCCGTAAAAAGGTCAGCGATTTTTAATGACCTGAGGATATACCGTTGAAACGCCGTCTGTTTATTGCTGTTTCTTTACTCGCTTCGAGTGTCTCATCTGCTTTTGCGGCCGAACCACTGGATTTTTCGCCGCAGCCTCCTGCTATTCAGGCTGGCTCCTGGGTGCTGATGGATTACACGACTGGTCAAATCTTAACGGCGGGCAACGAACATCAACAACGTAATCCGGCAAGCCTGACCAAGCTGATGACGGGGTATGTGGTTGATCGGGCCATTGATAGCCATCGTATTTCGCCTGATGACGTTGTCACCGTCGGGCGCGATGCCTGGGCAAAAGGCAACCCGGTTTTTGACGGTTCGTCGCTGATGTTTCTGAAAGAGGGCGATCGCGTCACCGTACGCGACCTGAGCCGCGGTCTGATTGTGGATTCCGGTAACGATGCCTGCGTGGCACTGGCCGATCACGTGGCGGGCGGGCAGCCGCAGTTTGTGAAGATGATGAACGACTATGTGCAAAAGCTGAACCTGCGCGACACCCATTTCGAAACCGTTCACGGGCTGGATGCGCCAGGGCAGCACAGCTCCGCTTATGACCTGGCCGTCCTCTCCCGGGCCATCATTCATGGCGAACCTGATTTTTACCATATGTACAGCGAAAAGAGCCTCACCTGGAACGGGATCACCCAGCAAAACCGTAATGGCCTGCTGTGGGATAAAACCATGAACGTAGATGGGCTTAAAACGGGGCACACCTCAGGCGCAGGTTTTAATCTGATTGCTTCCGCGGTCGATGGTCAGCGCCGTTTAATCGCAGTGGTGATGGGGGCCGACAGTCCGAAAGGGCGTGAGGACCAGGCCCGTAAACTGCTGCACTGGGGACAGCAGAATTTCGATACGGTGCAGATCCTGGATAACGGTAAAAAAGTTGGTACAGAGCGTATCTGGTACGGCGATAAGGAGCAGGTGAAACTGGGTACCGACCAGGACTTCTGGCTGGCGCTGCCAAAAGCGGAAGTCCCCAACATCAAAGCCAAATATGTGCTGGATAAAAAAGAGCTGGAAGCACCGATTGCGGCGCATCAGCGGGTTGGGGAGATTCAGCTTTATGACCGAGATAAGGTCGTTGCGCACTGGCCTCTGGTCACCCTGGAAGCCGTTGATAAAGGCGGTGTCTTCTCGCGTCTGAGCGATTACCTTCATCACTCGCTTTAAATACATCTGTTAATGCTTGTGAGCAGACTGGCAGGGTTGCGAGTCTGCTCACATAATAAACACACCTCGTTTGCTGGACAGTAAAAACCTGCTTTATAGTGTATAAATATACAGTTATAAACGGAGGCAACATGGACTACAGCATTAAGCAGCAACAGAAACGTAAGATTGCCGGTTTTCATTTGGTTGGACCGTGGGAACAAACGGTAAAACAGGGCTTTGAACAGCTGGTGATGTGGGTGGACGGTCGCCACATTCAGCCGCTGGAGTGGGTTGCGGTCTATTACGATAACCCGGATGAAGTTCCGGCAGAAAAACTGCGCTGTGATACGGCTGTGACGGTACCGGATGATTTCGTTATTCCGGAAAACAGCGAAGGCGTCATGATGACGGAAATCGTGGCCGGTGATTATGCCGTGGCAATGGCGCGCGTGGAAAACTACGACTTTGCGACCCCATGGTATCAGTTCTTCAACTCCCTGTTACAGGACAATAAATACCAGATTGCCCCTAAACCATGCTTCGAGCGCTATCTTAATGATGGCAACGCAGACGGCTACTGGGATATCGAAATGTTTATCGCCGTTGAGCATAAAACGGTTTAGGCCTGCTAAATGAAGGGTTTTTCAGTCGAGTGTGATCCGCTCGGCTGAAAACACAGTACAATTGTGGTTTGCCGTGTAGCTGGAGAGCGGGTGTGCGTCCCGACAAATCATTAACTCCTTTTGAAATTCGGTTGTACAAACATTACCGCGTGGTGCATGGGTGTCGCATCGCGCTGGCGTTTGTGTTGACGTTTGTCCTGGTCCGCTTGCTGGATGTTCCGGAAGGGACGTGGCCGCTTATTACGCTTGTCGTGGTGATGGGGCCAATTTCGTTTTGGGGAAACGTTGTTCCTCGCGCCTTCGAGCGAATTGGTGGGACCGTTTTAGGTTCGGCACTCGGGCTTATCGCCCTGAAGCTGGAGCTTATTTCGTTTCCGGTCATGCTGGCATGGTGCGGTGCCGCTATGTTCCTGTGCGGTTGGCTGGCATTGGGCAAAAGGCCTTATCAGGCGCTACTGATTGGCATCACTCTCGCGGTGGTTGTCGGTGCCCCTGCCGGGGATATGACCACGGCGCTGTGGCGAAGCGGGGATGTCATCCTGGGGTCACTGCTGGCCATGCTTTTCACCGGTATCTGGCCGCAGCGCGCTTTCCTGCACTGGCGTATTCAGATGGCTAACTACGTCACTGCGTTTAACCGTGTCTATCAGGCAGGTTTTTCTCCCAATCTGATTGAGCGACCCCGGCTGGAAAAGCATCTGCAAACCATCCTTAACGATGTGGTCAAAATGCGCGGTCTGATTACCCCGGCCAGCAAAGAAACTCATATTCAGAAAGCGATTTTCGAAGCTATCCAGACGGTAAGCCGCAATCTGGTATGCATGCTTGAGCTGCAAATTAACGCGCACTGGGCTTCTCGCCCGAGCCATCTGTTGATGCTTAACGCACAGACTCTCAAAGAGACCCAGCAGATGACGCAGCAAACTCTGCTGACCATCGCCCATGCGCTCTACGAAGGTAACCCGCAGCCGATACTGGCCAACAGCGAGCGTCTGAATGAGATCGTCGCGGAGCTGAAGCAGTTAATCAACGAACGCCAGAGCGATAATGTGGCCGAAACACCCATTCATGGCTATGTCTGGCTAAGTATGGAACTGGCGCGACAGCTTGAGCTGTTATCACATCTGATTTGCCGGGCGCTGCGCAAATAAAACGCGGATGTGACGCCTGCTGCTTCGATTCAGCAGCAATTGGGGTTATGATAGCTTTAAACGATATACTCATTGTCATTCGCGGCCGCTGTCAGTAAGGTTAATGTTACAACGGTTGCTTTAACGAATCCGAATCTCACATTATCAGGGGTGTAAAAATGGAAACTACCAAGCCTTCGTTCCAGGATGTTCTGGAATTCGTCCGCCTGTTCCGCCGCAAAAACAAACTGCAGCGTGAAATCCAGGACGTTGAGAAGAAGATCCGTGACAACCAGAAACGTGTTCTGCTGCTCGACAACCTGAGCGATTACATCAAACCAGGCATGAGCGTTGAAGCTATTCAGGGCATCATTGCCAGCATGAAAAGCGACTACGAAGACCGTGTTGATGATTACATCATCAAAAATGCTGAGCTGTCTAAAGAACGTCGTGACATCTCTAAGAAGCTGAAAGTGATGGGCGAAATCAAGAACGGCGAAGCAAAAAGCGAGTAATCGCAATGAATTGTGAAAAAGGCTCTCTGGTGACAGAGAGCCTTTTTTGTGCACAGAAAACCCCCAGCTAGGCTGGGGGTTCCGGAAAGCTTTCAGCTTTAAGCCAGTTATAAAAACCCCTTTTGATTTGTTAAAACAACTTGCGGTCTGGCAACTGCAAGAGAGAAACAAGAAATCAAAAGGGGGTCCCAATGGGGGACGAAAAGAGCTT
>NZ_JAAVXA010000030.1:0-4699 GCF_012241585.1 Pantoea sp. LS15
CCCATCGAACCAATCCTTTATCTCCATAAGCAGTGCTTTTGTCTCTTCTTGAAACGCTAACACATCACGTTTAAAGGCTTCTTCACTTTCTTTCCGGGCATTGGCATTACGTTCTACTTTATCGAAAAACGCGTCTTTTGCTGACATCTTTAAATCCTCTTTTTAGGGTATCAACGATATTGGGTGGATTGTTCGTTGTTTCAATAAGTAACGGACAGGAAGTAGCAATAAGATACCTAATGCCCCCGTGGTGGGTACACCAGAAAACGGGAGCGGAGCGACCAGCGTCAGGCCGTTCTTTTTGGTTCGGATTGTGTGGGTGATGAGCCAGACCGTGGCAATTACACATCACCGCAATAGCTTCCTTGAAGCTCACTTTATCAGGTACGTTATTGGTTAACGTGAGACCGGGCAGAGCCAGCATCTTTCCCGTGCTGGTTAGGTTCCCACCGTTTGCCTGTTTATCCTGCCGGAGTCCGGGGCGTAGACCTGAGTTTCAAGGGTGCAGATGTGGGTTTAATGTCGTTGAATGGTATTAAGCTGGTAGTGACATAGCTAGCCAGCCCTGCTAGGATTGGATTGTCGAAGTCTGATCCTGGCAGGCATCTGCAAGAATTAGAGTACCGAAGCCCTGTGATTCTGTCACGGGGCTTTTGTACATTTGAGGGTTGATCATCCCATTGTTTTCTCCGCATTAAGTGCATTTCTTACCGTTCCCACGGCACAGCCCAGCATCCTAGCGACCTTTCTCTGCGAGTTCCCCTGAGAGATCAGCGTCCGAATGTGCTCATGCTTTTCCAAATCTGGCTGTCGCCCTTTGTAGAGTCCCATTTCTTTAGCCTTCTCGATGCCTTGAGCTTGGCGACGACGGCGGTCGGTGTAGTCCTTGCGGGATATGGCGGCGAGCATATCTAGCATCATCCCGTTGATGGCATTCATCATCGAACGCATGAATTCATCGTTTCCGGATTGTAGTTGCAGATAGCTTGTTGGCAGATCCAGAGCGACTATCCTGATTCCCTTGCTCTGGATTACGCCTCTGAGGCGTTCCCAATCGTCAGCATCGAGGCGGCTGAGACGGTCGATCTGTTCAACTAGCAGAATGTCACCAGCCTGAGCCACTGCCAGCAGCCGGAATAGTTCTGGACGCTGTAGCGATGCACCGGATACGTTCTCGATGAAGTTTGCGGCGATGGTTAGCCCGTGCTCTGCCGCGAAAGCTTCCAGTGATTGTGATGCCCGGGCGGCGTTTTGTTCGGCGGTTGATGCCCGCAGGTAGGTGTAGGTTCTCATATCGTCCTCTGTGTCAATTTGGTGTATCAGAATGGTGATGGTGCATTTTGAGTCATTGTCGGGGTCTAAATGTACCGGTTTTGGAGGGGGTAAAGCCGCTATAGCTGAGGTATACCCATAGTGATCGGGTCAGATAGTGCCGGAAAGTCCGTCGATGATGGCGGCAAGGAATGCCGTTGCTGCTGCCATCAGTGCATGCCTGAATAACGTCATGAATCGCATTTTGAGAGCCTCTGTAGTGTGCATCTAGGTTTGGGTGTGAATATTTCACTCATCGCCTTACAGAGCGTCTGGTGGCTTCTGATGAGTGTATTTTGGGTGTGGCTTCATTTGGTATGTGATTCTGATACCTGTAGTTCACGAATTTGTTGGTTCTATACGGCTTTTGGCTGGATGTAGTGCGGTGAGTTAGGCCAGATTTCATCTTATGGCTGGAGTTGCTGATTTGGTTGCAGCGTAAGTAAATACAATGAAGAGAAACCCCGTAAGGGAACAGAAGGCAAGTTAATAATTAATAAGGAGTAAATATCTATATAAGGGTCTTGAGGTGGGGTTACAGAGGTTACAACGTTTGAGCACCCATAAAATCGCAGTGCATCAACATTTCGTTGTAACTTTTCATGTAATTTTTGCGATTAAAGCCCGTATTTACTGGGGGTGCGTCGGGTTACGAACAGCCGATCGGTTGCTCTGAATGGAATGTTTAGCTTTTCCATGATGGACGACAACTCATTCAGGCGGCGTTTATCGCGTTTTAGCAGGCAGGAACAGCCATTTTTCGCCGGGTCGTAGGCCGCTTTTGATGACTCCCCGGTAATAACCCGCTCCGTTTTCGACCTAATCTCACTGGCAACTCGGATGCAGTGAGCGTAATAGTGCTCGATTGGGCGTGGTTCTCCGATACCTTCAAGGCATTTAAGCCAGTTGTCTTGGTGTTCATGCTCTACTCGGATGAGGTCTAGGGTTTTCTCATGCTTTCTAAACCATCTGTCACGCTCAATATCCCTTTCTCGCTGCCGCTTCTCTGCATGAAATGCCTCATCAAACTCAATGATGTATGTCTTTGTTGGAGCGTTACGCTTTATTCCTTCGAGCGTGACAAGAAAATCTACGCGGTATCTCCTGCCGTTGAAATGCTTCTGCGTGATGACGCTGAATTGTCTACCGCTGGTTTCTGAAATGCGTTTAAGGGTTTCTATGAGCAGCCCGCCAAATAAGGCCTCATGCTTACTTTTTCCAGGCGGGACAGGGAGTTTTAACCCTGTTTTATCTTCGATTTCGTTGATGAGATCATCGTTCTGGTAGCTATCAGGACTACTGGAAAGCAAGGCCAGAGCGTCAAATGCCGAAATCCAATCTGTACGGTGATTCCACTCGCCGGAAATAAGCTTTGGCGTGCACAGTTCTTGCAGTTCGGCTGGGGCCCCCTGAAGGCGTGTCAATGCAGCCTTGAACCATTGGGATGGCCTTTTGCTGTGTCGTTCTGGGAGTTCGCTGATGATATGTGGCAGGAATACTTGATATGTCCGGCCATCTGTTCTTAGTGCCGTTGGTTTGAGTAACAAAATGCCTCCTGTTTGATAAATAAATACAAATACAACAACCCTTTAAGGAGGATTTTATGAGTGTCAGTGATGATATTTGGCAAGATATACGATTTGGGAAACTACAGCCATTCTGCCGTTATGGGGATTTCCCTCCGGAATCGACGTTTGTCAGTGTGTTCTGGTGGCAGTATGTGGCTGGCGGCAATGCTGGATGGGATGACTATAGACCAGCGTTAGACGAGCTGGTCTATAGAGGTTATCTGAAGCAAATTCCTAACGGCTGGTATGTGTTTTAGTACCTCATTTGCTGTAATTCGTAGCTCATTCGCTGAAGTTGGGCTACGTATTGCTGTGGTACTGGCTCCCCTTTAATGCGTTCTAGTGCCCGGAAAAGCAACGACGATAGCTTGCTGATGATAATTGTCGCTTTCCGTGGGTCGATGCTGGGGATTAGCACTCTGACACACCACGTAGGGCTACTCGCTAAGTTTGATGCAACGTCTACCAGTTGCGGATCAACGTCTGTGAAGCGTCGTTCGCCGATCATCATCCGGCGAGCCAGCTCTATGATGGTTGGATGGTCACGAAGGTGTGCCATGTAGAAGCCTTTCGTTGCCGGGGCTTCTGTACTGACAAAAATCCTGTCTGCTGTATTTAGCCGCGACATGTGACTTTCAATTGTCGACATCGCGACACAGAACCTTTTAGCTTCTTTCGGCCGTAACGAATCCATTAGATAGGCTACTGATGGTTCAGCAAGCAGCCCTTTCCTAGTTAGAACCGATTTAAGCTTTACTCGCTGGTTTCGCTGGAGCTTTTCACAGGTTCTCTCCAGTACATCCAATACCAGAAGTGCTCTGGTGTAATTCTCGTACATGTAGCCTCCTTACATTTGGTTTCTGTTGCTCTATGGGGTGATATTAGCCGTAATTTGCCGGTGGGAGAGTGGTGTGACATCATGTGATCATGTCACTTACGATCACTCAATTAATGCAGGTGGTGTCACATGGCGAGTCACAGTGTCACTGAGGCCGCAAAGTTAGCTGGTGTCACGCGGCGGACAATTTATCGGCACATCAAGGCTGGTAAGCTTTCCGCTAGTGTGACAGATGGTGATAATACGGTTATTGAAACCAGTGAATTACTGCGGGTTTACGGTGCTCTGTCACAGCCTGAACCAAAGGAAGTATCCACTGGATCACATGAAGAACAGCCTGAATATGTCACACTTTTACTGGCTGAAATGTCACAACTTCAAGCACAAATTAGTGCGTTGACGAGTAAGGTCGATGAGTTGCAAGGACAGCTGGCGTTACCATCCCCTGAGAAGACAGAGTTGAGTGTTCTTGAGTGGGTCAGAGAGCGACGGAAGATGAAGGGCTGAGAGCCAGCCCTTAGCTCATCAAGCAAATGCAATAATCGTCTTGAAGAAGTTTTCCTGATTGAACGAGGTTCGTTCAGCTGGAGTGCGACCTAGACTACCAGAGACAATAACCCATCCTGGCAGTTGGCTGACACTATCTTTCCAGTGAAGCTTGAATTTCGATGTGCTCGGTGAACTATTTGGGTTGTTAATTGTTGCTTCGAGACAACCTTTTACACCGAAGTAATAAAGTCCTTCAGGGACGATTGTTAGTGTTTTATCACCATTTTTTAAGGTGAGATTTGATACTTCAAATCTGGTGGTGTTCTCGGTCACTTGTGTTGTGCCTACACTAGACGTAACTGGCGACCCATCGAACCAATCCTTTATCTCCATAAGCAGTGCTTTTGTCTCTTCTTGAAACGCTAACACATCACGTTTAAAGGCTTCTTCACTTTCTTTCCGGGCATTGGCATTACGTTCTACTTTATCGAAA
>NZ_JAAVXA010000031.1:0-2796 GCF_012241585.1 Pantoea sp. LS15
TTCCGCATTTAGCTACCGGGCAGTGCCATTGGCATGACAACCCGAACACCAGTGATGCGTCCACTCCGGTCCTCTCGTACTAGGAGCAGCCCCCCTCAATTCTCCAGCGCCCACGGCAGATAGGGACCGAACTGTCTCACGACGTTCTAAACCCAGCTCGCGTACCACTTTAAATGGCGAACAGCCATACCCTTGGGACCTACTTCAGCCCCAGGATGTGATGAGCCGACATCGAGGTGCCAAACACCGCCGTCGATATGAACTCTTGGGCGGTATCAGCCTGTTATCCCCGGAGTACCTTTTATCCGTTGAGCGATGGCCCTTCCATTCAGAACCACCGGATCACTATGACCTGCTTTCGCACCTGCTCGAGCCGTCACTCTCGCAGTCAAGCTAGCTTATGCCATTGCACTAACCTCCTGATGTCCGACCAGGATTAGCTAACCTTCGTGCTCCTCCGTTACTCTTTGGGAGGAGACCGCCCCAGTCAAACTACCCACCAGACACTGTCCGCAACCCGGATTACGGGTCTACGTTAGAACACCAGCCATTAAAGGGTGGTATTTCAAGGTTGGCTCCACGCAGACTGGCGTCCACGCTTCAAAGCCTCCCACCTATCCTACACATCAAGGACCAGTGTTCAGTGTCAAGCTATAGTAAAGGTTCACGGGGTCTTTCCGTCTTGCCGCGGGTACACTGCATCTTCACAGCGAGTTCAATTTCACTGAGTCTCGGGTGGAGACAGCCTGGCCATCATTACGCCATTCGTGCAGGTCGGAACTTACCCGACAAGGAATTTCGCTACCTTAGGACCGTTATAGTTACGGCCGCCGTTTACCGGGGCTTCGATCAAGAGCTTCGCGTTGCCGCTAACCCCATCAATTAACCTTCCGGCACCGGGCAGGCGTCACACCGTATACGTCCACTTTCGTGTTTGCACAGTGCTGTGTTTTTAATAAACAGTTGCAGCCAGCTGGTATCTTCGACTGATTTCAGCTCCACCCGCAGGGGCTTCACCTACATATCAGCGTGCCTTCTCCCGAAGTTACGGCACCATTTTGCCTAGTTCCTTCACCCGAGTTCTCTCAAGCGCCTTGGTATTCTCTACCTGACCACCTGTGTCGGTTTGGGGTACGATTTGATGTTACCTGATGCTTAGAGGCTTTTCCTGGAAGCAGGGCATTTGTTACTTCAGCACCGTAGTGCCTCGTCATCACACCTCAGCGTTAAAAAGGTACCGGATTTACCTGGAACCTCCGCCTACATGCTTAAACCGGGACAACCGTCGCCCGGCTAACATAGCCTTCTCCGTCCCCCCTTCGCAGTAACACCAAGTACAGGAATATTAACCTGTTTCCCATCGACTACGCCTTTCGGCCTCGCCTTAGGGGTCGACTCACCCTGCCCCGATTAACGTTGGACAGGAACCCTTGGTCTTCCGGCGTGCGGGCTTTTCACCCGCATTATCGTTACTTATGTCAGCATTCGCACTTCTGATACCTCCAGCAACCCTCACAGGCCACCTTCAACGGCTTACAGAACGCTCCCCTACCCAACAACACATAGTGTCGCTGCCGCAGCTTCGGTGCATGGTTTAGCCCCGTTACATCTTCCGCGCAGGCCGACTCGACCAGTGAGCTATTACGCTTTCTTTAAATGATGGCTGCTTCTAAGCCAACATCCTGGCTGTCTGTGCCTTCCCACATCGTTTCCCACTTAACCATGACTTTGGGACCTTAGCTGGCGGTCTGGGTTGTTTCCCTCTTCACGACGGACGTTAGCACCCGCCGTGTGTCTCCCGTGATAACATTCTTCGGTATTCGTAGTTTGCATCGGGTTGGTAAGCCGGGATGGCCCCCTAGCCGAAACAGTGCTCTACCCCCGAAGATGAGTTCACGAGGCGCTACCTAAATAGCTTTCGGGGAGAACCAGCTATCTCCCGGTTTGATTGGCCTTTCACCCCCAGCCACAAGTCATCCGCTAATTTTTCAACATTAGTCGGTTCGGTCCTCCAGTTAGTGTTACCCAACCTTCAACCTGCCCATGGCTAGATCACCGGGTTTCGGGTCTATACCCTGCAACTTAACGCCCAGTTAAGACTCGGTTTCCCTTCGGCTCCCCTATACGGTTAACCTTGCTACAGAATATAAGTCGCTGACCCATTATACAAAAGGTACGCAGTCACACCACGAAGGTGCTCCCACTGCTTGTACGTACACGGTTTCAGGTTCTTTTTCACTCCCCTCGCCGGGGTTCTTTTCGCCTTTCCCTCACGGTACTGGTTCACTATCGGTCAGTCAGGAGTATTTAGCCTTGGAGGATGGTCCCCCCATATTCAGACAGGATACCACGTGTCCCGCCCTACTCTTCGAGTTCACAACCTGTGCATTTTCGTGTACGGGACTGTCACCCTGTACCGTGCGACTTTCCAGACGCTTCCACTAACACACAAGCTGATTCAGACTCTGGGCTGCTCCCCGTTCGCTCGCCGCTACTGGGGGAATCTCGGTTGATTTCTTTTCCTCGGGGTACTTAGATGTTTCAGTTCCCCCGGTTCGCCTCGTTAACCTATGTATTCAGTTAACGATAGTGTGTCGGAACACACTGGGTTTCCCCATTCGGACATCGCCGGGTCAAAGGTTCATATCACCTCGCCGGCGCTTTTCGCAGATTAGCACGTCCTTCATCGCCTCTGACTGCCAGGGCATCCACCGTGTACGCTTAGTCGCTTAACCTCACAACCCGAAGATGTTTCACTTCTGATTGCGAAAATTTGAGAGACTCGAACACACCATT
>NZ_JAAVXA010000031.1:3041-4674 GCF_012241585.1 Pantoea sp. LS15
CAAAGGCAGGTTCTTTAAGGTAAGGAGGTGATCCAACCGCAGGTTCCCCTACGGTTACCTTGTTACGACTTCACCCCAGTCATGAATCACAAAGTGGTAAGCGCCCTCCCGAAGGTTAAGCTACCTACTTCTTTTGCAACCCACTCCCATGGTGTGACGGGCGGTGTGTACAAGGCCCGGGAACGTATTCACCGTAGCATTCTGATCTACGATTACTAGCGATTCCGACTTCATGGAGTCGAGTTGCAGACTCCAATCCGGACTACGACGCACTTTATGAGGTCCGCTTGCTCTCGCGAGGTCGCTTCTCTTTGTATGCGCCATTGTAGCACGTGTGTAGCCCTACTCGTAAGGGCCATGATGACTTGACGTCATCCCCACCTTCCTCCAGTTTATCACTGGCAGTCTCCTTTGAGTTCCCGGCCGGACCGCTGGCAACAAAGGATAAGGGTTGCGCTCGTTGCGGGACTTAACCCAACATTTCACAACACGAGCTGACGACAGCCATGCAGCACCTGTCTCAG
Organism: Pantoea sp. LS15; assembly: GCF_012241585.1. NCBI lineage: Bacteria > Pseudomonadati > Pseudomonadota > Gammaproteobacteria > Enterobacterales > Erwiniaceae > Pantoea > Pantoea sp. LS15. The sequence continues at coordinate 3,566 of NZ_JAAVXA010000031.1, forward strand.
AGTTCCCGAAGGCACCAAAGCATCTCTGCTAAGTTCTCTGGATGTCAAGAGTAGGTAAGGTTCTTCGCGTTGCATCGAATTAAACCACATGCTCCACCGCTTGTGCGGGCCCCCGTCAATTCATTTGAGTTTTAACCTTGCGGCCGTACTCCCCAGGCGGTCGATTTAACGCGTTAGCTCCGGAAGCCACTCCTCAAGGGAACAACCTCCAAATCGACATCGTTTACGGCGTGGACTACCAGGGTATCTAATCCTGTTTGCTCCCCACGCTTTCGCACCTGAGCGTCAGTCTTTGTCCAGGGGGCCGCCTTCGCCACCGGTATTCCTCCAGATCTCTACGCATTTCACCGCTACACCTGGAATTCTACCCCCCTCTACAAGACTCTAGCCTGCCAGTTTCGAATGCAGTTCCCAGGTTGAGCCCGGGGATTTCACATCCGACTTGACAGACCGCCTGCGTGCGCTTTACGCCCAGTAATTCCGATTAACGCTTGCACCCTCCGTATTACCGCGGCTGCTGGCACGGAGTTAGCCGGTGCTTCTTCTGCGGGTAACGTCAATTGCTGAGGTTATTAACCTCAGCACCTTCCTCCCCGCTGAAAGTACTTTACAACCCGAAGGCCTTCTTCATACACGCGGCATGGCTGCATCAGGCTTGCGCCCATTGTGCAATATTCCCCACTGCTGCCTCCCGTAGGAGTCTGGACCGTGTCTCAGTTCCAGTGTGGCTGGTCATCCTCTCAGACCAGCTAGGGATCGTCGCCTAGGTGAGCCGTTACCCCACCTACTAGCTAATCCCATCTGGGCACATCTGATGGCAAGAGGCCCGAAGGTCCCCCTCTTTGGTCTTGCGACGTTATGCGGTATTAGCTACCGTTTCCAGTAGTTATCCCCCTCCATCAGGCAGTTTCCCAGACATTACTCACCCGTCCGCCGCTCGTCACCCGAGAGCAAGCTCTCTGTGCTACCGCTCGACTTGCATGTGTTAGGCCTGCCGCCAGCGTTCAATCTGAGCCATGATCAAACTCTTCAATTTAAAAGTTTGATGCTCAATGAATTAAACTTCGTAATGAATTACGTGTTCACTCGTTGAGACTTGGTATTCATTT
>NZ_JAAVXA010000032.1:0-4383 GCF_012241585.1 Pantoea sp. LS15
TGCTATGAAGTGTGGTGGTACAGCACGAAAGTGGGGGTGATCGACCTGAGGAAACAGTCGATCACCATGGGTAAAGGATGTTAAAAAGTGTTCACTATGTCCCCGAACACCTGTCTACCATGTCCCCGGACTGTACAGCCCACAGGGAGAGGGAGAAAGGGCGCTACTTCTTCATCTGTGACAAAATCGTCCGGCACTGATTCGCTTCTCCTTCTGAAGGGGAAATCAACGCCAGCAGCGCTGCAGCTGGGGTAACCAGCGTCGCGAGGGCTGCCGCCACCGCACCACGCGCAATCAGAGGCCCGGGCTTCACACCCGCCTGGGGGTTTTTGAAGGTGCCGCGTACATAAAGCGGCGAGCGCAGGGTGATGATACGAATCCCCTTACTTTCCGGATCGATCGTCAAATCAAGCTGCTCGGAGGCCATACTGGCGGTACCGGTCACGTTAATGACTGCGTTTTCCGTGTCAAAGGCAAAAATCTGCGGGCGTGCCACGCCATTAACCAGATCCAGATTGGCCGCTGCGCAGTTCACCCGTACCTCGTCATCACCGAAGATTTGCCCGATAACGTAGTTACCGACGTTCAACCCCAGGATCTCCATCAGGTTGCGGCTCACCAGTCCGTCGTTCATCAGAAGCTTCAGGTTGCCATTACTGCTTCCCAGCAGCGCCGCCACGGAGTTCCCCACGCCGCGAATGTCGGCATCACCGTTCATTTCGCCGAGGGTTTTCTGCATTAGCTCCACGTTCGGCATCAGCGCTTTCAGCTTCAGCCTGCGGGCCTGAATATCGGCTCGTCCCTGCATCGGCTTTTTATCGCCTTCCAGGTGAATGTTCGAGGAAATTGTCCCGCCTGCCATGCCAAATTTTAGCGGCTGCAGGCGCAGGTCGGCATTCTGGAGGAGAATATGGGTCGAAAGATTGCTGATCGGCAACGTGCTGCCGTGTTCAATTTTGCCGCCTTTGAAGCGTACATCCGCATCCATTACATTCCACTTGTCGGTCTCAAAACGGTCGTAGGGCAGCACTTTCCCCGCGGGCTGGAGGTCCTTCTTCACCTCTTTTGTCTTCGTACCTTTACCAGAATCAATACCTATCAGCGGGCCTAAGTCAGCCAGACGCAGCTGGCGGGACTCGACATCCCCTTCCAGTTTCGGGCGCGGTTTCCCGGTGGTGTAAGTCAGTGAGCCGTGGATATCACTGTCACCAATACGACCGTTGAAACCCCGGTAATCAAATACCGACGATTTTTCTGCATTGATTTTCGCCACCAGATGGCCGTCGGTCTCAAACGGCGGCGTATCCGGCAGTAGCACGCCAGTGAGCTGATACAATTCGCCCAGCGATTCACCGGCAAATTTCAGCTGTAGATCGACCCCCCCCATGTTCATCGGATCGTTGACCGTCCCCACGAACGCCACACGGGTATTTCCGGAACGGAAATCCGCCTGCACCGGGAACGGCGTGCCTTCGCTCCTGAGCGCCAGCATGCCGCCTATTTTCCCTTTACCGCTGAGAGGTTGATCGTTGTAGCGTCCCTTTGCTGTCAGGCCGAATACGTAATCACCCACGTTGGTGTTGTCGCCTTTCGCTTTGCTGCCAGTCACTTCGCTAAACGGCAATGGTTTGCCCAGCGGATCAACCAGGATCTCCACCTCCACCTTGTTGACCTTATCGTCGATGGCGATCCGTCCGCGATCGAAAAGAATATTGTCGAGACGGAATGACCAGGAAGAAGGCTGGGCATTCGGATCTTTTTCGCTGTCGCTGGCAAGGTTGAATGTCCAGTTGTTGTTTTTTTCAGAGAGGCGAATCAGCCGTGCATCGGGCTGCTGAAGCTTGATCCACGGCAGATAGACCGTTTTGGACAATAGCGCTAACGGGGCCAGCGTGGCTTCAACGCGGGGCAGATGCACCATGGTGACATCCGGGATATCTGGCGGGTTGCCGAGGATGATGTCGTCAGCGTGAACATGTGGCCAGGGGATCCAGCTTCGCCAGCCGGTCTCCTCTTTCTGACGTTCCCAAACCACCCCTAAATCACCACGTATGGCGAAGGGACGGTTCAGCTCGGTTGAGACTTTCTGGTTGATGGTCGGCTTAAGACGGTTCCAGTCAAACGTCGCAACAATGACGACGAAAACCACGATCAACAACAAGAAAATCCCTGCAACCCAGGAGATTACCCTGGCTGTTTTTGTCATTGTTTTCCCCTTTCCTGATGACCTGTCCTGTAAAACTATAGTTCAGACAAAGGGAAGCGGGCTTATCAGAGGGTCGTTATCACGTTATCGAGGTGATCCATGGGGACCGGGCGAGAGAGGAAATAGCCTTGCGCCGCCGCTGCAGGAGAGTTTTGCACATCACGCCACTCTTCCAGCGTTTCCACGCCTTCAACAATCACCCCCTGGCAATAGCGGTTCATCAGCTGTAATAACAGCGTAAACAGATTCCGCCCTTCAGAGGTCTGGCGCAGCATAATGAACAGCTCGCGGGCCACTTTAATGTAGTCATAATGCACTTCACTCAGGGCAGAGAAGTTCGCCATGCCAGTGCCAAAATCATCCAGCCACAGCGGGCCATACTCACATATTGAAGCAAACGAAGAGTCCTGCGGCAGTCGGACATGCTCGACCAGCTCAAAGCGCATCCATGGCAGGGTGGCGATCAATTCCTGCAATTTCGCATTCTGACGCAGCGCCAGCAGAGTTGGGCCATCAACGTTCACCGAGGCGAGGATATCATTCTGCTCGAAAAAGGCCTGCTTCGTCGCCAGCATACGGAGCTGTTCTTCCAGCACATCCAGGCGCTGGCGAACGGCAACTTCGGCAAAATAGCGATCCGGTGCGATACGCTGAGAAGGGTTTGATGGATGCGTGACGACGGTCAAAATTTCAATTGCCATCAGTCGACCATCAGTCCGGTAGATCGGCTGATAGGTGTACGCGCGCTCACATTGCAGCCAGTAGCGATGCTCCTGCAAGTTCTCAATACTTGCCTCAGGCGTAGTGCTCAGCCGCTGGATAACCTGCTCTGACTTCATTTCAGATGTCCTGTTGTTGGGATAGCCTTTCTGGACTCGTCACAGGATTATCGGCGCAACAATTGAGAACTTTATGTTCAATTCACGGGGAAAATGAAATTAAGATGACATAAGTGAGCAGGAACACGCGCTGGCTCAAATAAAATAATGGAACGTTGTTTTAATATAGTTGACCAGTTAATTCACTCAGCGCACACTGCTGATAATTCTTCTGTTCAGGTTCACGACTATGTCCAAAAAAATTGCCGTGATTGGCGAATGCATGATTGAGCTGTCACAAAAAGGCGCGGAAGTCAGCCGCGGATTTGGTGGCGATACGTTAAACACGTCCGTTTATATTGCCCGTCAGGTTGCACCTGAGGCGCTCACCGTGAACTATGTCACCGCACTGGGTACCGATAATTTCAGCCAGCAAATGCTGGACGCCTGGCAGAGTGAACACGTTGAAACCTCGCTGATCCAGCGTATGGAAAACCGTCTCCCGGGGCTCTACTACATCGAAACCGACAGCACCGGTGAGCGCACATTTTATTACTGGCGTAACGAAGCCGCAGCTAAGTTCTGGCTTGAGAGTGATGCTGCCGCCGACATCTGTGAAAAACTGGCCACGTTTGATTATCTCTATCTGAGCGGGATCAGCCTGGCAATCTTAAGCCAGGACAGTCGCGAAAAACTGCTCTCTCTGCTGCGCGAATGCCGTGCCAACGGCGGTAAGGTTATTTTCGATAACAACTACCGCCCCCGCCTGTGGGCCAGCCGTGAAGAAACGCAGCAGGTTTATCTGCAGATGCTGCAATGCACCGATATCGCCTTCCTGACCCTTGATGATGAGGACGCCCTCTGGGGTGAGAAACCGGTAGAGGAGGTGATTGCGCGCACACAGGCCGCTGGCGTGAGCGAAGTGGTGATTAAGCGAGGTGCGGATTCGTGCCTGGTCGCTATTGCAGGTGAAGCGTCGGTTGAGGTTCCGGCCGTGAAGCTGGCCAAAGAGAAAGTGATTGATACCACGGCGGCAGGGGATTCATTCAGCGCGGGCTATCTGGCGGTACGTCTGACGGGTGGAACGCCGGAAGCGGCGGCACTGCGCGGGCATCTGACGGCCAGCACCGTGATTCAGTATCGCGGGGCGATTATTCCGCGTGAGGCGATGCCTGTTTAAGTATGGTGTGGGCTGATCCCCTCTCCCACAGGGTGTACAGTCCGGGGACATGGTGAACACTTGTTCGGGGACATGGTAGACACTTACAACTAAGGCATAAGAACCCGTTAATGGAGTCGCTTATGCCCTGGGATGCGAGAGATACCATGTCATTACGTACCGAGTTTGTTTTGTTCGCC
>NZ_JAAVXA010000033.1:0-1440 GCF_012241585.1 Pantoea sp. LS15
TGAAGTGAACCCCATATATTGGACACTTTCTTAACTGGCGGCTGACATGGCCTGAGTTCGGTATTGTACCGGACTCAGGCCGTTTAGTTTTAGCTTGATTCGTTCGTTGTTGTAGTAGTGGATGTACTCTTCCACCGTTCTTCGTAGATGGTCCGTATTTTCATACTCTTCGTGGTACCAACATTCTGTCTTCAACAGACCAAAAAAATTTTCTATTACTGCATTGTCCAGACAGTTCCCTTTGCGCGACATGCTTTGCTCTATACCTTTAACTTTAAGCTTTTCCTGATACCGCGCCATCTGATACTGCCAGCCCTGATCAGAGTGCAGTATCGGTCTGTCACCCGGCTTCAGCCTCTTCATGGCTTTGCTGAGCATGTTTTCAACCAGGTTCATTCCCGGATGCGTCGTCATATTCCAGGCTATTATCTCGCTGTTATACAGATCCAGCACTGGCGACAGATATAGCTTTGTCCCTTTTACATTGAATTCGGTCACATCTGTAACCCATTTCTGGTTTGGGCTGCTGGCCTTAAAATTACGGGACAGAATGTTTGGCGCGATTTTACCGTAGGTACCTTTGTATGACTGATACTTTTTACTTCTCAGGCATGAGGCCAGCCCCATCTTACGCATCAGTTTTCGTACTGTTTTATGATTTATTCCGTAGCCTTCATTGCGCAACGCCAGGGTAATGCGGCGGTAACCATATCGTCCTTTATGATAATGAAATAGTGCAGCTATTCTTTGCTGTTCGCCTTCAAAGCGTTCTCCACAGCCCTCCGCCTTAACGTGCCAGTAGTACGTGCTACGCGGCAATCCTGCTATATGAAGCAGCATTCTCAGGTTATGGTTTTGCCTCAATTCGGTAATTATTTTTGCTTTGTCTTCTGCTTTTCCCGGATCAAGGCTTGAAGCTTTTTTAGGTAGGCATTTTCCGCTCGCAGGTATTCAAGCTCTTCTTCAACGCTCTGGAACGCTGGAGGGGGATTATTAAGTTTTTTATCTGACGTTTCGTTCTTCCCTGACTTCACCGGACGTCCTCTGGGTTTATCCTGTAGGGCAATAACACCGCCTTCACGGTAAAGGCGCTCCCACTTGCTGACAGTATAAGCGGTTGCGATAAAAAACTCCGCCGCAGCTTTCCGGGATGACTTGTTGTGTTGCTGCATCCAGAGCACAACAGACTCTTTAAACTCAGCAGAGTAAGCTCTGGTAGGAATGGTAAAACCGTCCACACCATTCACTTTCCAGTGTTCAGTCCAGCGTCTGACCGCTCCGTGATCGACGCCGAACAACCTGGCTGTTTTCTTTGCACCGTCACCACTGTTCAGATAGTGGAGAACAACTTTCTGCTTGAATTCAGATGAATATTTTTTTCTGCCCATTGAAACGCAAAACCCCTAATCATTGGATGTCCAACTTTCGGGGTTCACTTCA
>NZ_JAAVXA010000034.1:0-1256 GCF_012241585.1 Pantoea sp. LS15
GTGAACACTTGTTCGGGGACATGGTAGACACTTACAACTAAGGCATAAGAACCCGTTAATGGAGTCGCTTATGCCCTGGGATGCGAGAGATACCATGTCATTACGTACCGAGTTTGTTTTGTTCGCCTCGCAGGACGAGGCGAACATCCGTTCGCTCTGCCGTCGCTACGGCATTTCCCCTGCCACCGGCTATAAGTGGCTTCAGCGCTGGGCTGAGGAAGGCGCCTCCGGACTTCAGGACCGGCCCCGTACTCCCCGTCGTTCCCCGAACCGCTCATCTGACGACGTCACTGCCCTGCTGCGCATGGCACATGAACGCCATGCACGCTGGGGAGCCCGCAAGATTAAGCGCTGGCTGGAAGACCAGGGACACCGTATGCCTGCCTTCAGCACCGTCCATAATCTGATGGCCCGTCACGGTCTGCTGCCGGGCGCTTCACCGGGCATTCCCGCCACGGGGCGCTTCGAACATGATGCCCCGAACCGGCTCTGGCAGATGGATTTCAAGGGCCACTTTCCTTTTGGCGGTGGCCGCTGCCATCCGTTCACTCTGCTGGACGACCACTCCCGTTTTTCCCTGTGCCTGGCATCCTGTACCGATGAACGGCGTGAGACTGTGCAGCAGCACCTGGTCAGCGTGTTTGAACGCTACGGCCTGCCGGACAGGATGACCATGGACAACGGTTCACCGTGGGGCGACACCACCGGCACCTGGACGGCACTGGAGCTGTGGCTGATGCGCCACGGTATACGGGTGGGGCACTCCCGGCCGTATCATCCGCAGACGCAGGGCAAACTTGAGCGTTTTCACCGCAGCCTGAAGGCGGAAGTGCTGCAGGGGAAGTGGTTCGCGGACAGCGGTGAACTGCAGCGTGCCTTTGACCACTGGCGGACGGTCTATAACCTTGAACGCCCGCACGAGGCGCTGGATATGGCCGTACCGGCCACGCGGTATCAGCCGTCTGCGCGGCAGTACAGCAGCAACATAGCGGCACCGGAATATGACGAAGGGGTGATGGTCAGGAAAGTGGATATCAGCGGTAAGCTGAGCATCAAAGGAGTCCGCCTGAGTGCAGGAAAGGCGTTCAGGGGAGAACAGGTCGGGCTGAAGGAGACGCAGGAGGATGGCTGCTATGAAGTGTGGTGGTACAGCACGAAAGTGGGGGTGATCGACCTGAGGAAACAGTCGATCACCATGGGTAAAGGATGTTAAAAAGTGTTCACTATGTCCCCGAACACCTGTCTACCATGTCCCC
>NZ_JAAVXA010000035.1:0-1249 GCF_012241585.1 Pantoea sp. LS15
TGAAGTGGTCAACTAAAACTGGCCACAGTGTTAGAGTTTTTCCAGTATCGGTTTTCCGATTCGTTTGGTGGTAACCCACCGTTATATTCGTGCGGCCTGAGTGCGCTGTAATATCCAACGATATAGTCCGTTATTGCGTGAGTTGCATCGCTGAAGCTTACGTAACCCGTCACTGGTACCCATTCGTTCTTCAGACTCCTGAAGAAGCGCTCCATTGGGCTGTTATCCCAGCAGTTTCCACGCCGGCTCATACTCTGCTTGATCCGGTATCGCCACAGTAGCTGCCGGAACTGCCTGCTCGTATAATGACTGCCCTGATCACTGTGGAACATCACCCCGACGGGCTTACCGCGCGTTTCCCATGCCATTTCCAGCGCTTTCATCGTGAGTCTGCTGTCCGGCGAGAACGACATTGCCCAGCCCACGGGTTTTCTTGCGAACAGGTCGAGAACAATGGCGAGGTACGCCCAGCGCTTACCCGTCCAGATATAGGTCACATCACCGCACCACACCTGGTTTGGTTCCGTTACAGCGAACTGTCGTCCAAGATGGTTCGGGATAGCAACGTGCTCATGACCGCCACGCTTATACCGGTGAGTCGGCTGCTGGCAACTGACCAGCCCCAGCTCTTTCATGAGCCTGCCAGCAAGCCAGCGCCCCATCGGGTAGCCTCTTTGGGTTGCCATTGTGGCGATGCTTCTTGCTCCGGCCGAACCGTGGCTGATGCCATGCAGCTCAAGTACCTGGCTGCGTAATACAGCCCGTCTGCCGTCTGGCTTTTCAGGACGGTTTTTCCAGTATTTGTAGCTGCTGCGATGAACCCCGAACACATGGCAGAGTGTGGCCACAGGATAACGTGCCCTGAGTTTCCCGATTATCGAGAACTGTTCAGGGAGTCTGACATCAAGAGCGCGGTAGCCTTTTTTAATATTTCGTTTTCCATTTCAATACGTTGTATCTTCTTTCTGAGTTCACGTATTTCAATTTGTTCCGGCGTTATCGGGGAGGTTTTTGGCGTTTTGCCCTGACGCTCATCACGCAGTTGTTTGACCCATTTTGTCATCGTGGAAAGGCCAACATCCATAGCCTTAGCAGCGTCAGAGACGGTGTAGTTTTGGTCGACAACCAGCTGAGCGGATTCGCGTTTGAATTCAGGACTAAAATTTCTTCTTTTCATTGAGGAACCTGTGTTGTTCTGAGGTGAGCATATCACCTCTATTCAGGTGGCCAAATTCAGTAAACCACTTCA
>NZ_JAAVXA010000036.1:0-932 GCF_012241585.1 Pantoea sp. LS15
TACGACACCCCGACTCGCCACTACGCACACGTAGACTGCCCAGGCCACGCCGACTATGTTAAAAACATGATCACCGGTGCTGCGCAGATGGACGGCGCGATCCTGGTTGTTGCTGCGACTGACGGCCCAATGCCTCAGACTCGTGAGCACATCCTGCTGGGTCGTCAGGTAGGCGTTCCTTACATCATCGTGTTCCTGAACAAGTGCGACATGGTTGATGACGAAGAGCTGCTGGAACTGGTAGAGATGGAAGTTCGTGAACTGCTGTCTCAGTACGATTTCCCAGGCGACGATACCCCAATCGTTCGTGGTTCTGCTCTGAAAGCGCTGGAAGGCGAAGCTGAGTGGGAAGCGAAAATCATCGAACTGGCTGGCTTCCTGGATTCTTACATCCCAGAACCAGAGCGTGCGATTGACAAGCCATTCCTGCTGCCAATCGAAGACGTATTCTCCATCTCCGGTCGTGGTACCGTTGTTACCGGTCGTGTAGAGCGCGGTATCATCAAAGTTGGTGAAGAAGTTGAAATCGTTGGTATCAAAGAGACTGCGAAGTCTACCTGTACTGGCGTTGAAATGTTCCGCAAACTGCTGGACGAAGGCCGTGCTGGTGAGAACGTTGGTGTTCTGCTGCGTGGTATCAAACGTGAAGAAATCGAACGTGGTCAGGTTCTGGCGAAGCCAGGCTCAATCAAGCCACACACCAAGTTCGAATCTGAAGTGTACATCCTGTCCAAAGACGAAGGCGGCCGTCATACTCCGTTCTTCAAAGGCTACCGTCCACAGTTCTACTTCCGTACTACTGACGTGACCGGTACCATCGAACTGCCAGAAGGCGTAGAGATGGTAATGCCAGGCGACAACATCAAGATGGTTGTGACTCTGATCCACCCAATCGCGATGGACGACGGTCTGCGTTTCGCAATCCGTGAAGG
>NZ_JAAVXA010000037.1:0-674 GCF_012241585.1 Pantoea sp. LS15
GAAAGCTTTCAGCTTTAAGCCAGTTATAAAAACCCCTTTTGATTTGTTAAAACAACTTGCGGTCTGGCAACTGCAAGAGAGAAACAAGAAATCAAAAGGGGGTCCCAATGGGGGACGAAAAGAGCTTAGCGCACACCCGATGGAACTGTAAATATCACATAGTCTTCGCTCCTAAGTACCGAAGGCAGGCGTTCTACGGAGAGAAACGTAGAGCAATAGGCGCGATTTTAAGAAAGCTATGTGAGTGGAAAAACGTGAATATTCTGGAAGCGGAATGCTGTGTAGATCATATCCATATGCTTCTGGAGATCCCCCCAAAGATGAGTGTGTCGGGCTTCATGGGGTATTTGAAAGGCAAAAGCAGCCTGATGCTTTATGAGCAGTTTGGCGATCTGAAATTCAAATACAGAAACAGGGAGTTCTGGTGCCGGGGTTACTACGTCGATACGGTGGGTAAGAACACGGCGAAGATACAGGACTACATAAAGCACCAGCTGGAAGAGGATAAAATGGGAGAGCAGTTAGCGATCCCATATCCGGGTAGCCCGTTTACGGGCCGTAAGTAATCCATAGATGCAAATGTCAGATTGCGATGCGCCTGGTAGGGCGCGGCTGGTAACAAAGCCTTACAGGCGCATATGAAAAACCTCCGGCTATGCCGGAGGATATTTATT
>NZ_JAAVXA010000038.1:0-606 GCF_012241585.1 Pantoea sp. LS15
TAGGTAGCTTAACCTTCGGGAGGGCGCTTACCACTTTGTGATTCATGACTGGGGTGAAGTCGTAACAAGGTAACCGTAGGGGAACCTGCGGTTGGATCACCTCCTTACCTTAAAGAACCTGCCTTTGTAGTGCTCACACAGATTGTCTGATGAAAAACAGCAGTAAAATCTCTGCAGGCTTGTAGCTCAGGTGGTTAGAGCGCACCCCTGATAAGGGTGAGGTCGGTGGTTCAAGTCCACTCAGGCCTACCAAACTCCTTTTAAAGGATGAGCGGTACAGAGATTGCAAACGATGGGGCTATAGCTCAGCTGGGAGAGCGCCTGCTTTGCACGCAGGAGGTCTGCGGTTCGATCCCGCATAGCTCCACCATCTTTTACTGCGAACCCAAGAAAACTTCAGAGTGAACCTGAAAAGGTGCACTGCGAAGTTTTGCTCTTTAAAAATCTGGATCAAGCTGAAAATTGAAACGACACATCTTAATGGTGTGTTCGAGTCTCTCAAATTTTCGCAATCAGAAGTGAAACATCTTCGGGTTGTGAGGTTAAGCGACTAAGCGTACACGGTGGATGCCCTGGCAGTCAGAGGCGATGAAGGACGTGCTAATC
>NZ_JAAVXA010000039.1:0-345 GCF_012241585.1 Pantoea sp. LS15
GATTAGCACGTCCTTCATCGCCTCTGACTGCCAGGGCATCCACCGTGTACGCTTAGTCGCTTAACCTCACAACCCGAAGATGTTTCACTTCTGATTGCGAAAATTTGAGAGACTCGAACACACCATTTAAGACGTGTCGTTTCAATTTTCAGCTTGATCCAGATTTTTAAAGAGCAAAATTTCACAATGCACTTCGCAGTACATTTTGAAATTCATCATTCATCAGACAATCTGTGTGAGCACTACAAAGGCAGGTTCTTTAAGGTAAGGAGGTGATCCAACCGCAGGTTCCCCTACGGTTACCTTGTTACGACTTCACCCCAGTCATGAATCACAAAGTGGTAA
>NZ_JAAVXA010000003.1:0-269 GCF_012241585.1 Pantoea sp. LS15
TCATGCCAATGGCACTGCCCGGTAGCTAAATGCGGAAAAGATAAGTGCTGAAAGCATCTAAGCACGAAACTTGCCCCGAGATGAGTTCTCCCTGACCCTTTAAGGGTCCTGAAGGAACGTTGAAGACTACGACGTTGATAGGTCGGGTGTGTAAGCGCAGCGATGCGTTGAGCTAACCGATACTAATGAACCGTGAGGCTTAACCTTACAACGCCGAAGCTGTTTCGGCGAAGAGACAGACAATCAAATTTCAGCTTTGATACAGATTT
>NZ_JAAVXA010000003.1:403-33029 GCF_012241585.1 Pantoea sp. LS15
TAAGTAGTAAGCCGGTGCATAAATCCGGTGGTTACAGCAGTCTTCGGTGGAGCGGTAGTTCAGTCGGTTAGAATACCTGCCTGTCACGCAGGGGGTCGCGGGTTCGAGTCCCGTCCGTTCCGCCACTTATTAAAAGCCCTGAGTTAACGCTCAGGGCTTTTTTCTTATCTGACGTTTAATTATTGCTAAATCAGCAAAAATCCTCTGCATTTTGCGATCTTTTTCTCTATAACCCCGCCAGCGATAATCGTCCTCAGTCTACGAACATAACGATTGAGGAATATTATGACTATCCCTGCATTTGGTCTCGGCACTTTCCGCCTGAAAGACGACGTTGTTATCGCATCTGTAAAAACTGCTCTTGAACTTGGCTATCGCACCGTCGATACGGCACAAATTTATGAAAATGAAGCTGCTGTTGGTCAGGCTATCGAAGAGAGTGGTGTACCGCGTAATGAACTGTTTATCACCACGAAAATCTGGATTGAGAATCTCAGCAAAGACAAGCTGATCCCCAGCCTGAAAGAGAGCCTGAAAAAACTGCGTACTGATTACGTCGATCTGACGCTGATCCACTGGCCTTCACCGAATGATGCTGTTTCAGTGGAAGAATTCATGCAGGCATTGCTGGAAGCGAAAAAGCAGGGCTTAACCCGTGAAATTGGTATTTCTAACTTCACTATTCCGCTGATGGAAAAAGCAATTGCGGCCGTTGGCGCAGAAAATATTGCGACTAACCAGATTGAACTATCACCTTATCTGCAAAACCGCAAAGTGGTTGACTGGGCAAAACAGCATGGCATTCATATTACGTCTTATATGACGCTGGCTTATGGCAAAGCATTGAAAGATGAAGTGATTGCACGCATCGCAGCAAAACATGATGTGACTGCAGCGCAGGTCATCCTGGCGTGGGCAATGGGGGAAGGTTATGCCGTTATCCCTTCTTCAACCAAACGTGAAAACCTGGCCAGTAACCTGTTAGCACGGGATCTCCAGCTCGACGACGAAGACAAAAAAGCAATCGCCGCACTGGATTGCAACGATCGCCTGGTCAGCCCGGAAGGGTTAGCCCCTCACTGGGATTAAGTTTGACCCCACCCTTTGTATCCTGAAACCCTCACACAGCTCCTTTGGGAGCTGTTTTTATATGCTCGCTCAGAAAGTCGATAAAGGCACGAATGCGCGTACTCACCGCTCTGTCGCTGTAATATACCGCACTAAATGGCATTTCGACCGGCAGACGTTTATCTGCCATCAGTTCCACCAGTTCGCCACGCGCAATCTCCTTATCAATCATATAGTCAGACAAGCAAGCGATTCCATTCCCTTCGAGACACAACTGCTTTAGCGTTTCCCCACTGTTGGACGACAACCCACAAGCGATTTCATGCAACTGACCATCATGACAAGCCACAGGCCAGGTGTTCAGCGACACAGGCTCCGTGAAGCCCAGACACAGATGCTGCTTTAACTCTTCAACTGTCTCAGGTTTGCCATGCTCTGCAATATACTGCGGTGACGCGATAATTTTGCGGTAGCTGGCAAACAGTGGGCGGGCACGCAGGCTTGAATCTGTGAGGGTTCCCGCCCGGATAGCCACATCCACTTTCCGTTCGATAAGATTGATAAACGTCTCTGAGGAGACCAGAGAGAGTGTCATCTCCGGATAGCGTTCGCGGAAAGGTTTGATCAGCGGCATCAGAAAATGAAGCACAACCGGTGTTGCTGCATCAATGCGCAGTAATCCACGTGGTGTGCTACGGGTTTCCATAATCTCCGTCTCGGCAGCGGCCATTTCTTGCAGGATGGATTGCACGCGGCGGAAATAACGCTCTCCTTCTTCCGTCAGGCTGAGCTGCCGAGTCGTTCGGTTGAGCAGACTGACTCCAAGTTTCATCTCCAGCTTTTTCACCGAGCGGCTAATGGCCGAGTTAGCCTGTCCTAACTGTTCAGCCGCACGGCTAAAACTGCCACTTTCGACGACGGCGACAAAGATTGCCAGCTCTTCCGATGTTGCTTTCATTGTTGCACCACCTGCAAAATTCTATTGATATTTTGACCATTTTTGTTATTTAAGCACTGGCGCATACTCTTTGTCATCTTAATCCTGAAGAGACGGAGTATTTTATGCCACTGGCGCTACTTGCCCTTACGATCAGTGCCTTTGCAATTGGCACGACCGAATTTGTTATCGTAGGACTGGTTCCTACCATCGCCGACCAGCTAGCGATTTCGCTGCCATCTGCCGGACTGCTGGTATCTATTTATGCACTGGGTGTTGCTGTCGGTGCGCCTGTATTGACGGCACTCACCGGACGATTCCCTCGCAAGCAACTGTTGGTGGCGCTAATGGTGTTGTTCACCGCGGGTAACGTTCTGGCCTGGCAATCCCCGGATTACACCACACTGGTGATTGCCCGCCTGCTGACCGGCCTTGCTCATGGTGTCTTTTTCTCAATTGGTTCTACCATTGCCACAAGTCTGGTACCCAAAGAGAAAGCGGCATCAGCCATTGCGATTATGTTTGGTGGACTGACTGTCGCGCTTGTTACAGGCGTACCGCTGGGGACATTTATCGGCCAACACTTCGGCTGGCGTGAAACCTTCCTGGCAGTTTCTTTACTGGGTGTGATTGCTCTGGTAGCCAGTCTTCTGCTTGTGCCATCGAATATACCTGGTCGTGCAAGCGCCAGTCTGCGCGATCAGCTAAAGGTTCTGACGCATCCGCGCCTGTTGATCATTTATGCCGTGACCGCACTGGGCTATGGTGGTGTATTCACTGCTTTTACTTTCCTGGCGCCGATGATGCAGGATCTTGCAGGCTTCTCCCCGAATGCGGTGAGCTGGATTTTGCTTGGCTACGGCATCTCCGTCGCAATAGGTAACATCTGGGGCGGCAAACTGGCAGATAAACATGGTGCGGTTCCCGCTCTCAAATTCATCTTTGCAGCACTGGTTGTTTTGCTGCTGGTGTTCCAGTTCACTGCATCAATGCAATACGCCGCACTGGCCACGGTCCTGGTCATGGGGATCTTTGCCTTCGGTAACGTGCCGGGCCTTCAGGTTTATGTGGTACAGAAAGCAGAACTGTATACGCCGAACGCGGTGGATGTAGCATCCGGCCTGAACATTGCCGCTTTTAATATCGGCATTGCTATTGGCTCCATTGTGGGCGGGCAGACGGTTGAACACTTCGGGCTGGCGCAAACGCCATGGATTGGTGCTGCGATCGTGCTTGTCGCCTTCCTGTTGATTGGTCTGAGTGGACGCCTTGATAGACCAGCTCGGGTAGCATTGGGCTAACATCAGTAAGTGCTTGCTTACAAAACTGGAAAGCGGTTTCTCAGAAATTGCGTTGAAAGTGTAACCTAAAGTCCCTATAACATTAGAACCAGTCCGTTTTCAGGGCTGGTTCATGTTACAGAGGCTGTTTCCAAAAGTGCGAAAAAATACCTATGCCATGCGTTATGTTGCCGGAATGCCAGCGGAGAGGATCTTGCCTCCGGGGTCGTTTGCGAGCATAAGCCAGGCTTTACCTGCCGGAACCCCGTTAAGCAGTGATGAAAAAATTCGGGTGCTGGTGTGGAATATTTTTAAGCAGCAACGTGCGGAATGGTTATCGGTACTCAAGAATTTTGGCAAAGATGCCCATCTGGTTCTGCTCCAGGAGGCGCAAACCACCCCTGAACTGGTGCGGTTTGCCACCACAAACTATCTTGCCGCCGATCAGGTTCCCGCGTTTGTTCTGCCGCAACATCCCTCAGGTGTGATGACTCTCTCTTCTGCGCATCCGGTCTATTGCTGTCCACTGCGCGAACGTGAGCCCATCCTTCGTCTGGCGAAATCGGCGCTGGTAACGGTCTACCCGTTGCCGGACACCCGAATGCTGATGGTCGTGAATATCCATGCGGTAAACTTCAGCCTGGGCGTGGATGTGTATAGTAAGCAGTTACTTCCAATTGGCGATCAGATTGCTCATCACAGCGGACCTATCATCATGGCAGGCGATTTCAATGCCTGGAGTCGCCCGCGCATGAATGCCCTGTATCGCTTTGCGCGCGAGATGTCGTTGCGTGAAGTTCGTTTTAGCGATGACCAACGCAAGAAAGCCTTTGGTCGTCCTCTCGATTTTGTCTTCTATCGCGGTTTGAGCGTGCATGACGCCTCCGTTCTGGTGACGCGCGCCTCCGATCACAATCCTCTACTAGTGGAATTCAGTCCCGGCAAACCTGATTAAACATGGTGAGTCAGGTCTGCCGTGGGGCAGGCCTGTTCGGGTGCTGCCCTTTATTTTTTACCAACAAAGGACAGTACGATGACAACAACACACACCCATCATGACAACGTAGAAAAACAGTTTGGCTCTCAGGCAAATGCGTATCTGAGCAGCGCCGTACATGCTTCTGGCCGCGATTTGGTGCGTCTCGGTGAACGTCTTGCTGCGTTCCCGCAGGCGCATGTGCTGGATTTAGGCTGTGGGGCAGGGCATGCCAGTTTTACGGCTG
The DNA here is from genome assembly GCF_012241585.1 of Pantoea sp. LS15. Classification (NCBI taxonomy): domain Bacteria; kingdom Pseudomonadati; phylum Pseudomonadota; class Gammaproteobacteria; order Enterobacterales; family Erwiniaceae; genus Pantoea; species Pantoea sp. LS15. Next base: position 4,912 of record NZ_JAAVXA010000003.1, read on the forward strand.
CACAACAGGTCGCTCATGTCACCGCGTACGACTTATCCAGCCAGATGCTGGCGGTTGTTGCAGAGGCGGCGAAGGTAAAAGGGTTGAACAATATTGATACGCGCCAGGGTTATGCCGAATCCTTACCTTTTGATGATGCATCTTTTGAGGTGGTTATCAGCCGTTATTCCGCACATCACTGGCATGATGTTGGCCAGGCATTACGTGAAGTAAAACGTGTCCTGAAGCCGGGTGGTGTTTTTATCATTATGGATGTGATGTCTCCGGGACACCCGGTACGCAACATCTGGCTGCAAACAGTGGAAGCATTGCGCGATACCTCGCATGTGCAAAACTACTCCAGTGGAGAGTGGTTATCGCTCATTACCGAGGCGGGGTTGATTTCTCGCTCATTAATAACCGATCGCTTACCGCTGGAATTCAGCTCATGGATCGCCCGTATGCGCACTCCGGACGCATTAAGTCACGCTATTCGGTTGTATCAGCAGAGTGCCTCCGCAGAGGTGAAGGCTTACTTTGAATTACAGGAGGATGGTTCGTTTACCAGCGATACCATCATGGCTGAAGCGCAAAAAGTGGGATAAACAAAAAGGCACCGAGGGGAATCGGTGCCTTTTTATCTTTCCATCGTGTTCTCAGGAGTCTGGCGTGGCGCTGTTCTTCACAAACAGCGTCAACTGGTCGCCTGGTTTCAGATTGTCAGTATCATTATTCCAGCGCATCACATCTTTGATGTTCACACCGTGTCGTTTTGCGATACTGGACAGTGAATCGCCTTTACGCACGCGATAGGTAATGCTATCGCTGTTGCTGGCGAGACGCTGCGCGCTGCTACCTGCACCCACCGTCAGAGTCTGACCCACTTTAAGACCTGAACTGCGCAGGTTATTCCACTGCTGCAGATCGTTTGCTGTCACGCCAAGACGTGATGCAATGCCCGAAAGCGTATCACCTGAACGAACCTTATAACTGCGGCTGTTGACTGATGAAGCGTCCGCGATCAGCGTTGACTGGACGGCTGCAATTTCACCAGAAGCTAAAGACTCACGTAGCTGTTCGGCATGTTTCTGCGGAACCATTACGTACTGCGGGCCACTCGCCCCCAGCGTTGAGCCTTTAACGCCAGCATTAAAGGTTTTCAATTTACTTACCGACATACCCGTCATATCAGCAACCTGTTGAATATCAACTGGGTTGCTGAGGCGAACGCGCGCCAGTGCACGACTTTCGTCTGGTGTTGGCAGTTGTACACCGTAACGCTTGCTGTTCTTGAGAATATCGCTCAATGCCAGCATCTTCGGTACGTAAATCTTTGTTTCCTGTGGCAGTGAGAGCGACCAAAAATCGGTGGATTTACCCCGTGCTTTATTCGCTTTCATTGCCTTCAGTACACGACCTTCGCCGCTATTGTACGCTGCGACCGTTAACAACCAGTCGCCGTCAAACATCTTGTTCAGACGTTGCATCATGTCGAGAGCGGCTGTCGTTGAAGCGACAACATCACGACGCGCATCATAGCTGCGAGTCTGTTTCAGACCATAGTTTCGCCCGGTGCTCGGAATGATCTGCCAAATGCCTGCGGCATTGGCGCCAGACGTTGCGTGTGGGTCAAAAGCGCTCTCCACTATGGGTAGGAGTACCAGCTCCATAGGCATGTTACGTTTCTTAACTTGCCCGGCTATCCAGTACATATACGGCTCTGCCCGTAACGTTACATCGTGGAGATAGCTCTTATTTCTTAAGTACTTCTGTTTCTGTTCGCGAATCCGGCTGTTTTCCGGAATTCCCATCTTTAGCTCGTCGCCAATAGAGGTCCACAAGTCTTGATCCTGCGCGAATGATGTTCCATCGTCCATCCATCGCGCCGAACTTGTAAACTTCCCTGCTTCCCCTTGACCAGCTGCAGAAAGGCTCTGTGCGTGCTGTTGTACGTTGCTGCCGTTCTGCGACTGGCAACCTACAAGCAGGACAGAGGCGAGTAATATCGCTTTTGCCTTCATGTGTGTGTCAATAGTTGCTTAAAAGACGAGCGATAATAACGGCGAAATTTTGAAAAGGCAACCCGCAATTATCTGAAGTTATCTTTCTTTGACCTTAACCATGCAAATCGCTGCTCTGGTTGTTGCAAATTTGTTTCTTGGTTAATTTTATTAATTAAATCAATATCATCTGTTCGTAAAAATAAATTAATCTTGCGCTCATTTTTCAGAGTTACGGGGAGTGTATTTTGGTTTTTTACATGTAACTCCTTCACTTTGTGATAATAATCCTGAATCGCGCGATCCTCGGGTAAGATGTTAACGGAAAACTTCATATTTCCTAATGTATATTCATGTGCGCAACAAATGAGCGTTTCATCGGGTAGGGCATTAATTTTCTGTAATGACTGGTACATCTGGGTTGCTGTGCCTTCGAAAAGTCTTCCGCAGCCTCCAGAGAACAGTGTGTCGCCACAAAAAAGATAAGGTTTGCTGTAGAAACACAGATGTCCCAAAGTGTGACCTGGTGTGGCAAATACGGAAAATTCCCACTGATGTATGAGGATCTTTTCGCCTTCTTTGACTACCCGGGTTGTTCCCTTATTTTGTGTCTCTGCCGGTCCGTAAACCACAAGATGGGGAAAATGGACCCGCAGCTCGGGAACGCCGCCTGTGTGATCGTGATGGTGATGCGTCAAGAGAATGGCTTCTGGCTGCCAGTTATTCTCTTTTATTGCACGTAATACAGGGGCGGCTTCTCCGGGATCAACAATGACGCATCGACGATCATCGTCAACCAAAACCCAGATGTAATTGTCCTCAAAAGCAGGAATACTGATAAGATTCATATATTACCTCTTATAGCGTGGCGGGTGTTTTGATGAAACCGGCAAGGATACCTCAGACTGTCGCAGCACCGGAACGTTGGGCGGAATTGCCCTGGGGTGAATATTATCGCGAGGCCTTAGAGCAACAACTGAAGCCCTGGCTTGCGAAAATGTATGGTTTTCACCTGCTTAAGATTGGCAATCTCAGCGCGGAAATCAATACCGAAAGCTGCGCTATCTCACATCAGGTCAATGTCTCACTCGGCGGATCGCCGGTTCAGGTGAAAGCAGACCCATTGCATCTGCCATTTGCGGAAAAGTCCGTTGATGCGTGTCTGCTTGCCCATACACTGCCCTGGTGTAGTGATCCCCATCGCTTGCTGCGTGAAGCCGACCGTGTTTTGATTGATGATGGCTGGCTGGTACTCAGCGGGTTTAATCCTCTGAGTTTGATGGGTCTGCGCAAGCTGGTACCAGTACTACGCAAGACTCCACCTTACAACAGCCGGATGTTCACGATGATGCGCCAGCTCGACTGGCTTTCACTGCTAAACTTTGAGGTGCTCTGCTACGGCGGTTTTCAGGTGCTCCCCTGGGCGCGGCAGGGAGGTGTACTGTTGAGCACGCATTTGCCCGCTTTAGGCTGTATGCAGTTCATCGTTGCGCGTAAGCGCACTATCCCTCTTACGCTTAATCCAATGAAGCAGAGCAAAACGAAAACGCATATCCGTCAGACTGTTGGTGCAACGCGGCAGTACAAAAAAACGAATCAGGATTCGGGTTGATACCCTGTATCTTCATGCGCAGGGTTTGATGCGGCTGCACGCGCCAGCTCGTCGCAGCGTTCGTTTTCCGGGTGACCGGCGTGGCCTTTTACCCACTCCCATTTAATCTCGTGCTGGCCCAGCGCCGCATCAAGACGTTTCCAGAGATCAACATTCTTGACCGGCTTCTTATCAGCGGTCTTCCAGCCGCGTTTTTTCCAGTTATGGATCCACTGGGTTATCCCCTGACGCACGTACTGGCTATCGGTGCTTAACACCACGTCACAATGCTCTTTTAACGCCTCCAGTGCCACTATGGCCGCCATCAACTCCATTCGGTTGTTGGTGGTCAGAAAATAGCCTTCGCTAAAAGTTTTTTCGTGCTGGCGATAGCGCATAATCGCGCCATAGCCGCCAGGCCCTGGGTTGCCGAGACAAGATCCATCGGTGAAAATTTCTACCTGTTTACGCATCTCTGGTAGACTTCCTGTAATTGAAACGTTCAGTTAAACGATAAGTCTGACATAAATGACCGCTATGAGCACTGCAATTACTCGCCAGATTGTCCTCGATACCGAAACCACCGGTATGAACCAGATCGGCGCGCACTACGAAGGGCACAAGATTATCGAGATCGGTGCCGTTGAAGTGGTGAACCGTCGTCTTACGGGGAACAACTTCCACGTCTACCTCAAACCTGATCGGCTGGTGGATCCAGAAGCGTTTGGCGTTCACGGTATTGCCGATGAGTTCTTGCTGGATAAGCCGACTTTTGCGGATGTCGCTGACGAGTTCCTGGAATACATCAAGGGTGCCGAACTTGTCATCCATAACGCCTCGTTTGATATCGGCTTTATGGATTATGAATTCAGTAAGCTTAATCGTGATATCCCGAAGACAAACACCTTCTGTAAGGTAACAGACAGCCTGGCGCTGGCGAGGAAAATGTTCCCCGGCAAGCGTAACAGCCTTGATGCACTCTGTTCCCGCTACGAAATAGACAATACTAAGCGAACGCTGCACGGGGCATTACTCGATGCCCAGATCCTGGCCGATGTCTATCTGACGATGACCGGTGGACAGACGTCAATGAAGTTCAGCATGGAAAATGAATCTCAGCAGACGCAGGGTGAGGCGGGAATTCAGCGTGTTGTCCGCCAGGCAAGCCGGTTGCGGGTTGTTTTAGCCAGTGATGAAGAGCTGCTTAATCACGAATCCCGACTCGATCTGGTGCTGAAAAAAGGTGGAAGTTGTATGTGGCGCGCCTGAAAAGCGCCGGAATGCTTGTAAAATCATCGTTTGGGCGATTTTTGCAGCAAACGATTCAAAACGTGAGAAAAAGCGTTGACGAGATCAGAGGCACACCGTAATATGCGCCTCGTTCCCCAAACGGGAACAGTGGAGCGGTAGTTCAGTCGGTTAGAATACCTGCCTGTCACGCAGGGGGTCGCGGGTTCGAGTCCCGTCCGTTCCGCCACTATTAAGAAGGCCTGAATCAGAAATGATTCAGGCCTTCGTCGTTTATATTCTCTGAATTTCCTTCCTTTCTTTTATTAACAAAAAGTTAATTTTAGTGGTGCAATTAATTAACATATGCACAACATTAGTGCGTTATTTGCACTGATAGTGTGCATTTAACCTCCCGTCGTCTCTTCTGGCGTCTGACGGAATGTGTCACTTTGTAAATATAAATCACGAAAAATCATCCTCTTATCACTCGCTTTCCAAAAACTACCTGAACCAATTGAATATTGGTTTGGTTATTGCTTAATCATTAGCACGATAAGCTTCATTCCATATCAATAACTTATCGTTAATAAAAATAAAGTAATGATGAAAGCGAGCGAACCAATATGGAAAAACCGTCACGGTTTCTGGCAAATTCCAGCACCGCGCTTGAACAACTGCGCGGGCTAATCAACCAGCACGAGTCAACACCAGGCACTCCGCTGCCCACAGAACGTGAGCTATCGGAAACTCTCGGCGTAGGACGACGTGAAGTGCGTCGTGCGCTGGATGTGCTGGAAGAAGAGGGGCGCATCTGGCGTAAACAGGGCAAAGGGACCTTTATCGGTCCGGCTGCCCCGGTTGAACCGCTGGCCCTTCAGGGATTGGTTCAGCAAACCAACCTTCTGGAAGTGATGGAAGCTCGTCTGCAGCTCGAACCCGGCCTTGCCCGGCTTGCGGCACTGCGTGCCACCAGGGAAAACCTCGCGCTGATGCAGCGCATGCTGGAACGCATTGATAAGGTCAACCCGGATGACCGTGATCTCAACGAACTGTGGGATAGCGCATTTCACCGCGCGATTGCAGAGGCTGCGGGCAATCGCCTGATGCTCGGTCTGTTTGATGCCATTGATGCCGTCAGACGTGAACCGGGCTGGCAGCATCTGCGTGAATTAGCCCGCACACCCGAACGTGTCGATAGTTACAACGACCATCATCACAAGATCATGTCCGCGATTATCCATCGCCAGCCAAATGAAGCAGCGGCGGCCATGCGCGAGCATCTGCTTTGCCTGCAAACCGCTCTGATTCAGGCGATCCACCTTGAGGACGACTTCACGCTATGACGACGATCCCGTTTAAGGACACTGCGCCTGTACTGAACTTGCATAATCTCAACGTTAAATTCGCCGGCTCGCCGGTGAGCGTACTTGATGGTATTTCACTGACGATTAAAGCGGGCGAAACGCTGGCGCTGGTGGGGGAGTCTGGCTGCGGCAAAAGTATCACCTCACTGGCGTTAATGGGTTTACTCCCCTCCTGCGCGCAGATCGTCAGCGGGGAGATGCAGTTTCGCCGTCATGATCTCCGCAAGCTTTCGCCACGGGAATACGCCGATCTGCGTGGTAGCGAACTGGCGATGATTTTCCAGGAGCCGATGACTTCGCTCAATCCGGCGTTTACGCTGGGCGATCAACTCAGCGAAGCAGTGATACGCCATCAGAACGTGCCGCGTACAGAAGCGATGAACGTTGCGCTGAAAATTCTGGAAAAGGTTCAGATCCCGGCGCCAGAGATGCGGCTCAAGGCATATCCCCACCAGCTTTCCGGTGGTATGCGGCAGCGCGTGATGATTGCCATGGCGTTGATTAACCATCCCAGACTGCTGATTGCCGATGAGCCGACCACGGCGTTGGATGTCACCATTCAGGCGCAAATCCTCGCCTTGCTCAACACCTTAAAAGCAGATACGGGTACCGCGGTGTTGATGATCACCCACGATTTAGGCGTGGTGGCAGAAGTCGCTCAGCAGGTGGCGGTGATGTATGCCGGTCAGGTGGTGGAGCAGGGAAGCGTTGAGGCGATCTTTGCCGATCCGCAGCATCCGTACACCATCGGTCTGATGGGGTCGATTCCTTCTCTTGGGGCACGTAAGGGGCAGCTTTCCACCATTCCTGGCTCGGTGCCACTGCCAGAATCCATGCCGAAAGGCTGCCGTTTCGCTACCCGTTGCCCGTTTGCGCAGCCGCGCTGCCATGATGAAAAACCTTCGCTCAATACACTCGGCGCGGGTCATCAGGTTGCCTGTTTCCGTGTGCCGCTGGAGCAACACATTGCCCTGGGAGAAATTGCATGACTACGCCCATCCTCGAAGCCCGTGACCTGAGCAAGATCTTCCCCGGCCCGAAAAAACTGTTTACCCCGGCGAGGTTTGTCACGGCGGTCGATCGCGTTTCGCTTGCCGTTATGCCGGGGGAAACGCTGGCGATTGTGGGGGAGTCAGGTTCCGGAAAATCCACCTTGGGCCGTCTGCTTCTGTGTTTACTTGCCGCCAGCGAAGGGCGCGTGTTTTATCAGGGCGAGGAGATCACCCACGCATCGGGGGCACGCCTGAATCAGCTCCGGCGCGAGCTGCAAATTATTTTCCAGGATCCCTTCGCTTCGCTGAACCCGCGTATGACGGTCGAGCAGATTGTCGGTGAACCACTGTGGTTGCACCAGAACATGAAAAAAGTCGATCGTCAGTACCGCGTTGCCGAGTTGCTTAAAACCGTTGGCCTCCCTGCCGCCTGGGCCGGGCGCTATCCACATGAGTTTTCGGGAGGACAGCGTCAGCGTATTGGCATTGCACGAGCGCTGGCTTCGGGGCCGAAACTGCTGTTGGGCGACGAACCCGTCTCGGCGCTGGATGTCTCGGTGCAGGCGCAGGTAGTGAACCTGCTCGAAAGCCTGAAGCACCAACTGGGGCTGACGATGGTGATTGTCGCCCACGGCCTGGGCGTTATCCGCCACATGAGCGACCGCGTGGCGGTGATGTATCTTGGGCAAATTGTTGAGCTTGCGACGGTTGACGAAATTTTTGATGCGCCGCTGCATCCTTATACCCAGGCATTGATCGCCTCTGCGCCCCAGATGCAGCCAGGTGTTGAACGTGACGCGCCGCTGCTACAGGGGGATTTGCCGAACCCGGCCAACCCGCCGTCCGGCTGTCGCTTCCACACCCGTTGCCCATACGTCACCGACGAATGCCGCCAGGTTGAACCGATAAATCAGGTACTGGATGGCGGGCGTCACATTTCCTGTCACCGCTGGCAGGAGATCAACCGCGATCGCAGCGTTATCCAGATTGCTCCGCCATCTGCTGCCTTTCTGCGCCGCCGCGCGCTGTTTGAACACGCGGCATCTCACTCCTCCCTTCCTTCAAGGAACTCATGATAATGACAATGCGTAATTCTCTTTTGACCGTACTGGGAAGTGTAATGTTGCTTGGCGCGGCGCTGCCCGCCCATTCAGAAAGTGTGCTGCGAATTGGTCTGGGGGCCGATCCGGACATGCTCGACCCGCATCTGGCGCGCACTTATTATGGCCGCTTCGTGTTTGCCTCCCTGTGCGACAGGCTGGTGGACGTGGATGAAAATCTGAAGGTTGTCCCCGGTCTGGCTAAAGACTGGGCGTGGAGCGACGACGGTAAAACCCTCACCCTGAATTTGCGCGAGGGCGTCACCTTCCACGACGGTGAGAAATTCGATGCTGCCGCCGCAAAATACAACCTCGACCGTGCCCTGACCTTAAAAGGCTCCCTGCGTAAAAGCGAGATTTCCTCCGTGGAGTCCGTTGAAGTCACTGGCCCGATGCAGATTGCTCTGCACCTGAAAACCCCCGATGCCGCACTGCTGATGCAGCTTACTGACCGTGCTGGGGCGATGATGGCCCCGGAAGCGGCGAAAAAACCAGATTTTGCCGCGCAGCCGGTCTGTTCTGGCCCGTATAAGTTCGACAGCCGTGTCTCTCAGGATCGTATCGTTCTGACGCGTTTCGACAACTACTGGAACAAAGGCGCTTACCACTTTGACAAGATTATCTATCTGCCGATCCCGGATGCCTCCGTGCGTCTGGCGAACCTGCGAGCAGGCGATCTCGATCTGACGGAAGGCATTGCCGCCAGCGACGTGAAGACTGTGGAGGCTGACAGCAAGCTGGCGCTGGCGAAGGTCACCGGTCTGGGTTATCAGGGCATTACCTTCAACATTAATAACGGGAAGGTGCCAGCGAACGATCCGTTCAAAGACGCCCGGGTGCGTGAAGCGTTCTCGCAGGCAATTGACCGCGATGCGCTAAACCAGGTGGTCTTTGAAGGGCTGTATTCGCCAGCCAACCAGGCGTTTTCAACGGTGAGTCCGTATCACGTCAATCTGCCGGTACCACCGCGCAATGTCGACAAAGCAAAAGCACTGTTAAAAGAAGCGGGTGTGGCAACACCCCTGACCGTAAACTTGCTGGTGCCGAACAACCCAACATCGCAGCAGGTCGGTCAGGTGCTGCAGGCGATGGTCGCTGAGGCGGGCTTTAACCTCAATCTGCAAATGACTGAATTCGCCACCCTGCTCGATCGCCAGCAGAGCGGTGACTATCAACTGAGCTTCTCCGGCTGGTCCGGTCGTCCCGATCCGGATGGCAGCATCTTTGGCTTCATTAACAGCAAAGGCACTTTAAACGACGGCCGTTACAGTAATGCTCAGGTAGATGAATGGTTGACTCAGGCGCGTCAGAGCACCGATCAGGCCGCACGCCAGCCGTTGTACGAGAAAGTGGTGAAGCAACTGCAAACCGATATGCCGATTGCCTACCTCTACTTTGAGCCGCGTATTTTTGGCCTGAACAAAAGCGTACAGGGCTTTAAACCTTACCCGGACGGCATCGTGCGTCTGGCCGGTTTGACGCTGGCAAAATAAACGTCCTGAGGAGAACCCATGCTGGAACTGATTTGCAAACGTCTGCTGCTGGCCATCCCGACGCTTCTGTTGGTGAGCATGATGGTCTTTGGCTTGCAAAAGCTGCTGCCTGGTGACCCGCTGATTGCGATGGCCGGGGAGGAACGCGATCCGGCGGTCATCGCTCAACTGCGTGCGGAGTTGAACCTCGATGCGCCGATCCCCGTGCAGTATTTTAACTGGCTGACGCGCGCGCTACAGGGTGATCTGGGCGTCTCCTTACGCACGCACGAGCCGGTGACGCAGCTGATAGCCAGTAAGTTGCCGGTGACGCTGGAGTTGTCTCTGCTGGCGATGATCATTGCGCTGGTGTTTGGCATCAGCATGGGGATCCTCGCGGCGGTAAACAAAAACAGCTGGGTCGATCATGGGGCTAACTTTGTGGCGATCTCGGGGATCTCAATACCGCACTTCTGGCTGGGGATCCTGCTGATTCTGGTCTTTTCGGTGAATCTACAATGGCTACCCGCGTCCGGCTACGTGCCGTTCAGTGAAGATCCGCTCCAGAACCTGCGCACGTTGCTGCTGCCCGCGTCCGTGCTCGGAACCGGCCTGGCGGCGACGCTGATGCGCCATACCCGTGCGTCGATGATTGCGGTGCTGAAAGCCGATTACATCCGTACCGCGCGGGCTAAGGGGCTGCTGCCAAAAGCGGTGATCTTAAAGCATGCGTTTCGCAATGCACTGGTGCCGGTGATCACTCTCACCACGCTGCTGTTTGGCGAGTTACTGGGTGGTGCGGTGCTGACCGAGCAGGTCTTCACTATTCCGGGTTTCGGCAAAATGATCGTCGATTCGGTGTTTAACCGTGACTACGCGGTGGTGCAGGGCGTGGTGCTGATTGTGGCGATCGGCTTCCTGATGCTCAACCTGTTGGCCGATGTGCTCTACGTTCTTATCAACCCGAAAATGCGAGGTTAATGATGGCAGAACTGACGACTCAAACCGTTGTGCCTGCACTGCCGCGTGCGCAAAACCGGGTGCTGAAAAAATTCCTCGCGAACAAAAGTGCGGTGATTGGTGCGGTGATTGTGGGCTTCTTTGTATTGCTCGCGCTGCTGGCGCCGTGGATTGCGCCGTTTGATCCGGTCAAAGCCAACTTCCTGGCGGTGCGCAAAGCACCGTCGGCGATGTACTGGTTCGGCACCGACGAACTGGGGCGCGATATTTTATCCCGCATTATCTGGGGAGCACGCACCTCGCTGATGGCAGGCTGTATGTCGGTGGTGATTGCCGTTGTCATCGGTGTGCCGCTGGGGCTGGTGGCGGGTTACTTCCAGAAAATGTGGGATGGGGTGATTTCGCGCTTTATCGAAGCGCTGCTGGCCTGTCCGTTCCTGATCATGGCGATCGCGCTGGGGGCATTTTTAGGCCCAAGCCTGACGAATGCAATGATCGCCATTGGTCTCTCGGCGATGCCAATCTTCGCCCGGCTGACACGTGGGCAGGTGATCGCGATTCGCAATGAAGAGTACATCGACGGCGCTCGGGCGATCGGCCTGCCGGACCGCTGGATCATCATCAAATACGTCCTGCCGAATGTGATGTCGCCAATCCTGGTGCAGGCTACGCTGGCGATTGCCTCGGCGATTATCGCTGAAGCCAGCCTGTCATTTTTGGGATTGGGACAGCAACCGCCAAATCCGTCATGGGGCTCGATGCTCAATACGGCGAAAGGTTTCCTGGAGCAGGCTCCGTGGATGTCGGTATTCCCCGGCGTGGCGATTTTCCTTGCCGTGCAGGGCTTTAATTTACTCGGCGACGGGCTGCGCGATGCGCTCGATCCGCGCCACGACTAAGGAGTCATGATGACCAAAGCGCTTGATTTCACTTCCGGTTATGATTCACGACGCCCACCGATGATGGGGTATAACGCTGTTGCGACCTCGCAGCCGCTGGCGGCTCAGGCGGGCATGAAGATGCTGCAGCTGGGTGGTAACGCCGTTGATGCGGCCGTTGCTACGGCGATAGCGCTAACGGTGGTCGAGCCCACCGGGAATGGTATTGGTAGCGATGCCTTTGCCATTGTCTGGGATGGAGAAAAGCTCCACGGTCTTAATGCATCGGGTCGCTCACCTGCCAGCTGGCATGCCGATCTGTTCGCTGGCAAAACTGCGGTACCGGAAATTGGCTGGGATGCAGTGACAGTACCGGGTGCGGTATCCGGCTGGGTCGCACTGGCGGAACGCTTCGGCACACTACCACTGACCACGCTGGCACAGCCTGCCATTGATTACGCGCGCAACGGTTTCCCGGTCTCCCCGCTGATTGGTCATCTGTGGCAACGCGGCTATAACAAGCTGAAAGATCAGCCGGGCTTTAGCGCCTGCTTCGCCCCGGAAGGCCGTGCACCGCGCGTGGGGGAAATCTTCCGTAACCCGGCGCAGGCAAACTCACTGGAGCTGATTGCCAAAACCAATGGCGAAGCGTTTTATCGTGGCGAGCTGGCGCAGAAAATTGCCGCTTTTGCCAAAGAACATGGCGCACATCTTACTGCCGACGATCTGGCAAACCATCGCGTAGACTGGGTTGAACTGTTGTCGTGCGATTTTGCGGGCGGTTCGGTGCAGGAGCTTCCACCTAACGGCCAGGGGATCGCCACGCTGATTGCGCTCGGCATTCTGGAACAGTGCGGCATTGAGAAATATCACCCGGATTCCGTGCAGTCTCTGCATCTCTCCATCGAGGCGATGAAGCTGGCGCTGGCCGATCTTGATCGCTACGTGGCGGATGAAGAACACATGGAATTCGCTGCCAAAGCGCTGCTGAGCGATAGCTATCTGAAATCGCGGGCTGCGTTGATCGATCAGGATAATGCCTCTGATTTTGTCTACGGTTCCCCGACGCAGAGCGGCACGGTCTACATCAGCACCGCTGACGCCAGCGGGATGATGGTCTCGTTTATTCAGTCCAACTATATGGGCTTTGGATCCGGGATTGTGGTGCCGGACACGGGGATCAGCCTGCAAAACCGGGGCTGTGGTTTTTCACTGGATCCGAATCACCCGAACGCGCTGGCGGGTGGCAAACGTCCGTTCCACACCATTATTCCTGGCTTTGCGATGGACGGTAACGGAAAACCGCTGATGTCTTTCGGCGTGATGGGCGGGCCAATGCAGGCGCAGGGGCACATGCAAATGGCGTTACGCATCATGCTGCACGGGCAAAACCCGCAGGCGGCAATTGATGCCCCGCGCTGGCGCGTGGTGCAGGGCAGGGAGGTGATCGTTGAGTCGACGTTCGATCGCAATACGATTGCCGCGCTGCGCGAGCGCGGACATCAGATCGTGGTGGAAGATCCGCTTCAGAATTACAACTTCGGCGGTGCGCAGGTGATTTACCGTCTGCCGGAAGGGCACTACGTGGCCGCGACGGAAAGCCGAAAAGACGGGCAGGCGCTGGTGAGTTAATGTTTTATCCCCCCTCTCCCTTTGGGAGAGGGGCGGGGTGAGGGGGAAAATTTCAGCCAATGCTAAACGGATCCGCATCCTGCCAAGCCGGAAACTTCTCCCGGTACTCCTGCAACGCCGTCAACGACAGCTCCGCATCAATGCGCGTCGCCTGATGCGGCTCTGCGGTGGCAATAATCTCGCCCTGCGGGTTCACCACCCGGCTGTCGCCACGGTAGTGATGCCCGTTACCGTCAGTCCCCACACGGTTACAGCCCACCACGTATGCCTGGTTTTCAATCGCGCGAGCCACCAGCAGCGACTGCCAGTGCAGGGAGCGTGGCGCAGGCCAGTTGGCTACATACAGTGCTACGTCGTAATCGTTGCTGTTGCGTGACCACACCGGGAAGCGTAGGTCATAGCAGACCAGCGGCAGAATACGCCAGCCGCGCCATTCGAACACCACGCGCTCATTTCCGGCTTCATAGTGATGATGTTCATCCGCCATACGGAACAGATGGCGTTTGTCGTAAAAATGCACTTTCCCTTCTGGCTCTACCAGCAGGAAGCGGTTCACCGGCCCGCGCTCAGTTTGCAGAGCGGCGCTGCCCGCAATCAGCGCGTTGGTCTGCTGCGCTTTGGCATGCATCCAGGCAACCACCTCTTCCTGCGGCATCGACTGTTTAGCCGCTTCCATCGCGAAGCCGGTGGTGAACATCTCCGGCAGGACAATCACATCACGCCCGGTAATACCTTCCAGTTGACGATCAAAGTGACGCAGGTTGGCGGGGCCATCCATCCACACTAACGGTTGCTGCAAAATCGAAATCTTCAGACCAGGCACAATTCAGACTCCTCAAACGACCACTTTTTGACACTGTAGCACGACATAACGAGAAAATGTGGCAATAAAAAACCCCGCGCAGGGCGGGGTTCGTGCAAGCGAAACGCGTTACGCAGCTTCAGATTTGCGGTGTTTCTCCGGCAACTTTACCGGCTGCGTCGCCAGCTCGTCCGGTTCGAAATCATCCACGTTAATACTGCGCAGACGGCTCTCTTCAGCTTTCACCAGCAGGGCAGCTTCATCTTTATTGATAATGCCACCGGCCAGAGCCTGTTTTGCCAGTTCGTCCAGACGGGTAAACGGCAGGTTTTTGCCCAGCTGTTTGCAGATCTTCTGGTGAATTGGATCGGCAGCCATCACGTCCAGCAGCGCCTCTTCCAGCAGACCCACCGGGTTATGCGGGGTTGGAGCCAGATACTGACCACGACCGATACGTGAACGGGTTGCGCTCGGGACCTGCAGGATCTTCGCTACTTTGTGATCCAGCTTGTCGGATGGTGCCTGGTGATGACGACCGGTCGGGAAGATCACCACGCGCAGGGCCCCAGCCACAAAACGGTTCGGGAAGTTCGCCAGCAAATCGTCAATAGCCTGTTCTGCCTGATACATCGCATCCTGTACGCCCCAGTGGACCAGCGGCAGATCCGCTTCCTGACGACCTTCATCGTCGTAGCGCTTCAGGACCGCAGAGGCCAGGAACACCTGACTCAGCACATCTCCCAGACGAGCAGAGATACGTTCGCGACGCTTCAGGCTACCACCCAACACCGCCATAGAAACGTCAGACAGCAGAGCCAGGTTAGCGCTCAGACGGTTCAGCTGTTGATAGTAACGTTTCGTCGCATCACCGGTTGGCGTAGCGCTGGTACGGCCATTGGTCAGACCGAGCCAGAAGCTGCGCATCTTATTGCTACCCACATGACCGATATGTTTGAACAGCAGCTTATCGAAGGCATCTACGTCGTTGTTCTGCGCAGCGGCCATCTCTTCCAGCACGTATGGATGGCAGCGAATGGCACCCTGACCGAAGATCATCATGCTGCGGGTCAGAATATTCGCCCCTTCAACGGTGATCGCGATAGGCGCACCCTGATAACCACGGGCGAGGAAGTTGCCTTCACCGAGCATAATGCCTTTACCGCCCGCGATATCCATCGCATCAATGATCGACTGCTGCGCACGGTGGGTACAGTGGTACTTCACAATCGCGGACAGTACGGCTGGTTTCTCGCCCAGCATAATGCCGTAGGTAATCAGGGAGGCGGCAGCATCCATCACATAGGCATTACCCGCGATACGTGCCAGCGGCTCTTCAATACCTTCCATTTTGCCGATGGAGATTTTGAACTGACGGCGGATGTGAGCGTACGCACCAATTCCCATCGCCACAGATTTCAGACCACCGGTGGAGTTTGACGGCAGGGTAATACCGCGACCTACAGACAGACATTCCACCAGCATGCGCCAGCCCTGACCGGCCATTTTCGGACCACCGATGATGTAATCAATCGGTACAAAGATATCCTGGCCGCGCGTTGGACCGTTCTGGAACGGTACGTTCAGCGGGAAGTGACGACGACCAATTTCAACGCCTGGGGTCGAGGTTGGGATCAGTGCACAGGTAATGCCCAGATCTTCTTCGTTGCCCAGCAGTTTTTCCGGATCAGAGAGTTTAAACGCCAGACCCAGCACGGTGGCAATAGGCGCCAGAGTGATATAGCGCTTGTTCCAGGTCAGACGCATACCGAGAACCTGCTCGCCCTGCCACTCACCCATGCAAACCACGCCGGTATCCGGGATCGCGCCCGCATCGGAGCCTGCTTCCGGGCTGGTCAGCGCGAAGCAAGGGATTTCCAGACCGCGTGCCAGACGCGGCAGGTAGTGATCTTTCTGCTCTTCCGTACCGTAATGCTGCAGCAGTTCGCCCGGGCCTAAGGAGTTAGGTACGCCGACAGTGATGGCCAGGATCCCAGAGACGCCAGCCAGTTTTTGCAGGACACGAGCCTGAGCGTAAGCGGAGAATTCCAGACCACCGTACTCTTTCTTGATGATCATCGCGAAGAAGCGATGTTCTTTCAGGTATGCCCACAGCTCTGGCGGCAGATCGGCCATTTCATGGGTGATGGCGAAGTCATTTGCCATACGGCACGCTTCTTCCACGGGGCCGTCAATAAAGGCCTGTTCTTCAGCAGTCAGACGTGGCTGCGGGTAGTTATGCAGCTTTTTCCAGTCCGGGTTGCCCTGGAACAGGTCGCCTTCCCACCAGGTCGTGCCGGCATCAATCGCTTCTTTTTCAGTACGCGACATTGGCGGCATCACTTTGCGGAAACCTTTGAACACCGGTGCAGAGATCATGGATTTACGCATCGGGGCAAAGTTAAACGGCAGAAGAATGATGGCAAGAGGGACTAAAAGCCAGATATTCCAGAGACCTGCGACGCCAAGCGCAGCCGTCCAGGCCAGAAGAATCAGGCTGCTCAGGAATAAACTTACACGGTGATAGAACAACACACCGAGCAGAACAACGGTTGCGAGAATGCTCAAAATCATCATAAAGAAAAGCTCCCTTGCTTGTAGGAGGTCTGACCACTTGTGATGATATGGTTGTAGTTGATGTTATTTCCTTTAGCAATGTGTTTACAAAATAATTACAACCTGGTTCACATTGTTCGTGTCTTAACGGGCACGAAAACGCAAAACGCCGGGCGATTCGTATGGCTTTAGCTTCTCGCTTTTCCCGCTATCCGGTACACTCCACTGTGTTATTTCATCAATACTGAAGGATTATCCTCATGTACCAGGATCTTATTCGTAACGAACTGAACGAAGCGGCGGAAACGCTGGCTAACTTTCTGAAAGATGATGCCAATATTCACGCTATTCAGCGCGCGGCGGTCCTGCTGGCCGACAGTTTCAAAGCCGGGGGCAAAGTGCTCTCTTGCGGTAACGGTGGCTCCCACTGCGACGCCATGCATTTCGCAGAAGAGCTGACCGGGCGTTATCGCGAAAACCGTCCGGGCTACCCGGCAATTGCGATTTCCGACGCGAGCCACATCTCCTGCGTAGGTAACGACTTTGGTTACGACCACATTTTCTCCCGCTACGTTGAAGCGGTCGGTCGTGAAGGCGACGTGCTGCTGGGTATCTCTACCTCTGGTAACTCCGGTAACGTGATCAAAGCGATCGCTGCCGCGCGCGAAAAAGGGATGAAAGTCATCACCCTGACCGGTAAAGATGGCGGTAAGATGGACGGTATGGCGGATGTTGAAATCCGTGTTCCGCACTTCGGCTATGCTGACCGTATTCAGGAAATTCACATCAAAGTGATCCATATCCTGATCCAGCTGATCGAAAAAGAGATGGTTAAGTAAGACTTCGCTGGGGGCTGAATTGCCCCCGCTGTTGTGGAGGTGATGTATGTGCGAATTGCTCGGGATGAGCGCCAATGTGCCAACCGATATCTGCTTTAGTTTCACCGGGCTGGTTCAGCGTGGTGGAGGAACCGGGCCGCATAAAGACGGCTGGGGCATCACTTTTTACGAAGGCAAAGGGTGTCGCACGTTCAAAGATCCACAACCCAGCTTTAACTCACCGATAGCTAAACTGGTGCAGGACTATCCTATTAAATCCTGTTCGGTGATTGCCCACATCCGCCAGGCAAACCGCGGCGAAGTGGCTCTGGAAAATACCCATCCGTTTACCCGGGAACTGTGGGGCCGTAACTGGACCTATGCGCACAACGGTCAACTTACGGGCTATAAGTCACTGGAGACGGGCAATTTCCGCCCGGTCGGCGAAACCGACAGCGAGAAAGCCTTCTGCTGGTTACTGCACAAGCTGACGGAGCGCTATCCCCGCACGCCCGGTAACATGACCGCCGTGTTTAAATACATCGCGACGCTGGCGTCGGAATTACGCGAAAAAGGCGTGTTTAACATGCTGCTCTCTGACGGGCGTTATGTGATGGCGTTCTGCTCGACAAATCTGTTCTGGATCACCCGTCGTGCACCGTTTGGCGTTGCGACGTTGCTCGATCAGGATGTGGAGATAGACTTTCAGAAGGAGACCACACCGAACGATGTGGTCACTGTCATTGCAACGCAGCCGCTGACGGGCAACGAAACCTGGCAAAAGATTATGCCAGGCGAGTGGGTGCTATTTTGTCTCGGGGACCGTGTAATTTGACGCCAGCTGTGGATGGACGACTTCGTGGCTCAGCGGTTTGCTGACCACGTAACGGCCATCTACGATAGAGACCACCGGCGGCTTGTGGGTCTGCTCAAAGTAGTCGTAACCGGGTTTCAGTTGTTTCCAGAAATCCGCGTAGTAAGAGTACTTGTGGCGTGCCATGTTGGCATCGGTCATGCGGAACGGATAGATGCTGACCTGAACGTTAGGTTGCCCAAAGACCAGCGCACCCGTCACGAACTGGAAAATCTCATCAATGCCGGAATCGGTCATCGCATAACAGCCGATAGACACGCAGGCACCGTGGATCATCAGGTATTTACCTTCATAACCGTGAGCACGGTCATAGGCATTCGGGAAGCCGATGTTAATGGCTTTATAGAAGCGGCTGTCAGGTTTGAGCTGGTTACGCTGAACGCTGTAAAACCCTTCCGGACTTTTGAAATCGCCCTGACGCTGTTTTGGCCCCAGCCCGCCGGAGTAGTTACAAATTTTGTAGCTATCAAGCAGCTGATAAGTCTCGCCCATTTTTACAAACAGATCGAGAGTGCGCTCTTCCTTGAAGATCTGAATATAAACCGGCGATCCCATTAACTGCTGTTTATATTCTTTGCTGATCGGCGTCGTTGAGCTGTTACTGCTGAGCAGTCCGGCAAACGACATGCACGGCATCAGAAGCATCGCAATGAACAATGCGATTTTACGCATACTACTAGTTCCTTGATAAAACTATGACCAACTTGCCAGGACGGCAAAAGAGACCCGAAATCAGATTATTCTGTTAGGAGCGCTCACATTAGCACCGCCAGAGATTTTCGCAAGAGCCGGGCGGTGAGTTTACAAATTAGTTTTACTTTATAAACCATCACAATCACGTTTGCGCCAGGAACTTTGCGTAATACCTCGCACTTTGGCGCAAGCAAACGCGGATTTCGTCCCCGACAAAAGGCGAAAATGGTACACTCCACCTCTTCTGGATTGTTGTTCATGGAAACCTGCTAACCACATGTTTAAAATCAAAAAAGGACTTGAACTGCCGATTGCAGGCGTGCCAGTGCAGCACGTTTCGACAGGCGCAAGTGTTCGTCATGTCGCCATTTTGGGCGACGACTATCTGGGAATGCGTCCTTCTATGCTGGTACAGGAAGGCGATCGTGTTATCAAAGGCCAGGTGCTCTTTGAGGACAAAAAAAATCCTGGCGTCATGTTCACGGCACCCGCAAGTGGCACCGTGGTGGCGATCAATCGCGGTGAACGCCGTATTCTGCAGTCGGTGGTTATCCGCATTGAAGGCGATGAGCAGTGTGAATTTGCTCATTACGACGCCGCAGACCTCGCATCGCTAAGCCGTGACGCTGTTCAGGCTCAGCTTCTGGCGTCCGGTTTATGGACCGCGCTTCGCACGCGTCCCTTCAGTAAATCACCTGTTCCGGGTACGGAACCGGCCGCTATTTTTGTTACGGCAATCGACACCAACCCGCTCAGCGCAGACCCGCAACCGGTTATTCTGGCTCAGCGAAAAGCCTTTGATGCCGGGCTGACCATTTTAACCCGCCTGACGTCAGGGAAGGTCCATGTCTGTCAGTCTGGTGGCGGTAAGCTCGGTGGGCACCCGCAGGGGCAGGTGACATTTAATGAGTTTGCTGGCCCACATCCCGCGGGTCTGGTCGGGACGCATATTCACTTTCTTGAGCCCGTGAGCCTGACGAAACAGGTCTGGCACCTGAATTATCAGGACGTCATTGCCATCGGTAAGCTGTTTACCACGGGTGAACTCAGCGCTGAACGAGTGATCGCCATCGGCGGGCCGCAAGCGGCCAACCCGCGTCTGGTGAAAACGCTGCTGGGCGCAGACATTAATGAACTGCTGGTGGGGGAAATAAAAGAGGGTGAAAACCGCCTGATCTCCGGCTCGGTGCTCAGTGGCCGTCATGCCGTGAATGCGCACGCTTATCTGGGGCGTTTTCATCTGCAGGTCAGCATTGTGCAGGAAGGACGCGAGAAAGAGCTGTTCGGCTGGGTTCTTCCGGGAGCCGATAAGTATTCCGTGACCCGAACAACGCTTGGGCACTTCCTGCGTCATAAACTCTTTAATTTCTCGACCAGCACGAATGGTGGAGAGCGCGCGATGGTACCCATTGGCAACTACGAACGCGTCATGCCACTGGATATTCTGCCGACCATGCTGTTGCGCGATCTGCTCGCCGGAGATACCGACAGCGCGCAGGCATTAGGTTGCCTGGAGCTGGACGAAGAAGATCTGGCGCTTTGTACCTATGTTTGTCCGGGAAAATACGAATACGGACCCGTATTGCGCGAGGTGTTAACCCGCATTGAGCAGGAAGGATAACCGATGGGCTTAAAACACCTCTTTGAAAAAATTGAGCCGCACTTTACTGAAGGGAAGCTCAAAAAGTACTACCCGTTATATGAAGCGACGACGACCATTTTCTACACACCGGGGCTGGTGACGAAGGGGGCGGCGCACGTTCGTGACGCTATCGACCTGAAGCGAATGATGATCCTTGTGTGGTTTGCGGTCTTCCCTGCCATGTTCTGGGGCATGTACAACGTGGGGCTGCAGACCATTCCTGCCCTGCATCATCTGTACGATGCTCAGCAGCTGGCGCAGGTGATCCAGTCTGACTGGCACTACCGTCTGGCGCAGTCGCTGGGCGTGAGCTTTGCGCCAGACGCGGGCTGGGTCAGCATGATGACGCTGGGGGCGGTGTTCTTCCTGCCGATCTACATCACGGTATTTATCGTGGGTGGCTTCTGGGAAGTGCTGTTTGCCATCATTCGTAAACATGAGATCAACGAAGGCTTCTTTGTTACTTCCATTCTTTTTGCCCTGATTGTCCCGCCAACGTTACCGCTCTGGCAGGCCGCGTTGGGGATCAGCTTTGGTGTGGTCATTGCGAAAGAGATCTTCGGGGGGACCGGGCGTAACTTCCTCAACCCAGCGCTGGCGGGACGTGCGTTCCTGTTCTTTGCCTATCCCGCGCAAATCTCCGGCGATCTGGTATGGACGGCTGCGGATGGTTTCTCCGGTGCGACACCTCTGTCTCAGTGGGCGGCACACGGGGGCGAAACGCTGGTTAACAACGCGACAGGCCAGCCTGTTACCTGGTTTGATGCCTTTATTGGCAACATACCGGGCTCCATTGGGGAAGTCTCTACGCTGATGATTTTACTGGGTGGTGCGATCATACTTTTCGGTCGCGTGGCCTCCTGGCGGATTGTTGCCGGTGTGATGATCGGCATGGTGCTGACCGCCACGATGTTCAACGTGATCGGTTCGACTACCAATCCGATGTTCTCCATGCCCTGGTACTGGCATCTGGTGCTGGGGGGCTTCGCATTCGGCATGATGTTTATGGCGACCGATCCCGTTTCTGCCTCGTTTACTGATAAAGGTAAATGGAGCTATGGCGTGCTCATTGGTGCGATGTGTGTCCTGATTCGTGTGGTCAACCCGGCGTATCCGGAAGGGATGATGTTGGCCATTCTGTTTGCCAACCTGTTTGCGCCACTCTTCGATTATCTGGTCGTGCGCGCCAACATTAAGCGGAGGAAGGCGCGTGGCTGAAATCAAAAATAACGACAGCATCGGTAAAACGCTGCTGGTGGTACTGGTGTTGTGTCTGGTCTGTTCCATTGTGGTGGCCGGTTCTGCCGTGGGGTTAAAGCCGCGACAGCAGGAGCAGCGCGCACTGGATAAACAGCGCAATATCCTGGCTGTCGCCGGGTTGATGCAGGAAGGAATGAGTGCAGACGATGTCTCTGCAGTCTTTGCTGAGCGCATTACCGCGCGTCTGGTGGATTTAAAAACCGGGCAACTGCTGGATAAAGATCCGGCGAAATACAACCAGTCGCTGGCATTAAAAGACCCGCAGATGAGCCTGACACTGGACGCCTCACAGGATCCGGCTGGCATCAAGCGTCGCAGCAATCTTGCCGAAATCTATCTCGTGCGCGATGAACAAAAACGGGTGCAGGAAGTGGTAGTGCCTATCTACGGCAACGGTCTGTGGTCGATGATGTACGCCTTTGTGGCGCTTGATACGGATGGTCGCACTGTGAAAGGCATTACGTACTATGACCAGGGCGAAACGCCGGGGCTCGGCGGTGAAGTGGAGAACCCTAACTGGCGGGCACAGTTTGTCGGCAAGAAAGTGCTCGACGATAACGGTCTGCCTGCGCTGAAGGTAATGAAAGGGGCTGCTCGTCCCGGTGACGACTACGCCGTCGACGGGCTTTCCGGTGCCACGCTCACCTCAAAAGGTGTGCAGCACAGTTTTGATTTCTGGATGGGCGAACTGGGCTTTGGTCCTTTCCTGAAAAACGTACGTGAAGGAGCGCTGAACAATGGCTGATACCGGTGAACTGAAAGAAGTCAAAAAGGTGCTCATTGGCCCGTTGCTCGCCAATAACCCGATCACGCTGCAGGTACTGGGTGTCTGTTCAGCTCTGGCGGTGACGACCAAGCTGGAAACGGCGGTAGTGATGACGTTGGCAGTAACGCTGGTCACCGCGTTTTCCAGCATGTTTATCTCCATGATCCGTCACCACATTCCCAACAGTGTGAGGATCATTGTGCAGATGGCGATCATCGCCTCGCTGGTGATCGTGGTGGATCAGTTACTGCGCGCCTTCGCCTATGAAACCTCAAAACAGCTTTCGGTGTTTGTTGGTCTGATTATCACCAACTGTATCGTGATGGGACGTGCAGAAGCCTACGCCATGAAAATGCCGCCGCTGGCGAGCTTTATGGATGGCATCGGCAATGGCCTTGGTTATGGTGTGATCCTGCTGACCGTGGGGTTCCTGCGTGAGTTGATTGGCAGCGGTAAGCTGTTTGGCATCACGGTGCTGGACACGGTGCAGAACGGCGGCTGGTATCAGCCAAACGGCCTGTTCCTGCTGGCACCCAGCGCATTTTTCATTATCGGTTTGCTGATCTGGCTTATTCGTACGCTGAAGCCAGAACAGCAGGAAAAGGAGTAACCGACAATGGCTCATTACCTGAGTTTATTTGTGCGTGCGGTGTTTGTTGAAAACATGGCGCTCGCGTTTTTCCTCGGCATGTGTACGTTCCTTGCCGTGTCCAAAAAGGTGTCGACGGCATTTGGCCTGGGCGTAGCGGTTACCGTGGTGCTCGGCTTATCGGTGCCGATCAACAACCTGGTATACAACTTTGTGCTGCGGGATAGTGCGCTGGTAGAGGGGATCGATCTCAGCTTCCTGAACTTCATCACCTTTATCGGTGTGATTGCGGCGCTGGTGCAAATCCTTGAGATGATCCTCGATAAGTATTTCCCGTCGCTCTACAACGCGCTGGGGATCTTCCTGCCGTTGATCGCGGTGAACTGCGCCATCTTCGGCGGCGTCTCGTTTATGGTTCAGCGTGATTACAACTTTAGTGAATCCGTGGTGTACGGTTTCGGTTCTGGCATTGGCTGGATGCTGGCGATTGTCACCATGGCGGGGATCCGCGAAAAAATGAAATATGCCAACGTGCCTGCAGGCCTGCGTGGCTTAGGGATCACCTTTATCACCACCGGACTGATGGCATTGGGGTTTATGTCCTTCTCCGGTGTGCAGCTATAAGGGCTAACTGATGGAAATTATGCTTGGCGTGGCGATGTTCACGCTGATTGTACTGGTGTTATCAGGGCTTATTCTGGTGGCACGTGCGAAGCTGGTGAATTCCGGCGACGTGGTGATTGATATTAACGACGAGCCGCAGAACCAGATCCGCACGCCCGCCGGAGATAAACTGTTGAATACGCTCTCCGGCAACGGGATCTTTGTCTCTTCGGCCTGTGGCGGCGGTGGCTCCTGTGGGCAGTGCCGCGTTACGGTGAAAGAGGGCGGAGGAGATATCCTGCCAACCGAACTGGCGCATATCACAAAGCGTGAGGCAAAAGAGGGCTGCCGTCTGGCCTGCCAGGTCGCTGTACGTCAGAACATGAAAATAGAGCTGCCGGAAGAGATCTTTGGCGTTAAAAAATGGGAATGTGAGGTTATCTCTAATGATAACAAAGCCACGTTTATCAAAGAGCTGAAGTTGCGGGTGCCTGAAGGAGAGAGCGTTCCGTTCCGGGCGGGTGGATATATTCAGATTGAGTGCCCGGAACACACCGTGGCATATGCTGACTTCGATGTCCCGCATGAATACCGGGCCGACTGGGACAAGTTCAATCTTTTCCGCTTTGTGTCGGAAGTAAAAGAGCCAGCGCTTCGTGCTTACTCCATGGCTAACTACCCTGAAGAAAAGGGCATCATCATGCTTAACGTGCGTATCGCCACACCGCCTCCGGCGGTACCGCATGCGCCGCCAGGGATCATGTCATCGTATATCTGGTCTTTAAAGCCGGGCGACAAGGTAACTATCTCCGGTCCCTTTGGTGAGTTCTTTGCGAAAGAGACGGAAGCCGAAATGGTGTTTATCGGTGGTGGCGCAGGTATGGCGCCGATGCGTTCGCACATTTTCGACCAGCTCAAGCGGCTTAGCAGTCAGCGTAAAATCAGCTTCTGGTACGGGGCGCGTTCGCTGCGTGAGATGTTCTACGACGATGAGTTCGAACAGCTGGCGCGTGAAAACCCGAACTTTACCTTCCATGTGGCGCTCTCCGATCCGCAGCCGGAAGATAACTGGACTGGCTATACGGGCTTCATCCACAACGTGCTGTATGAAAACTACCTCAAACAGCATCCTGCGCCGGAAGACTGCGAGTTTTATATGTGTGGCCCGCCAGTAATGAACGCCGCAGTCATTAAGATGCTTAAAGATCTGGGCGTGGAGGATGAGAACATCCTACTGGACGATTTTGGAGGCTGATGATGCTGACGTTCCTGGCAACCTTTGTGGTTTTCGTGCTTGTTATCCTCGGCATGTCGTTAGGCTGGATCATTAAGCGTAAAAGCATTCAGGGGAGTTGCGGCGGTATTTCTTCCATTGGCATGGAAAAAGTCTGTGATTGCCCGGAGCCATGCGATGCCCGGAAAAAAAGAATGGCCCGCGAACAGCACCGTATTATCTAAATTTTTACAGGCCGGGTAAGGCAAAGTCGCCACCCGGCATTTTTACATCTGCTTCTCAATTCTCATTTATTTACTGTATACTTATCCAGTGATGAGTGAGGGCTTACT
The DNA here is from genome assembly GCF_012241585.1 of Pantoea sp. LS15. Taxonomy (NCBI): domain Bacteria; kingdom Pseudomonadati; phylum Pseudomonadota; class Gammaproteobacteria; order Enterobacterales; family Erwiniaceae; genus Pantoea; species Pantoea sp. LS15. Next base: position 30,276 of record NZ_JAAVXA010000003.1, read on the forward strand.
ATGCGCAAAATAATCCATGTTGATATGGACTGCTTTTTTGCGGCAGTGGAGATGCGTGACAATCCGGCGCTGCGGGATATTCCCATAGCCATTGGCGGCAGCCGCGTTCAGCGTGGTGTCATCAGCACCGCCAACTACCCTGCGCGCAAATTTGGCGTGCGTAGTGCCATGCCTACCGCAATGGCCCTGAAGCTTTGTCCTCATCTCACTCTTTTACCTGGTCGCTTCGACGCTTACAAAGAGGCCTCAATTCATATTCGGGAAATCTTCTCCCGCTACACCTCTCTGATCGAACCGCTGTCGCTAGACGAAGCCTATCTTGATGTGACCGACAGCGTACACTGCCACGGCTCAGCAACCCTGATGGCACAGGAAATCCGTCAGACCATCTTTAAAGAGTTAAATCTTACCGCGTCGGCAGGAGTCGCTCCGGTGAAATTTCTTGCCAAGATAGCCTCCGATTTAAATAAGCCCAATGGCCAGTACGTCATCACGCCTGAAGAGGTGCCTGCGTTCTTAAAAACGTTGCCGCTTGGCAAAATCCCTGGTGTGGGAAAAGTGTCCGCTGTAAAGCTGGAAAGTATGGGATTACGGACATGTGAAGATGTGCAGCGAAGCGATCTGGCTATGCTACTTAAGCGGTTTGGAAAGTTTGGGCGCGTGCTGTGGGAGCGTAGCCAGGGGATTGACGATCGCGATGTGAACAGCGAACGGCTGCGGAAATCCGTTGGTGTTGAGCGAACGCTGATTGAAGACATTCATGACTGGTCTGAATGCGAAACCATCATTACGGAACAGCTCTATCCTGAGCTGGAGCGACGCTTGCTCAAGGTGAAACCGGATCTGCTCATTGCCCGTCAGGGTATCAAATTAAAATTCAACGACTTCCAGCAGACCACGCAGGAACATGTCTGGCCGCGTCTGAATAAAGAGGATCTCGTTGCGACGGCGAAAAAGGCATGGGAAGAACGAAGAGGAGGGCGAGGGGTGAGGCTGGTGGGATTGCACGTCACGCTGCTGGATCCGCAGTTAGAGCGACAGCTAGTATTAGGGTTGTAGATTGTTTTAACCGTAGGCCCGGTAAGCGAAGCGCCACCGGGCATCAAACGACTAATTACTTAACAGGAATTGCTTTCAGCAGCTCAGTCAGCAGCGTCCAGTAATGACCCACGCTTTCGATATGAACCTGCTCGTCCGGAGAGTGTGGCCCGGTAATGGTTGGCCCGATAGAGACCATGTCCATATTCGGATATGGTTTCTTGAACAGACCACATTCCAGACCCGCGTGGATCACTTGAATGTTCGGCGTGCTGTTGAACAGACGCTGATAGGTTTCACGGACCAGTGCCATCACTGGAGAACTTGCATCCGGCTGCCAGCCAGGGTAGCTGCCTTTAGCCGATGTTTTCGCACCGGCCAGCGTGCCCAGAGATTCCAGCATGCTCACTACGTACTCTTTGCCTGTGTCGATAAGCGAACGGATCAGGCAGATGATCTCTGCACTGTCGTCACTCATGGTCACCACGCCCACGTTCAGAGAGGTTTCAACCACGCCTTTGGCCACGTCAGAGTTGCGGATCACACCGTTTGGCGTTGCATTCAGCAACTGAACGAAGGTGTCACGAGACTGGGTAGTCAGCGCAGCTTTATCCGTGGATACGGGTTCCAGCACCACGGTCAGGTTCTTCTCTTTGGCTGACAGTTCGTTTTTCAGGATATCCAGATACACGCTGGAGAGTTTTTTCAGCTCGTCAGCTTTTGCCGCCGGGACTGCCACAGTAGTGAATGCTTCGCGCGGGATCGCGTTACGCAGGGTACCGCCGTTGAAATCCACCAGACGCAGATCCAGCTCAGCCGCATGGCCGGCCAGGAAGCGCGCCAGCAATTTATTGGCGTTGCCCAGGCCTAAGTGAATATCACCGCCAGAGTGACCGCCTTTCAGCCCTTTCAGCGTCAGCTTGAACGTCTGGAAACCGGCAGGAATCGCTTCGCGTGACAGCGGCAGGGTAGAGATGAAATCAATCCCGCCCGCGCAGCCCATGTAGATCTCACCTTCTTCTTCTGAGTCGGTGTTGATCAGAATATCTGCCTGCAGCCAGTTCGCCTGCAGACCGAATGCACCGTCCATACCCGCTTCTTCGGTCATGGTCAGCAGCACTTCCAACGGACCATGTTCAACGCTGTCGTCTGCCAGCACTGCCAGTGCAGAGGCCATACCGATGCCGTTATCCGCACCCAGAGTGGTGCCGCGCGCTTTTACCCAGTCGCCGTCGATATAGGGTTGAATAGGATCTTTGGTGAAGTCGTGAACGGTGTCGTTGTTCTTCTGCGGCACCATGTCCAGGTGCGCCTGCAGTACAACCGGTTTGCGGTTTTCCATGCCAGCGGTTGCTGGTTTGCGGATCAGAATGTTACCAACCTGGTCACGTTCAGCATGCAGGCCTTTTTCCTTCGCCCAACCCATAATGTGTTCGGCAAGCTGTTCTTCATGGTAGGAAGGGTGTGGAATGGAACAGATTTTGGCAAAAATATCCCACAGTGGCTGCGGAGATAATTGAGACAGTTCAGACACGATAAGTCTCCTTGTCGATGCACTGCAAACAGGGTTGCAGGTCACAGGGTTAGCAGGTTAATAGTTACCACAAGTCAGACTTGCGAGATGAAACCGAGAATACCACTTTCTCCGCTGGCTGGTAGCATAAAGCATGTAAAAACTCGGGCTCAGGGCGCTAAACACTGGTTTTTAGTGCGTCA